>JAVRBV020000151.1:0-29660 GCA_034531095.2 Nostoc sp. CreGUA01 | reverse complement strand
CATCCCCCTCATCCCCCCCATGCCCCATCCCCAATTACAAAAACTGATGACTTTGGTCATACACCAGTGTGGAATTACTTGTGACTTTGGTCATACATCGGTTTGGACGTTTTGATCAATAATTATTATGTATGAATTTATACGATGAGGTAAATACTAACCATTTTACAGGGGATTTGAACTTGGTGGGTTAGACAGCTTGGGTTTGGTCACTGAACATTAAGCTTGTTTGATTTCCAAATCCTGAATTCTGAATTCTGAATTCTGAATTCTGCTGTAATCCCAAACAACTGTCTAAAATTTTGGCATCAAAATCGAAGCACAAAGGAGTCAATTCCATGTTGAAACAAACCTGTGCATCTATAGTCTTAGCTGCTGCGGCGATCGCACTTCCCACTCTTTTGAGTGCGCCTGCAAGTGCCCAAACGGAAGTCTATGTTATTGGTGAACGCGATCGGGATTGGAACCGCGATGGCAGATCCAATTCTGTAGAAGTCAGAACTGTCCCAAACCGGGGCAATTGGAACCGTGACGGCAGACCTAATCCTGGAGAGGTGAGAAATCGCTCAAACCGGGACAATTGGAACCGTGACGGTAGACCTAATCCTAGAGAGGTGAGAAATCGCTCAAACTGGGACAATTGGAACCGCGACAACCAGCCTTACACCAGAGTAATCAGACTTGGTAATGGTGACATTAGATATCCTAATGGACAAATTATTCCTTCTAGGAGCATAGTTAGATTACGTAATCAAGGTTATTTTAGACTTCCCAATGGGGATATTCTGCTTCCGAGTCGGGAAATTGTTCCTGCTAGAAGGCTAGTTAGAGTACGTGATGGTTATTTCAGGCTTCCTAGTGGACTTGTACTGCAAATCAACCTTTAAACGCTAAAAAGTCAAAATCGTTGTCAGTATGGAGCTACCAGGCTATAGTTTTAGCCGTGAAGAACAGCTCGGTAGCCGTTCCTTACTATACTCAAAATCAATATGCAATTTAATACACCAGACTCTGTAGATTCACCAATTGCGGTGCCAGAGGTAAAGAAAAAAAAGGGCAAGAAAAATTGGCTTTCTTGGCTGCTCGTCGTTGCTCTGTTGGGTGGCATTGGTTACGCAGTTTATTACCAAGTAGCGGTAGTTCCCCGTCAAGAAGCTAGACGACGAGTCCTAACAAGGCCTGTAGAAAGGCAAAATTTAGTCATCAAAGTTTCAGCAAACGGAGAGGTGAAGCCGGAACGATCTATCAACCTCAGCCCTAAAAATTCAGGCGTACTCAAAACACTACTGGCGAAGGAAGGAGATATCGTCAAACAAGGGCAAATTTTGGCTTACATGGATGATTCCAACCTGCGGGGACAACTCACTTCTGCTCAGGGACAATTGGCACAAGCCCAAGCGAATTTGCAAAAAGCCCAAGCAGGCAATCGCCCCCAGGATATTGCCCAAGCACAGGCACAACTCGACGAAGCCCAAGCGAATCTGGAAAAGGTACAAGCAGGCAATCGCTCTCAAGATATTGGCCAAGCACAGGCACGTTTACAAAGCGCTCAAGCAAATTTGAGCAGAACGGAAGATGATTTTCGCCGCAATCAAGAACTTTACAATGCACGGGGTATTTCTCTGCAAGCTCTAAATCAAAGCCGTGCGGATCGGGATAGTGCCCAGGCTGCTGTGAATGAAGCACAGCAAGCACTAGCTCTACAAAAAGCTGGGTCACGAAAAGAAGATATCGAACAAGCACAAGCTGTGGTCAAACAAAGACAACAAGCTTTAGCACTCCTCAAAGCCGGAACGCGTCAGGAAGATATAGACGTAGCTCGTGCCCAAGTAACATCTGCTCGCGGTTCACTGCAAAATATCCAAGCCCAAATCAACGATACAATTATTCGCGCCCCTTTTGATGCCGTGGTGACGAAGAAGTATGCCGACCCAGGCGCTTTCGTAACTCCCACAACAGCTAGTAGTGAGCTATCTTCTGCTACTTCTTCTTCAATCTTGGCTCTGGCTTCCACCAATGAAATTGTCGCCAATTTAGCTGAAACGAATATTTCCAATATCAGCGTTGGTCAAAAAGTCACCATTCAGGCGGATGCTTACCCAGGAAAAACCTTTGAAGGTAAAGTCAGGCAAATTGCGGCCCAATCTGTAGTAGTACAAAACGTTACCAGTTTTGAAGTTAGAGTGTCACTTGCAGACCCCCAAAGGTTACTACGGTCTGGGATGAATGTAGAAGCAGATTTTCAAGTCGGTGAAGTCAAAAATGCTCTGGTAGTGCCAACAGCCTCAGTTGTCCGGCAAGAAAATGCTACGGGCGTTTTTGTCCCAGGAAACAATAACAGACCTGTGTTCACTGCCATTGAGACGGGCGTCACCGCCAATAACTTCACTGAAGTTAAGTCTGGATTAACAGGAAACGAAAGAGTATTGCTGAGTTTCCCACCAGGAGCGCGTCCCCAATCAACACCACGAGGAGGAGTTTTTCCAGGCCTCGGAGGAGGAGGTGGTGGAGGTGGCGGCGGTGGAAGAGGAGGCCGTTCACGGGGTGGTTCCCCTTAAATTTAGTTCTAAATACAACCTTATGTTTAAGATATTTAAGGGTTTCTATAAAGTAAAGAATAGCCGCGCAGTGCCATTGTTAGAAATATTGTCAATGGCAGTGGAAACGCTGTGGAGTAATAAATTACGCACCGGACTAACTATGTTGGGCGTAATTATTGGCATTTCTTCAGTAATTGCCATTACCTCTGTTGGTCAAGGCGTGCAAAAGGGAGTCGAACAACAGATTCAAGCATTGGGTACAGATGTGCTACAAATCTTAGCTGGTGCAGCTAGAAGCGGGAATGTGCGACAAGGAATCGGTTCTAGCAGTACATTAACTTGGGAAGATGCCAAAGCGATCGCCAAAGAAGCCCCATCGGTTCAATTTGTTTCTGCATACCTACAACGAAGTGCCCAAGTTGTTTATGCAGGACAGAACACCTCAACCACAATTTATGGTACAGATTTAAACTATCCAGAAGTGAGAAATACTCACCCCCAGCAAGGAAGATATTTTACTGAAGAAGAACTAAATAGCGCCGTCCAAGTTGCCGTTCTTGGCCCCACAGTCCAACGCACACTCTTTGGACAAAGTAGCAATGTTATCGGCCAGAGAATTCGCATTCAAGGAGAAGCTTACGAAGTCATCGGCATTATGGAACCTAAAGGTTCTCAAGGGCCAATGGATAGAGATGACCAAATTTTCATTCCTCTAACTAGTATGTCAGCAAGACTAGTTGGTAACAATGCTTTGGTAGGCGTTTCTGTAACCGGAATTTTAGTCAAATCTGCTAATCAAGAAGATTTAGAAGCGGCTCAATTTCAAGTCACCAATTTATTGCGTCTGCGGCATAATATTTATCCACCCCAAGCAGATGATTTTCGACTCACCAACCAAGCTGATATTGTTAGTACCTTCACTAATGTTGTGGGTTTATTTACAGTCATGGTAGTGGCGATCGCCGGCATTTCCTTAGTAGTCGGCGGCATTGGTATTGCTAACATCATGTTAGTTTCCGTAGTCGAACGCACGCGGGAAATCGGCATTCGCAAAGCCGTAGGTGCCACCAACTCAGCAATCCTCAATCAATTTTTAGCAGAGGCGATCGTCATTTCCATTGCTGGGGGAAGTATTGGCATGGTCAGTGGGATTGCGATCGCTTATGGAGCTGCAAATATTTTTAAGTTTCCATTTGTAATTTCTTTATTATCAATCATTGCTGGATTTGGGCTTTCAATAACTGTTGGTTTACTTGCTGGAGTTATTCCTGCACGGAACGCATCGAAACTAGATCCAATTGCCGCTTTACGTAGTGATTAAATTAATAACCGATTAGCAACTATTTTTTAATTAAAAATCAATATGCCAACTATGATTTGGATGGAATCCATTACTAAAACCTACCATTTGGGAGAAATCAATGTTCCCATACTCAAAGGTATTCAACTCTCCATTGAAGAAGGAGAATATGTCTCCATTATGGGTGCGTCAGGTTCAGGTAAATCTACACTGATGAATATTTTGGGATGTCTGGATCGACCCACAACCGGAGACTATATTTTTGAAGGTAGAAATCTGACAACGTTTGATGATGATGAATTAGCTTATATTCGCAATCAAAGGATAGGTTTTGTTTTCCAACAATTTAATTTATTGGCACGAGCCACAGCATTAGAAAATGTGATGTTGCCAATGGTTTATGCTAACTTACCCAAACCAAAACGCCGCGAAAGGGCATTAGAAGCATTAGAAAAAGTAGGATTAGGAGGACGCATTTCTAACCGTCCAAGTCAACTCTCTGGCGGACAACAACAACGGGTAGCTATTGCTCGTGCTTTAGTTAACCGACCTGCATTAGTTTTAGCAGATGAACCAACAGGCGCATTAGATACTGAAACCTCTCATGAAGTGATGAATTTATTGACAGAACTGAATCACCAAGGCATCACAATTGTAATTGTCACTCACGAACCAGATATCGCTGCTCAAACCAAAAGAATTATCCGAGTTCAAGATGGTTTGATAGTAGGTTAGGGCATTGGGCATGGGGAATTGGGAGTTAGGAGTTAGGAGTTAGGAGTTAGGAGTTAGGAGTTAGGAGTTAGGAGTTAGGAGTGTGTCCGGTGTGGGAGGATGGAGAACAAATATTTTCCCCCTCTCTCCCCACACTCCCCACACTCCCCACACTCCCTCATCCCCCTCATCCCCCTCATCCCCCTCATCCCCCCTACTCCCTACTCCCCATTCCCCATTCACATTACAAATATGAATTTGACTTTTTGGTGCATAAATTCTACCTGGATTGTCTTAGCAATCGCTATTTTTTTTCCAACTTTGGCAAGTGCAACAACTCCGCCAAAAACAGAAAATTCCTCAAGTTATTCACAGGTTCCTGATTCTCTCAATCCCAATCCCAATCCCCTACAATTTCCTACTAAACCGGAGGAAGTGAGGGTTCGGCAAACTGTGTCAATTAGTTTGGCACAAGCTTTGGAATTAGCACAACGCAATAATCGAGATTTACAAATAGCTATCTTAGAATTAGAACGCAGTCGTTCAGCATTGCGCGAGTCTCAAGCGGTTTTATTTCCTACTGCTGGAATCAATGGAAATGTGACCAACAGTGGTAACGGTTTTAATGGGAATTCATCTCAAGCTAGTACTTCTTTTAATGGTTCAGCACAACTGAATTATGATTTGTATACTTCTGGTAACCGACAAGCTACTATCCGAGCAGCTGAAGAACAGTTACGGATAGATGAATTAGATGTTGAAAGCAGATCTTTGGAAATTCAGCTGAATGTCACGACTCAATATTATGATTTGCAACAAGCAGATGAACAAGTGAGAATTAATCAGTCTGCTGTGGATAATGCTGAGGCCAGTTTGCGGGATACTCAAGCTAGGGAAAATGCTGGAGTGGGTACGGGGTTTGATGTTCTGCAAGCTCAGGTAAATTTAGCAAATGCTCAACAACAACTAACTAATGCTATTTCCCAGCAACAAATCGCTCGTCGGCAATTGGCAACGGTGTTAAGTTTGGCACAGTCAGCTAATATCACTGCGTCAGATGCTGTACAATTGGCAGGTCTTTGGCAGCCAACACTGGAAGAAACGATTATCCAAGCTTTTCAAAATCGTCCAGAGTTGCAACAGCAATTAGCACAACGTAATATTAGCGAGCAACAGCGACGACAGGCACTTTCACAACTGGGGCCGCAGATTAGTTTAGCAGGTAGCTACAGCGTGCGCGATCGCTTTAATGATGGCGTTAGTTCTAGTGATAGCTATTCTGTGGGACTGCAAGCAAGTTTAAATTTGTTTGATGGAGGAGCAGCAAAAGCTCGTGCGGCTCAATCAAAAGCTAATATTGCCATCGCCGAAGTGCAATTCGCTAGCCAGCGCGACCAAATTCGCTTTGATGTAGAACAATACTACTCTCAATTACAATCAAATTTAAATAATGTGCAAACTTCTAGTGTGGCTTTAAATCAAGCTACCCAGGCTCTAGATTTAGCCAGGTTGAGATTCCAAGCTGGTGTGGGGACTCAAACAGAGGTAATTGCTGCGGAAAACGACCTCACAAGAGCAGAAGGAAATCGAGTCACAGCTATCTTAGATTACAATCGCGCTCTAGCTAATTTACAAAGATCGGTCACTTCCAGGGCTTCGCGCTAATATAAAAGTTTTCTCAGTATATATTTCCCAAGATAGAGGCTATTTACGATATTTCTCTGTTAGCAATCAGTAAAATTAGCGACAAAAAGCTGATAAATTAAAAATTACAGAGAGAAAAATGGTGAATAAACGCGGCAACACTGCAAATTTAATTCCTTATCTTCCAAAATGGCAGCATTTACCTACTAAATCCATTCGTGTGCCAGAGGTATTTGTGCAAAAGGTGTTGCAATATGCTCGTCAACTAGATGCACAAAAGCCAGATAAACGCATTGAAATTCGTCAGGACTATAATGCAGTCGTGGTGATTGGACCCTACGATCCAAGAGGCAGTTTTCAAATTAAAGCCAGGTCGATAGAGGGATGGCGTTTTCATCGGGAAACGGAGAGTTGGTGGTATCCTCTAGAAAAGATTGAAGAAATTGTGGCAGTGTTTCCAGAATGGGTATTAGACGAAAATGCCAAAGCTGCGATCGCACTGATCAAAGCTAAAAGGGCACTGCGGTGGCAATTAGAGGATTTAAACTAAGGTGATTATTGAGCGATCGCGCTGAGGATACGCCATCATCCTCGATTTTCAGTGCGTTATAACTAACTTCGATAACGCATCCTAAAAAACTGTCTTCTACTTAATTGGTGTCAACATAATTCATAATTGATAATTAATATAGGAATCCGATTTGATTTATGAAAAAATCTAAGTATATGTAGGGTGTGTTAGGCGTCAGCCGTAACGCACCAAAGCCTTAATATAGCGATTCTCGTTTGGATGCAATACGCTGTAGGGGCGCACAGCTGTGCGCCCCTACGAACGGCCGTATTTTACCCAATTGAGAAGCGCTATATATGAATTAGTAATTATTTGGTCAATAGTTTTGATGAAGCTGTATCCCCATGTTTATCTGGCAATCATTATTATTTTTCTTACGTCTTGTCAATCAATAGAAATTCCATCAGAATCAAAACCCAACACTGCTCAAACAAGCACATCTCAAAAGATAGTAAATCTCGATAAAAACTTCCAGATTGCAATAGGTGAAACTATCTATGTTCCTGTCTATTCACATATTTATCATCACAATCGGCAGGAAAATTTTGAGTTAGCAATTACCTTGAGTATTCGGAATACAGATTTAACAAATCCGATGGTAGTGACTTCTGTGCGCTACTATAACTCAGATGGAAAATTAGTCAAGCAATATTTAGAGCGTCCCATTCAAATTGATGCCCTCGCTTCCACAGATTTTTTTATTAATAGAAACGACACTAGTGGAGGCTTAGGAGCAAACTTTATTGTTGAGTGGGTAGCACAAACAGAAATATCTGCACCTGTAGTAGAAGCAGTGATGATTGGTACTGATTTTCAGCAAGGAATTTCTTTTATCAGTACTGGTAGAGTTATTAAAAATCAAAAAAACGAAAAGCGATCGCTCTCAAAATAAAGAAAGATTCAATCTATTTAAAATTATCTGCGTCGTATGCTGGGAGTCGGGAGTGGGGAGTAGGGAGTAGGGAATAGGGGGGATGAGGGAGATGAGGGAGGTGTGGGAGGATGGGGAAGAAATCTTTTCCCCACACTCCCCACACTTTCAATGCCCCATGCCCAATGCCCAATGCCCCATGCCCTGTTTGCCCAATGCCCAATAATTAATCATCCTCAAGTTTCAGTAACTGTTCGTCAATAATTCGTATTCGCCCTTGCACAATTTCTTCTGAAAGAATTCGCTTTCGGAATGCCTCATTTAACGCTCCTTTTTCTGCCAGGAGTAAACGGCGGCGGATAGCATCCAGTTTACTGAGTTCGCCATTTTTGGCTTCTAACTCTTCAGGACGACGATTATAAAATTCCCGCAGTGCTTTTTCGGCTTTGGCGATTCGCACCTGATAAGCTGAACGCATTTCTTCATAGACGGCTTTTGGCAACACTCCTGATTTCAAAAGATTATCTAATTCATCTTGCGCTGCTTTACTCATCATCAACTGCGCTTGCAATTCTTCAATCTGTTGCTGAGCTTCTGAAAATTGAGATAATTTTAAGCGTTTTACTACCCAAGGCAAACTCAAACCTTGTCCTACTAATGACACCAACACACTGCCAAAAACTAAAGCAATCAGGATTTCTCGTCCTGGGAGTGTGGTGGGTAAACTCAAAGCCAAAGCCATTGAGAGTGAACCTTTAATATTGCCTAAAAACAGTAAATGTTGCCAGCGCAGTGGAATTGGGCGGTCAAACCAACGAATCCCTGCTAGTAGTGGATAGACTGTAAGCAGTCGCCCGATTTGATAAGCTAAAACTGCAAATAGAATTGCGGGTAAAGTTTTCCAGAGTATTCCCAGGTCTATTTCTACACCAATCAATAAAAAAATAAAGGTGTTGACGCTAAAACTGGCATATTCCCAAAAACTCAACAATGTGATGCGACTAGAAGCAGAAGTATTGCGAGAAAGCCCAAAGTTCCCAAAAATTAATCCAGCTACAACCACAGCCACAGCACCAGACACGCCCAGAGATTGCCCTACCTGAAAAGTTCCTAAAGCAACTGCAACTGTTAATAAAAGACTGCTGAGGGGATCGTCTAAACGAGCGAACACAGGTATGCTTAAGTAGCCCAAAACTAAGCCGACGAGGCAGCCTCCTAGAGAAATCAACAGCAGTTGTCCAATTCCCTCTAATAAGGTAAGTGAACCTGTGGAATATACTTGGGAAATCAGGTTGAAGGAAACTAAAGCAGCGGCATCGTTAAATAAGGTTTCTCCTTCAACAATGGTGGAAAGCCTCGAAGGTACTGGTATTTCCTTAAAGACGGCAATCATGGAAACTGTATCAGTGTTTGCCAAAATTACTCCGACAAATAAGGCAGGTATCCAACTTAGTCCCAGCCCAAATTTCAAGAGGACGGCAATAATCCCACTAGAAAGCACAGCCCCAGGCCCAGCTAGTAGGGCAATTGGTTTAAAAGTGCTGCGTAGGCGGCTGACATCCGTATTAATACCAGCTTCAAAAATGAGAATTGGCAGGAAAAGATTTAAAACCAGGGAAGGATTTAAACCTATGGGACGAGACAACAATTCAGTGATTGGTAAACCTGCCAATACTAAACCGGTGACATAAGGAATTCTCAAGCGCCGGGAAAGGAGAGCTACACCTGTAGCCAACAGCAAAAGAATAATTGAAACTTTGACTAACTGAGTTACATCCACTATTTTTTTCTGAAAAGCTATTTGACTGAACTGTATTGACTGATATTCTATCCTCAGATTTAAGTATAATTACGAGTATCTAAAACCCAAGCTACATACGCATAATTATTTACGTATTCTTTATGAGAAGTTAGCATAATCTTCGTGAAGAACTCAGTATTATTCAGTATGATTATGTAAGTATTCACCGCAAAATCAAATTTTTTTTATTATTAAGAGGTTATAATGATTACACGTGATGATTTTTGGATGATTGCAGATGATACTCGATTGGAAACTGAGTATCTGGTCGATGAGAAGCTACATTATTTACAAGTTGCTTCATTAGATACTCTACAGAACATATGCCTCCAATATCGGTATTTTATTAAAGAGTACCCTGATAATCTGAGTGTTTTAGTTTCCAAACTTCCCTACGGCAAGATGAAAAGTTTACTAGCACAAATTTTAGCAGAAGAGTTGGGAGAAGGAGATCACAGGCTGACACACCTAAAACTATTTGATGATTTCCTCCTTAGTATTAATATTGGCGAGGATGTATTGGAAAGTTCAATTAATCAAGAAAATAATATTTTGCTTAATGAGATTAAGCAACTAACTCTAAATAAATCAGCAGCTTATACTATTGGTTTGTGTGGCATGGGAGGAGAATGCCTTTGTCAGATTTATCTAACTAATATGTATAAAAATTTAATCAAGAATCCTTACATTAAAGATAATAAAAAAATTATTGACTGGGAATTTTGGAATATCCATGTTGGTGATGCTGATGTTACTCATCGCAAACTGGTGAGACAGGGAATTAATGAAGTAGCAGATGCCGATCCTTCTTGCGTGAGTGATTTAGCTGCTGGTTACCAGAAAGCTAAAAACAATTGGGATACATTCTGGGGTAATGTTTACAGAGCCTATGTACCTAAATTCCAGGAAACAATCTCCGTTTCTTAATTTTAGGGATTGAGATCATGTCCGGTTGAACACAAGTCAATTGCGTACTCCTTTGGAGAATTCGTTTGCGGTAGCGTCTCACAGAGAAGGGTACGAAGTGTTTGCGTAGCGTCTCTTAGAGAAGCAATCGCTCCAGGCCTTGTGATTGCTTTGTTCCACTTCGTTGCGTACCCTACGGGAAGGCGTTCCGCCAACGCAATGACATACCATAAGTAGTAATTTGCTGGACATGATATCACGCTCCCCTGGCTGAATAAATTTCCCTTGGCTTATTTATTCGCAAAGCCAAGGAATTCACGGCTAAAAGCCACTGGGAGGAAAAGCTCCCGTGAGGTTTTTTATGAAAGGTAATTTTCTAAGGTGTTGTTATAGGCAATACTAAGATATTCTTGCTTTGTTCTTCAAGATTGTCATGGTTCAATTCGATGAACAGCTACGCCGCTTAGTTACCGAAGCCTGTGGATATCCACCTGGAAGCCCTCAGCGTCAAAAGCTGCTCACACAAATTATTCGTTTGACAGCAAGTAGACTCTGGAGGGAAAGTACTCCCTACTATCAAGACGCACTACAACAAACTTGGTTGTATTTCTGCCGTAATGTTTGTGAAGGTTTGACTGGTCAAAAATATGACCCCGATTATGGTACTGTCATCACCTGGCTGAATGCTTACCTAAAACGGAGACTACAAGACTTTTATCTGAATCAAAACCGCGAACAAGCCACAACTGTCCCTCTGAAAATTCGTCAGTCTATATCTGGCGGAACCAGTGAAACCTTCGATCCTGTTGATAACCTGCCGGCTTCCCCTCAAGCACCTCCAATTCTGGAAGACTTGGAGAATTGGGCGAAGACAGACTCTGATGGGGAATTGCGCCGTACTTACATCAAAGGGCGTCCAGATGTGAATTGTCAGGTGTTAATTCTCAAACGTCTACCCCCGGAAGTTAGCTGGAGAGAGTTGTCTGAGGAATTTGGGCTGTCAATTCCGACATTGAGCAGTTTTTATCAGCGCCAGTGTCTACCACGTTTGCGTAAATTTGCAGAATCGGAAGGCTTGTTATGAATAAAGAAGAATTCAGAATTCTGTATTTTTTTTCAAGATCCAGGAATCAGATTTTCTAAAAAACCTATTTCCAATACTGATGCGCTTTTACCACCACCACTTTGGATTAACTTCAAATATTTACTCAACAGTTGTTGCATGTTGGGAGTGCGATATTGAGGGTTAATTTGATTTAAAGCATTTTCCCAGTGAGTTTTAGTTGGTAAGTGGCCATATTCAGCTATATAAATTGCTTCTCTGACTAATTTATCCAATTCTGCTCCTGAATACCCTGCTGTCTTCTCTACTAAATACTCTAATGTGGTTGATGGGGTTGGTGGTAATTTATAAGCACTAATACGCTTTTGCAAAATTTGAAATCTTTCTTCTGTGTTGGGTGGCATAACTATAAAAATTTCATCAAAACGACCAGCCCGAAATAATTCTGGAGGTAGTTTTTCGCGATCGTTGCAAGTTGCTATAAAAAAAATTGGGTATTCGTGGTCATTTAACCAAGAGAGAAATGTACCAAACTGTCTAATACTAACTCCTGAACTATCACTACCAACGCCAGCAAATGCTTTTTCAATTTCATCCATAAACAGGATGTTGGGAGCTGAAGCTTCAATTGCTCTAAGTGCTTGAAATGGAGCAATTTCAAAATTAATTAGGGGTACACGCCATTCTTGAGCGATCGCTCTGGCAATAAAAGTTTTACCACAACCAGGAAAGCCTTCTAGTAAAATAGCACGAGGACGTAATTCTGGCTGAGAATCCTGTGTAAACCAAAGCTCACGGCTATATATCCATTCTTTAACTTTGTTTAACCCTCCGACATCTTTCAAACCCTGACCGTGAGGAGCATAATATTCTAAAACTCCTGTTTTTCTAATCTCTTGCTTTTTAGTTTGCAATAATAATTCTCCAACTGCTTCTGGGTAAGACCAAAGATTACGAATAGTGGATAATTTTGCACATTGAATAGCTGCTTGTAAGGGTATACCTTGAGCTTGTTCTGCTAATCTCCAAGCGTCGGCTTCTGCTAAACCATATTTTTCAACAGCGACACTAAAAACATTATCATAAAGTTCTTCTTCTACAGGTAAAGGTAAATCTATAATATGAACTATATTGCGAAGACTTGTGGGAATTATCCAATCTGAGCCAATAATAATTAAAGACATTCTGGTTAAAGGTCTTTTTTGGTCGATCGCTATTACTAATTCTTTGAGTCTTCGTACTATTAAATGGTCATCATTACCCAACAATACAGACCAATCAGGTAATAAATAAGTATGTTGTCGGTTGAGATTTTTAGCTACTGGTTCCTGTAAACGATGTTCTAAGGTGTCTAATGCTTGTAATATTGGGTTATGACTGCGCTCTGGTGGATTAGCCAGTCGTTGCCATTGAGCTTGACCAGTAGTTGCTGGCGTTTCTATTCTTTGTTGAAAGCCTTGGCTAGTACTCCACTGTACTAACTCTCCATCTTGAATATCTTCAGTATTCAGAATTGCTAGATGAGCTTCTATTGTACAACGAATAGCGCGACTTTCTTCCGATGAACGGAGAAAAATCAACGGATAACGCGATCGCAACAAATCTTGTAATTCTTGCTTGCATTTATTATACGGAAGTTCAGTTTGCATATTCGGCTTGGAGAAGGAGTTGGGAGTTGGGAGTTGGGAGTTAGGAGTTAGGGATTGGTAGAGACGCGATTCATCGCGTCTGTAGTGAATTAGGAGTCAGAATCAATATGGTGGATAATTTAACTCGTCACCAATTATTTTGCAGGCAAAAATGAAAATTTTAGTGCGATGTTTCAGCATCTATTCATTTAAGTCATCCAAAATTAAATTCTGACTCCTGACTCCTGAATTCTGAATTCAGACTCCTGAATTCTGACTCCTGACTACTGACTCCTGAATTCTTTCTAAAAATCAGCTTTGTTAGTATCTGCGCGAATATCTGGAGGTGATTCTTTTGATTTTTCAGAATTATTTGCACTACTTATCTTTGGAATATTAGTAGTAGAATTAACAGGTTCACTAGTAGTGTTTTTAGGAGTTTCCGCTACAGAGGTTGGTGTTAATGCTTGTCGAGTAGATTGCTTGGCAGATAAGGTGATATTATTAGTAACTGAAGTTGTAATATTTGGTAGATTTGAAGATAGATCTGGCGGTAAATCTAAAGTAACTATAGTTCGATGTAAACCAGATTTAATATCTAAAATCCACGTAGCAATAATTGAATTTAAGTTAGCTGGACTAACTTTTATGGCTGATTGTTGTTCAATAGCTTGACTGATAGCTAAACGATGATTTTCGTGGCGAAAATAGTCATCTGGATAATTTTCATTTAGTCCATTCAGATGAATAGAATAATTAATTTCTTTATTTCCAGCTTGCAGAATCCTCACAACTACAGTATATTCTGACATAATTTTATTCCTTTGCACCGCAGTCATTATTCAAAATTCTGACTTTTAAGAGGATATTTTAAAAGTGGTTTGCTGTAATTTTAGGCACTTGTTGATCCCCCCTAACCCCCCTTAAAAAGGGGGGAACCGGAATCAAAGTCCCCCTTTTTTAAGGGGAGCCAGTGCGGTCTTGGGGGTTTCCCCCATGAGCAACTGGCGTGGATTTAGGGGGATCTAAAACGTTTTACTACCGACTAGAGGACTTTTAAAACATCCTCTAAATTCTGACTTCTGAATTCTGCCTTACAACCAGCGTTCAGCCTCTTTTTTAAGTTGTTCGCTCCAACCTTTAAACCACCATAAAGTGCCTCCTAATCCTGCTAAAGTTAAAGTGAGGATAATCAGGCGATCGGGAATTAATGGTAGTTCTGTAGAGAAGTTCGGTATTCTGAAAGGTTCTGGTTCCGAACTGACATCAATTTTTCGATTAGGAGAATTAACAGTCACTTTGACTTGATATAGTTCTCCTGGTTCTGCACCTGGTTGTTTATATTGCAATTCATATTCTCTTAAAGCTTTAAAAAAAGTTTCCAAACTTTTAACAGCGTCAGTTGCATTATCAGGAAATTGGCTAATACCTCCGCCTAATTCTGCTATTTGTTTTAATCGTGGTCGATCGACAATAAAATTAGTAATACTCTTTCCAGATAACTGACATTTGCTAATTAAATCAACTGCGTTGTTTTGAGTTAATTGGTAATTAGTAATATCACAATTTTCGGCGCGATCGCGTAAATGTTGCAAAGATTCACCATAGCCCAAAGTATAAACTCTCACCGCCGAGTTTTCCTTTAGCACTTTTTCTACTTCTGCAAATTGTCTCTTTTCACTGTCTCGATTCACATTATGGTAGCCATCAGATAATAAAATTACAGCCACTTTGGGAGGAATTTCGGGTGTATCTGTATTTGCATCCAACTCACTATTATTTCCTGTTTGAACAAATTGATCTGGCTTTCCTAAATACTGAACAGCAGCTTTTAAAGGATCGTATAAATTTGTTGCAGAACAAGTTGAAGACTGAGATAAATCTGTAATTTTCTGTTCTAATTCTTGGTCGTTAGCTAATAAAAAACTTTTGGCAATAATTTGTTGATTTACTTCATAGTTACACTTGCTAATATTTCCTTCGCCAAATGGTACTAAAGCAATACTTACAGGCAAATTATTATCTTTAACTAGCTTGACATACTCTCTAATTGCACTAATAGCGCCATCTATTTTTTTTACTTTATTATCATCTTCTTCTTGCATACTCCCACTCATATCGAGGAGAATCACCACATAAGCAGGTTCAGGTTTTAATTGTTCTCCTGGTGGGATTAGTCCCATTCTATTAATAACTGACAAAGTTTGATTAACTTTAGCCGCTTCAATTTTAAAATCTGACCTTCGTAAATCTTCAATAGGAACATTATTCTCATCGAGAACTTGAACCTTTAAAGTGATAATTTCTCCCCCAGGACGAGGGGAAACCTGAACTTTGTAATTAGCGAATGCAGGTAAAGGTAATAAACCGAATAATAACGTCAGAATAGCTAATTTAAGCTTGGGGGTCAAGCAGGCGATCGTAGAAAACGAAACGGTAGAATTTTTCTTGATTATCTTCATGGTAAAGAGTGATAATTTGATTATGTCTTAAAGTTACCTTTCTGGTAGCTGACAAGAAATTATTTTGAATTTTGACAAAACCTTCAGCCAAACAACTAATTTGTACAGTGCCAAAATTCACTTCTAACGCTAAACATTGTTGTGATAAATGGGGGATATAAATATCAACATCATTAGCAGAGCCAATAATTAATGGTATTTTGGTGTATGTTGGTAATTGAATTGATAAACCCTCTTCAATATTTTTGTAATTCCCATCAGGAATAAACTTTAAAGATGAATTATTTAAAGTAGGGTTAAATATTTGTGTACGTGTTGTACTCAAATTTGCCTGAGTTCCTATCAGAGTAGTCGGGCGACGTGTTTGCGGTTTTACTGCTTCAAACCCATGACCAGCCCTTAAAGCTACCCGATAATTAGGAATACCAGCAAAACACAAAGCCCATCCCAACACAGCCCCAAACAATAAAAATCCAAAAACATCTCGATATTGACCTAAAGCTTGATTTACAACTTCGCTGAGGATAGCCGCTAAAAGTCCAGCACCTGCGCCGGATAGAGAACTGCGGACAATGCGTTGAGTCACTTGACTACCCTTACCATCGATACTCCGCCAACTCCAACTGACACTTTCAGCCAAACCAGCAAAAGCCCCAATTACCATCCAAGAAATAATTCGTACCAGCACACCAGGCCAGTTACTTGCTAACAGCAACCAATTGAGACCAGTTAGTTGTAAACCCAAGAATGCACCAATGATGAATACTCTTTTTAAAGATGTTCGTGAAATCACTCGCCAATTAGCTTGATAACGAGTCGGGTTACTTAAAAAAACCTCTGCAATTATCATTCCACTAGTTATGCAGGGAGTGATAATCATGAATAAAATTAGATATGGAGGAATATTCAGATTTCTAGGTAAAAACTGAACAAAATTACTGCCTATATCTAGCCATAAAATCTGGCTAATACTCCAGCCTAAAAGAGCAGAAATCACTCCACATATAGAATACAAAATTGCTCTAATTGTTAAGCTCATATTTTCATGATTTAATTAGTCTTGGTTTGATTATTTTGATTTGGTTTAACTGGAAAATATTTGATAATTTCGGCGTGCATTTTTATAGCGGTTTTTTTTAATTCTTCTACTGATTCTTTTTGTGATTGTTTTAAGCATTTTTGGAATTTAGTAGTTTCTTGATAAGGAGAGTTTTCAAAGCATTGTAATGATTTGTTTTTTTTATATTCAAAATTTTCATCCTGGGCTGTATTTTCTAAATATTGCTTTAATGGTTGAACATATTCATTATCAATATTGATAAATCCTGCTTGTTTTATTATTTCTTCAAACTGTTCATTATTACAATTCTTAACTTGCTCACGACTGTTGAGCGAACATTCATTTTTATTTTTTGTTTCACCAGAATTAGGAGTAAGTTGAGTCGTAGATTGTTGTTTATTGTCTAAGCAATTACCATACTCAGTAGCCTTACCTTTTTGACATTCTTGTAATTTTGCCATTCTTCTTTTAAATTCACTTTCATTTCCTTTAGGAGTTCCATCAATAAATTCTTTAGCTTTTTGTTTTTGTTTTTCTTGATTTTCATATGGTATGTTAGTTTGATCTGGCATGTAATCTTTGATTACTATATTTTTCTGATATCCCTCTGCATTTCTGTAACAAGATTCAAATGTTGGATAATCAACGAGCCAGTTTCCTGCTTGGTCACATGATACTTGAGGATAGCCGATTGAGTGAAATATTTTACTATAGATAGCAACGTAAATTACAGGAACAGCGACAAATAAGAAAATACCTATAATAATACGAATTATATTTGGTGGTGGTGACGGTGGAGTAGGAGTGTAATTTGTAGGAAATATTTTTGTTTTGAATTCTGGAGGTATTTTACCAAGAAGTTCTTTAGGGACTTGACTTCCACTGATGCGATAAAATAATTCTGCTAAATCTGTTCTATTTATCTTATTGAAAATCAGAGCTAAAGGTTTGTATTTACTGTATAATCTATTCCGACTATGTAAATCAAGTTTTTTATTTTGAATGTCTTCAAGTATTGCGACAATTGTTTCGCAGAATTTTTTAACTGAGTTATTAGCACTGATATCAATGTTGGGCTGATAAAAAACTTTTTTTGCTACCAAATATGCATATTCTTGAAAGTATTCACTCCAAATGCTTTGATGCTCGGTTAGCAAGTAATTAATTTGTTGAGCTATCTTTTGGTCGTTGGGGTCATTGAAATTAAGATTTACTAAACTTCTCAAGAAAAAAGTAATACCATAGTATATAGATTCCTGAAGTCGCTTGTGGACTTGAAAATCATACTTAGAACTCTCTTTTAACAACTGATTTTGAAATTCAAGCAAGAGGAAAATGTTGTTGTTATCTGGTGGTTGATTTAGTAAATTTTTGATCGGATATGTCAAAGAATCCCAAAAAGATAACGGTTTCTTTTCAACATGGATTGATCTCAACAGTTCTATTAGCCACTTTTGCTTGTCATCATCAATAATTAAATATATTTCTGCTCTATAAATTTCGCTCTGGTTAACACGTGTTTTGAGAGTGGTTTCGTCTATAAAAACAGACCAATTTACATTCGGATAGTCAGCTAAATATCCAAATAATTCTTCGGCTTTGTTAACATCAAGTTGATTTCTAGTATGAAACGATCTTGCTAGTTCTGTTAAACAACTTTTAATTTTTTGAACTGGTGGCTGAACACGATTTTTCGGTTCATCAGGATTTTGATTTTCGGTGTCATGTGGAGGAGTATTTTGATTTTGGTTTTTCGATTGGGAATATTTTTCTGAATTATCTGAATTGGAATTATTAGATGTATCAGAATTTTTTGTTTCATCAGGATTTTGATTTTCGGTGTCATGTGGAGGAGTATTTTGATTTTGATTTTTCCATTGGAAATTGGATTCTAAGTTATCTAAATTAGAAGTATTAGAAGTTTCAGGATTTTCGGTTTCAACAGGATCTGTGTTTTCTGTATCAGGTGGAATGCTCTTTTGATTTTCGTTTGTCGGTTGGGGATCGGGTTCTAATTTAGATACCTTAGAACTTTTAGGAGTGAAAATTATCTTGCTTGATAATGGATATTTATAAAGGTTAGCAGGAATATCTGCTTGGGTCGAATACCATATATAAAGAAAAGTCTCTGGAGAGGATAATTTATGAACATTCCAAGCCCAAGTATTTAAATTATCAGAGCGAATACTAAGACCAAAAGCAAGGTAATGTAGTTTGATGTAAGAAGGAATACCTTCCCAATCTTCTTTTGTAACTACACCGATACAAGGAATCTGTTTAAAGTTATTTACTGTTTCTTTAATTGTCTCCAACCAATGTTCAGTAAAATTTGTTTTATTCTGAATTTGAGCGTGATATTTTTCTGGATTTAATGCTGAATTCAATTCTTCCATATCAAACTTATATTTGACATCATCGCGCCACCAATAAATTAAAGTACCGATACGATCGACATCTGTATCTGTTGTTTCTAACCAAAAATATTTATAGCCTATAGTGGGGCGATCGCGGTCATCTATTTGCCCATTAGCTACTGCTAAAACTGCATATCGATCGCCTATTTCTCTAGCTATTAAAGCAAAATCATTTTCTGCTGGTGGATAGCTATCATTGATGGCAAAGTAACTATCTAGTACTGCTTGGCGAATTTCTTGAGGAACTTCTCGATTAGAGAGAGTAATTTTCTTTTCTGCATCGATGATATTACCACCCGACACCCAACGATGATTATGCTGTGCTGAAGGATGGGGGTTATCAAAATTTCTCGAAAATTGATAAACTTCAATAGTATCTGACATATAATCACATGCTCCTTCTACATTTCTAAATTTTCAATCGCGGGTCTTCTTGACCAGTTTGTATCCAATACAAGGGGGCAACTAAGCCTAAAGGCCGCCATACTTTTGGGTTATCAATTACTCCATAAACACCGTTTTTGTCTCTATTCCGAAGTTTGAAGTTAGGTTGAGGATTTATGCCTTTAGTGCCAAAAGCAGAACAGAAAAAGTAATTGGTTGAACAGCCCCAAAGGCTACGCCATTTGTTGACAACAGTTTGAACTTCTGGAAATTTCCAGTTGAGAAAATTGTTGATATTTTTCCAATAAACTCGCACTTGGGCTTGTTCGCATTTGGTAAATACTACAGCTATGCGGTAGTTTTTTAATCTGGCAGTATCAAGGCTTAATCGATCGCTTAACTGTTTTTGCAGGTTTTCTAAGGCTTGGGCATAATCTTTGTCAGATTTGTTGGCTGTACCATCAATTAGCAGCAGTAAGCTGGAAGCAGTGGCACAATCATCTAAGTAGCTGTCTAACAAAGAATTGGAACTGGAAATATTGCGTAAATCTTTGATAATTTCTCCAGGGTACTCTCGACAAGAAACTTGGATTCTGATCGATTTGTTTTTGGCGGCGGCAATGGGATGATTGAAGAATCTGGGTTTTAAAGTAATTAATAAGGTATAAATTGGTAGAGAATCAGCATTGTCACCGCCATCTGTTGATGCTAATTCTCTACCATCTGCAAGGATGTCCCTAGCCATGTCGGTTAACTCCCTAGCTGCGTCGTCGTAAGGGTCAACTGATTGAATGGGACTGTTAGGATCGGCGTTAGGCGAATAAGCTAGGGCAGCCATGAAGGTGGTTTTGCCGGAACTACGAGGGCCGATAATGCGGATATCCTGACTACTTGGTAAATCCAGAGGGAGGTTAGAGGCATTCGTCATGAAATACACTCCCCGTACTGAGCCAATAAATTGGAGAAATTAAACCAAAGGGTTTCCATGCAGTGATATCTCGTAGGTAGGTGTTAAATTCAGCAGAACTGCCATCATCAGGAACGTAACGGTTGGGACGAGGATCGAGATCGCGGGGGCGATCGCTCAATACCCCAAAAGAAGAACAGGCAAAAAATCGTAATCTAGATAATGGTAAATTGTCTTTTAATACTTTATAAGTATTTTTTAACCGTACTTTAAATAAGTCTTCTTCTGGATCGAGACGACATGGCCACAATTCACCTCGTTCGCATTTGGTTATGACTACTGCTACTCTCAAATTATTTAAAGCCGGTTGCACTGCTGCACGATCTGAAACTTCTGTGAGTAGCCTTTCAATGGCTGGTGCATAGATACGTTGATCGTTTTGAGTTTCCCAATCAGTTAGCATAATCATCCAATTGGGCGCAGAACACCAATCATCTAAGTATGGTTTTAATTCTGACCATCTGTGAGGCTCTGCTGCTATCTGAAATATTTCTCCAGCATAGTCTTTGACAGTTAAATCTAAGATGATTTCTGGCGAATTTTTATTCTGTGGAATTTTAATCTGAAATGAATAAAATGGCTCATTCCCAACATCTGTAGACGCAAATTTTGCCCCTTTTTCTAAAATATTTTGAGCAGATTGAATTAAATTTTGTGACTCATCGGTAATTGGCGCGATCGTTAAACCAGGGAACTGTCTTTTAAATTCTTGTGGTAAACGCAGTAGCGAGGCCAGATAAGTTGTTTTACCGGAACTCCGAGAGCCAATAATTGTAATTTCAGTTCCGGTAGTTTGGGGTTTGAGAAGTACGCTTTTAATCATATTGGTCAATCAATTTTGGATTTTAGATTTGGGATTTTGGATTAACTCCATAGCGAAACGAGGGGCTTAATCAATTTTGGATTTGGGATTTTGGATTAACTCCATAGCGAAACAGGGGGCTTGTACCATCAAGAAATGTCGGTCATTAACTGAAGAAAATTTTAATCTAAAATCAAAATAGCCACGCTGAATGAGTTAGCCATAAATGAGGTAGGGTGCAAGATAAAGCCAGGGAAGCTCTAATAATTCTTGGTTTTCAGTAGTGCTAATAAAAAACTGTGTACGACCACCAATTTCTGTAGCTTTATATTGACGAATCACTTGATTAGCTACTCCAAAATATGCTCCCAAGACATAATCACTGTATTCATACCAAGGTGCTGCACCTCCCCAATCTGGTCGATATTGCCAACGATTTCCTTCGGCTTCAACATCACAAAATAAATCTGCTTTGTGTAAGGCAATAATAATATGTTTGACGCGTTGACAGTTTTGTTCAAAAAAGTTTAGCCAATGTTGCAAACGATTAACCCATTGATCCGAAGTTGGTAAAGGTTCAATGGGTTGGAGATGAGTTGCTGCTAGTTGAATGCGATTTGTAGTGACAAGATTTTGATATGGAGGTAACAATAAAATAACAGCTTTGCTTTGCTTGATTTGTTTTTCCATTGCTTGCCATGCAGCGGGATAATCTTGGCGTTGTTGTGGGTTAGTCCAAAATTCACCAGGGGTATCAATCCATAAAACGTTCATTTGTCTGATTCCAGTGGCAGGCAAATCGACATCTATTTTTAGTCCTTTTTGTTCTAATTGAGTTGTACTTGCTATTTCTTTAGTGTTTGGATTATATAATTCACCAGCGAGATTTTTACCATCTGCTACTTTGACATATTTACCATTTTCTGATATTGCTCTGACCATACTAGTTTTACCAGTGGCGCGATCGCCAATTACCACAATACTCATTCGCTACACACCCCACCTTTAATTAAAACGTTCATTTTCTAGAGGAAAACCCGTGTATATTAATCTTTCTGCACTCACTACCCACTCTTAGTGGGGAATATCTACCAAGTCGATAACTGTAATTTAACTAAATAAGAAATGTAATTTTTGATTCTTTTAACCTCTTGAAACTTGATTACTAACTTGTTGTTCTATAAATAATTCATCAATCAATAAATCAATTTCATTAAGAAATTCTTGACTTCCAGGAAGCAGTTTTCACGTATTTGAACCACATCTGCTGTAGGGGCGTTCGCTCTTAGCGTTCCCGTTCGCGTAGCGTCTCCGAAGGAGAAGGGTACGGCCGTTCGCCCCTACCGCGTGGCCTATTTACCTGAAAATAGCTGTAAGTAAAATCTAATGGTTTTTGCTGAAAAATACTACTGAAAAAAGATACCCACGTTATAAATTTACATAATTGTTGTGAGGATTCATACACGAATATATTGACAAAAAATACGTTTTAGTGCTGAGCAGTTATTATTCTTCCCTACCCCCTCATCCCCCTCATCCCCCTCATCCCCCTCATCCCCCTCATCCCCCTCATCTCCCTCATCCCCCTCATCCCCCTCATCCCCCTCATCTCCCACCTTCACTGAATAAAAACTCATCCCATCCCTGATAAATAAGATTGTAGAAGCTCACAGATTGTTGATAGATGCAAATGGTAACATTACCCAGGTAGCACAAGCACCTACGGTTATTACTGTATGTTCCTAGTTATCACTTACCTCTTGCCATGCCCATAACTCAAACAACCGGACTTGCTGGTGCAAATTATCTAAAAGTAAAAAGGCAAAAAGTAATACGTTTGTCTTTTTACTTCCTAATGGGTTTGTTGTGTATTCTCAGTTCACCTGTGCTGGCCAAAGTTCCTAGCTCATTCAATTCTCCAGCCCAACTGCCAATTAACAGTACTAAATCGGTGGTTGTCAGTACTGACGCCGCCTCACTGGTGCAACAAGCCAAGATTTTATATGATGCCGGAAATTTTTCCCAGGCGATACAAGTTTTGCAACAAGCTATCCAGGTTTATCGGCAGCAAGAAGATAGTCTGAGGTTAGCAGCAACATTGAGTAATCTTTCTCTGGCTTATCAGCAGCTCGGTGAATGGAGTCAGGCGCAGCAAGCAATTACAGAAAGCCTAAATTTGCTCAAAACAGAGGATAAAACCTCAAATATGCAAATATTCGCTCAATCACTTGATATTCAAGGTCGTCTGCAATTGGCAATGGGACGGCCTGAGGCGGCTTTAGCAACTTGGCAGCAGACGGAAAAAATTTATCAACAAGCAGGTAATAATAACATTGGTGTGGTGCGATCGCTCATCAATCAAGCGCAAGCATGGCAAGCCCAAGGATTTTACCCCCGTGCCATCAAAACACTGGATAAAGTTAGTCAGACATTAAAATCTCAACCAGATTCTATCGAAAAAACAGTG
The DNA here is from genome assembly GCA_034531095.2 of Nostoc sp. CreGUA01. Taxonomy (GTDB): domain Bacteria; phylum Cyanobacteriota; class Cyanobacteriia; order Cyanobacteriales; family Nostocaceae; genus Nostoc. The sequence continues at coordinate 6,066 of JAVRBV020000151.1, read as the reverse complement.
AGTTTGCGATCGCTCGGTGATGCCCTTTTGGTAATTGGCGATTTCAAAAAGTCACAGGAAGTCTTACAAGAAAGTCTAAACATTGCTCGAAACCTGCAATCAAACGCAGATATTGGTGCAAGTCTGTTCAGCTTGGGCAATAATGCCCTCAAACAAGACGATAAACTAAATGCGATCGCCTATTATCAACAAACAGTTGCAGCATCCCCTTCACCCCTGACAAAAGTCCAAGCGCAACTCAATCACCTGAGCTTACTCCTTGAAAACCAACAATGGACAGAAGTTCAAACTCTTTTACCAGTGATTGAATCCCAACTCGACCAACTCCCCCTCAGCCGTGCTAGCATTTATGCTCGCGTTAACTATGCACAAAGTTTATCAAAAGTCAAGATAGATTATCCTCAAGTATCAACTAAAAATTCTTCCCCACTTCCCACTTCCCACTCAGCACTCATACTCGCTAGTGCCATCGAGCAATCCCGCAGTTTAGGCGACAAGCGGTCAGAGGCCTATGCCTTCAAGAGTTTGGGTAGCTTGTACGAACAAAGCAAACAATTGTCAGAAGCGCAGGATATGACTTTGAAAGGATTAGCCATAGCGCAGAGTAGCAATGCACCAGAAATTACCTATGCATTAGAGTGGCAGTTGGGTAGATTACTGTGGGCAAAAGAAGATATAAATGGTGCGATCGCTGCTTATGATGCTGCCGTGGAAACTCTCCAGCCTCTCCGCAGAGATTTAGTAGTAAATCAAGACATTGCTAATCAAGATGTACAATTTAACTTTCGGGACAGTGTAGAACCCGTTTACCGACAGTCAGTAGAATTACTGCTGCAATCTCAACAAGGAAAACCAGATGAGAAAGTATTAGAAAAAGCACGCCAGCGAATCGAAGCACTCCAACTAGCAGAATTAGACGATTTTTTCCGGGAAGCATGTCTGCAAGGTCAAAGAGTAGCCCTCGATCAAGTGGTGGAGCGAGAAAATTCCACCGCAGCCATTATTTATCCCATTATTCTTACTGACCAACTCCAGGTAATTGTCAAAATTCCCAAACAGCCCCTACAAAACTACAGTACCCAGATTTCCGCAACAGAAGTAGAAAAACTCTTAGTAGACCTACGCAAAAATCTTGTCAATCCCACTGCTACCAAAATTGTAGAAACCCAGTCACAACAAGTTTACAACTGGCTCCTCAAACCCATTGAGTCGGACTTACAAAAAAGCGGCGTCAATACCCTAGTGTTTGTACTAGATGGGGTATTGCGTAATATACCAATGGCAGCCCTTTACGATGGCAAGCAATATTTAGTAGAGAAATATGCAGTTGCTCTGAGTGTAGGTCTGCAACTCCTAGACCCGAAACCGCTGGTGGAACAGAAATTAGTAGCTCTCACCGCCGGATTAACTCAGCCACCGCCAGGATTTTCCAAGTTTGCTCCATTACTTGAGATTAAATCTGAATTCGAGGGCATCGCCAAAGCAGGAGTTTCCACAACTAGTTTGCTGGATGGAGATTTTAAGAAAAAGAATTTAGAAACTGAAATTTCTGCGACTTCATTCAACATAGTGCATTTGGCAACCCACGGTCAGTTTAGTTCTCGCCTTGAGGACACTTTTATCTTGGATTTTGATGGTCAGATTAACGTCAAAGATTTCGATACTCTCTTGGGTAGCCAGAGTAAAACCATAGTCGAATTATTAGTACTGAGTGCTTGCCAAACAGCAACAGGAGACAGCCGCGCCGCACTTGGTCTAGCAGGAGCAGCTGTACGAGCCGGCGCACGCAGTACCATCGCCTCTCTCTGGCAAATTGATGATAAATCAACTGCGATGTTTGTGAGTGCTTTTTATCGAGAACTTAAAACAGGCAAAATCACCAAAGCCGAAGCAGTCCATCGTGCCCAACTAAAACTATTAAAACATCCCAACTACAGGGCACCAAGCTTTTGGTCTTCCTACGTATTAATTGGCAATTGGTTATAAGCCAATACGCTTGGGTTAAGCGACAGCGAAACCCCTCATGTAGAGACGCGATAAATCGCGTCTTCAAAATTTCTAACCACCCATCTTTAACCACCCAAAAACTTGATTGACTGTTAACGCAAGTTCAATCTCTGATAACACAGGCAAAAAATCCCCTCCTTGGAGTAATACTGGCTGTTGCTCTGGTAGAAATACCAAAATACTGAGATCGTCAGGGTCAACAAACCATCCAAGGCGGCTGCCATACTTCAAACAATGCAAAATGTTACCGATTACTTTGTTAGGTTTTTGTTCTAGCGAGAGAATCTCAATTGTCCAGTCTGGTGGACGGTCAAAATGATCAGGTACTTGCTCATTAGCGGTGAACGGTATAGGCTCCCACTGAAATACAGCCACATCTGGTACAATCGAACGCTCGCCAAAACTACAACGTAATTCAGGAAATGCATAGGCAATCTTCTGATTCTCCGTCACTTCATTGACAACAGCACAGAGTTTGCCTTGTAAGCGGCTGTGTCTTCCTTTTGGCATTGGCTTAGAAATAATCTCACCGTTAATATATTCACTGGCAGGCTTTGTTTCTGGGAGCTTCAGAAACTCTTCCAAGGTGAGAGTTTGAGTAGTTGTGACGCTCATAGCTCCTAAATACCTCGAAAATATTTTTTCAGTCTAGCAAGATGTATGAACAGATGCGTCAACTTGTTGAACGCACCCATCCATACATCAACGTCAAAATTGCGGTTTCGTAGTTGTAACTCTTAATTAGGAATTACGAATTACGAATTACTTATGCACCACCACTAGAGTTCCCGTTGAAGCCCAATTGTAAAGACTTCGAGCTTGCTTAACAGGTAAATTAACGCAACCGTGGCTGACTGGAGTGCCAAAACGATTATGCCAGTAAGCACCGTGAATGGCATAGCCTCTGTGGAAATACATTGTGTAAGGAACGTCGGGAATATTGTAGCCCCTACCTCGCATCCGATGAGTGCGATACTTAGAATTAATCCGAAATCTACCTATGGGTGTGGGGGTCGATCGCTTACCTGCGGAAATTCGGTATGAATGAACAAGTTTTTTACCTTCCCATGCACGTAAGCGTTGTTCTGACAAGTCAATTTCAATCCAGCGGGGTTGGGATGTTTTGCTGATACTAGATACAGTGATGCTGTTTTCATCAACTGGCGTGGCTTTGGCTATAGTCGAGTCCGGAATACCTGCTAACGGGGGTGACCAAGAAAATAAAGTCGCCACCATCAGCGCCACGCCTGTACAAAAAGTTTTTGAGGAACGAATTCCACTACTGCGAATCCAAGATTCCATTATGCATCACCTTCTAAACTAATGAGTCATTAATCATTGGTTAAATAATCAGTGTCAACTAATCACCAATGACAAGATTCACAAAAAATATGCAATCGAATTACGCAAATGCAAATTTTCCCCAAATTAATCTTTGCATTTACAATTTCACGCCAAAATTGCCGTGATTTACGCTTATTTCTTTGAGGCAATCTTTGTTATTTCCAAATGGAATAGATAGTCTTTTGGATACTTATCGAAATAGAATAAAGGCGTCAGTCGTCAGAATTCAGTTGGGTATTGGAGTCCCACTGGCGGATAGCACAGCGATAGCGAGTATTTTCGAGTTGCGTCAAGATCGCTGAATTCTGAATTCTGAATTCTGAATTCTGTATTCTTCTTCAACGAACATATTTTTCATCCAAAATCCCAAATCTATAATCCCAAATTGGTATTCATTGCCTACTTAATATTTTACTTGAAATCCAGTGATTGCGATTCCGAAGATTCCCAGCAATATTTGATGCTGGGAATCTCTCAATTGTCTTGATTTCCTGTTATTTATAATTTGGCCTAAATTGAGTTTTGGCTGGTTTAGTTAACTATTTATGGATGACTACTGGTGTCCCTACAGACGCCCACTGAAATAGCCATTGAGCATGTTTAGGTGCGAGATTTACGCATCCGTGGCTAACTGGAGTCCCAAATTTCTTGTGCCAGTAAGCTCCGTGAATACCGTAGTTACCTTGGTAAAACATTGCATGAGGAACGTTGGGAACGTCGTAGCCCCTGCCCCGCATCCGTGTGGATTTGAACTTCGATTGAATATTAAAAGTACCAACAAGGGTAGGAGTGGATTTTTTCCCAGAGGAAATAGCACTTCCATAAACTACTTTGTCACCTTGCCAAGCTATTAATCGTTGCTTGGAAAGATTAATTTGAATCCAGCGTTTATCCGATTTTTGTAATGTCTGGATTGTTTGCGTAATTGCTTTATTTTTGGAATTTGCCCAAGCTTCAGTTGTTCCAGTAGTAGTAAAAATACTTAAGGAAAATGCTGTACCAGCGAGGAGTATTTTTAAACTACGCACCCAGTTAGGATCGATCAATTTTTTCATACTAGATACACTCACACTCAAATTATCTGGTCTTAGGAAAGTTATCAGTTTTCACCTTTGTTTCCATATCTATTACTTTAATAGACATAAATTTTTGATGATTTGATTCTAAGTTAACTCAACTGTTGCATTAGCTTTGTTGCTTTAGTTGCGATCGCTTGCCAATTCCCCTCACTCACAAGCTTTTTGGGAAATAATTCACCGCTTAAACCCACAGCGATCGCTCCTGCTTGTAAAAATTCTTTGGCATTTTCTACGGTGACGCCGCCAGTAGGAATTAAGGGAATCTTACCCAGGGGCGCTTGTAAACTCTTAATATAATCAGCCCCGCCTAGTGCCTGCACCGGAAATACTTTTACACAACTGGCACCGTGACTCCAAGCGGTAACAATTTCTGTAGGAGTCAGCGCTCCTGGGATAATCGGCACATTTTTTTCTTGTGCTGCTTGAATCATTGCCAAGTCAACATGCGGTGTAAACAAAAATTGCGCCCCAGAAGCGATCGCTTCTTGTAGCTGCTGCACATTGAACAATGTACCCGTGCCAATAGTACAGCCTGGTAATTCCAAACGTAGTTGACTGATTAACTCCCCGGCGCCATCGCTATTCCAGGTAATCTCAATTAACTGCATTCCCCCAGATGCCACAGCCATGGCCATTTTCCATCCCAATTCTATTTTAGGAGCGCGGATAACTGCGATCGCTCGATGTTTTTGCAACTGTGATAACCAAATTTGATCAAACATGGGCATGGGACATTGGCCAAGCAGGGCATGGGGCATCAGAAGCTGGATTTGGCACTGCAAATTAGTTTCTTAATACCTAATTTTCAATACTAATACCCAATCCCTCACTCCCCACTGCCGTACTTGCTTCTTGCATCAAGCTATGAGATATTGTATATATCACTAAACCTATCGATTTACCGTATTTTTATCTGGACTTGCGGCTAAAGGAGTAATTAAAATGACAATTGTACGGCAAAACACAGCATCATGGTTTCACAATTCCAATAGCCTCAATCTACTCAGATTATCGAAGTTTATAGGACTAGGTACAACACAAATCAAGGTGTTTTGGTGGCACATTCACGCATACGGGACGATTTTGGTTGTGATGCTATTAACTTTGATTTGTTTGATTTACTTAATAATTCATCGGTCTTTGAGCAAGTTGCTACCAGTTCTGATGCATCGAGATGAATGGAAAATTAGCAGTACCAAGTGAGAGATCGTTGTCATTGGCATACTAATGACTAATGACAAATGACACTTCTAGTAGAGGAAATAGCTAATTAAAAATGAATATACTACGATTACCAAGCAATAGTTTGATAGCTCCTAGTTAAAGACCTACTAGGAGCTTTTTTTGCTTGATTATCGAACAGAATTCAGTTGGATATTTTGTATGACTGGCGGATAGAGCGATTCGCCGTGTCTTCTCCCAAGGGGAGACGCTACGCTATCAGTCGCGGGTTCCATCCCCTACTGATTTATTCTGACTCCTGTTAGCGGATAGCTAAGAGGATGTCTGAAAACTTTTTTGTGTTGTATTCGAGACTTGTAGATCCCCCTAAATCCCCCTTAAAAAGGGGGACTTTCAGAAGTTTTCCCCCCTTTTTAAGGGGGGCTAGGGGGGATCGCACGCAATATTTAATACT
>JAVRBV020000150.1:0-62546 GCA_034531095.2 Nostoc sp. CreGUA01 | reverse complement strand
TTCGAGAGATCAAAAATAAAGTGCTGAATGAATTATCTAGAGGCTATCGGACAGGCAGATTCTCTAAGGTTCCCGAGCAAATCGGCTTGTACACCTGGGACTCCAATATGATATTGGAAGGTAGTTATCGGAATTAGGGATTAGGGCATGGGGCATGGGGCATTGGGAGTTAGGAGTTAGGAGTTAGGAGTTAGGAGTGTGGGAGGTGTGGGAGGTGTAGAAGGAAGCATAAATTCTTTTTCCCCCACACTCCCTCATCCCCCTCATCTCCCATCCCCCTCATCCCCCTCATCTCCCCATCTCCCCATCTCCCCACTCACCCCAAAAACAGCTTGTACGCTGGATTTTTATTTTCATCCCAATAGCGATAACCAAGGGTATCCAGAAATGCTTGCCACTCTTCCATCTCGTGGGGAGGAACCTGGATACCGACGACGATTCGGCCGTAGTCTGCGCCGTTGTTGCGGTAATGAAAAAGACTAATGTTCCAGTCGGGACTCATGGAACCAACAAACTTCATCAATGCGCCGGGACGTTCGGGAAACTCAAAACGGTAGAGCAATTCATTGTGAGCAAGGGGGGAATGCCCACCTACCATGTGCCGCAGATGTAATTTAGTGAGTTCGTCGTCTGTTAAATCCAGGGTTTCAAATCCCTGAGCTTCAAAGGTTTCTACCATCTTTGAAGCATCGGCGCGGTTTTGAATTTGCACACCGACAAATATATGGGCTGTTTTGGCATCGGCAATGCGATAATTAAACTCGGTGAGATTGCGTTTGCCAATCAGTTCACAAAATTGACGCAAACTGCCCCTCTCCTCAGGAATTGTGACTGCAAAGATAGCTTCCCGGCGTTCGCCGAACTCTGCCCGTTCTGCCACAAAGCGCAAGCGATCGAAATTCATGTTTGCACCGCAAGCTACAGCAATTAAGGTTTCTCCTTCGATTTGTTCTCGTTCTGCGTAAGCTTTGGCAGCTGCGATCGCCAATGCACCTGCTGGCTCTAAAATCGATCGCGTATCCTCAAACACGTCTTTAATCGCTGCACAAGTATCATCCGTATCCACCAAAATAATCTCATCTACATATTGCTGACACAAACGGAAGGTTTCTTCACCGACTTCTCGTACCGCTACCCCATCGGCAAATAGCCCCACTTGGGATAAGCGTACTCGATGTCCAGCTTTTAATGATTGAGACATGGCATCAGCATCCACTGGTTCAACACCAATCACTTTAATTTCCGGACGCAACCGTTTTACATAAGCTCCAATCCCAGAAATTAATCCACCCCCGCCAATGGCTACAAAAATCGCATGGATGGGTTGCTGATATTGCCGTAAAATTTCCATTCCGATTGTTCCCTGTCCAGCAATTACATGGGGATCGTCAAAGGGATGAATAAAAGTTAACTCTTTTTCAGTTTCTAATTGACGAGCATAAGCATAAGCATCATCGTAGGTATTTCCATGTAAAACAACCACTCCGCCCCTACTTCTAACTGCATCTACCTTAACTTGGGGTGTAGTTATCGGCATGACGATAATTGCCCTTGTTCCCAAACGGTGAGCTGCCAGAGCCACCCCCTGAGCATGGTTCCCCGCAGACGCAGCAATTACACCCTGTGCCAATACATCTGGCGGTAGTTGCACCATCTTGTTATAAGCACCCCGCAGTTTAAAAGAAAAGACTGACTGCATATCCTCACGTTTCAGCAGGAGTTGATTATTCAGTCGTGCAGACAAATTTGGGGCATACTCTAGTGGTGTTTCCTGAGCAACATCATAAACACGGGCAGTCAGGATTTGAATGAGGTAGTCACAATACATGGGCGTCAACGGGTTAGCAAATACCAGATGGAGTTTAATTTTACGCTACAGAGGTACCTGTGAGGGGGAGATGAGGGGGATGAGGGGGATGAGGGGGATGAGGGAGTGTGGGGAGTGTGGGGAGATGGGGGAAAGAGAATTAATGCTTCCCCATCCTCCCACACCTCCCACACTTCCTGCTTGCCCAATGCCCCATGCCCCATTCCCCATTCCCTGTGTTGCTTAAGAACATTCACCTTTAAATTTGTGTTAAAGTGTCAAAGGAAGATTGAATTCGGCTGTGTAGTTTGTTTTTATATATACTTGTATTACAGACCTCTCCGGATATAAATCTCTACACTCCCATGCTTCTGGAGACATTTTATTTTATGTCAATTTATGTCGGTAATCTATCTTATGAGGTTAGAGAAGAAGACCTCAGGCAAGTCTTTTCAGAATATGGAACTGTAAAAGATGTTCAATTGCCTATCGACCGAGAAACAGGCCGGGTAAGAGGTTTTGGTTTTGTACAAATGGAATCAGACGCCGAAGAAGCAGCAGCAATTGAAGCTCTTGATAGCGCTGAGTGGATGGGTCGGAGCTTAAAAGTTAATAAAGCTAGACCTAAGGCAGATGGAGGTTCTTCTGGTGGTAGACGGGGAAATAATAGTGGTGGTGGTGGATACTCACGACGCTATTAAGGTCTCTAACCAAGGATTTAACTTTGGATTTAACTCTAAGGTCTTGAGGGCAGACAAGGCGTCTGCTTTTTTTTGCGTTTCCGTTGCCAAGCACACTAATCAAGCAAACTTAGTAGGGATATAGTATGACCCAAATAATCGTAGGTGAAAATGAAGGGATCGAATCAGCGTTACGTAGATTTAAGCGAGAAGTGTCTAAGGCAGGAATTTTTCCCGATATCAGAAAGCATCGCCACTTTGAAACGCCTCTGCAAAAGCGAAAACGCAAAGCGATCGCCAAGCATAAGCAGCGTAGAAGCTTCCATAATTGATTATAGGAATCATATTTGATTTGATGAAAAAACCTACGAGATAATATTGAGTAGTGTATCTGTCTAACAACGAACAATCAGATGTATATATAGGAATATTTCTAGCATCTCAAGATAAAAAAAGGGATAAGCCAAAGCCTATCCCTCAAAAAATAAATTAATCAATTAACATCAAGTTCCAGAAGTCCAAGAATTGATGTACTCAATTTGGTCGGCTGTTAGGCTATCTATGGTAATTCCCAATGCCTGCAATTTGAGTCGAGCAATTTCTTGATCTACTTCGGTAGGAATGGAGTGTAAACCAGGTTCTAACTTACCTTTATTCTTCACAAGGTATTCAACAGCTAAAGCCTGGTTAGCAAAGCTCATATCCATCACTGCGCTGGGATGTCCTTCAGCAGCGGCGAGGTTAATCAAGCGTCCTTGACCGAGAACAACAACTGATTTGCCGCTGGTTAATTTATACTCTTCAGTGAATGGACGGACTTCTTTAATTTCCTTAGCTTGGCCAGCTAAGTATTTGAGGTCAAGTTCAATATCAAAGTGACCGGAGTTACAAACGATCGCGCCGTCTTTCATCGCATCGAAATGTTCGCCGCGAATTACGTGCTTGTTACCGGTGACTGTGATAAACAAATCACCAACTTTCGCTGCTTCTGCCATTGGCAGGACGCGGAAACCATCCATTACGGCTTCAATTGCTTTGATGGGGTCAATTTCGGTAACAACTACGTTACCACCCAAACCACGGGCGCGGAGTGCTGTACCTTTACCACACCAGCCATAACCAACAACGACGATGGTTTTACCAGCCAAGAGAATGTTTGTAGCGCGGATGATGCCGTCAAGGGTTGATTGCCCGGTACCATAGCGGTTATCAAAGAAGTGCTTGGTGTCAGCATCATTAACATTGACTGCGGGGAAGGTGAGAACGCCATCTTTGAACATGGCTCTCAAACGGACAATTCCCGTTGTGGTTTCTTCTGTGGTGCCAATCAAATCGGCTATTTGGTGTTGGCGTTCTTGAATCAATGTGGCAACCACGTCGCTACCATCATCAATAATGATGTTGGGGCGGTGATCTAAAGCTATTTGGACGTGGCGGTTATAAGTCGCGTTATCTTCGCCTTTTTGGGCAAAAACGGGAATTTCATGATCGACAACGAGGCTAGCAGCTACGTCATCTTGAGTTGATAGGGGATTGCTAGCAATTAAAAGTGCGTCTGCACCACCAGCTTTGAGAGCGATCGCCAAATGTGCTGTTTCTGTTGTAATGTGGGCGCAAGCTACAAGGCGTAACCCAGCAAAGGGTTTTTCTTGAGCAAAGCGATCGCGGATTTGCCGTAAAACTGGCATTTCGCGTCCAGCCCATTCAATGCGCTGTCTTCCCAAGGCAGCTAGGCCGAGGTCTTTAACCTCGTGCTTTAATCGGGGAGAAGTTGCGGTCATCAAAAGTTACCTCAAAAATGTGAAAAAGTTACGTAAAATTTACGCACTCTACTAGGTTATTCTACTACTGGCAATTTTCGCTTGAAAGAAAGCAAATTACCGATCGAGAGTCCTCAAAACTAGCTTGACGTTTGATTAGTCTAATGTCAACTTCATCGCCAGCTTTTTCCTTTTTGTTTTATCTTTGGTAAGAGTGAGACTAGTCTTAACTTTAATTGCTTACTTTTAGTACAATGTCATCTGTCTAAAGAGATACTACAACCAAAAAAACATCAAAATTTCATCATCTGGAGGCAAATACTGAACTTTAGATAGGTACATTTACTCAAATTCATTGAGCAGGATGGTTATGGAATTAATCAATAGTAAATTTTACTCAAGGAGGTGTTTGAGTGCGCTTTCAATTTTTGGCGGTAGCGAAAGGAGTTCTGTTGCCCAGCTTTGCTAAAGGTTCAAAGGATCGGCGACAAGTATTTTCAGCAGGAACATACCAGGGCAACATCGCCAAGCCTGTACCGCACTTGGAGGCTCCCAGTCAAGCGTCCCACTTGTCTCAAAGGTGTGTGTTAACCAAGGATCGCAAAGGTTTTGGTGTAATAATGGCGATCGCAACTTCAATGGCAATAACTGTTGTATCTGTGCCAAAAGCCACTGCCCAGATTCCTTTGTTTCCGGAATTACAAACTCCCACCAGTGCGAGCAATGATTCCAATAATAGAGTTGTTTCCGGCTGGATTTATTTGGATGGTCGTCGCTTGTTTCAGATAGCCGCATCAAAAACCAACTTTCCTGAGCGTTTAGAAGACATCCAAAAGAAACTCCAAGCAATTAGCCAATATTACTTTCAGTTACCAGCAAACACACCAGCTAAGGTAGAAGTTCGGGAAATCAACAAATTACCAGTAATTTATGTCAATGATCAATATCTGATGACCGTCACTTCTGAGGATGCTGGACTGCGACAGGTGGATATGTCAACATCGGCAAATCAAATCGCCGAAGCGTTAAAAGAAGATTTGCAACAGGCTAGACAAGAGAGACAAACTCAATTTTTAATCGACCAAGGTAAAATTGCTGGGGCTACCGGACTGGCAATGATTGTCATTAGTTGGGGGGTATACAGCTGGCAGAAACGTTCCAATAAGAATTCAAACTCCGTTACCTCCCAAGCCCAAAACGGACTCTTCAATTCCCCAACTCCACCAGCAGCTCAACCAATTACAACACAACTCAATCAACAGCAAGACCGACATCTGCAAGAAGCTAAAAGAAGATTATTTCAGCTAACTCAAGCAGGAATTTGGGGAGGCGGAAGTTTTTTTATCTTGGGTCTGTTTCCCTACACGCGAGGATTTCAAGTAGCGATTCTTACCGCCGCCCAATTTCCTTTGCGATTAGGCGTTGTGTTATTGGTAACTTATGTAGCAGTACGTCTGAGCTATGCTTTGATTGACCGCTTCGCCTCCACTTTGATCAGCAGTGGTGCTTTTCTCACTCCAGAAAGTTCCGCACGTCTGCAACTGCGAGTTTCTACATTTTCTGGTGTGACTAAAAGTATTGCTACCGCTATTTGCGTGTTAGTAGGCTTTTTACTGGCGCTGGTATCCTTGGGTATAGATATCGTTCCCTTGCTAGCGGGTGCGAGTTTAGTTGGTGTTGCCGTATCCTTAGCTTCACAGAACTTAATTAAAGATGCGATTAATGGTTTCTTGATCATCCTAGAAGACCAGTACGCTTTAGGTGATGTGATTAATGTGGGAGATGTGGGAGGCTTAGTAGAAAATTTAAATCTGCGGATGACCCAAGTGCGGGATTCCGAAGGACGCTTAATCACGATTCCTAATAGTGAAATTAAAGTTGTTGCCAACCTTTCAAGTCGTTGGTCACGAGCTGATTTAACGATTCCCATCGCTTACCAAGCCGATACAGAAGAGGCTTTGAAGTTGATTAAAGCTGTTGCAGACAAGATGAATCAAGAACTGCAATGGCAGCGTCAAATGTTAGAACCGCCCCAAGTTCTAGGAATAGATCAATTTGGCGATCGCGGTTTGATTATTCGTGTCTGGATTAAAACACAGCCCCTCAAACAATGGGATATAGCACGAGAGTTTCGCCGCCGTCTGAAAATTGCCCTAGACGAAGCCGGAATTTCGATTTCTGTCCCTCAACAAGCAATTTGGGTGAATGACGAGCAGTTGTTAAATTTCCAAGGGAACGGTAAAGGGAACTAGGAATGGGGAGGTGGGGAGATGGGGAGATGAGGGAGTGTGGGGAGTGTGGGGGGAAAAAGAATTTATGCTTCCTCCTACACCTCCCACACTCCTAACTCCTAACTCCTGTACGGGCGGGTTTACAAAAAGACTTTGTTGCTAAAAGAGATTCTGGCTCAACCCGCCCCTACTACTCCAAACTCCTAACTCCTGTACGGGCGGGTTTACAAAAAGACTTTGTTGCTAAAAGAGATTCTGGCTCAACCCGCCCCTACTACTCCAAACTCCTAACTCCTGTACGGGCGGGTTCACAAAAAGACTTTGTTGCTAAAAGAGATTCTGGCTCAACCCGCCCCTACTACTCCTAACTCCTAACTCCTCACTTCCCAATTTTAGTACAAATATACTATAATGTAGATAGCGTTCGCAAAGCCTAGCTAAAGGCAAAACGGCTGCGTGAAAACCTTGTGGAAGATGGGTTAAAGGGTTAGTTCGATGATGAAGCATTATATTCTCAACCTCAATCCGACTGCTAAGCATGAATGGGATCGCTGCATTTTACGTGACCCTTTGACAGCTAAGCGTCCGGATATTGCCAAATTAATTGCTGAAGCAGTTGGCGCAGACACAGGCAGTTATTTGGTGAGTGTAAATATCGAAGTTCAAGTGTTAGAACAAGCTGCGGTACCTCAAGCCGAACAACTCTCGCTTTCGTTTCCAGAGGTGAGTGTGCCCTCACAACTGCGGGAAGCAGCTTGAGATACGGTGCAGCATTTCATTAGAGATATTGTTGGGTTGCGTTAAATCAAACGCAACTTCAATTTTTCCACAACAAAATGCAGGGTAAATCTGACCAAAACAGAGTCTTTGAGTCGGGTGAAATCAGTACGTTTTTAGTATATTTGACTATAATAGATATATAGGGTTTATAAACCTGGTTAAGTGTAAACTGCTCTGTGACAGCCTTTTGGGAAATGGATTCCGGGGTTAGTTTTATACTTAAACATTAAATTCTAACCACAGAGGAAAATTATTAGATGATGCAACTGAGTCATTATCCAGCTGCTATCGCCCAAGCTGCTCAACGGGCTAATGAAATAGATTCTCAGTTGATGGCAGTGCAGCACCAGATTAATCGATTTGAAGGCAATGCGGATCGCGTCGCCGCCTTTGAGATGGATTTGAAAAATGATGCTCAACGCAAGGCGCGGCGTTTTGAAGTGTTGCTTGTGAATCAGGAATATCAAAAAGCGATGGATACTTTAATTCGCTTGACTGGGGAAAAGGCAAATGCCATCGGCCATTTAGAATATCTGCGTAACCAGTTTAGTGTAGCAAAGTTGGAAGCCAGATTAGCGATCGCTCAACAACTCACTGATTTTGAATCTCGTGAATTAGTGGGTTTGTAATTGTATAGCATGAACCCAAATGTAGAGACGTTGCAATGCAACGTCTCTACAGCGATTTGTTATATTCTCTGGGATAGCAGTTGAGCAATTTGCTGATTAATGGTTGCAACATCAAAACGTTCGCTAGCATTAATTCTGGCATTCTTCGCTATAGTTGCAGTTATTTCTGTCTCTTGAAGACAGGTGACAATCGCTTGTGCAAGTTGTTGGGGTTCTCCTGGCGCTACCAGAAAACCATTCAATCCGTGTTCAACTAATTCCATTGCACCGCCAGCTTTGGCTGCAATTACAGGTTTTTCACATAGCATCGCTTCAACAATCACTCTGCCAAAAGGTTCTGGAGACGTTGAAGTGTGTGCTACTAAGTCACAAGCTGCCATTAATTGGGGAATATCTGAACAAAAGCCTAAAAATTTAACACGATTTTCTAATCCCAATTTGGCAACTTGTTGGTGTAACTGTTGGACGTAATTTTGTTCTCCAAATAAGGCATCACCGACTAGAATTGCTGTTACCTGTGGCGGACATTGAGCAAGGGCATCAATTAGAATATGTTGCCCTTTCCAAGGTGCAAGTCTGCTAAAATGTCCAACGACAAATTTGCCTTCTAATTCTAAATTTTGCTGCAATTTTTTGATGTCGGATTCATTGGTATAATAATTTTTGAGTTCAAAGCCGTTATAGACAACTTCGATGATATCTTGCCGTCCTCCTGCTTCTATAAAAGCTGTTTTACTAGCTTGAGAATTAGCAATTATTAATGATGCAAAACGATTAGCAAGGTTGACGGCTACGCGAAGATTAGTTTGACTAAAGTGTTCTGTAGAAAGAATATCATGTAAATGATAAACCAGAGGGCGACGACTAAAAAAACTCGCTATTGCTCCTACAACTAATGCCTTTTGGGTGTTGGCATAGATTAAATCGTATTCACGCGCTTTTTTAACTACCTTAGTAATTAAAGGTAGAAGTTGTCCTAAAGTATTTAAACCTTGGATTAAACCGCTTTCTTTACGAACTGCGATCGCTTCAGTTTTCAAAACTTCTACTGGAATATTATTTTGCTCTAATAAATGTTTAAATGATCCATCTGCGAATAAACCTACTAAAGCATTATGCCCATAGGGTTTAGCAATATCTATTAAACACAATTCTGCACCGCCCGGTTTACCACTTTGGTCTAAAAAAAGAATTTTCATAAAACCTTTGTTTTGTCAGATAAGGGAATTCCAAGCAATAAATTATCTAATATTGTGGGGTGGGCATCTTGCCCGCCCAGTCCATAGGGCGGGCAAGATGCCCACCCCACAAGAGTGAATTGGATATTTTTTTATTTGTCAGTCTCTAATTTGATTCATACTGTTACTGTAATAGAACATTCCGTACTTGTTGGGCAATTTGATGCCAATCATAGTGTGTAACGGCATACTGACGACAGGCTTCTCGTGAAGGTATGGGAATATTTCCTAGTAGCGCTTGTTCTAATTTTTCGGCAATAGCTGATGCCTCGATAGAAGTAGTAATTAATTCTGGTGAAAATTCTGTTAAAATTTCTGGCATTCCGCCGACGGGAGTACATAAAACTGGAGTTCCACAAGCTAGAGATTCAACTACTACTAATCCAAATCCTTCAAAAGATTGACTAGGCATTAGAGTTAATTCAGCAGCTTGATAAGCTATTGGTAATTGTTCATCAGGTAGAAAACCTAAGAATTTAACGTTGTCGTCTAGTCCTAATTCTGTAGTCTGTTGTTGTAGTGCAGCTTGGATGTGGCCACGGCCGGCGATCGCTAGCCAAATATCTGGTATTCTGGGCTTAATTATAGCGATCGCTTGTAATAATTTGTCAACTCCAGTTCGATGTACTAAGCGGCGTGATGTAAATAAAATCCGACGATTATCAGGCCATCCTAGTTGTCTACAAGCTTCCTGGGGTGATAAATTTGGCTGAAACGAATTAATATCAACTCCACCAGGGATAACATTAATTTTGTTCCACGGTATTTGATATTTTTGATGTAAAATATTGCCAAATGCTTTGCTGAGAACGATAAAGCGATCGCAACGATTATAAGTTGTTTGTTCTATCAGCCAATGCTTAATCAAAAGACTAAGATTTTTATTAACTACTTCCTGCTTACTCTCAAAAGCCCAAGGACCATGAAAGTTAAAAGTTACTGGTACTTTTTTGGGCAAAATATCTAAAATAGGAAAGCTGTATAAGGCAAAATGCAGATTAATCGCATCTGGTTTATTGATTCTAGTTTTCTGGAAGTTTTTGCGAATCGACCATAATCTTTGACAAATATTAGTATCAATAGCAGCTAAGTTAGTCAGCTTAATTGGGGAATTGGGTTCCGCTTCTGGTAAGCCGACTCCGCATAATTCAATCTGGTCTTGATTTGCAGCTAATTTATGAGTTAGTTCATAAATATACCTTTCTAACCCTCCAGGATTTTTCGGAAACCAGCCTAATCCTAAAGTGAGAATAGATGCAGGTGTTGAAGCAGAATTTTCTTTTTGATTTTGCACAAATATTTCTCCTATAAATGTATTAAAAATAGGAATTCAGAATTAAAAATTTTAGAAGTCAAAATTACAACATATTGCAGTCTGATTACGTAAAGTTTATCGTCGGGGCAAAACATTGTTGTGCCCTTACCCGCGCACTGGAAAATTTTTTAGAGAACACCAATTTATAAACTATTTATATCTTCACGTCAACAAGCAATTAAAATCTGTGTTTTAATTAACTGGATCGTACCGGAGATGATAAATATAATACCTATTGTTTGATAAAGTGAATCCTAGACGGTGAAAGGGTAAAAGCACTATCAATTAATATATATTCTCCAACTTTGTATTAATATTTACTATTTATGTGTCAAAAAATAGTAAATATTAATACTTAAAATATTTTGAGGATTTTAGTTATACTTTTTTGGCGGATTTTCAAAATGATGATTGTATATACAGTTATCCTATTTGAATTGTGAACATAAAAAATCTCAGCCAGCGAGAAAGAAGATAAATTTAGCTTTTTGTAGAGAATTAAATAACCATATATGCAGAATCAATTAATTGTGCAGTTAAAAAATCTATTGAATTTCCGATATTTGCAAAGAAATAAAACTTTCAAATTTTTACTTAGCCTAATTGTTGGATTTGTAGTTACTACCATTGGCATTACAACAGATTGGGCGACAAGTGGAACATCCACATTCACCTATCAAACTTCATGGATTGGTAATAGTATTGGCAGTGGAAATTTGCGAATACAAAACAATATAGAAGCAATGTTTGTTACTGCTGATGGTACTGTGTATACTAACAGCCATTGGGATGAAGCGGGAACAGAAGCAGGAATATATAAGGATGGTAAAATTATTAATGCCCTTGGTGATACTCACGGTTGGGGTCGTGGTGGTGGTAAAGCTGTAACAGCAAATAGTAAATATATTTACATTGCCATGACTCAGGGTTCAGGTGGCAATACAAAAGAAGATTACCCAGCAAAAGGAACAGCTTGGCATTGCGTTAGACGCTATGATTTGTCGGGAAAACCTGCACCGTTTCCTGGGGGACGGGGTTGGGATAAAAGTATGTTAATTGTCAGCAGTAAAAGCGAAGTTACTGGATTAGCAATTATCGAAAGTGAATTGTATGTGAGTGATTTGGCTGCTAACCGGATTCGGGTTTATGATACTCAGACGATGAAGGAACTTCGCAGCTTTAGTGTTGCTAATCCAGGAGCGATCGCAGTTGATAAACAAAAAAATCTGTGGATTATTCAAAATAAAAATGGTAGTAATCCTGCCAAGATTTTATATTATTCCCCAAGTGGAAAACAAGTAGCCAAAAAAATTACAGATATCGTTGAACCAACAGCGATCGCCATCGATCCTCAAGGTAAGCTGTTAGTAGCAGAAAATGGTTCGCGCCAGCAAATCTTGATTTATGACATTAAAGATCAGCCAGTACAAGTAGGCAGTTTTGGCTGTAAAAATGGTATCTATACAGGAGTTCCTGGCGAAGTTCGAGATTTGAAACTTTATGGACTAACCGGAGTTGGCACAGATGCCGCGGGTAATATCTATATAAATAGTAATGGTTTCAACAACTCAGGAACAGATTTGCGGAAATTTGCGCCATCAGGTAAACTACTGTGGCGATCGCTAGGTTTAATATTCGTTGATAATGCAGACGCAGATCCCAAAACTGATGGTGTAGATTTATTCACCAAACAAGAACAATATCAAATGGATTATAGTAAGCCCGCTGGTAAACAATGGACTTACAAAGCCTACACCTTAAATCCTTTCAAATATCCTCAAGATCCCCGTTTGCATACATCACCAGATGCAACTTTTGTACGCCGCATCCAAGGCAAGCCGTTTTTGTTCCTCACAGATATGTATAGCAGCTTTCTGCAAATATATCGTTTCAATCCCACTACAGATGGTAAAATTGCCATACCAGCCGGAATGTTTGTTGCTACCAATGGCGCAGATAAACCATTTATTAATGGAAATTGGCCGCCCTATCAACCACAAAAAGGCGAATGGATTTGGCGAGACGGCAACGGTAACGGCAAATTTGAAAGCAACGAATATGATACCAGCAAAGATTATCCCCATATCGGCGGCTGGTGGGTAGACAGCAAAGGAGATGTTTGGAAAGCTTTGCGAACCCAAGATGGTATTGGTATCCGACATTATCCTTTAAAAGGAATTGATGCCAAAGGGAACCCCATCTACAGCTACAGTTCAATGGAAAAGCAAACTACTCCTAAGATATTTAACGATTTGCGGCGCATTGAATATTTCCCCCAAACAGATACCATGTATTTGTCAGGCTTCACAGCAGATCATCCTGCATTCGGCGACGATACCGGAGTTGTGGGTTCTGAAATTGCCCGTTTTGACAATTGGAGTAAAGGAAATCGCACTCCCCGCTGGCGGGCTGTGATTCCTTACGACACCACCGGCAAACGCGAAGTTTCCACAGCTGCGATGAGTGTGGCAGGAGATTATGTTTTCGCCGTCACAGTTAAAACCGCAGAGGTATATGTTTACAATGCAACCACAGGAGTGGAAGTACAAAAGTTAAAACCAGGCCCTGAAGTTGGCAGCGAAAGTGGCTGGATTGATATACCCTACGGCATCCGCGCTTTTCGGCGTTCCAATGGCGAGTACTTAGTATTTGTAGAAGAAAATTGGAAAGGAAAAGTGATTATGTATCGCTTAGCAGGATGAGCATTTATTCGATTTTCCACTGCACATGATATTATTTATGAAGGCTGTGTTTTTAGTTCAATAAAAACAAGCCTTGATTTTTTTGTTTCACTGCGTAATTCCTATTCAAGCCATAGCTTTACATCAGTTGGCATTCCCTAGTTAAGCCAGGGAACAAGAAATTAGGAGCGTGAAACAGTGTTTTGGAAAGTTGTCATCAGTATTTTATTATTGCCCACTTGCCTGGGATTGGAAATAGCCGCAGCATCTGAAAAAAACGAGTTGCAGATGCTACTAAGTTCTGAGGGATTAAACACCTCAATTGTCCAGACAAAGCCAAATCAAGATATCCTGAATTCCTTGCCAAATTCAGTTGCAAAAGATTCCGAAGCTGATACTGAAAAATTAAAACATCGAAAATACCGACGCCATCACCGGAGGCATCGTCGATATTATCGCCATCGTCGGAGATACCATCAAAGGTACAGAAATTATTACCGTCAAAGGCTTTATTATCCCGAAGATATTTATTACCGCAGACGGTATCACCATCGATACAGAAATTACCATCAAAGGGTTCATGACCCTCTATACCGTTACTATCTCAGAAACTACGACCATCTGCATAGAAATTGACATCGCTATTGCTATTAAAGAGACGTAGCAATGCTACGTCTCTACAATGGTTTCAGGTAAGGCAGAATTAATTTCTGGAGATGTCTATTAGTCATTAGCAAACGGCAAAAGACTAATGACAATGGCATATTTATCTTAAACTATCTTTTGGTGCTTTTGAGTTAGATGCATTGCAACTCCTTTTTCATAATACGCTGCTTCATTAATAAAAATTGGATAAACAGTAGATACTCCTTCATATAAAATATCTTTCCCGGCAAAAGTCAGAAATATTGGATCGCCCGGATTTAGAGGTTCATAATCCCGAAACTGAAGCTGGGGATGAATCATCGCTTGAATTTCACCGCCTTCATCTCTGGGATAATCGATAGTCCCAAGATATTGATAAAATGTCAGATGATTATTTGTCTGTGGAATATTATCTTGTTTGTACCATTCAAAATAGTCTAAAATTGCATAAATAAGCTGTTCTGTTTGTTGAAATAATTCAGCGTTTAAGACATTTTGAGCCACAGCGCCAACTTCAATTACAAAACCCAATTCGCACAAAGAACGTAGGAAACCACCTTCCTTGGATTGTGGATTAATACAAACTTTAACTAAAGGATTTATCGAACTCAAATAAGCCGCTAAACGAAGTAAAAAAGGATGCATATCACAAAAAATTAAACTTAGCCCCATGTTCGCAGTTGTGCTATGCAAATCAACGATCGCATCTACGAAAGGCTGATTTTGCGGTTGCAATATTTGTTTAATTTCTTTCGCCCGCGTATCTTCATAATTTAAGAAATTTGGATTTTGTAAGTTTTCATCGCTGAAGCAACGATTTAAATCTTTGTCAATGTAACGTTTACCTTCTGCAATGGCTTTGGGATTACCAAGTAATGCCAACGTTTCTAAACTTTGCCTGTTAATTAAATTTGGATATTGCTGAAATTTTTTGACTAAGTATACTCCTGTTAACTCATTACCGTGAGTTCCTCCAACGATCGCCACTCGTTCAATCTGACTCATAAAAACCTCGCAGTTAAAGCTTGTAGGCTTGAAATTATAATGCCCACCCTACTTTGGTTTATTGATATAAAGCCCACCATAAGAATCAAAATAAACAAAATACTACTATATGTCCAATATTTATTAAGCTTATACAATATATATAAAAGATATAATAGCTAGATGCTAATGTCATAAATCAGACAATTAACGCAGACAAATATTCCTTTCCCACTCCCCACTCCCCTCAAATGATAGAACTTAGACATCTGCGATACTTCATCGCTGTGGCTGAAGAATTAAACTTTAGCCGTGCAGCCGAACGATTGCATATTGCCCAACCACCTTTAAGTCAACAAATTCAAGCGCTAGAAGCAGAACTAGGGCTAAAATTATTTGAACGTAAAAAACGCCCCCTACAGCTAACTGCTGCTGGACAAGTGTTTTTAACAGAAGCGCATTTAGTATTAACTCAGTTAGAACAAGCAATTACCTCTGCACAAAAAGTCAGCCGGGGGGAAATTGGACGCTTGGTGGTGGGAACTAATAGTTCCGTTGCTAACAGCGTTTTGCCAGATATTCTGCAAACTTTTCATCCTCTATTTCCAGAGGTGATACTAGTGTTGCGGGAAGTTAGTTCTTCACAGCAAGTAAACCAACTGCGCGATCGCTATATCGATATTGCCTTTGAGAGATTACCCAATACCAATTTAAACGATAATTCTTTCAGTTTTCTGCCAATTTTGCAAGAGCCTCTAGTCGTTGCATTACCAGAAAAACACCCCCTAGCAGCCCAGTCCCAAATTCCACTCATTGCCCTAGCAAATGAACCCTTTGTTTTACCCCCAACCGACTTGGTACCCTCATACAGCCAAATTATTAACCTTTGTCAGCAAGTGGGTTTTTCCCCAAAAGTAGTACAAGAAGCAACTTGGATGGTAACCGTACTCAGTTCCGTTGCAGGTGGAGTTGGAGTAACATTGCTTCCCGCCAATGCCCAAAATCTCCAGCGAAAGGGAGTTGTCTACAGACCAATTCAAGGAGAAAACTTAACTTCAGAACTAGCCGTAGTTTGGCGACGCGATGACACATCCATAGTTTTGCGTGAATTTTTAGAAGTGACAAAAACTGTAGCGCAAAAGCAAAAAATGGGGAATGGGGAATAGGGCATGGGGCATTGGGCATTGGGAGTGTGGGGTAGTAGGGTGGTGGGGTGGTGGGGTGGTAGGGTGAAATTCTCTCCCCATCTCCCCACCTCCCCATCTCCCCATCTCCCCACCTCCCCATCTCCCCATCTCCCCACTCCCCTCTTTGCCTCTTTTCAACTAGTAACTTACGATATTTGTTAAGCTATCGCTCTTGGGAAAACAGGGGAGAAATTTATGCAGTACAATTTTCAAGCATTGGCTGAACTTTACAAAAACGCACTCCTCAAAGATGTCCTCCCATTTTGGGAAAAATATTCCCTTGACTGGCAGCAAGGCGGCTATTTCACTTGTCTTGATCGCCAGGGCAAAGTTTATGATACAGACAAGTTCATCTGGCTGCAAAATCGCCAAGTATGGACTTTTTCCATGCTTTACAACCAGTTAGAAAAACGCGAAAATTGGCTGAAAGTTGCCAGTAATGGCGCTAATTTTCTCGCCAAACACGGCAGAGATAATGATGGTAATTGGTACTTTGCTCTGACTCGTGAAGGAAAACCACTGGTTGAGCCTTACAATATCTTTTCTGATTGCTTTGCGGCAATGGCATTTAGCCAATATGCACTCGCATCCGGTGAAGACTGGGCGACAGATGTGGCGATGCAAGCTTACAAGAACGTTTTACGCCGCAAAGATAATCCCAAAGGCAAATATAACAAAACCTATCCCGGCACGCGCCCGATGAAATCCTTGGCTGTACCGATGATTTTAGCCAACCTGACTCTGGAAATGGAATGGTTGTTGCCCAAGGAAACCTTAGAAAATGTCCTAGCGGAGACTCAGGGCGAAGTGATGACGGATTTTCTCGACTCAGAACGGGGACTGATGTATGAAAATGTTGCCCCTGACGCTTCCCACATCGATTGTTTTGAAGGACGCTTAATTAACCCTGGTCATGGTATTGAAGCGATGTGGTTTATCATGGACATCGCCCGTCGGAAAAATGATACCAAAACTATTAACCAAGCTGTTGATGTGGTGCTAAATATCCTGAATTTTGCTTGGGATAACGAGTATGGCGGACTGTATTACTTTATCGATGCAGCCGGTCATCCTCCACAGCAACTCGAATGGGATCAAAAGCTGTGGTGGGTTCACCTAGAGTCTTTGGTGGCATTAGCGATGGGTTATCGCTTGACGGGGCGTGAGGTGTGTTGGGAATGGTATCAAAAGATGCATGATTATGCCTGGTCACACTTTGCTGATGCTGAGTTTGGTGAGTGGTTTGGCTATCTCAATCGGCAGGGAGAAGTTTTGTTGAACCTCAAAGGCGGCAAATGGAAAGGATGTTTTCACGTACCGCGGGCGTTATATCTTTGCTGGCGGGAGTTTGAGGCGTTGCGATCGCAACGCCGATAAACAACGCAGTCGCAGTCAGTTTAATCTCTGCTAGCGTAACCGTATCAAAATTAGGACTTACGCAAACTCTACGAAATCTTCTCTACGAGACGCTGCGCGAAGGCGTTCTTGGCGTCTTCTCTTCGAGACGCTACGCGAAGGCGGTTCGATAAATTAATCTTTTTGGCTATTTTTGCGTAAGTCCTGAAAATGCTCAAAGCCAGTTTAGCTATCTGAGCAAACAGATTTTTTTAGCGAATTATTCAGTAATTATTCTTGGATTTGAATCGGTTGTTTCCAGAGGGTGTTGGTGAATAATTTGGTAAAAAATATCTGAGTTGACTTAAGTAATATTACGATGGAGTAGAAACAAACAAGAAAGCTATAAAAACAATAAAGGTTTGGAGTGACTAGTAAATGACAAGCCAGCCATCGGGAGATTCTAATCAAGAGATACTCTTGGAACGGTATGAAGTGCAACAGGAATTAGGCAAAAAAGCCGGACGGCGAACGCTGCTAGCACGTGACTTACAAACTCAAGAATTAGTAGTAGTTAAAATACTGTCTTTTGGTAATGAATTTGAATGGAACGATCTCAAACTGTTTGAACGCGAAGCTGAAACTCTCAAAGCACTGTCGCACCCAGCCATTCCCCGTTACCTTGACTACTTTGAGCTAAATTCACCCAATACAAAAGGATTTGCACTCGTACAAAGTTATATTCCAGCCCAATCTCTAGAAGCACAACTAAAAGCTGGGCGTAGTTTTAGCGAGCAAGAAGTCAAAGAACTAGCAAAAGCCATTTTAGAAATTCTGAAATATTTGCACGGTCGTCAACCACCCGTAATTCATCGTGACATTAAACCCAGTAACATTCTATTAACAAATCGCTCTGGTAATAGTGTCGGTGAAGTGTACTTGGTAGATTTTGGTTCAGTGCAAACCATCGCCAGAAGAAGCAGCACAATTATAGTAATGGGAACCTACGGTTATGTCCCACCAGAACAATTTAATGGTAAAGCTATTCCGGGTTCTGACATTTACAGTTTAGGAGCAACTTTAATTTATTTAGTGACAGGTCAGCATCCAGCCGATTTACCACAAACCGACCTACGAATTCAATTTGAACAGGTCGCCAATATTAATCCGAGTTTCAGCAGTTGGTTGAGGAGAATAACAGAACCTATTGCAAGTCAACGTCTAACTTCTGCTGAAGAGGCTTTACAAACTTTAAAAAAACTAGAAAATACATCTCAGATTCCCCGGATACAAAGTAATTTATTTCCTAGAAAACCTCCTGGCAGTAAAATTGTTTTGACTAAGAATGCTAACTCTTTAGAAATTTTCATACCGCCTAGAGGTTTTTTTAGCCAAAGAACTCTTATTAATTTAATTATATCTATATTAATTTTTTTATTTATACCAATTTTACCAATTTTTTCTTACACTATAAATATTTTTTCATTATTATCTTTCATAATATTTTTATCATCTGCTATTATATTATTTATTTCTACTTCTATAGGTATTTTTGGTAAAAAAAAGCTTTATATTAATCGGGACAAAATATTGTTGACTTATGAATTGTTTGGAATGAAGCGCTTGCACCCATCTCCGAGTTTTAGACAAGATATTCTATTTTTAGAACGAGGCAAAGATACTTATAATCAACCTTCATTGACAATTTGGGCTGGAATCAAAAAGTATGATATTTTAACTGGTGAATTTTACTTTTTTCCTGTTACTCTTCCAGAACTTGACTGGTTAGCTTATGAACTTAGCGATTGGCTAGGCTTACCAATTACTAAAGAGTAAGTTTACTAAAATTCCTTATATTTTGTTAACGTAAAATTTTTGCATGATGATATTACAATGAAAAAACTAGTTTCCTGCCACAAATCAAAACTTATACCGCAGAATTTAACAAAAACACAATGTACTGATTAAGACTTACATTTTCCTGTTCAGCTGCCTCAGCTAAACGACGATGTAAAGACTTCGGCATCTGTAAAACTACCTTACCGCTGAAGTTTACATCTGTGCTAGGTAAAGGAATTTCATCTCCAGCTTCATAAGCTGTTTCTATCCACAATTCTCGTGCTTCGTTGATATTTACCATAGTTTCTTCTATCGTTTCGCCTTGAGTGAGACACCCAGGTAAGTCTTTAATTTGAGCTACATATCCTCCCTCTATGTCTGGATAAAGTGTCACAGGATACTGAAGATTTAAATAATATTCCAAAGAGGGTTTTTCAATCTGTTTGTTCTTCTGGTTCAGTGTCTTCATCACTCCACTCTTCTAGATTTAATAGCTGAATAATTTGCTGAACATAGACTTTTTTCACTTTCTGTCCACTTTTTTTGGGTATGGTCACAGTTCTACCTTGGGAATCTCGAAAACTATGATGACTACCCTTAGACCTTTTTTCTTCAAAACCGAAAGTTTCTAAAAGATAGCGCACATCCTCAAACCGCACTTCTGGTGGTCGCTTCAGAAATTGCTCGACCAATTTTCTTAACTTGCTCATTGAGGGATACTATCATATATAGTATACAATCAAATTTTAGACTTCTTTATAAGTTATTTTTTTGAATAAATAAGTACACCGTGTTAACGTATATCTTTGTTCTGTGATTCATTACTCACAAACTAAATTCGGCTGCATTATCTTCATCCACATCTGCATCTTTCCCCACAGCAGTCGGTTTAAATTTCGGGTCGTGAATTAATTCACTAAATGAAATTTTTGGATTTTGAAAAAGAATATTCAACACACTCATAAAATCCCGGACAATTTCCCCTGGTGTCAGTAATGCTTCTGCACCCAAGCGATTAACAATTTCTTGGACAAACTCTTTTAACTCACGATTTGTCAAAGTTTGTTGATAGTTAAAATTCAACGCATGAATTTCAGCTAAACGTTGCAAAAGCGTCAAAATTTCTGCTTCACTTAACGGGTTTAGCCGAATCACTGGCCCTAAATGTTCCTGAACATTAACGTTTGCGACAAAGCGACTTTCTTTGGTGCGTCTTCGCCAAGCTTGGTCTGCAAAAAGTCCTCTATTTGGATCTTCTAAAAATTTAGTTGTACCACCAACAATAATACCAAGATGTTCTGCTTTACATTGCATGGTATCGTTAAACATTGCTAGAAGTCGGTTATAATTCTTTTCCCGCGTTACCGTAGTAGATATTTGATATAAATGTACAGCTTCATCAACTAAAATCAACAGTCCTTTATAGCCAATTTCAGCGACAAATTTAGCAAACAATTTGATATAATCATACCAACTATCGTCATCAATAATGACTCTGACTCCTAAAGCTACTCTCGCTTCAATTTTAGTAGTAAATTCTCCCCGCAACCAGCGCATCGCAGCATTTTTTAAATTATCATCATCTAATCGATAGCCGCGCCAATAAGCGATAATAACACTACCAAAATCAAACCCGTGAACTAAATCTTCAATATATTGAACTACTTCTCTAATTTTTGATTCAACTTGGTCATCAAAACCATCGTCATTGGGACGCATTTGGGTTTCTTTGACTACTTCTTGTTGAATTTTATTAATCCATCCTTCTAAAATTGAGACTAAAGCACCACCATCAGGACGAGTTTTTGTAGCTAGATGGCTCATTAATTCTCGATAGGTTGCTAAACCTTCATTGTTACTTCCTGCTAACCGGCGTTCAGGTGATAAATCAGCATCGGCTACGACAAAACCTTGCTCCATTGCTCGATTACGAAGTAGTTGTAATAAAAAACTTTTGCCTGAACCGTAATTACCAATTATAAATCGAAATGCTGCAACACCTTCGGCAATATCATCCAGATTTTGTAATAGGCTTTGGAGTTCTTTTTCTCGACCTACTGCTATTTGTTCAACTCCCATTCTTGGTACTACCCCTGCACCAAGGGAATTAATCAAAGCAGTGGATATTTTTTTCGAGATTTTGAGCTTTGCCATGTATTACACTTCACTTGATTCTAAACGCAGAACTACGCAGTAAGAAGATAAGGTGTATTTTTACCTTATTAATAATTTTACAACGTTAGAATTCATAATTCTTACATTTGAGTATGTCTCGTCATAAGATTGTCATACATTGCAATCATTTTTTTTACATGATTCTTATGCTCCTGATAAACTTCTGGAATTTCCGAACCGGAATCAATTATTAATTCACCAATAGTATCATTTGCTCGTTCATTGATAGAATCGATTAGTAGATTAGGCATAGTAATATTTGCCTCAGCAATTTTTTTAATAGCAGCCTTGGTGTTATCTTCTTCGACTATAACTTTTAGTACTTGTAATTCATATCCTGGTAAATTTTCTAAAAAATTAGTCCATTCTTCGGGTATATTTTCTGATATATCAACTTCTGAAGAATCTATTTTTTCTGAAGATTCAATTATTTCCGTAAAAGGAAACAATTCTATATCGTCTTCTGTGGAATTATCAGCTAAAGGTTCTGGGTTAAAATTGTCTGCTTGTTGGAGTAGTTCCCACACTTGATTTTGCAACAAGTCGCGTTCTTCTTGTAATAGTGAAACTTGTCCCTCTAATTGCTGTAATTCTTCTTTTTGCGTTGCTATTTGAGTTTGTGAAGAATTCAACAAAGCTTGGATATTTTCTCTTTCGGTTGTTTTAGCTATCAGTAATTCGTTTTCTTTATTTACTTTGATTTCCAGTTCTTGAATTGTAATTCGCAGTTCGTACAATTTTTCTTCTAATTGGGGCTTGAGTCTGCCTAAAAGAGTTAAATTGCTTTCAATTTCTTGTTTTTGTTGCTGAAATTCGGCAATTTGACTTTGCAATTGAGTGATTTCTGCACGAAATACATGGCAATTAGACTCTAAACGACGCTTTTCTCCTGTGAGATTAGAAAAAGCATCGTTCAATTCTACGTGATTTTTCTCTAAGTTATTTAGTTCAATTTGCAAATTGCTAATTTCAGTTTCTAATTGCTTTTTTTGCCCAGCAAATGTTCTGATTTCTCGATGCAGACTATCCCTTTGGTTACGGTTTTCAATTACTTGATTTTGGAGTTGTTTGGACTCTGCATATAATAAATTATGATGTTCTTCAATTTGATTAATTTCTCTAACAATACGAGCTTTCAATGCCTCCATTTCTTTAATTCGCTTGCGGAGAGAACCTAAAATAAACATTTCATAATTTCTGCGTCTCTTATCTACAAATAACGCGGCTCCATAGATAATAAATGCAGTAATTATACCCGTGAGAAAGGCTTTATTAAAATCCCAGTTGGGAACAAGGCTAAGTCCAAAACTCACACTAAAGGCAACTATGCCTAAAATAAATCGATTGCTGATCGTTACTGATTGCATATTGCTGGTTGTTAGCGTAGTTAAGCGATCGGAATAATCAGTTTTCATATTAATTTATAATTTGTAATTTCAATACACATCTAAATATACTGAGTAAATTTTTTCTTTACAGCAATTTTCAGGTAGATAGACCACGTGGTAGGGGCACAGCAATGTTCTTTACGATAGATGTGGTTCAAATACATGAAAACTGCTGTAATTTATAGTTTTTGGGATTGGAATCATTTTCAAATTTATAATTATTCGTGTGGAACATTGTTACGTAAAAAACAAAAAAGTCTGATGAACGACGAATTAATTTGCAGTGGTAGATGTATTGTTATTTGCTCCATGAAAGAGTTTTAAATCTGCTTTTAAAAAGTCGATAAACTGCCGTGCTGTGCGTCCAGAACGCCCATTGTGGCGAGTCGCCCACTGTAGTGCTTGATATTCCAAGTCTTCTTGGGTAATATTAATTTCAGCTTCTGCTGCTAGATGACGGACAATATTTAAATAAGTTTTTTGATTTGCTGGTTCAAAGGTCAAGGTTAAGCCAAAGCGATCGCTAAACGATAGCTTCTCCTGCATAGTATCCCAGGCATGGATTTCATCGTTATCCTTGGGTGTCGGTCTATCCACAAAAAACTCCCGAATCAAATGGCGGCGATTAGAAGTAGCGTAGACAACTACGTTTTGCGGTCTGGCGGTTAAATTACCTTCTAAAACTACCTTGAGTGCTTTAAAAGCATCATTATCTTCTTCAAATGAAAGGTCATCCACAAAGATGATAAATTTTTGTGGCACTCCTCGTAAATGTTCTACAATTTCTGGTAAATCCTTTAAGTCAGATTTTGCGACTTCTAACAAACAAAGAGGAGAATCGCTATATTCATGCAACAACGATTTCACCAAAGAAGATTTTCCCGAACCGCGACTACCATAAAGTAATACATGCAGTGCTACCTCTCCTGATAATAAAAACTCGGTATTTTTGAGCAAAGCATCTCGCTGAGACTCATAACCTACAAGTGTCCTCAGCTTAACCGGATCTGGATATTTGATACCGATAAAATCTCCACCTTGCCAGCGGAAGGCGCGATATTGTGCAAATAAACCAGAACCATATTGCCGATAATAAGTCGCTAACTCTTCTACAGCATCACCCCAATTATCTAACTCCTGTAGATATGCAGCAAATTTTGTCTCTCTTGCTAGCAATTCTTTTTCCTCATACCACACTATCGGTGAAATCGGCATATGAGCAACAATTTGCACCCACTCACTCAAAGCAGCGCTGCTACATTCATAAAGACTTTGCAATACTTGTAAATCGTGACCAACAGCTGCTACTAAAGCTGGGGATAAGTCCTCGAATTTTCGTTGTTGAGCAAGTCTTGTAAAGGGATTTTCACAAAAGAGAATTTGAGTGATTATGTAGTCTTCCCAATTTTGATTTCTCGTTGCCAAAGCATGGAAATAACTGCCGTAGGCTTGCAGACAACCGCGTGCATCGGCATCAGTGTAACGTATAGCTTGCAACAGGTCAAGAAATGCCGTCCCGACTCCGCCTTGGAGAACAGATTGGTAGAGTAAAAGTGACGCTGCTTGGCGCTGGAGATATTGAACTTTTGTATGGGAGGAATTACTTACCATTGGCATCGCTTGATTATCAATCAACTGGGTGATGTAGCTAAACAGCTATGGTAAATTGTCTGCTGACCCTGGCAGCAAAATCAAAATCTACATAGGTTTTAACAATGAATTTAAGTATAATCGCTGCTTTTACTTACGGCATATTGGCGATCGCTGGTGGCATTATTGGTTATATTCAAGCTAGAAGTCAGGTTTCACTCGTGAGTGGTAGCATTAGCGGTTTATTACTAATTATTGCCGCTTACCTCCAATTCCAAGCACAACCCCAAGGTTTAATTTTAGCCGTGTTGGTTACTGCTGTTTTAGTAGTATTTTTTGCATTTAGACTCGCTAAAACACGCAAATTTATGCCTGCGGGATTGATGACTATTTTAGGTATGCTAGCGCTGGCAGTGATGGTAAATGAAATCGTGACTATCAGGTAGCATCGGTTTTGAAGTCCCTAACTATCTTCCTCGTTTTTGGCATAGCATTACTCTCCCTGTTTTGAGTACTTCTATTAGTACATTTATATTACAGTAGAATTGCTATCCTGGCCTAATATTTTGCAGTGTCTGATAGTTACACAGATAAGGGTAAATCGCCGTCAATTGATTCTTATTAATATAAATCAATCATTTTATCTCACCAATTGATGGATAATTCCTCTTAATCCAAGTTGATTGCGCCACTGGTGAGTTAACTTTTTGATTCTCATCAAATCTTCATCTACTTGAACTGTAATTCGCTTTTTATAGGAAGTTTGAGGGGAAAACTAAAATCAATCGGATTGAGTAAGGTAGTTACCAATGAGCCAAAGATGTCCTCTCTCCAAGACTTGTGCTTGTCATAGTATTGTGCGCTGCCAGACTAGCGAAGCAGGCAGGTTCTTTCTCTGGTTCCCAGTTTCACATACCTTGACAAAAGTCACTTCATACTTACAACAGTTAGGCATTAAGTATGAACTGATGCACCAGCGACCAGGCCTGAGTTTGAACTCTAAACCCGGACAGGCTCAAGAAATTGCTCGTAACTTGGCTCAACTCCTTGCACCAAGAGAATTAAGAGAAACCCAAGTCCTTTTCATTCAAGGTACTATCCAACCTCAACTGCAAGATTTTAGTGATATTGCCTCATTACAACGGTTTATTAAGTTCAGTCAGTCTGAGTGGTTAGTGGAAATGTTGGCGAGGGAACGATTCACCAGTCACTTTCAACCGATTGTTTCAATTCAGGATACATCAGAGATTTATGGATATGAATCGCTGTTGCGGGGAATGGATGAAGAAGGCAATTTAGTAACACCGGAAGCAATTCTGGAGTTAGCCAGCGAAGCCGGACTGCTACCACAACTAGACAGAATGGCTCGCCTCAACGCCATCAAGCAATTCAGCCGCTACCAAATGAGTGGGTGCATTTTCATCAATTTTGCACCAATGGCGCTTTACGATCCTGTTTATTGCTTACGTAGTACAGTAGAAGCAATCGATCGAGCAGGGATTGAACACCAAAGGGTTGTCTTTGAAGTTGTGGAATCAGACAATCCTCAAGATTTAGCCCACCTGAAAGCCGTGCTTCAATACTACCGCGATAGTGGGTTTTTAGTCGCCCTTGATGACCTTGGTTCGGGTTATTCCAGCCTCAACTTGCTGCATCAATTACGTCCTGATTTTATTAAATTAGACATGCAGTTAATTCGAGATGTGCATCAAGACCTGTATAAAGCCTCAATTACTGAAAAACTTCTAGAAATTACGCAAAAGTTAAATATCCAAACCGTCGCCGAAGGAATTGAGTGCATTGAAGAGCTGAACTGGCTGCGAGAAAGAGGCGCAACCTTTGGTCAAGGCTATTTGATTGCCAGACCAGCTGCCGTGCCAACCACTACAACACCTCACTTTGATATCCTGACATTAACTGTAGCATCAAAATCTCGGCAGCAAATTGAGCAGCGCGTCCAACACCAAAGCCAGTTTGAGCGAATTGTCGCAGCTGTCACCCAGCGAATTCGCCAATCGTTGGAGTTAGATGAAATATTGCAAACTACAGCCGACGAAGTAAGACAACTGTTTGATGTAGACCGAGTAGTAATTTATCAATTTAAGCCAGATTGGAGTGGGTTAGTTGCTGTGGAATCTTTAGCACTAGGATGTATGTCCATTTTGGGATTTCATGTAATGGACACCTGCTTTCAATCTACTGCTGCAATTTACTACCAACAAGGTAATAGTCGAGCGATCGAAAATATTGAAACTGCTGGACTATCGGCGTGTCATGTTGAACTGCTGCGGAGTTTGCAAATTCGAGCAAATCTTGTGGTGCCGATTTTACAGCAAAAGCGTTTGTGGGGACTATTGATTGCTCACCAATGCTCTAACAATAGACTGTGGCAACAATCGGAGATTAACTTATTTAACCAACTGGCAAGTCAAGCTGCGATCGCTATTCAGCAATCAGAACTTTACCACCAATTACAACAAGCAAACCAAGAATTACAGCGCCTTGCTTGTTCGGATGGTCTCACCCAAGTGGCAAATCGCCGCTGCTTTGATGACACGTTCAACACCGAATGGCAAAGATTAGCACGGGAACAAGCTTCACTATCTCTGATTTTGTGTGATGTCGATTACTTTAAACTTTATAACGATACTCATGGACATCTAGCAGGAGATGATGCACTCAGACACGTTGCCAGAACAATCTCTCAAACAGTTAAACACTCTGCTAATTTAGTTGCTCGATATGGCGGAGAAGAGTTCGCAGTGATTTTACCAAATACTGATGCCGAAGAAGCCATTGCAGTTGCCAGAGAAATCCAAACTAACATTAGTGCATTACAACTGCCTCATCCCAATTCTCAGGTGAGTGAATTCATCACCCTCAGCCTTGGTGTAGCCACAATCACTCCTCATAGTCAATCATCTCCCGCAACCTTAATTGCTGCTGCTGACCAAGGACTCTATCAAGCAAAAGCACAAGGGAGAAATTGTTTAGTCGAAATAGACTGTAAAAATGCTCAAACTTGAGCTAGGAAAAAATAGGAAGTAGGGAATTTTTTCAGGTTGCTATGAGACATCAATCGATGGAAAAATCGTGATATCAATAAGCTGGAAAGCCTATTGCCCGCTAATAACATCAAAATCGAAAAATTGCTGCTGCTGATGTGCCATTTGGCATTTTTTCTGGCTCCACAGCATACACTTCTCCACCATTTAAAAGCGTGTGCATGGCAGCAAAATCTAATAAATCTTGGTCTTCCGGTTCTGGTTCTGAATGTAAATCTACAACCATTGTTTTCGGATCAAATTTACCCCAAATTTGCTCTCCCACTAGCACAAACAAATAATCAATTCTTTGGTAATACGCAGCTGTAATAATTTCTGGAATATTACTAGAAGCTTTACCAGTAGCTTCACCAGCTATTTGTTGGTAAAGTTCCATTACTTGCTTTTGATTTTGCTCAAACAGAGGTTCCACAATCTGCCAAGCTTGGTTTTGTAATTCTTCTGGCTTGGCCATTTCTTGATTACCTTTAATAGCATCTTCCACTAAATGAGCATAGGTATTTGCTTGTTGATATATCGGCAAAAGATATTCAACCCCAGCCAAAACTAAAGGTGCTTTTTGGTTGCGTAATTTTTCATGCAATGCCGCATCAATGCTGTAAAAAAATTGTAAAATATCTTCTTGGTGTTTATCTCTGTCAGGACTTCCCTGACCGTGAAATGTACCTGGCTGCTGAAAAGGATTAGCGGTTCCGCCTCTGGACATGGCTATGCGGTGTTGTACCCCTTTTTGGATTTCATCCTCTAGCAGGACTTCATCCAAACTTTTAGGCAAATTTTCTACTTCTATTTGGTTAACACTGTAGCGCGTTCCCTCAAAAAACCGGACATCTTTTTGGGATAAAGCCAAAATGTAGAACCTGCCATCATTATTAAGCAAATGTAGCAGCGGTTTCAAGTGGAAGCGATCGCTCACAACCACCAATTCCGAAAACTCCATTGGAAGTTGGTA
This sequence comes from Nostoc sp. CreGUA01, assembly GCA_034531095.2. Classification (GTDB taxonomy): domain Bacteria; phylum Cyanobacteriota; class Cyanobacteriia; order Cyanobacteriales; family Nostocaceae; genus Nostoc. The sequence continues at coordinate 34,265 of JAVRBV020000150.1, read as the reverse complement.
GTAGCGAAATACTTGTGGCGAAATGAGTATTACTAATCCGCGGTCTTGATGTTCCCAAAACTCACTCGTATCTAGTTCCATCGCTGGCTGGAGAAGATTTAGCGGTTCAATTGCGTAGACGCCTTGCGGCTTGTCGTTAGACATCGCATCTAAGCGTTCTTCAGCTTCACGGATTAAATTTTTGAACCGAATGGGGTTTTGTCGAATCTCTGGCCCTGCTTTTTGCATAGGCATATACAGAGAAATACATGGAGTTTGAGAATTTTCTGCTAAAGTTTTGAGTTCATCAATAGATAATAGATTCATATTCTGCAACTCCTGAGTCAATAAAAACTAAACAACCTAGATTCATTTGAAATCCTGAGGTTGTAAAGCCGCATCTTTCTTTTGACACGGAATTTTCTGGCGTGTATACCCTTCTTGAGATGGACAAAAATAATGAACGTGTCAGCCTTTGAGACGCGACTGTTTAACGTGTCAGTCTTTTAGACGCAATTTATCGCGTCTCTACATGAAGGCTTTCTCGCTGATCCCAAGGATATTCGGATAAAACTGGATCTGACTTGTGTGTACACCAGTGTTTACTATTCACTGATTTAAAATTCAACAATCACCGGCACATGGTCGCTGGGTTGGGTTAATTTTCTCGGTGCTGCATCGATGATGCAACTTTTAGCACGTTCATACAGTACAGATGTCAGATAGTGATGGTCAATGCGCCAACCTAAGTTGCGACGGAAGGCGGCAGCGCGATAATCCCACCAGCTATAATTTCCGCCTTCGGTAGTAAATTTACGAAAAGCATCAGCAAATCCCAGTGTCAGAATATCTCGTAAAGCTTGGCGCTCTGTTTCTGTGGCCATAATGTGATTTTCTGTACTCACTTGTTCGTGAATATCTTTAGCTTCTGGTGCAATGTTAAAATCACCACACATACAAATATCAGGTTGTGTCAGCAGCAGCAATCGTAAGTATTCCCGTAGCACTGTCAGCCAGCGCAGTTTATATTCGTATTTTTCAGTTCCTACCGCTGCGCCGTTGGGAACGTATAAGTTCACAATCCGAATACCGTCAATTACACCTGTAATGACTCGCTTTTGTTCATCCCATTCCGGCGATAAATCTGGCAAAATTGCTCTAAAACCGCTAGTTACGTCTAAGAGTGGTTCGCGGCTGATGAAGGCTACACCGTTATAGGATTTTTGTCCTGATACATAAAGGTGATAGCCCATTTCCTCAAAAGGCGATCGCGGAAACTCGGTATCTATAACTTTGGTTTCTTGCAAGCACAGAACATCAACAGGATTATGAGTTAACCAATCAGTAACCTGTTCGAGACGAATGCGAATTGAGTTAACGTTCCAAGTAGCAATTTTCATGAGTTAGCTATCAAAACTTTTGTAAATTACTAATTACAAATTATGTAATTTTTCTACAATTTCTTAATATTTATAATTTACATCTTATTTGCTCATTGCCTTTAAATCAAGCTGTAATAATTTGATCCCATTTAATAATTTAGTATTTTCAGCTACAAAATATTCATTTTTGTAAGTTCTGCTACAAAATATTCTACTAGATTATGATCCCGAAGACAGATGCAACAAGTAATTGATTAGCTATAGGTTATAAATGTACCTCAGGGTTGACTTTTGCCGGCAGTCCAGAGATTTGTCGGCGGAAAATTTGCGGTAGGGGTTAACCGAATATTGTGCTTTTGGTAGCCTGTTAGGTTAATTTAAATTTCAAAAAAGTAAGTACAAATGCTTTGTTCTCATAAAATAATGAGGTAGTTCATTATGTTGGGGACAAGTTTACAGACTGAACCAAAACAACTTATGAAAATCGCTGAAGTTGCCCCCTTATGGGAAAGGGTTCCACCTCCTAATTATGGAGGAATAGAACTGGTAGTAAGTCGCTTGACTGATGAACTTGTTTGTCGCGGTCATGAGGTAACTTTATTTGCCTCCGGCGATTCTCAAACTATGGCTCAATTAGAAGCAGTTTATCCGCGTGCATTACGCTTAGACCCAAATGTAAAAGAGTATGTAGTGTACGAAATGCTAGAACTTAGTCAAGTTTATCAACGTGCTACTCAGTTTGATATTATCCATTCTCATGTAGGGATTTCGGCACTACCTTTGGCGAGTTTGATAACAACAACTTCTACAGTGCATACCCTACACAATAATTTTACAAAGGACAACCGTAACGCGTTTAGCTACCACCAAAAGCAACCATACGTCAGTATTAGTAACTCCCAGCGTCAAATCGATCTCAACTATGTTGCCACGGTTTATAACGGCATTGAGCTAACAGATTATCCATTTGTAGCCCAACCGTCACAGCCGCCATATTTAGCATTTTTAGGTCGTTTTTCGCCAGAGAAAGGGCCACAACATGCGATCGCCATTGCAAAACAAACTGGTTGGCGCTTAAAAATGGCTGGAAAAGTTGACTTAGGAGATTCTAAGTTTTTTGAACAAGAGATTGCCCCCTATATTGATGGTCAGCAAATCGAATATTTAGGCGAAATCAACCACGCCGAAAAAACTGAACTTTTGGGCAATGCTGCCATCACTCTTTTTCCCATTGCATGGCAAGAACCTTTTGGCTTAGTAATGATTGAATCAATGGCAACTGGTACACCAGTAATTGCCATGAATTTAGGCTCCGTACCTGAAGTGATTGCTGACGGAAAAACAGGTTTTATCTGCCAAAATTATGCCCAAATGGCAGCAATGATTCCACTAGCTTTGGAACTCAATCGTCAAACCTGTCGAAAATATGTAGAAAACAAGTTTAGTGTTAGCCAAATGGTTAACGGATATGAAGCTGTTTACAGACAAATTATTAAAGACCGCATAGAATCGAATGGCCGCATTCATGCCGCTAACATCCGCTTTTAATCAACTGCTTTTTTTGCTTAGCTTAAACAACAACTTTATTTAAGGAGGACATTGGTATGAGTACGAGAGCCAACACCTGCCCATGTTGCGGTGGTTCCCTCCTGCGTCATATCCGTCATGGCGAACTATATTGGTTTTGCCTGTCGTGCCGACAAGAAGTACCGCTGTTAACTGTTACTCGCTTGCCTAATAATGTGGAAAGCCGAAATACCGGAGTCCTTCCCCAAACAGCTGCAAATTCCTAATTTTTCAGCATTTTAGTTTGATAAAAACCTACTAAAAATCAAGACTAAATTTAGACCTATCAAATAGGTTCAACTGGTAAAATCAGGTGGATCTAATTGATAGGTTTAAAACTTTGTTAGCAGCATTACTTTATGGACAAGAAAATTTACGCCTAGAGGAAGTGACTGACCCCACTCCTGGGGCTGGCGAAGTTGTCATCCAAGTGGAAACAGCCACAACCTGTGGTACTGATTTGAAAGTTTGGCGGCGTGGTGGTCATGCCAGAATGTTGATACCGCCAACGCTGTTTGGGCATGAAGCTGCTGGACAAATTGTAGCTTTGGGAGCAGGTGTTACGGGTTGGCAAATAGGCGATCGCGTTGTCGCTAATAATTCTGCTCCATGCATGGATTGTTTTTTTTGTCAACGTCAGGAGTATTCATTGTGTCCAAATTTAACTTGGAATAACGGGACTTTTGCCCAATATTTAAAAATTCCTGCACCGATAGTACAGCATAATTTATTGCAGATTCCCGATGATTTGCCTGGGGAATTAGCAGCCATGACGGAACCGCTAGCTTGTGTGTTGCATGGTGTAGCGCGTTCTCATATTCAGCCCCAAGATCGAGTAGTGGTTTTGGGAGATGGAGCCATCGGGTTGATGTTTGTAGCTGCTTTAGCAGATACCGCTGAGGTGTTGCTGTGGGGAGGTAACGACCAAAGATTAGAAATTGGCAAAAAATTAGGTGCAGCCCGTACCTTTAATTATCATCAAATTTTGGATATTCCCAGCGTAGTGAAAGAGTTTACCCAAGGATGGGGTGCAGATGTAGTCATTGAAGCCACTGGTGTGCCTAGTGTTTGGGAAACTGCGATCGCCTGCGCCCGTCCTGGTGCAACAGTCAACTTATTCGGTGGTTGTCCGCGGGATACCAGCATCAGTGTCAATACAGAACAGCTACACTATAGCGAACTAACACTAAAAGGCGTGTTTCATAATACACCAAAGTATGTGCGATCGGCTTTATCACTAATAGCAAGTCGAAAAATTCCCTTTGAATTACTTATTAGCGAACAACGTCCATTAAAAGATTTAGAACAAGTATTTTATGAGATGAAGGCGCGTCAAGTAATTAAAGTGGCGATGATTCCTTAATTTTTTGTGGGGTACAGTAGATGGTCGGGGTCTAGCCAAACAATGTAGAAAATCTCGTTAATAAAGAACCCATGAACTCTACCATGTTCATTTGAAGAAAGAGAAAACTGATAGGGTATATCAACTAATTGTTCTTCATTCGGCAAACCAAATCCCCTCTCGCTAGTATCTTCCCACTTGATAGGATGACATCTGAGGGTACTGCTACGATTCACCAGCAACTCTTGAGCAGATAGACTGGATAAAGCTTTTAAGCGTTCAAGCAGAGTCAGCCAGTAGATCGCTTCTTTTTTGCTACAAGAAAACTTGTTGTGACTATCTTGATAGTATTTAAACGAAAAGCTGATGCCTTGAGGTAGCTTCAGCTTTGTTGATTTAATACCTGATGTGCCATCTTTGGCAACCTCAGTCTTTTTAATCTTCTTCTTCGACACGAGATCCGTAGTACTCCTTCATCCACTCCTTCTTTATAACTTCGTTGGAAGGTGCATCAAATGGTAGATTTCCTCTAGCTAAATTCCAGGGTGCTTCAACATGAGTCATCTGCTCAAGTTCATAACCATCACAGGCGAAGTACTCTTGTGCAACCTCATCTAGAAACTCTTGAACCTCCTCAGGTAATTCTGGTTTAGCATCCTCTAGAATTGGTTGCCATCCAAAAAGCTTATACTTCTGGTACAACGCAGGTATTACGGGGCCATGTATCCAGGCTTGAAAATCCTCTTGGAATAAAGGAGTGTCATAGATTGCAAGATGCCAAGCCTGAGCATAGTACACAAGCTTTTGCAGTTTTAGATTACTTATGAAAGACCCTGTTTCATTTGCTAACCAGAGAAAGTAATCTGCTACGTTAAAACATGACAACACTACAACCACCTCCTTCGGACTGCTAGATAACAGCTAGCCTTCATTCACTCTCATACATCAGCTTACAGAGTTATTACAGCAAGAGCTATGAAAAATTTCCCTGTTCTTTATAGTTTAATTGTACTACTTTAAAGTTTTATTTAGTGAATCCTAAAACGATCAATAATTTTTACAAGTACCTCAGAGAGTTTCAGCATTTTGCTACAACAGTATTGGCATACCCTAAATAACCTGAATACCCTTATTTTAATCAAAATTTCTAACAATCATAGGTATTATGTCCTCAAATTTTGTTTTTGTTAGAGAGTCTAGATGGGCTTCTATATTGACAGTAAATGGAGGTACTATATTTACTTGATAAGGTTGTCGTCGTAAACCATCCAAAATCTGAACTTGCTGGCTCTTTGGAGCAAGATTTACCAGTTCTATTAGTTTCTCGAAATCAAAGTCAAAAGAAAGGGCAAACTCAACTCCATCTGGCACTATATTAATAAGTATGGTAAAGGTTTGGTCATCAACTCGAACTATATGATCAATCTGAATTTCGTAGAAGATATATAAAAATTCCTGGTCAGTGTAGCCTAACTTATAAAGATATAGTCCATAATCAGGATACAGTTCCTTAGGTCTTGGTTGATAACTAAACACAGTATATGGAGATAACAGTTTCTCTACTTGCGACCACTTATTTACAATATCTTGTAGGGCAACTCGAAAAATAGGTTCGATATGACTGATGTGAAATACAACTAACTCATGACCATTACATAAAGCGTACAAGTTAACTCTGATTTCTGGATGAATTGCATAACTGTAGACCTGCTCGCAGTTGATACTATTTGTTATGTTTTGACCCGGGCGCTTTGCATCCAAGACCCAAGCAAACTTATTTTTTATACGTAACAAGTAATCTGGAACTATGTTCACCTTATGTTTCTTTGATCCAATCATTACAAACGGATGTAACAATGATTTACTCCGTATAATTTGAAACTCGCTATGCGCTTGATATCCCAAAGCGTGCAGCAGTGGCGTTATGAGTTCCTCACGAACAGAATCTTCTTTAAAATCAGGTGAGTAAAGAAGCTTGAAATCAAAATCTCTGAACAAATGCCGATTCATGTCTAAGCCTATTTTCCTTGCTTCAACTGTATTAAAAGCTGATTTACAAAAGTTTCACCATCAATTCCTTCTCCTCTTTCAAGTGATGCTATTCCTTCATCAATCTTGGTGCGAGTTTCTTCGAGCCATACTTGGTGAGAAAGAGTCTCTTGTGCTAAAAGGCGTAATGCAGTTTGAATTACTTCATCAACACTGTTAAATTTACCTGTTGCTAGCAAAACTTGAATTATTTGTTCTTGCTCTGGGCTAAACGTAATGCTCATAAGGATTCGATTTCTTAGCTTTTTCTATGATAGAGCGTTGATAAGTAAAATCTCTGATGTCTGAAGTTGGGTTGACGCTTGAAATAATCTTGCCCAAAAACGGGAAAACTATGGTTAATCCCTGATAGGGAAATTTCCATATAAATCCTAAATAGAAAAATGCTCAAAAAATCTCTGCTTAAAGTTTTAATTTTGCCTTTTTCTCTAGTGCCTTGGCTGTGTGCGGAAACGCTTTTTGATGCCAAAGTTAATGCTTTACCAGGGCAAAGTACAGAAGAGGTAGGCACTTGGATAAAAGCACATCCCACACTCCGCCCCAGGAATGGGGAGCAATTGTATGTGCAAAAGACTGATACAGCTGCTCAAAGATTCACTTTTCAAGCGTCGGTTTTGCCTCCTGGGAGGGTGGAGTTTTCCAAAGATCGTGGCACAATTCGCAGTGAGCGCATTGCTATGTATGATGCCATTAACGGCATGACATTCGATCGCCTCCAAGAATCCTTGCGGGTGATTTATGGTTTGGAGATTTATCAAGACTACAACCGCGCCGAAGTTGTGTATCAATATCCCAACCAAAAGACGATTAACTCAGCGCGTCTTGCCAAAACTCCCATTCGGGAAGCTTTAAAAGGAGAATTACGAGTAGGTTCGCGCTATGTGTATTGGGTAGAAGTTGCCCAACCCAAAACAGGCAAAGCCTTTACCGGTCAAATGACAGTTTTACTCAAAACAGACCTAGACAAGTTAGCAAAGGAATTGCAAATTCGGTAATGGGCATTGGGCATCGCGCATGGGGCATGGGGCATGAGAAGAAGATGGGGGGATAAGGGGATGGGGGGATGGGGGGAAGGAAGAATTACTTTTTCCCCAACTTCCCCCCCCCCCCCTCCCCCCCAACCCCCCCTCCTCCCCCCTCTCCCTCCTCACCCCCCCCCCCCACCCCCTCATCTCCCCCCCTTCCCCCCCTTCCCCCTCCCCCCCCCCCCCTCCTCCCCACCCCCCTCCCCCCTCTCCCCTTTTCCCCATCCCCCAGAACCTAAATTTTGCCATTGGCCCCAAAAAAAACTTTAAAAGGTTAAGGAAAATCGAATTTGGGCAGGGGGCATGGGGCATGGGGCAGGGGGCAGGGGGCAGGGGAGGAGGGGGGGGGGAAAGGGGGAGGGGGAGTGGGGGGGAAAGAAGAATTACTTTTTCCCCACCTCCCCATCTCCCTCATCCCCCTCATCCCCCTCATCCCCCTCATCTCCCCATTCCCCATTCCCCACTCCCCATTCTCCACTCCCCATTCCCTTCTTCACAGTTTCTCCAAACCCACAGAACCTAATGTTTGCCATGTGCCCGAAAAGATACTTTCAGATGCTAAGGAAATTCGTAACAAATCTTCCTTGAGTAGTGGCGGCCAGTCAATGCCAGCTTTACGCCCTGCGGCAAATAGCTGTTGCGTCTTGATGCTTAACTGATAAAGCGTCAAAGCCAATTCTCGCTCTAGGATGGGGGCGTCTTTAACGGCTTCAAACACCACTTTCAATGCCAACAAAATTGAGGTGATTTGACCAGGTACTGGAGGTTTCCCATGTTTCATACGCTCTAACAGCGCATCTGGGTAATCCTGGCTGGCAATTGTCTGATCTATTAGGAGTTTCCGAGCTGTTTCGTAATTCATGTAACAAGCTTACCGTACATTTTGATTGGGCAGTAATACTTAATTAAAATGTCATAAAACTGGCTGATGGTTATTTACACTAATCTCATTTGATTTGCGAAAAGATAGACGTGGGAAAAATGATGGAGAATTTGCGATGCTCTAGATTAACCAGATAGACTGAGTATAATAGCTTTGAAAAATACACCTTTTTGGAAATCACAAGCAAAATGATATCACCCAATTTACTAGAAATTGAGCGCTCCATCCGTGCATTGTCTGTGGAAGAACAACTTTGGTTACTAGAAAGTATTGCTCGTGAAATTCGAGAAAGTAAGTATACAAAAGATAAATTTGCTGATGTCGAGCATCCGCAAGAAGAATTGAAAGAAATCCCTAGTGAACCCATAATTCAGACAAAATTATCTTTGATAAATGATGAATTTGCCAGTTCAGAAATACTCTGAAGTGTATGGGAGTAAAAATTATAAATTTGCCAGAATTAAAAACTTAAATATAAAAATTCTCGGTAAGCGATCGCTAATAACTTCTCAAGGCGATCGCGCTATTTTCTGTTAGTTATCTGAGCCAATCACATAACTAACAGGTTTCATCTCAACTTCATCGTTTTATTGTCAACAAAAATGTTTATCTTGATGAAGAATTGCCATCGCCTGATTTGAATGGGTGGGCGATCGTCAAATTACACCGTCTCTACACTTAATTTGAAAATATTGCTAAATATTGCTAAATATTTAATATTTTGTTACAAATTCACTGTTTTTGACATTGGTATAGTAAACGATTAATAAATACTATAGATAACTAATGTTGGGAATTAATTTTTTTGTAGAAGACTTTACTATCAAACCATATTCTGGTATACGACTAGGGTAAATACGTCCCTATAATGTTGCTAATTTAAAGGTCAATAGGGACGATCTCGCAAAAACAAATTTTCTAACGTGCTTATTAAATTGTTTGAAGTTATGTAGCCTTTTGACTACGGCCTATCAAGCACTGCGGTAAACTATGCGTTGATTATGATTCTTTCGCAGAGAAGAACACTCGAAAGGAGCCGTTTTTTCAATGTCTCATACCGTAAAAATCTACGATACCTGCATTGGTTGTACTCAATGCGTCCGCGCTTGCCCCACTGACGTACTGGAGATGGTTCCTTGGGATGGCTGCAAAGCTGCTCAAATTGCCTCTTCACCCCGTACAGAAGACTGTGTAGGCTGTAAGCGTTGCGAAACTGCTTGCCCCACCGACTTTTTGAGCATTCGGGTTTACCTGGGTGCTGAAACAACTCGCAGTATGGGTCTAGCTTACTAAAAAGCTCCTAGCGAGTCAGCCAACTTCCGATCGCCCGTTAGCCTTTGGCGTTCCCAAAGGGTAACTGGCGCTCGGAGTTCTGGCAGAGTGCCTAGTGCTGAGATACAAACAAGTAAATTACCAAAATAATTTCTTGATTGTTCCCTCAGGACTCGGAACTCAGCACTCAAGACCTTTTGCATACTGAATTGGTGAATCCTGAATTGGTGAATTCTGACTCCTGAATTCTTTTTTGTTAAATCCTATAAGCCACCTTTGTATCTTGAAATCAAAAGCCCAGAATCCATAAAAATACATACCTAGTGGCAGAGGGAGCAAATAGCCCCCTTTTTTCTTTGCAAAACACCCAGTTTGTGGTAAGAACTATACTGGATTTAATCATCCTGAAAAAAAGTGGTGTGAGCAATGTGCGGAATTGTTGGATATATAGGCACTCAAGCTGCAACAGACATTTTGCTGGCTGGGCTGGAAAAACTAGAGTACAGGGGCTATGATTCTGCTGGAATCGCCACTGTTTGGGAAGGTGAAGTTCATTGCGTGCGGGCAAAGGGCAAGCTGCATAACCTACGTTCTAAACTGGAACAAATGGAAACCCCTGCCCAAATTGGTATTGGTCACACTCGCTGGGCGACTCATGGTAAACCAGAAGAATACAATGCCCATCCCCATCTGGATACCGCAATGCGAGTGGCGGTGGTGCAAAATGGCATTATTGAAAATTACCGCGAGTTACGGGAAGAACTCAAAGCAAAAGGACATATTTTTCGTTCCGAAACCGATACCGAAGTTATCCCCCATCTCATCGCCGAAATTTTAAAGAATTTTTCCCCCTCATCTTCCTTATCTGGTTTCCTAGAAGCAGTTCGTCAAGCTGTGAACCGCCTAGAAGGGGCATTCGCACTCGCAGTAGTTTGTGCTGATTATCCTGATGAATTGATTGTTGTTCGCCAACAAGCACCCTTGGTGATTGGTTTTGGTCAAGGAGAGTTCTTTTGTGCTTCCGACACGCCAGCGATCGTTTCCTACACCCGTGCAGTGCTACCTTTGGAAAATGGCGAAATTGCCCGTCTCACACCTTTGGGCGTTGAGATTTACAATTTTGCTGGCGACAGGTTGAAAAAACAACCCCGGCTGCTCAACTTTAATCCTGCAATGGTAGAAAAGCAGGGATTCAAACACTTCATGCTCAAAGAAATCCATGAGCAACCAGGGGTAGTAAGAGCTAGTTTAGACGCTTATTTTAATCCAGGCGAATCTACTGAATCACCAATCAATCTTGGTTTACCTGCGGATTTATACACTGATTTAGAACAAATTCAGATCCTCGCTTGTGGTACAAGTTGGCACGCTGCATTAATCGGTAAATATTTAATTGAACAACTAGCAGGAATTTCAACTCAGGTACATTACGCTTCTGAGTATCGCTATGCACCATCACCATTGACATCCAATACTTTAATTATTGGTGTTACCCAATCAGGCGAAACCGCCGATACCCTAGCAGCTTTGGCAATGGAAAAAGAACGCCGCCAGGGGAAAGAAGCTAAATACGAAGCGCGACTTTTAGGAATTACTAATCGTCCAGAAAGTAGCCTTGGCCATTTAGTACCAAATATTATTAGTACTTTAGCAGGAATTGAAATTGGGGTAGCGGCGACAAAAACTTTTACTGCCCAACTGATGGCGTTTTATGCATTGGCATTAGATTTAGCGGCTCGTCGTCAGACAGTTTCCCAAGAAACTTTACAAAAAATTATTGATGGCTTGCGACAAATTCCTAAAGACATTGAGTCAACATTAGAAAGTCAGGAACATTTAAGCGAACAGTTAGCCCACGAATTTGCCGAAACCCAAGATTTCATTTTTGTGGGTAGAGGAATTAACTTTCCCATTGCTTTAGAAGGGGCATTGAAATTAAAAGAAATCAGCTACATTCATGCTGAAGGATATCCGGCTGGTGAGATGAAACACGGCCCCATCGCTTTATTAGATGCGAAAGTTCCAGTTGTGGCGATCGCAATTCCTGGTAGTGTATATGAAAAGGTGATTTCCAACGCCCAAGAAGCCAAAGCCAGAGATTCTCGCTTAATTGGTGTCACTCCAGTCAAAGATGGCGAAGCTGCGGAAATCTTTAACGATCTTCTTCCCATCTCTCATGTAGACGAATTACTTTCTCCAATTCTCACAGTAGTTCCTTTGCAATTATTGGCTTATCACATCGCCGCCCGTCGCGGTTTAGACGTTGACCAGCCCAGAAATTTGGCCAAGTCTGTAACTGTGGAATAGTCATGTTCTGTCACTCTGGGGAAACTGTAGACGAATAATTCGAGACTTGAGAATAGCTAAACGAGATGATTGGAAAACAGAACCTATGTGGATGCCTGTCAGTATCAACTCAGGCATTGACTAAATTTTCCACAGCATCGGCATCATTTGGTAATGCAGCTGTTAAAACTTCGCTACTTTCTGTGGTAACTAAAACATCATCTTCGATGCGGATTCCACGAACATCAGCAAATTCTGATAACCGCTGCCAATTCACTAGATTTTGATATTTTGAACGCACGTTGGCATCATTTAATATTGCTGGTACTTGATAAAAACCAGGCTCAATTGTGACTAGCATTCCTGTACGTAATGGACGATTTAAACGCAGGTAGCCCAAGCCAAAGCGATCGCTCCTGGTTCTTCCTTCTTCATATCCTGCTAAATCCCCCAAATCTTCCATGTCATGGACATCTAAACCCAATAGATGACCAATACCGTGGGGAAAAAACAAGGCGTGGGCATCCATTTCTACTAAATCCTGGGGATTTCCTTGGAGAATTCCTAAATCTACTAAACCTTCAGCGATGACTGTGGCAGCTAACAAATGAATATCCGCATACTCTACACCAGGATGTATTTTGGCAATACAAGCATCATGGGCTGCCAAGACGACATGATAAATATCTCTTTGGGTAGATGAAAATTTGCCAGATACTGGCCAAGTACGAGTCACATCACCAGCCCAACCCGTTTCTGTTTCAGTGCCGACATCAGCAAGGAGTAAATCGCCTGGTTGCAAATGATGGTGATACTGTTCGTTGTGCAAAACTTCGCCGTGAACGGTGACAATGCTGTTATAGGAGGTGGTCATGTTGTTGGCAATTATTACCCCTTCCATCGCTGCACGAACTTCGGCTTCGAGTTTGGCTTGGGGTGTTGCAGCCATACCAGCTTTGTGTGCCTCAACTGTGACAGCCGCAGCTTTTCGCAACTCGACTAATGCAGCTTCATCGTGGGTGAGGCGTAGAGAAACCATCGCCTTAGCTAACTCTAAGTCAATTCCTTGGGGAGGACTTTGGGGTAAAACCCATCTATTTAATAGCTGGGATTGCTGCGTCCAAGTAGCAGCATCTTGTGTGGCAAGTGTGGCGGCATCTTCTAACCAAGAGCCTAATTCTGCCATTGGACGAGCTACATCTGCCCCAATTTTCTCGGCGATTTCCTCGCGTGTTGGCATTTCTCCATGCCAAAGGGCGCTGCTGGGTGAGGGATTTTCCATGAATAATTGCAGCTTGCCGGCTTCTAGGCGAATTGCCGCGTTTGATAATGGTAGTCCGGCAAAATAGAGGAAATGGCTGCTGGCGCGGAAGGGAAAAACATTTGCCGGAAAGTTGCGCGGGCTGTTGCTACCTGACCACAAAATTACGGGAAAATCAATCAGGTTGGCTAGTTTTTGCCGTCGCTGGCGTAAAGTATCGGCGAGAGAACTAGAAGTTTGTTGGATAAGCATAAATAGAAGCTCAAAAAAAGGATAAAGGTTATTTAATCTTTATTGTCACCGTCTTTATCATTATCCTCTTCATCATTATCCTCTTCATCGTCGTTGCCATTGTCGTCTTTATCGTCGTCATACTTGTCATTGGAGTTTTGCTGATTAGGTTGCAGGACTGGTTTTTGTTGCTCAATCGGAATAAGTGGCTTTGGTAATTGAGGAACACAGCTAACTAATCCTGCACAAATTAGCATTAGGTTCAAACTAGCAAAGATGCCCCTGAATATTTTTAGCTTTATGTTTCCGTTTGATGCTTTCATGAATACATCCTTTGCAGATAATCCTGCTATTGAGTTGGGATGGTGAGGTGAAGTGTATTATGACGTGAGCGATATCTACGCCTACGCGTTTTTCTCCCGGAACCAGCAATCATTATAAAACTGTATATTACTTCGACAATAATTTTATGGGACAAATCATTACTCAGGTTGATGCTTTCACGAATACACCATTCACAGGTAATCCTGCTGCTGTCTGTGTTTTGCCTACTCCCCAAGATGATGTTTGGATGCAAAACGTAGCACAAGAAATGAATTTATCTGAAACGGCTTTTTTAGTCAAACAAAATGATGGCTTCAATTTGCGTTGGTTTACGCCGACGGTGGAAGTACCGCTTTGTGGTCATGCAACTTTAGCTAGTGCCCATGTACTTTGGTCAGAAGGACATTTATTATCTGATGAAGTTGCACGTTTTTATACCAAAAGTGGAACACTCGTTGCTAAGTTACAAGGTGAGTGGATTCAGTTAGATTTTCCGGTGAATCACTCAAAACCAGCGATCGCTCCTCCAGAACTTAGCCAAGCTTTGGGTGTACCATATCAATCTGTGTTACAGAATTCTATCGGTTATTTAGTGGAATTAGAATCTGAAGAATCGGTGCGGCAAATACAGCCTAATTTCCAGCTACTCAAAACACTATCTATTTCTGATGTTATTGTTACCAGTATTGCCGAGCCTGATTCCCAATATGATTTCGTTTCACGCTTCTTCGCACCGGGAATAGGTGTTAATGAAGACCCAGTGACTGGGGCGGCTCATTGTTGTCTTGCTGGTTTCTGGCGCGATCGCTTGCACAAGGATCAGTTTTTAGCTTATCAGGCATCGAGTCGCGGTGGCGTGGTGAAGGTGTATTATGACGGGGGCGATCGCGTTTTACTTGGCGGACAAGCAATAACTGTTCTGCGAGGCGAATTACAGCAGTTTTCATGTATTTGAACCACAATCCTCAGTAGGGGCGCACAGCTGTGCGCCCCTACAACGTGGTCTATTTACCTGAAAATTGCTGTAACTAACGCTTAAAACAGAATTCAGAATTCAGAATAGGCTCTCTTGCTAGCTACCAGATTTAGATGGTCTATTTAATTAATTTGAAATCTGCTTTGACTACAAATTAATTGCATCGGGGAAAAACTCAGCATCAAGAACTTGGGCAATGGAATAAGAACATTCCACCGGAAATGTATCTATTGGTAGTTCAGTTTCATTGCTAGCAGCTTTTAATCCCCGATGGTAGCACTGGGCTAAAACTTCTTCTGGATAGGACTTGAGGCTGGGACTCTCTTGCAGCAAATCTGTAATTCGGTTGCGTTGTTCGTCAATGGTATTTCGCCAGGAGCCACTTCGGAAACTAGGCTGATATTGCCATTTGAGCAAATGTTGTAATAATATCTCTAGGCGGCTTTTCAACTCCCGCCGTTCTGACCGCCCCAAGCTTTCAATCTCCTCAATCACAGCATCCCAGTCTACCTGTTCAAATTGTCCGTCACGAATCAGTTGCACAGTCTGTTCTGTCCATGCTACAAAATCCATTTCATACAACTGGGCTGCGGTTTTTGGAATCGAGGTCATGAGCTTCCTGCAATTCACAGTGAACGGACTAAACTTTGAGATACTTTAACCCTATGTTAACGCTAAGAGGGCTGCACAATTTCAACGGGAATTTGCTCAACTTTCAGATCAAATTAAGCGGGTGATTTACGATCCAGTTCAAGAGGTAATTGTGCAATGGATAAACTAGAACAGTATCGCCAGTGCATTCAAAACTTACTTAGCAACTACGCCGCCATACCAATTGCAAACGGCGAAATAGAATCACAAACTGTTTTTGATCTTCAACAAGATCGCTATCAAGTGATGAATGTTGGTTGGGATGGTAACCGTCGCGTGCATGGCTGTGCCTTACACTTAGACATTAAAGACGGTAAAATCTGGGTGCAACAAAACACAACAGAGTTACGAATTGCCCATGAATTAGTTGCAATGGGAATTCCCAAAGAAGATATTATATTGGGCTTTCAAGCGCCTTATATGCGGGAATACACTGGATTTGGTGTAGCATGAAGCGTGCTGAGTTAAGAGTGAGGAGTTATTCTCCTAAGGGGAGACGCAAACAGGTCATACCAATTTGAAAATAAAATGCAAAAATAGACCATTTTGTAGAGACGCGATGAATCGCGTCTTCAGCCAACAACGTGTTGCAATCATTAATTGAATTAGTATTAATTTTTGCAAGCCGATGCATCAAAGGTGCAGGTCGATGCAACTAAGAGGATGTCTGATATCAGGTTCGATTAAACACTTATGATATCTGTAGGTTGGGTTGAACGGTAGTGAAACCCAACATGAATCTAGATAAGCGTGTTGGGTTTCGCAAAGCCTCAACCCAACCTACATTGAGAAATTTTATTATAAGTAATCACCCGAACTTGATATCAGAGAGTTATTGCATAGATTGTAGAGGATTAAAAAGAGTTTTTAAATTTTTGCCAGATTGTCTGCTCCGGATATAAATTGCAGAAATTAGGGCGGGCAAGATGCCGATTGCACAAGGCTTTCATCAAATTTAGATTTACAAACTAGAGGTGGAACAGCTTATTTATTTAACAGCACAAGAAGCAGATGCAAGGGTTAAATTATGAGGCGTCCCAGTTGGTATTTGAGCAACTAGAACTACGTTACCGTTGGCATCCACTAACCAGCCTTGGGCTTCGATAATTTGAGCCGGCTGATTCACAAAATTGACTTTCTGTAAAGTATGTTCTCTGTTTCTCTGTTTTGAAATAATTACTCTGTTTTGGATAGGATCAACAGAATTTTTTGCCTCTGGTGCGAGTGCGATCCAATCTACTAACACTGTATCAGCCGTCAATGGTTCTATGGGATTGGATGGGACTCCACCACGTCCCATGACTGTAAATGAATTGCTGCTGGGCTTTCCACTAGCATTGCACTCAGCAGCAATTTGCCCTGAGGCATTAACGGCATTTACAGGCAGTTCGGCTAATCCTTTACTGGGGTCAACGTCTGGTGAGTTGATTTGTACTATGCCATTAAATGAAGGGTTTTGCTGAGAAAATGATGTAATGTCGCTGGTGGGGACGTTATTCGGGTTACGACCTTCTGGATTTAGCCTCTGTATGTCTTCACCACTACGGCGGACAAATCCAAAGATGTTTTTGGTGGTGATTGAAATATTACCACCACTTCCAGAGAAGGCATTAGCGGTAATATCATTATTTTCTAAGGGAGCTGCAACAATAAAGCCATTAGGTACATTAATTTTGATATCACCTCCATCCCCACCCGATCCTACTTTGCCTGCATTAGTGGATATTAGACTATTGCGACGCCTCATCAGTAATAAGTCCTCCAGTCGGAGGGTAATATTTCCACCCTTACCTGATTCAGTTTCGGAGGTGAGTTTTGCTTGGTTGTTCAAACTCAGGATCTGTGCATTTATGTCAATATTGCCTGCGTTTCCTTTTCCCTGACTACTAACGCTGACTTGAGCTTGATCTTGGATCGTGAATTGTTTAGTTTCAATTGCAATATTTCCTCCTAATCCTGTAGAGTTAGGACGGGTAGTGGCAAATAAGCCACTAGCAGATCCTTCATTTTCGACTTGATTTGGAAATTTCGTGCGTCGTTGAGCAAAGGTGGGGTCGGTTCCAGAAAGTGTGATTCTGTCAGTAGCTTTAACGCTAATGTTGCCGGCATTTCCAGAATTGCCGGCGCTGGTGATCAGTTGTCCACCATTAATAGCCTCAAAGGTAGTTGTTTTAATGGTGATGTTACCCGCGTTATTTCGGTTGAGAGTTTGGGTATTTACAACACCACCATCTGCGATGCGAAAGGCTGCTGTATTGATGGTAATGTTGCCTGCTCGACCTTCTGCACCTGTTTCCGTAGCCGCAAATATGCCGCTAGACAAACCCGTTTTAGTACTAGTGCCTAAAATAGTTACAGAATCAGAGGCATTGATTGTGATATCTCTACCATCTCCTCGCCCTCCTAAGTTTGGTGTTGTTTGTTCGAGAACAGAATTAGCTATTTGAGACCCGCCACTTAAAAATAGCGATCGCGTCGATATGGTAATTTCACCAGCATTACCTACTGCTCCTGGTAACACAGTACTAGAAATTTTACTATCTGATGATTCAAGAGAGATTCGTTCCGAAGCCTGCACCAATATGTTTCCGGCATTTCCGTCGCCAAAAGTTGCAGCAATCAAAGAACCTTCATCGCCCAGAACAAGTTCTCTAGCCCAGATGTTGATACTGCCAGCGTTACCCACTGCTTTACCCAGTACTGTTATTCCCACGGTGCTATCGATGCGGGACTGTTGACCAATAACTCTAACGGTGCCGTTACGGACATCAATGTTCACCTCACCAGCATTTCCTTTACCAAAAGTCACGGCTTGCACTTGACCACCGTTGCTTAAGGAAAGCGCTCCAGCTTTAATATCAATGTTGCCACTATCGCCTTCTGCTCCCGGTAGCACTCTGTTGAGGATTCTACTACCGTCTGTAAGCGTTAATCCCCCTGTGGCATTGAGTGTAATATCTCCAGCTTCACCGCCGGCTATTCCTTGCCTAATACCGCTAAAAAGCCTTGTTTGATTTCCGGAAATGCTTATATTTCTGGCATTGACTGTTATGCTACCACCGCCATTAGCGGTGACATCAACTCTAGCTCCATTGCTGAGTAATACATCTGCTAATGCGGTATTTTCAGGAAAACTTAAGCGGAAGTTGTTATCGAAGTCTAACCCGATGACTCCAGATTCAGCTAATCCTCCCAATTCCACTCGACCGCCAAAAGCATTTAATCTTCCTTGGTCTAAGTTCACTTGTCCACCAACTAATAGCAAATTCTGTCCATCAGGAACTCTCAGTCCGAATACAGGTAAGTTGGTTGAATCTACTCCTGCTGATGCAATTGAATTGTTTTGGATGACTCCGTTGGAATTTTGATAGAACAAAGCTGAAGGATTGACTGTCAATAATGGTATCTCAGAGACTGAAGCCCGAAAAAAACCTTGATTGCCAAATTGAATGGCATTGGCTGTAGTCCCTACAAATGATCCCCGAACATCCAGCTTGGCATCCGACCCAAAGATAATTCCATTTGGATTGATCAAAAATAGATTGGCGTTACCCCCTGATACACCTAATGTCCCAAGAATGTTGGAGGGTTGATTTCCGGTTATGCGAGTCAAAATATTCCTGACTCCTGGATCGAGGAACATAACTCTTGCTCCTCGATCCACATTAAATTGAGAAAAACTGTGAAAAAGATTGCTGCCACGTTGAAGCCCACCCCCAATATTACAATCTCCAATGCATGTGCCTGGTGTGGTTGGGGTAGTTCCATCTATTTGGATTGATTGAGCTTGGACACTACTGTTAGCAACTATCAAACAGAAAGAAATACTGCAAGCACCGCAGAAGATATAAAAGTGCTGTTTCATAAATTAGGAAAAATTTACAATCAACTTCAAGATGAAATATTGGGAAGATGGAAATTCCGCAATAGTTTTGTCTTGGCGATCGCCAAATACAACGTCCAAAATTACACTATTACTTCAGGAGACATTTCTGGAATAGGAGGAGTAGGATGTCCCGTTCCGCCGGCAAGTACTTTTGATTTGCCTTTCTCAATCAGGGGATTTGTTGGCTCATTCAGGTCATTTTCATTTGTTTCACTCTCATTTGTTTCTGCCATTTCTTCTTCTACAAAAGATTCTTCTGCCTTGGTTACATTAGGCTCAATGCTTTCACTCATGACTTATGCTCCTCAAGTTAAAAAATGTACATCTCAATTAGTACTTCAGTATAGTTTGCAGAAATTATGCATTTACGTAACAAAACTTTATATCTTCTACTTAATTTGCTTACAGCAATTTTCAGTTAAATAGACCACGCGGTAGGGGCGCAAGCGATCGCAACATACAGCCTATTTGAGGGAAATGAAGTATACGAGTAGGGGCACAATATATTGTGCCCCTACGATTATCTGTATCTCACCAACTTGCAATCTGCTGTATCTGCCTGTACAACGAGGTACTTTATATTTAGGATTTTACGGTTTTTCCTGAGTAGATGGTCTTTTGAGAAGTTGTATCAAATCAATTTTTAAAACAGGTTGAGTTGAAGAAAGTTTTCTTTCTCTGAGAAGTTGAATTTCTGTCTCAAACGAATCCTTCCCTTGCCTAAAAAAATCTTGAGAGCTAGATGGAATCAAGTCACGAGATAAATTTTGGGTTTGGGCTGGAGTCAGATTCGGCAAAGTTTGTTGAGCGTTAGCAGAAGTTTCCACAACTAGGAAAAAAGTTGTGGAAAACACTAAAAACTTTAATTTTATACTGCCAGTGAATCTTGGGTTTAACATAATTAACACATTTATTATCTGAATGCTGCACGAGACTAAACCATCTTGTGCTGGTCTGATGATAAATAAAATAGACTTATTTTCTTGCTAATTACCTCCTACAAATGGGTTAATTTATTTGCAGCAGTGCATAGCTGAAACTTACCACTTCCTTATCTCTGCTCTTGAATCAAGATATTGGTATACTTAAAAACATAACGAAGATGAATCACTGATTGGCAGTAAAGTATGGCATGAATAAATCTTGAAATCCGCTGTAAATTAATAAATGATCAATTATGAATTAGCATGACCAAGTATTTCCGTTCCAATGTTGATGCAATGGCTAGCTATATTCCTGGTGAGCAGCCTCAACATGGGACGCAGATCGTTAAACTCAACAGTAATGAGAATCCCTATCCTCCATCCCCTGCGGCATTAGCTGTGCTGCAAAATATCGATGGAGAATGGTTGCGACGGTATCCAGAACCTTTCGGAGGAGAATTTCGCCAAGCTGCTAGTAAAGTTTTAGGAGTTCCCAGTGATTGGATAATTGTGGGAAATGGCAGCGATGAATTGTTAAGCGTAGTCATTCGAGCTTGTGCAGAACCCGGACGCAAGGTAGTCTATCCAATGCCGACTTACGTGCTGTATCGGACATTAGCACAAATGCAGGATGCGGATATTACTGAGATATCCTATGGTGAAAACTACAGTTTACCGATTGAAGAATTGATTGCTGTCGATGGTTCTGTAACATTTATTGCCTCGCCTAATAGTCCATCGGGGCACGTGGTGGCAATGGATGACTTGCGAAAACTAGCCAGCCGGTTATCTGGAATTTTAGTAATTGATGAAGCTTATGTAGATTTTACCGAAGAGAATGCATTGGCTTTGGTAAAGGAATATGAAAATGTCATTGTGATTCGGACACTTTCTAAGGGCTACTCATTGGCTGGATTACGATTAGGATTTGGGGTAGCGAATCCCAAGTTGTTACATGGATTATTTAAAGTTAAAGATAGCTATAACATAGATGCGATCGCCTGTGCAATTGGCACCGCTGCAATTACCGATCAAGCTTATAAAAATGCTTGTGTAGCAAAAATTAAAGCATCACGGACTAAGCTAGCAGCAGACTTGAAACAATTAGGTTTTCGGATTTGGGATTCCCAAACTAACTTTTTGCTGACGCAACCACCAGCAGGAAACGCCGAATATCTTTATCAAAAACTCAAGGAACAGGGAATTTTAATCCGTTACTTCAAGCAGCCAGGACTAGAGGATAAATTACGTATCACTGTTGGGACTGATGAACAAAATCAGATTTTAGTAAAGGCGCTGATTTATCTCTAGGACTTACGCAAAAATAGCCAACTTCGCCTAATTTATCGTAGACGCTTTGCGGCTTGCCGTAGGCTACCGCCAAGATGCCTTCTCTACGAGAGGCTTCGCCAACGCCAACGCGCAGCGTCTCGTAGATAAGAACGCCAAGAGTTCGTAGAGTTTGCGTAAGTCCTAATCTAGTAGGAAGTGGAGAGTGCGATCGCTCTTTTATGTAAAGCTAGACACAAAAGCGAAATTATCTTAAAGCACCCGCCAATTCTGGGGATGCAACTTTATATAGCCATTCTCAGTTGGGTGCAATATGGCTATTCTCATTTGAATAAGGTACATGGATAGGGGCGCAAAGCTTTGCGCCCCTATCCATGTACCTCACGCTTATCGGGAAATGCTATAGTTTTCGACTAAAGATATAGACTCCTACAACACAACAAGCGCCACCAAATAACAAAGCATTGGTTACACCGATGCAACTTTCAATACCCAGTGCCCTTTATTTGCTTTACCTTATGAAACTCAAGCGTTATTTCTGGATAGCTATATTCAGCATCATTGCATTGCTAAATCTGATGATACCAGGAAAAATTCAAGCGCATATATCATCAAATACACTATTTCAAACATCTACAATTACCGCTTTGTCTGTAGGTATTTATGAGGGAAAGACTAATTTCCAGCAATTAAAAAAATACGGTGATTTTGGTTTAGGTACTGTGAATTATCTTGATGGAGAAATGATTGGATTAGATGGTAAATTTTACCGAGTTAAAGCTGATGGTGTTGCGTCTATTATTTCTGATTCAATTGCCAGCCCTTTTGCTACGGTGACCTTTTTTAAACCAGAAAAACTAATTCATCTAGAAGGACAGATGAATTATCAACAATTGCAGGAATCTTTGGATCGACGTTTACCTACTAAAAATTATCCTTATGCAATTCGTATTCAAGGTAATTTTCCTTATTTGAAATTTAGAAGTGTTCCCAAACAAACCAGACCATATAAACCTTTGACAGATGCGCTAAAAGAACAATCAGTTTTTGAGTTAAGGAATGTGAATGGTACTTTCGTAGGATTTCGTACACCAAAATATATGGAAGGAGTCAATGTTGGCGGCTATCATTTTCATTTTTTAACTGCAAATCGGAAAACTGGAGGACATCTTTTAGACGGGCAGTTTGAAAATGCTAAAGTAGAAATTGATACTATATCAAATGTTGAGATGAATTTGCCCAAAACTGCTGAATTTGACCAAGCTGATTTGGGAGATGGTAGACCGAACAGTAAGTAAATATTTTTGGTTTAAAGCTATGTCATTACCAGAAACTATTGGCAAACAAAAAGATACTCGTCCGCCTGTGGCAATTGGTCATGTGAGATTGTATGTGAGTAATGTATCGGAAGCTAGCGAGTTTTTCGTCAAAATAGGACTGCGGTTAATTACTCAATCAGAACAAGTAGCTGTTTTAGAATTACGGGGTGGAACGCACTTAGTTTTGAGAACAACACCAGAAGCTATTACTTTTGGAACCAAGGCATCTTTTGATTTAATGGTAGATGATGTTTTTGCCACTAGAGATGCTTTTAGAGAGTGGGGACTGACTGTTTCTGAAATCGAACCAGGGAGAATCCACAGTTCATTTACCTTGACTGCACCAGATGGATATATATTGACATTCAATTCCTCGCATACAGGTGGTAGAGAGGTTTAATATGTTTGGGCATAGGGTATTGGCACTGCGGAGTTAGGAGTTAGGAGTTTGGAGTTTGGAGTTAGGAGTTTGGAGTTTGGAGTTTGGAGGTGTGGGAGGAAGCATAAATTCTTTTTCCCCCCACACTCCCCACACTCCCTCATCTCCCTCATCTCCCTCATCTCCCTCATCTCCCTCATCTCCCTCATCCTCAGTCCCCAATCCCCAGACTCCACACTAACCAACAATTACCCAGTACATTCCATCTGGTGCAATTAATCCAAAAGAAGGTTCGCCAAATTCGTTAGGGACGATGGGTGTAACGTTAGTAGCGTTGCTGGCTCGCGCGCGTTGATGAAAAGCCCCAACATCTTCAACTTGATAAGTGAAAAGGCTTATGCCCAAGGAACCTGGTTGAGAATATTCGCGGCGATCGCTTGTAGAATAAAGCGGGCTATAAACTTGAAAAACTCCGACATTGGTCTTTGGTGAAGTGAAAACCGAAAGATAAAATTCTTGCCCTTCATCAAGCATCAAAATCTGGCGAGTTGAAGGATTTTTATAACCAGATAACTTGGGGTTATTCTCTGATGGCACAAGTCCAAAAACCTCTGTATAAAATGAGGTCAAGCTATGGTCAGAAATGATGAAACTTGAGTGAGTCCCTTCACTCACTAATAGCCCAGAATTGGGATTAATAGTACCGTAACCAGGGCGGTCATAGTTATATCGCTGAAAAAATGCCTGTCGCGTCTCCTTACCAATTACAAACATTTCTCGGACACCGACAAAGCGGTTATATAATCCAGTCCCCACATTGCCGACAAACTCAATGCCGCGTACTGGTTCAGTATAAATCCAGTCTCCGCCGTTGGCTTTGTCATCGGCAAAAGCATCGGCGATCGCATAAATATCTTGAGTCAGAGAAGCAAACCAACGGCTACCTTCAACCACTGGCAAGGTATCACCTAGACCTTGATTGCGCGGTTGTTTCCACCACATTACCCGCACCAATCCATGACCTGATGAGTTGCCATTTTGCAGTCGAAGTGATATTAAATCTGAAGCATGATTGTAGAGTAATTTTGCCTGTTCTGGGGAAAATTCTCCCCTCTTCACCTCTTGATAACCGAATTCATTCCAATACTTTAAAGTAGCTTCAATATTCTTTGAGCCAACACAATTTTCAAAAATACCGCTAATCATTGTGATTTACCTGATAACTCAACAAACTTACCAAATACTAATGGTTTTCTATTATTCTCATGAACTAAAAATCAGAAGCCTTGATTGTTAGAGGTTTTGATTAAATCTAGGTGGAGGTCGGGAAGCCACTACATTGAACGGGTTACCGGCTTGTTCAGCCTCAGATTAAGGAGATGTAAAACTACTGAATTAGTTGTAAAGATTTGGTGTTTATTTTTTCATAATCAAAGCTAAACTAACGTTGTAATTACTGGATTACAAGGATTTAAGTGGTAGCGAGTATCACTATAGACATAAATACTGATGAGTTTTTTATGGTATTCTATCAAGAAACTGATAAATAATTTTGAGCGTCAGAATAGTCAAAACGCTCATTTTAATAAGCTATTAATTCTAGTTATAAATCTGAAAAAAAATAGCTTTTGATATATTACTAATCTGATTATTCTCTAGGTAATGGTAAGGCGGAATGTCATGGTAAAGCAGGCTACTCTTCAATCAAATAAAGTACCAAGGATTGAAGACCCTATATTTGCGCTTGACAATTTTAATATACAAAACCAAATTACAGCTTCACCTCGCCGCGATCGCAGCGAACCAGTTATTGACCTTGCCAAACCGAGTATACCTACTTGTATTTGTTTAGACTTTGAAGATTTGAAGTGTTTTGAAGTAGTAGAGCGCCAGTATGAACGGTGGGGAGTAATTTTTGACAATTCTCTAGCAATACAGCCATCAAATCCAGCATTTCCATGCCATTCAGGGCTGACAGTCTTAATGGGAGCGCCCAAAAGCGGATTTTTAGCAGCTACTTTCTTGCATCCGGTGAACTCAGTTAGTGCCTTTGTCACTAGTTCCCAGCGGCTAGTGGTTTCCGCTTACGATTGCGATCGGCAACTCCTTGGACAAACCGTATTACCAGCCGCCAATCTTGCGAATTCTGACTCAGCAATTTCCCCCAATACCTTATTATCTATAACTGGGAACAACATTTACAGCGTTACCTTCTGTGCTTTCGACGGTCAATTCGTCCTTGATGACTTTCGTTTTTGTCTTTAAACTAAAAACGTTAAAAACTCAATGGCAAAATTAAGCTGACTCTTCCCAGTCCGTGTATTCTTTTAGAGTATATTGATCGTGGATCTTCCCAAGAGTGGAAACTAGGGTGCAATTTTTCATCTCCTGGTATTTTTACTAATTCGGGATGCTCCTTGGTTTCTTCGTCTTTAATAAAACTTATATAATAGGTAATTTCGTAATCAAGTAGGTAAACACCGTGGCACAGGCTTCGTCTTCTTGGCAGCAATTGATCGAGCAGATTCCCAACTGGTCGCTTCCAAAGTTCAAGATAGGAGGAAGCTCAAAACAACAAAACTTTAACCGCTTCTCAGGGCCTGGAGGCTTTTTTGGGTTCTTGACAATCGTTGTGGCTATGCTGTTGTGGAATTGGAAACTCCTATTAGCTCTGTTAATCGGCGTTGGAGTAATGGTATTGGTTTACTCAATGCAGGAGTGGGACTGGGAATTGCGCTGGTCTAAGGTACGTGAGTTTTTAAACAGTTCAAACCGTCGATTAGTCTTAGCAGTTCTCAGTGGTGGTATTGCTACTGTCAGCACTTACATGGCGGCTGCAATTTGGGTTGACTCTCACAGTCCGTGGATTGCGGCTGGTGCGATCGCTCAAGGTGTAGGAACACTACTAACTTTAATTTTATTAGTATGGCAAATTGCCAACTTTTATGGAAATCGAGAAGAAGACCACCTCGAACAGTCGTTAGCCAATTTAACAGAAAAAGATCCATTAAAGCGGTTAATTGCCCTACGTCAACTCAATAAATCCATCACCCGTAAGCGAATTGATTCTACGGTGCAGCAAGATGTAGTCGAATGCTTGCAACTCCTACTGAGTCGAGAGGAAGAAGTTGTGGTTCGAGAGGCAGCTTTTAAGATATTGCAAGCGTGCGATCGCCCACAAGTACTAACACCTAAAACAGCCAAAACTTTCACACCCATATCAGCAAAACTCAAACAGCGCGTTTATTAGTCATTGGGCATTGGGAGTTAGGAGTTAGGAGTTAAAAGTTAAGAGTTATTCTCCCCATGCCCCATTATCATTTTCGAGACAACTTTCCATTGCGGACTTGGACTACTGGATGATTGCACCGTCGTACCAATTGTTCATCGTGGGTAGTGACAATCACGGTAGCGCCAAAGGAATTTAACTTCTGGAGAATTTGTATAACTTGCCAGGAATTATCTGGATCGAGATTTCCCGTTGGTTCATCGGCCAGCAGCAGGGGTGGTGTACTGACGATCGCCCTAGCAATACTCACTCGTTGTTGCTCTCCTCCAGAGAGTTGATCGGGAAAGCAGTCAGCTTTCTTGAGCAAACCTACTAACTTTAACGTTGGTTCTAAACGGCGTTGAATTTCTTTACGGGTATACCCTTGAGCTTGGAGTACAAAAGTTACATTCTCTGCTACCGTCCGTTGGCTGATGAGTTTATAGTCTTGAAACACAATGCCAATACGTCGCCGCAATAACGACAAGCGATCGCCCCTTAAAGCTGCTACATTACATTCATCAACAATTACTTCACCCTGGGTGGGTAACTCCTGGCCATACAGTAGTTTCAAAAGCGTTGATTTACCAGAACCGCTTGGGCCTGTGATAAACAGAAATTCCCCCTTTTTAACCTCAAGGTTCGCATTCAGCAAAGCATGAGAGCCATTAGCATAGGTCTTAGTTACAGATTGCAATTGCACTTTTGCAGCAGTATTGCTCACCTGCTGCTGAGTTTCACTCTTGTGTTTATCAACGGATTTCTCTGTCTTAACTTCAGTTGTTAATACTGGCATTGTTCAATTCTCCTCATACCCACAACCAAAAACTTTGCGTAGATTTGACATTCCCCCCAAAATCAGAATTCCCAGGTTTTGCCTGGGAATTTCAAATCCAACAGAGAAATTTCAAATTTGGGCATTGGGTTGGGCATTAGGCATTGGGCATTGGGCATTGGGCATTGGGAAGAGGTGTGTTCGATGTGGGAGGAGGGGGAAGTATAAATTCTCTTTCTCCCCACACTCCCTCATCCCCCTCATCCCCCTCATCTCCCCATGCCCCATGCCCCATGCCCCATTCCCCAATCAGCACTTAATTGGACTCCTGGTAGTCCAGCGATAGACAAAGGCTTTCATCGCAAACTCTGGCAAAGCTAACATCCGTCGCCAACGCCAAGGTTCTTGATATAGCCGATATAGCCATTCCAAATTGTTATTTCCAAACCAAGCGGGGGCGCGAGTTTTAGTTCCCGACCAAATATCAAAACTGCCACCAACGCCAATCCAAATTGCTTGGGGGCACAAATGACGGTTTTTGGCAATCCATAATTCTTGACGCGGCACTCCTAAACCTACAAAAATCACTTGTGGCTGTAATTGGGCAAGAGTTTGTTGCAATTGTGCTTCTTCTTCTGGGGAATGGTAGCCTGAGTGAGTGCCTACTACGTTCAAGTCTGGAATTTGCTGCTGCCAAAACTCTGCTGCAATTGAGGCTACTCCAGGTGCAGCACCATAGAAAAATACCTTTGCCCCTGTATTGTGTTGTCCAAGTTCTTGCAAGACCTTTTCTGCTAATTCAATTCCCGGACAACGCTCCACTTTTTGCCATAATAACCAGCGTAAATACAGAACAACCCCAGCTCCATCTGGAATCACTAGTTCAGCATTTTGAATGGTCTGAGCTAGGAGTTTGTTTCGCTCTGCCTGCATAGTCATTTCTGCATTGAGCGTTACCACATGAGCTCCTCTGCCTTGTTGCAAGCATTCTAACAACCAGCCTGGATAGTTATTCATCACATGAACTGGTATTCCCAATACTGAAAATGCTTCAGGCGATTTAGACATAAGTGCCTATTTTTTGATTGATTTTACACCACATTTGCTTAAATGTTAAGTTTATCAAATATTTTTATCAAGGAAGAATTTAAAAGTAGCCACTCTGATTTGTGTCATCAGGGTAGCCCACAGGCATGGAATTTTTTGATTTTAAAGTTCCCAAATCCTGACAATGTTACTCAGTCTACGCCTAAAGCGTTGGCTGTGATGGGGAATTGCGTGACAATTAAGAGGATGTCAAATGCCTTTAATTATCAGAACTGTGTTGTTTCACAAGGTAGGATTTGAGTTGCTCAAGTGTAATGCCTCCATACACAGATATCTTTAATCTGTGCCTCTTAAGACTTTTTAGTAAACTCGACTTTACAGTTAAGGTAGTGTAACGGGCTGAAGTTGGCTATGAGTAAAATTCGTATTGCTCTGATTGAAGATCATGACCTGACTCGTGTAGGTATTCGGACAGCACTACTGCAAAAGGATGAAATTGAAATTGTAGGGGAAGCTGCCAATGCCGCTGAGGGATTAAAAATGTTAAAAGTGCTACAACCAGATATTGCCATAGTAGATATTGGTTTACCAGATAAGGATGGCATTGAGTTGACACGGGAGGTAAAATCTACTACTAATAGCGAAGAGTTAAGCACAAAGGTGTTAATTTTGACACTGCGGGATAATCGAGAAGCGGTATTGGCGGCTTTTGCTGCTGGGGCGGACTCCTACTGTATGAAGGATATCAAATTTGATAATTTGCTGGAAGCAGTGCGAGTAACTTACAATGGCAACGCCTGGATCGATCCGGCGATCGCTCGAATTGTTTTACAACAAGCGCAACAGAATCCCCAAAAGTCGGAATCGGCTTTTGTAGATACCAAAGCCCTTGCCCCTAACCAAGATTTTGCGGAAAATCTGGAAGGAATTGAACCCTACACCCTGACAGAAAGGGAGTTAGAAGTGTTACAGTTGATTGTCGAAGGTTGTAGCAATGCGGTAATTGCGGAAAGGCTTTATATCACTGTTGGAACTGTTAAAACTCACGTCCGCAATATTTTGAATAAGCTATGTGCCGATGACCGTACCCAAGCAGCAGTCCGCGCCTTGCGTTCTGGGTTAGTGGGATAAAAGTTAAATTCAACTAGCAGTGAACAGTTATCAAGGTTTCATACACTGATAACTGATAACTGTTGAGAATGATTAGTTCTAAATTTTCGTTGGTTGTCAGGTGGGATAAAAATCATACTATCTCGCCACTAAACATAGTTGAAAAATTAAAGTCAAATATGGCTGAGACAGGGGTGGAAAAACTCAAGCTCATGGTGGTAGACGATGAGCAGGATAACTTAGATTTACTCTACCGCACTTTTAGACGAGATTTTCAAGTCTACAAAGCTAATCATGCTTTTGGTGCTTTGGAAATCTTGGAGAAAGTTGGCGAAATGGCTGTGATTATTTCTGACCAGAGAATGCCAGAAATGAGTGGTAGTGAATTTTTTAGTCGCACGGTGGAACGGTTTCCGGACACAATTCGGATTTTGTTAACTGGTTTTACTGATGTTGAAGATTTGGTAGATGCAATTAACTCTGGTCAGGTGTTCAAGTACATCACTAAACCCTGGAATCCAGAGCGACTGAGGGCATTGGTTGAGCAAGCCACGGATACATACAGGGTAGTGAAAAAGCGCACCCAAGAGTTGCGTCGGTCTCTGCGGCGAGAATCTTTGTTTAATGCCGTAACAACGGCAATTCGGGAGTCTTTAGACTACGACAGTATGCTGCAAAAGACTGTAGCAACTATTGGAGAAACATTTGAAGCCACCAGTTGCTTGCTCAGACCAACAGAAGGCGATCGCTTAACACCAGAACTGTTCTCATACTACGATCCTCAATCCGATGTCTTAGATTGCGCCTTCGACTCCAATCCTTTAATTGAAAAAGTTCTGCAAACCCGTCATTATGAACTTGCTCAAGAAATATACGACGGTAATCCCTGTCATCATCTGGTTGTGCCACTGAGCTACCAGCAGCACTTGGTGGCGGTGTTGACTCTCCACCAATGGGGACGCGATCGCCCCTGGGAAGATGAAGACATCCAATTGATTGCTGGTGTTGCCGAACAAGCAGCTTTGGCTCTGTCTCAAGCAAAACTCTACCAGCGCCTCCAGGAAAAGCAACAGCAGATTCACAATGAATTAGAGGTGGCTCGTCAAATTCAATACAACCTCTTACGCCAAAGTTTACCTGATATCAAAGGTGTAAAAGTACAAGCCTGCTGCTACCCTGCACGGGAAGTCGGAGGAGACCTTTTTGAAGTGTTTGTCCATCCCAAAGGCGACTTGTGGTTGGCTGTGGGTGACGTTTCTGGCAAGGGCGTTCCAGCTGCTTTATTTATGGCTAGTGTGATTTCCGTCTTGCGGCGGGAATTATCTCAAGAAGCACCAGCCCAGCCAAATGTCGTTATGCAGAACCTGAACCACGCTTTGAGTGAAGACTTGATTAGCAATAATTATTTCATCACTCTTGTGTTAGCCTGTTATACCCCTAGCACTAGGGAACTCGTTTACACGAATGCTGGTCATATTTATCCACTATTATGGTCACACAAAACGGTATCAGCCGACAGTCCAAATTACCTCAAAGTCCGCAGCGTTCCTTTGGGGATATTACCCAAATGGCAAGGACAGTCTTGTAGCTTGGTTCTCGCTCCTGGAGACACACTGTTACTAACTAGTGATGGTATTACAGAAGCGATGATATTAAATGATTCAATTGATTCAGCAAAAACCGCATCTGGCGTTGAGCCATGTAACCGTTCTATGCTGAATCAAGATGGTCTTTGGCAACTCTTACAACAAGAAGAAAAACCGCTTTCTCTTAACCATTTAGTAGCTCGCATCCAGGCAGATAACCACGTCCAAGAAGATGATCAAACTATACTCTCGCTGGAGATTTTGTAAGTAATGAAAAGTGAGCTTCATGTACCAAGTGATTTGAATTTTCTCAACATTGTTGAGAACTGGTTGCTGGGATGTTTGAAAATCCAGCTAGGAGACTCAGTGGATTGGTCGCGGCAATCAAGTCGTTTAAGATTAGCTTTAGTGGAAGCCTACTCAAATGCAGTACGTCACGCTCATAGGGATCAACCAAATTTGCCCATATTACTGCGTTTGGAACTTAAAGAGCGAGATCTTGCTTTAGAAGTTTGGGACTACGGCGAAGGCTTTGATATGTCTACATACTATGCTCCCGACCCAGTTGAAAAACAAGAAGGTGGTTATGGCTGGCTGATTATGAACCGTCTTATGGATAAAGTAGACTACAAATTGCAGATTAATGGCGCTAACTGTCTCAAGTTAGAAGCTACTTTACCCGAATTAGTCAAATAATGATGCTAGGCTACTTTTATGTCTCCATTGATTAATCAAGTTGCAAGTCCCGTAATTATGAATTATGAATTATAAATTAATAATTATTGGTTACTTGCTATTTTTGAGGGCGTAAAGATAGTAACTCTTGAGGTGAAGCTAAAAGTTTGATTCTAGTATATAAAATTTGCCGCTGTTGATTGAGGATAAATATCCACAAGACATTGACGCCGCACCAAGAAGTTTGCACCTTACCTGTAACTTGAACTTGGATGTTACCATTTTCCAAAGTGTCGCTTATTCCTGTATTGGGGTAAGCTTTAATGTTTTTGGCTTCTTGTTTTAAGTAAGCAGCGATCGCATCACATCCAACAATATCAGATTCCAGCGGTGGACGCATCACACCGTCCTTGGCAAATAAAGCCGCAGTTTGGTCAAATTCTCCGGCATTTAATGTTTCAAAATAACGCAGTACAGTTGTTTCTGTAATTAAGAGAATCTGGGATTCTGATGCAGGCTGTACTGGAGATATTTCAGTAGAGGTCATAAAATTACCTGTATGATGTCAGACAATTTTGGATTTTAGATTTGGGATTTTGGATTGACCCCATAGCGAAATGGGGAACTTGGGAATTTTAGATTTTGGATTTTGGATTAATTCCACAGATAAATCTGCTTGCTCTGTACCATCAAGGAATTGTTGGTCAGCTAAATATTAATTTGATAACAAAAATCATTAAAAAAAAAGCCGCTATCGAGATAGATTAGCCGTGTATAAATCTTTCGGACGATGGATATCTTGACGATTAACAGTCAATATTCAACAGTCAACTAAGAAGCCATATCATACAATCAGACTCCAATATCCAAATGAATTCTGACTCCTGACTTCTGACTCAGTGAATTCTGAATGTAAAATCAGTAACAAATGTTTATCAAAACAAATACTAGATTAATGTATAATATACATGCCTGTAGTTAGGCAAATTCAAATATAAAACAATAATGAAGCAGTGTTCCATAACCAACAGCAGCGTAGTGAAAGAAAAAGCCAGCGAGTTGGGCTTTCATAAAATTGGAATTGCTGCTGTGGACAGGGTAGATGTTACAGAAGCACAGAGGTTGAAAGCATGGTTAGCGCTGGGTTATCAGGCCGATATGGAATGGATGGGGAACCCCAAGCGCCAGGATATTCGGTTAGTAATGCCAGAAGTGCGATCGCTTGTGTGTGTAGCATTGAATTACTATACACCACATCAACGTCCGGCAGGCAAAGAATACGGCAAAATTTCTCGTTATGGTTGGGGAAGAGATTATCACAAGATAATGCATAAAAAACTCAAGCAGTTAGCCAATTGGTTAGAATCACTGGATGAAAACGTGCGAGCGATTTATTATGCAGACACTGGCCCAGTGCAAGATAAAGTCTGGGCACAAAAAGCGGGAATTGGATGGATTGCGAAAAATGGTAATGTAATTACACGCGAGTATGGTTCTTGGGTGTTTTTGGGAGAAGTGTTGACAAATTTAGAATTAGAAAGCGATCGCCCCCATACAGAACACTGCGGTAGTTGTACTCGTTGTCTTCAGGCTTGTCCTACAGGTGCAATTACTCAGCCTTTTGTCGTCGATGCAAATCGCTGCATTGCTTATCATACCATTGAAAATCGAGCAGAAGAATTGCCACAAACAATTACACCTCATTTGCAAGGTTGGGTTGCTGGTTGTGATATCTGCCAAGATGTTTGTCCTTGGAATCAACGTTTTGCTCAGACAACTGATATCGCAGAGTTTGCGCCTTATCCTGGGAATCTTGCTCCCCAACTGCTAGAATTAGCCCAAATCTCATATGGGGAGTGGGATAAACGATTTCCAGCATCCGCCTTACGACGGATTAAGCCAGAAATG
The DNA here is from genome assembly GCA_034531095.2 of Nostoc sp. CreGUA01. Classification (GTDB taxonomy): domain Bacteria; phylum Cyanobacteriota; class Cyanobacteriia; order Cyanobacteriales; family Nostocaceae; genus Nostoc. The sequence continues at coordinate 872 of JAVRBV020000150.1, read as the reverse complement.
TTACGACGCAACGCTCAAGCTAATCTTGACGCATCTAGGCGAAAGATGACCCAAAAAGTAATTATTTTTGATTTTGATGGCACAATTGCAGATACAGTAGATGCTCTTGTCAGTATTGCTAATCGTCTAGCTGTAGACTTTGGTTATATGCAAATAAATCCAGACCAATTAGCCTTACTCAAAAACTTAACCTCCAGAGAAATTATTAAATATTCTGGAGTTTCATTGTTTAAGATCCCTTTTCTAGTTAAAAAAGTTAAAGGAGAATTAAAAAACAAAATTCCCGAATTAAAACCCATTCCTGGAATGAAAGAAGCATTAATAGAACTCCAATTTCAAGGATATAAACTGGGAATTATCACTTCTAATTCCAAAGACAATGTGACGCAATTTCTCGAAATCAATGATTTAAATTACTTATTCGATTTTATATATTCAGGTATTACAATTTTTGGTAAAACAACCATTATTAATAATGTATTGAAGCAAAAACAACTCAAGCCTCAAGATGTAATTTATGTTGGAGATGAAACCAGAGATATAGAAGCGTCAAAAAAAGCCAATATTCAAGTTATTGCAGTGACTTGGGGCTTTAATTCACCGGAAGTACTAGCTAAGCAAAATCCAGATTATTTGATTCACAAACCCAGCGAATTACTAGAAGTTATGAAGTGAGAATTCAGAAGTCAGTTAAAGGAAGATTTTACCCCACCCCCAACCCCTCCCCTTGGTAAGGCTATCCATTACCCGGATCTTTCTTAACAAACAGACAAAATACTTAAAATTAGGTCGAAACGGTTAATGGGTATAGTTTTGAGAGAAAGTATAGTTGCGGGTGATGGTGCATCATGCAAAAATGGGCAGAGTCAGAA
>JAVRBV020000149.1:0-83871 GCA_034531095.2 Nostoc sp. CreGUA01 | reverse complement strand
ATGGAGAACAAATATTTTCCCCCTCTCTCCCCCCCCTCCCCCCCCCCCCCCCCCCCCCCCCCCCCCCCCCCCCCCCCCCCCCCCCCCCCCCCCCCCCCCCCCCCCCCCCCCCTCCCCCCTCCCCCCCCCCCTCCCCCCCTCACTCCCAAAAAACGCCCCCCGTTAACCCTGAGCGCCCCACCCACGAGGGGTTGGGAGGCAAATGTGCTCGTCCCCCAGTTTGGTGAAGCACCCCTTGAGTTAGGGGGGGTATTTTTTTTATTGCCGGGGGGATGAGGGGGATGAGGGGGAGGAGGGAGATGAGGGAGATGAGGGGGATGAGGGGGATGAGGGGGATGAGGGAGAAATAATCAATGGCTAATGACAAATGATAAATGCTCCATAACTCCTCAGCCAAGGGTCATCAGTCATCAGGAGATGTCAATATTAATTGAGAGTATTAAATTTGTAATTAACTTCACCCAATGGAATGAATCTTCTGGATGAATCATAAGTACTCTAACAGATGGTAATCTAAGATTGTTGAATTAAATTAAATAAAAACTTTAGTTTTTGAGACTTTTGTTTTTTGGACAATAGAAATTAAGTCATTAGCGATCGAGACTTAGTTATGATTTAAGTGATTTCTATAAAACTAAGTTAACTTTTTAACAGGAGAAGTAGGGTGCTTAACAACTTTCATCGGTTATTATCCCCCCTTCAGTGGGGAATTTCCCTTACGGGCTTAGGCTTACTTCTCGCTTTGGGTTTTACAAGCAAGCAAACTGAAGTTGTTTCAGTTAAAACTGCTCCATTCTCATCGGCTCAGATTCAGAAAAACTCTGAAATTTCTCTTTTGTCAAGACTCAGACAAATTCGAGAACAGAGAAGTCAACAGCAAATAGCTTCTGCGGATAAAAAGATTTTTGGAGATCGGAGCCAAAAAACAGCATCTACAACCATAGCGCTGGCTCCAGATGCTCAGGGTGCTACAAAAGGGGTGGGAGTTTTACCAAGAGTGAATTTTCCCACAAAAGATGGGATTTATCTTTATGGTCAATCGCCAAAAGCAAATCAGATTGGTCAGGCTTACATCATCTTTCAGAAGCAGCGGGATAGGGTGACTGGCGCTTTGTATATGCCCCAGTCAGAGTTTAATTGTTTTCGGGGTACACTCGATCGCTCTGGAGAGTTGGCGATGACGGTTAGTGCTTCATCCACTCAAGCTAGTGCTAATGAGTCTAATCAGGTAGCTACAAGCAATAGATTGCCTAAGGTTGGTGAAGATGAACTGGAGACTTATGCTTACTCGGTGGCTTTGCAAGACTTTCATTGGTTAAATTCTATCAGTGCTAGCGATCGCCGCATCTTACAAACGTGCAAATCGTCTTTTAGTTAATACTCAATCCCTGGTTGCGCTTTTACACCTTGATCGCGGAAAGGATGCTTAACTAAAGTCATTTCTGTGACTAAATCCGCACGTTCAATTAAAGCAGCTGGCGCCCCTCTTCCTGTAAGAATAACGTGTTTATTAGCTGGTTTTTCTGCTAAACCTGCTAAAACTTCTTCTACTTCTAAATAAGCCATTTTGAGAGCGATATTGATTTCATCTAATAGCACTAGATGAAAATCTGGATTGCGGATGTATTCTAATGATTTTTGCCATGCGGCGCTAGCTTTGTCAAGGTCGCGATCGCGGTCTTGAGTTTCCCAGGTAAAACCTTCGCCCATTGCATGAAATTCTATCTGGTCTTCCCAATAACTGAAAACCCTTTTTTCCGAGGGTTCCCAGCTACCTTTGATGAATTGAACGATGGCTACTTTATACCCGTGGCCGAGGGATCTTAACACCATCCCCAAAGCCGCAGTAGTTTTGCCTTTACCGTTACCAGTATTTACAATAATTAACCCTTTTTCTGGTACAGCTTGTGCTATGCGTTTATCTTGCACTTCTTTGCGTCGCTGCATCTTTTTGCGATACTGTTCATCAGTCAAAGATGAGGACATGACTTCATCAATCAAGCGTTCAATCTCTCGATCTGCATTTAATTCTTGTGGTGTGTCGTTTTTCATTAATCTTGTGTACAAATGACTGTTAAAAGTGTTGCTTATCTGATTTTACCTAAATCAGATAATTGGATATGTTTAGTCAGATTACACGCAAAAATAATAAAAAGGCGTACCATGATTATTTCCAGCCCCCGACTTCAGTCATGGGGTAATAATTAGTAATTATGGATTAGTAATTATGAATTATTGTGATAGACTGCGCCATCAAAATTTTATAAAGAGAAATACACAAGCAAAAAGCGATGAAATTAGGAAACCCCAGGCAAGTGCTGAGTAACGGCAAATAGTATTGGGTTTAAAAAAGCTAAGTGCCGCAGTTACACAAGCACCCAAAAGGCAAATTAAAAAAGTTTTAGACCATACGATAGTTGCCATTAACTGAATATCAGCGGTTGGACTAGGAGTCGGTTTATTGGTTGAGACATCCAAGAAGGTTAAAAATAGAAGGATGGCTGGTATGAAAACTGCTCCGAGAATCGCAATATTTCGGTATCCAGGTACTCTACGACAACGAATCAATGAAATCACAACCGAGCATAAACCTACAAAATTTACGACTGCCCAAACGCCCAAGATAAAGAAAAAGATTAATCCCATAGTATGAATAATAACACTCGTTTACAGATGATTTTAAATGATACAACCATTGATACAGTATTAAGAGCGATCGCTCAACTAAATTTACCTAACTGGTGGTTAGCCGGAGGTGCAGTCAGAAACACAGTTTGGCGTTCAATTTTTGGCGAACATTGTGGCTTAGTTATTAAAGATTTTGATATTGCATTTTTTGATATCGCAGGAAATCGTTCCCAGGAACTAGCAGCAAAGGCAAGTCTCACAGAACAATTTCCTCATGAGCAATTTGATGTCAAAAATCAAGCTAGTTTTGCTCGTTGGCGTCTTGGCCACCGACCCTACACTAGTACAGAGGATGGTATTACAGATTGGTTACATACTGCTACTGCTGTGGGAGTTCGATTAGATGCACAAGGTCAATGGCAATTTTTCACTCCCTACGGTTTAGATGACTTATTTGATGGTGTTATTCGACCGACACCAGCACATACTCATAATATTGATGCCCACAATAAGGCTTCTGGGTTTTTGTCAAAGTGCCCTTATTTGCGGTTGGCGTAAAAGTTACAGTCAAATTTTAGCCTTGAATACACTGTGGCGGATAACACAAGGACTTTAAGCACCTCGTCTTAGTTTTTGTGTACGGAATTATAATGTTAATAATTTTCTACGTATTGGGAATAATTAAAATAGAACCCCTTTCGGGACAAAACGGGGGGTGATACTGATTTAGTAAATTTATAATCAAAAATCAATGCCAAATCGTACTGGATATCAAATAAACTCGACTCTCCACGAAGGAATTCAAACGATTATTTATCAAACACAAAGACCAAATACAAAACAGCAAGTTATTATCAAGCTGCTTAAAAATGAATATCCTACCCTCGAAGCCTTTACTCGCCTGAAGAATGAGTATCAAATCCAGCAAGATTTAGACCATCAAAATATAGTTAAAGCCATCAGTTTAGAAACATTTGACAATCGTCTAGGGCTGTTATTAGAAGACTTTGGTGGTCAGTCTTTAGCCCAAATCTTACAAACAGAAAAGCTTGATTTAATTAACCATTTAAAAATTGCGATTCAATTGACTAAAGCTTTAGATTACTTGCATAAGAACCAAATTATTCATAAAGATATTAAACCTAGTAACATTATTATTAACTCCCAGACTGGTATTGTGAAACTCACAGATTTTGGCATAGCTTCTCGCCTGAATAAGGAAAATCCTCAATTTACTAACCCTAACTCTGTTGAAGGCACACTTGCCTATATGTCTCCTGAACAAACTGGGAGAATGAATCGTATTATCGATTATCGTACTGACTTTTATTCTCTGGGTGTGACTTTATATGAAATGCTCACCAAGCAAACACCATTTTTTAGCGAAGATCCCCTAGAAATCGTTTATAGTCACATTGCTGTTCAACCAATAAATCCACAGTCATTAAATCCTAAAATTCCTAGCGCCATTTCCGAAATTGTCCTGAAGCTGATGGCTAAAAATGCCGAAGACAGATATCAAAGCGCCACAGGATTATTAGCAGATTTAGAATTATGTCTCGAACAGTTAGAAACTCAGGGTACAATTACTAATTTTGTTCCTGGCCGTTTAGATGTTTTAAGTCAGTTATTAATCCCGCAGAAATTATATGGTCGTGAACAACAAGTTAATGAACTATTAGCTGCATTTGAGCGCGTCAGTAACCCCCCTGAATCCCCCCTAACTAAGGGGAGAAAGGGGGTAGAAATGATGCTAGTTTCTGGTTATTCTGGCATTGGCAAATCAGTTTTAGTCAACGAAGTTAATAAACCCATTACTCGCAGACAAGGTTATTTTATTTCTGGTAAATTTGACCAATTAAAACGAAATATACCTTATGCTTCTTTAATTCAAGCTTTTGCTTATTTAATGCGTTATTTGCTCACAGAAAATAACGAAAAAATAGAAATATGGCGTCAGAAAATATTATCAGCTTTAGGAACCAATGGAAAAGTCATTACTGATGTCATTCCTGAAGTAGAATTAATCATTGGTACACAGCCGGAAGTTGCTCAAATTGGCGCAACAGAATCACAAAATCGCTTCAATCGTGTTTTCAAAGAATTTATTCAAGTTTTCACTCAAAAAGAACATCCATTAGTCATATTTTTAGACGATTTACAATGGGCAGATTCAGCCACATTAAATTTAATTCAACTACTGATAACTGACAGCGACAGTAAATATTTGTTGTTTATTGGCGCATATAGAGATAATGAAGTTAGTCCGGCACATCCATTAATCCAAAAAATTGAAGAAATTAAAAATAGCGGCACAGTTGTGAATAATCTGGTGTTGCAGCCTTTAAATTTAGAGAATGTAACTCAGCTAATTGCTGAAACTCTCCAAGAAAGTGAAACTGGAGTTTTGAATCAACAAATTATCCAATTAGCTGAATTGATTTGTAATAAAACAGGCGGTAATCCCTTTTTTATCACCCAATTAATTCAGGTACTTTATCAAGAAAAACTTTTAAGATTTAATTTTGTTAATGCTCAATGGCAGTGGAATTTAGAGGAAATTCAAGCAATTGGAATTACTGACAAAAATGTAGTGGAACTGGTTGCAAGTCGGGTGCAAAAGCTACCAAAGGTTACCCAAGATGTTTTAAAACTAGCAGCTTGTGTGGGTGACAGATTTAGTTTGGATATTTTATCGATAGTCAATGAAAAGTCAGCTTCTGCCACAGCTAATGATTTACACTCGGCTTTGCAAGCGGGATTAATTCTGCCTTTAAGTGAAGCTTACCGCATTCCTTTGGTTTTTAATCAAGAAGAAGCGGCGAATTTAAATTTCGATACTTCACGAGTGGGTTATAAGTTTTTGCATGACAGAGTACAACAAGCAGCATATTCGTTGATTCCCGAAGAACTGAAGAAATCCACTCATTTAAAAATCGGTCAATTATTGCTGCAAAATATACCAAAGGAGGAAATAGAAGCAAATATTTTTGATATCGTAAATCAGTTGAATGTAGGTATTGTTAACCTGAAGGAGCAATTTGAAAAAACTGAATTGGCAGGATTAAATTTAATTGCTGGACAAAAAGCTAAAGCTTCTACAGCTTATGAAGCTGCTTTGAAATACTTAACAACTGGCACAGAACTTTTAAGTATAGACTCTTGGCAAACTGAATATACCTTAACTGTAAGTTTATATGAAAATGCCACAGAGGTAGCTTATTTGAGTGGTAATTTTGAGCAGATGCAGCAATGGGCTGGAGTAGTCGAGCAAGAAGCTAAAATTCTTTTAGATAAAGTCAAAGTCTATGAAGTACAAATTATCGCTTCTATCATTCAAAGCAAACAAATTGAAGCTATTAAAATAGCAGTATCGACACTAAAATTGTTAGGAATCAGCTTTCCCGATGAACCGACACCAGTTGATATTCAGCAAGGAATGGATGAAATCGCTGCTTTGTTAAAAGGGAAAGTCATTGCAGATTTGATTAATTTACCATTAATGACCGATCCTAACAAGATTGCAGCCATGAGAATCTTAATGGGAGTTTTGCCGGCGGCTTTTCAAACTGCTCCGGTAATGATGCCAATTATTGTCTGTGAAATGGTCAATTTGTCCTTAAAATATGGCAATACGGCTGTATCTGGTTATGGTTATAGTCTTTATGGCTTACTTCTTTGTGGAGTTCAAGGAGAAATTGATTCTGGCTATCAATTTGGCAAATTAGCTGCCACTTTAGTTTCCCAATTTAATGCTCAAGAATTGAAGGCTAAAATTCTGACGGTTGTTAGCGCTCATGTCATGCATTGGAAAGAGCATGTTAAAGAGACATTGACATCATCAATGGCAGGATATTCTAGTGGTTTGGAAACTGGAGATTTAGAATATGCCGGCTATTGTGGTTACATTTATCCCTATCATTCATTTTGGTTAGGTAAGGAACTTGCAGTTTTAGAAAAAGAATTGGTAGCTTATTGTGATTCGTTGAAAAAAATCAAGCAACAAGTAGCTTTTACTTGGAATTCAGTATATTTACAAACAGTCGTGAATTTGCAAGGAAGTTGGGAAAATGTGGACTGTTTAATTGGTGAAGCTTACAACGAACAAAGTATGTTGCCAATTCATCAGCAACTCAATGACCTATATACAATTAATCATTTATTTGTGAATAAGCTGATGCTCTCTTATGTATTTGGAGAGTATTCTAAGGCTGTAGAAAATGCTGCGATCGCAGAATCATCTTTAGGTGGTGTTACAGGGTTATTTGTTGTGCCACTCTTCTATTTTTACGATTCTTTAGCCCACTTGGCAATATATCATACTGCTAAAGAGTCTGAGCAGCAAGCTATTTTGCAAAAAGTCGCAGCTAACCAACAAAAAATGGAACTCTGGGCTACTCATGCTCCCACAAATCACTTACACAGATTTTATCTTGTGGAAGCAGAACGATATCAAGTTTTGGGTGAAAAACTCCAGGCAATGGATTACTATGAAAATTCTATTGCTACATCTGCTGAAAACGGTTTTCTCCAAGAAGAAGCTTTAGGTTATGAGTTAGCAGGCAAGTTTTATCAATCTCTAGGTAAACAGTTAATTGCTCAAACTTATATAACTAAAGCCTATTATACCTATATTCGTTGGGGTGCGATCGCTAAAGTTAAATACCTGGAATTACAGTACCCTTTTCTAGTAGGACAAACCACTAACGTAGAAACTTCTGCTTCCAAACTAGATAAGATCCAGCTTACTACTACTACGACTACTAATAGCAGTTTAAGCGATTTTTTAGATTTTAATGCATTCATCAAGTTTTCCCAAGCAATTACTAATGAAATTGTTTTAGAAAATTTGTTGGGCAAGTTAATCAAAATCTTACTAGAAAACGCTGCTGCACACAAAGTATTACTGCTATTACTGAAAGAGAATCAACTATATATCGAAGCTGCGGGAAATACTACTGAAAATACAATAACAGTTTTACACTCTATCCCTGTTGACAGCTATCAGGATTTACCCCTGACTGTGATTAACTATGTTTTGCGAACTCAGCAATATCTTGTTTTAAATGATGCCATAGTTGCCGAACCATTTAATTTTGATATCTATATTCAAGAATCTCAAACAAAGTCAATCTTTTGTTTGCCGATTATTTATCAATCACAGCTTACTGGTATTATTTATTTAGAAAATAAGTTATCATCAGGAGCTTTTGTTCCAGAAAGAGTAGAAGTTCTAAAAGTCCTAGTTTCTCAAATGGCTATTGCCATAGAAAATGCCCGATTGTATACAAGAGAGCAAGATAAATCTCGGCAATTAGAAGAGTCTTTTAAAGATTTACAAGCAGCACAAATACAGTTGATTCAAAGTGAAAAAATGTCTTCTCTGGGGAATTTAGTTGCAGGTGTAGCGCACGAAATCAACAATCCCATTGCTTTTATTACAGGTAGTATTGCCAATGCGAAAGATACGGTGAAAGATTTAATCGATTATCTGGAACTGTATCGAGAAAAATTCCCCAATCCTGGTGCTGAAATTGCAGAAAAAGGCGAAGAAATAGATATAGATTTCTTGCTCAAAGATTTACCGAAAATGATTGAGGGAATGACGGTGGGGACACAGCGGATTCGTAATATTAGTACATCTCTGCGGACTTTTTCTCGTGCTGATACTACCTCGAAGGTATTAGCTAATATCCATGAAGGAATTGATAGTACTTTAATGATTTTACAGCATCGCTTGAAAGCCGATAGCAATCGTCCAGCCATTCAAGTGATTAAAAATTATGGAGATATCCCATTAATAAAATGCTATTTGGGACAATTGAATCAGGTGTTTATGAATATCCTGGCAAATGCGATCGATGCTTTAGAAGAAGCAAATATTGGTCGTAGTTTTCTAGAAATTGAAGAAATTTATCGTAATATAATCACTATTTCCACTGAGATGAGTGAAAATCAAGAAAATTTGGTCATTAAGATTCAAGATAATGCCAAAGGAATGTCAGAAGAAGTTAAAGCTTGTATTTTTGAAAATCTATTTACTACTAAATGTGTAGGCAAAGGTACGGGATTAGGATTATCCATTAGCCGCCAAATTATAGTCGAAAACCATAGTGGTAGTTTGACTTGTGAATCAACTTTAGGACAAGGAACACAATTTATAATTTCTATTCCCATGTTTGGAGAATAAAAGATTTTTACACAACTGAAATAGCCATAGATAGATCCCCGACTTTAGCAGTCGGGGATCTTGTTTATCGTGAATTATTTAAGATGGCTATAGTAGTTATATTGAAGTTGCGATCGCTCCTAAAAAAAAGTTGATTTTATGATGAGAAAATATGTAAATACTAATCGTAATTACTTAATCAAATCAACATAAATTTAGCTGCGATCGACAGAATAAAATTTATTGATTGCCTGTTATAAATGGTTATATACATCAAATCTTGTACTAGCTTTTTCATTTATTAGCTGATATCAAAGTAAATCTAGCTAAATCTGTGAGGATTTTAGGAAATTTTTATCAGCTAAAATTCTCAGCCCAAACTTTAGTTTGTGGTACAGTACAAGATGCGAAAATTGTAAGGATTAAGGGAGTCATCTTGTGGAAAAAAGAAGAGAAAATGGACGAATCGTTTCCAAAGCCATCTCGTTTTTGTTAAATCGTATAACTTTAATGGTGGTTGCAGTCACTCTTGTGCTGTTTATTGGAGGTAGGTTTGAAATAGCAAGTGCAACTCAACCTAACGCAGAATTAGAAATTCAAAAATTAACAACCTGTTACGCGCTAGGAACTGATGCTATTGGTAGAGGAAATCTTTTAGAAGGAAAGAATATTTATCGGAATTGTTTTACTCAAGATTCAGTCCTCACTGCTGTTTTTCCGGATGGTGCAAGTGAAACACGCTATGGGACAGATTCTTGGGCAGATTTTGTTTATGCAGTGTTCCAAGGAAATGGATATCAAGCTACGCAACATCTCATAGGTACGATAAACATTTCAGTTCAAAGTAATCAAGCAACCATGTCCTCTTACCTTCATGCGACTCATAAACGTTCGGAAACTAGTATTGATGTCGCTAATGGCACTTATGAAGATGAAGTTGTGAGGAGAAATGGACAGTGGAAAATCCGAAATCGGACTCTCAAACTCATTGATTTCTTAAATTTAAGTTCGCCAACTGTTAATTCGTCAGCCGCTAATGCTAGAACCACTAATTCCTCAACTACCTTTGTCAGACCAAATATACCTCACTTAAAGCAGTAATTGTTGAGACTACATAAGACGAAAGTAAAAAATTAAAAAGTAAAAGAAAGATGAATTCAGTCTTTCTTTTACTTTTTTGTTTTATCCTCATATCATGTCCGGTAAATTACTTGTGATATGTCATTGCGAGTGCAACGAAGTGGAACGACGCAATCGCAAGGATTCTGCCATTACTTCACTTCGCTATCGCTACGTACCCTTCTCTACGAGACGCTACGCGTAGCTTGCTTCCACGAAGTGGTACGGGTTCCGCCCTTGGCGGTACGTAATGACAAGCATTTAGCCGGACTTGATATCACGCGTTCGGGCGGGCAAGATGCCCACCCCACAAGAGCTATATTTTATGAACTATTTTAGGCTTGTTATTTTATTATTAAATAATTACCCGAACTTGATATTATTCATCCACATGCAAGCTAATATCGATAATTTCATCAAAGCAAAAGTTACGGACTAAATTTGTTAATTTTTCTGCCAAGTGAGAATGAGTTGGTGCAATTTGTTCGATGAGTTGGAAAATTCGCTCGGCATCAACTTCGATGGCTGCTTGATTTAATTGTGCTATCCATTGAACAGGCATCAGCTTAATTGCAGAGTTAATATCGAAGATGGACGATTGAATATTATCCGGCTTTTTCTCGGTGGGATTTTCGCTACTTTCTTGTGCGTAGATATAATTTACCTGCAAATATTCAGCCATTTTTTCAAAAATCACTTGTTCCCGAAATGGCTTACGAACTAAATCGTCACAACCTGCGGCTAAGATACTTGCTTGTTGTTCTTCAAAAGCACTGGCAGTGAGGGCGATAATTACAGTGCGGAAAGAGGACGCGGGGACGCGGGGACGCGGGGACGCGGAGAGGGAAAATGTCTCCCAGTCCCCGTGTCTCCCAGTCTCCGCGTTTTTTTCCCTGGCTCTAATTTCTTTAGTTGCGTCATAGCCGTTAATTATGGGCATCCGCATATCCATCCAAATTAGATGGGGTTGCCAACTTTGCCAAATTGCGATCGCTTCTTGTCCATTATGAGCAGTTTTGGTATTAAAACCAACACTACCAAGCAGTTGCACAATTAAATCACAGTTTTCTTTGCGATCGTCCACTACCAGAATCCGATAATCTGGTTGGTTGGCTGCCAATTTAATGACACGTCCTTTATTTAACTTGGGTGTAGCTTTGAAGGCTGCGACTAAATTCACTTCGATGTCAAAGCTAAAAACAGATCCTTGCCCAGGGGTGCTGGTAATATGAATGTCACCCCCCAACAACCGCACAAACTGACGGCTAATAGTTAATCCTAGCCCAGTGCCTTCCTTAGTTTGGATGCCGCTTGATGTCTGCACAAAAGGCTGAAATAAATTATTCATTTCTTCTGGTGCTATTCCCCGTCCAGTGTCTTCGATTTCAAATATTAGGGATTGGGGATTGGGGCATGGGGCATGGGGCATTGGGCATGGGGCATTGGGCATTGGGCATGGGGCATGGGGAAGAAATCTTTCCCCCCCACACTCCCCACACTCCCTCATCTCCCTCATCCCCCTCATCCCCCCCATCTCCCCATCTCCCCATCTCCCCATCCTCACCCGCAAGGTTACCCCCCCAGTTTGAGTAAACTTGACGGCGTTACCCAAAAGGTTGATTAGGACTTGGCGGAGTTTTCCTTCATCGGTTTGGATGTAACGGGGGAGGTTGGGGGACATTTCAAATTTGAGGAATAATTGCTTGGCTTGTGTCCGTACCTGGAACATTTCTTGTAATGTTTGCAACAGCAAATAAAGGTCGAAGTCTTCGGGGTTGAAAATGATTTGTCCGGCTTCGATTTTGGACATTTCCAAGACATCGTTAATCAAGTTTAGTAAGTGTTCTCCACTGCGGTTGATGGTGGCTAAAGATTCACGTTGATTGGTGTTGAGGCTGGTGTCTCGTTCCATGAGTTGGGAAAAGCCGAGAATCGCGTTTAAGGGTGTGCGGAGTTCGTGACTCATGTTAGCCAAAAAAGCGCTTTTGGCTCGGTTGGCAGTTTCGGCGGCTTCTTTGGCAATTCTCAGGGCTTCTTCTGCTTGATGTCTGGCTCTACCGATCGCTATTATTTCACCTACGAGTTTTAATAGGTTAATATCTTCTTGGTTCCAGGTTTTCGAGGAGTGAATCATCGCTGCACCAACAAAGCCAACGACTCTGCCGGCATGAAGCATGGGCACAGCGAGTAAAGATTGAAACGACATGCTTTCAAACAGTTTGCGCTCAGGTAGATGGGGCGGTAGTTCTTCCACGCGAGAGATTTGGCGATGTCTACCGCAGAGAATTGGCTCGTAGAAATAAGGAAAAACTTCCACGGGGGAACCCCTAGCAATATCAATTAATGGCGGAACATCTTCGCCGCACCATTCATAAATCAAACAAAATTCCTTTTGATCCTTGGAACATTCAAAAATGCAACTGTGTTCAACATCAATAAATTCAGCGATCGCTCGCAGTGTAAAATTAATAGCTGTTTCTAAATCTTGGTCGATAAATTGCCGAGATATGCTACTGAGTAAAGTTTCTGATTGAGTACGACGTTGCAGGGCTGCTTCTGCTAGTTTGCGATCGCTAATATCACGAGCTACCCCAACAATCTGAAAGTTACCTTGGGCATCTTGTGTGCGGACTGCATTAGCAGTTAGCCAAACCCAGCCTTTTGTCCGGTGTTTGGCGCGGTACTCTGTGTCGGAAATTCCCTCGCCTGTGGTGAGGATAGTTTGGGCGACTTCTAGACATTTTGGCACATCTTCGGCATGAGTAAATAATGCCAAGGAATTACCTTCCATTTCGTTGGGGGCATATCCGGTAGTTTTGAAGATATTTGGAGAAATATAGTTAAAAACACCATCAGGACTAATCATAAACATCACATCATTTACTTTTTCCACGATGGTGCGAAACTTTAATTCGCTTTGTTGGAGGGCGGCTTCTGCTTGTTTGCGTTCCAATTCGGCACCGGCACGGGCAGCAAAAATTTTGACAATGAGTTCCCGTCCGGGATCGTGGTGCATTGGTTTGATATCTATGACTGCCAGATGTCCAATGATTTCGCCGGCGGAACTGGTGAGAGGAACGCCAAGAAAACTTTCGGCATTCATCGCCACTAAGTCTGCATCTTGGGGGAAAGCGGCTTGTACTCCTTGGGGATAGTGACAGATGTTGCCTTCTAAGGTGTGTTGACAAGGAGTACCATGCAAATTGTATTCCAAGTTGTCGCCAATATTTCCGCAACACCAAAATGCCAAGGTGCGGACTTTGGTTTTTGGCTCATCATTAAACTCAGTGACTAGGGCATATTGAACTTGCAATACTTCGGCAAGGTAACGCACGCAGGAATTAAAGAATTCATCGCCAGTTTTGGCTGCGGTTCCCTCAACAATTAAGCGTAAAGCTTGTTCTTGCTGTTTGCGATCGCTAATATCTGTAAATACGCAATCAAGACAAGATTCTTCGGAATTCAAACGCAGGGACAATAATAGCCAAACCACAGAACCATCCAGGCGACGCAATGCTAATTCAAAATTGCAGACTTCGCCATACTCTTCTACCTGTGCTAAAATCAGTGCGCGATCGCTGGGATTGAGATAAAAATCTGTTGTGAAATAATTGCCAATTAACTCACAAGCAGAAGCAAAACCCAGGATATTTGCACCATGATCGTTAGCATCAATAATTAATCCATCTTCTGGACGAGTGCGAAAAATTCCCACTTGGGAATTTTCAAAGATGTTGCGATACTTCATTTCGCTACGACGTAAGGCTTCTTCGGCTTGCTTGCGTTCTGTGATGTCCCTTCCTACACCTGCGATGGCAATTTCACCACTGGAAGTATTAATTGTGGAAGTATTAAAGTTAAACCATCGCCAGTTGCCATTTTTATGTCGCAATCGCACTTCAATATCAGTCAGCTTTTCCCCAGTTATCGCCCTTTGTAAGGCGGCGGCGCTAGTTGGTAAATCTTCAGAGTTGGTAAATTCTACCACGGAATGACCTTCGATTTCCTCCAAGCTGTAACCCATAATTGCCGTGACATTGGGCGAATGATAGGTAAAAATTCCTTCTGGCGAGAGGACAAATATCAAATCATTGGCATTTTCCACGATGCTGCGGAATTTTAACTCACTTTCAGAAAGGGCTGCTTGGGCGCGTTTGCGTTCTGTGGCATCGGTGCCCACTGAAAGAATTTCGATTAAGTTTCCTTGTTCGTCTAAAATGGGTTTATTCGCCCAAACTATCCAAACGCGATCGCCATTTTTGCACAAGTTTTCATTTTCGTTAAATAGATACTTTTCTGGGTGCAGACAAATATCCACCATTAACGCCTGCAAGTCCCGTCCAGAAGTTTCGGTTTCTGGAACAATTGTGCCGACAACATTACGTCCTGTAATTTCATCGACATCGAAACCAAACAGCCTTTGACCGTAGTCATTTAAAAAGATAATATCACCATTCCCATCCCAACGCAGAATGATACAATTAGCTGTCTGCACTAAATCTCGATATTGTGCTTCCCTTTGGTGTAAAGCTTCTTCGGTGCGTTTGCGAGCAGTGATATCCCGCACTATTGCTAAGATGTGCGGCTTACCATTATATATACAAGTCGTTCCTTTGACTTCCACATCAATTAAACTGCCATCTTTGCAGATATCAATTGCCTGTCCATAAAATTGCTCCCCCGCCCGTGTTTTTGCAACAAATTCATCAAAAACATGATGTGAATCTGAGTGAATGTAAGCAGATGGATGCAAAGCCAGAAATTCTTCATAGGTATAACCATGCATCTGACAAGCAGCAGGATTAATTTCAATGACTGTTTCAGTTTCTATTTCAGTAATAAATAATCCATCATTAATAGCTTCAAAAATACTCCGGTACTGCAACTCACTTTGTCGCAGCGCTTCTTCTGCCCTTTGGCGTTGAGTCACATCGCGGAAACTCCACACCCTGCCAATAATCTGTTCGCCGACGCGCTGAGGACAAGAGTAGCGCTCAAATATTCTGCCATCCCGCAGTTCCAACCAGTCGTAACTAACTACCTCCGGGTTTTGATATAATTCTATAACTCGTTTTAAAAATCCATCGGGGTCTTTTAGTTGGGTTGCCAAGTGCATTAGCCGCCGAGGATGACTTGGTTCCGTCAAAAGTTCTGGTGGAATCGACCACATTTCTAAGAACCTTTGATTATAACTAGTGATATTACTAGTAGTATTTACTACTAAAATACCGTCTTGAATCGATTCAAAAATAGCATTTAACAAAGATAAAGAATTTTCTAAAGCAATTTGGGTTTGTTTGCGGTCTGTGATATCGCGCCCCAAAACAAGCATTGCCTTGCGTCTACCATCCTGGTAAAATAACGGAGCTTTAATCATATCTAAACTCCTCACTGTGCCATCAGGTCGAGGAACAACCTCTTCTACCCGCTGCACAGATCCTAACTGCCAAGATTCTGCATCTGTTTCGCTGCAATAAAGCAAAGCATCCCGATAAAAATTGCTAAATTCTGCCAGTTCAAAATCAGTTTTGCCTCGATAATCAACGCCTTCTAGCTCTAAAAATTCTAAATTAGCTTGGTTTGACAGCAACCATTTTCCCTCACCGTCCTTTAAACAAATAATATCCGGTGTGGCGTTAATTAACGTCTGCAAGCGTTCCTCGACTTCTTGCAAAGATTCTTGAGCTTGTTTAGTTTCAGTGATATCCCGAATTACCAGGATTGCACATTTCTCATCAGTCAATGCGATACAGCTACCAGAAATTTTTAACGTTAAAATTCGCTCACCTTGCTGCAACTGATAATTTGTTGTTTCATACTCCCCATTGAGGATTCTGATATCAGGATATGCAGACACAGCAACCAACTGTCCAGCCTGGGTTAGAGGTAGCAACTCAGCAAACCCCAAGCCGCACAAGCTACCGTGGGCTTGGTTAACCAGACATGCAAAACTAGAATTGCACCATTGAATCAGTCGGTCTTCTCCTACCCAGACTACAGCATCAGCGATCGCATCCAGTGTGACTTCCATCTTATTCAACGTGGTTTGCAACTGCTTCACCTGCTCTAGCTGTTGTCTACTCATCAATAACTCCCCTTGAAATAATCTGCAATAATTATCAGTTCAATCCTTTACAAATTAATAATCATGTGCTGTTGATGATGCTCATAAATGTGTATAGCGATTGTATCGTTACTCCATCACTGGAATCTTCGACTACAGTAAAACTACACATTCGCTTCAAATTTTCCGGAACTCACCACTCTTGCCTTCTCTCTGCGCCTCTGCGTGAAAAAACCCCGAAATAGTAGGGTGCGTTATGCCGTAGGCTAACGCACCTCCAATGGGCATTGCCGTGCCCCTACACCTTGGAATATAATGTTGTACTGCATCTGAATGGGAACCGCTATAAGAGCAAATCGCTATTAGTTCTTCAATATAGAACTAGCAACTTGATATAAAGACTGAATCGTTATTCCATCACTGGGATATTCAACTACAGCAGAATTACATATTACCTGAAAGCGATCGCTCGTCAACTGCCAGAACTGCACGGCGGTACAATTGAGGTAGGGATGGCAAAAGACATTTTTCACCAACGATCCCTATCGCTTACAAGGACGCTTAATTATGAGCAAAGAAGAACAGTTACTCGAATGTTGGCGCGAACTTCCTCCGGAAGCGCAAGATCGAGTGCTTCAACTTGCACAATCCTTAAAACCACAGCCGGAGTTTGTTCCGCAAACTCCCCTTGGTAAAAAACTATGGGAAATTCGTCAACGTATCGTTGCATCAGGTGTGCCTCTGCTGAGTGATGAAGAACTTGAACAGGAACTTGCAGAGCGTCGTGGTGGTTACCGAGAAGTAGATTAAATGACTCGAACTTTTATAGATTCTGGTGTACTCATTGCGGCAGCTCGTGGCAATATGATTCGGTCATTTGCTGCGCTTCGCATTCTCAACGAGCGCGAGCGCGAATTTGCTTGCAGTGCTTTCATTCAGCTAGAAACTCTGCCCAAAGCAACCTATCACAAACAACAAGCAGAGGTAGAGTTCTATGAGTCTTTTTTTAGCGGTGTTACGCTCTGGGCAACTAAACTAGAGCAAATTGTCCAAATCGGAAATCGCATTGCCTCTACTTATGGTCTAGCCGCGATGGATGCCCTTCACCTTGCTGCTGCCCTCTCTGTGGATGCAGAGGAATTTGTAACCACTGAAAAAACTACAAAACCGATGCATCGCGTTACCGAAATTAAAATCGTTTCAATTGCCACTGAATAAAATCAATTCGCAATGACGCTCGAACGCGAGTGCGTGTCGCAGACAAGACTCGCTAGCGCAATTCACAATTACAGCTGTTGAATTAATGGAAATAATAACGCCCAACAGCGACTTGATATAAAGACTGAATCGTTCGCCCGTCACTGGGATATTCAACTACAGCAGAATTACATATTACCTGAAAGCGATCGCCATCAAAAGCTGTGAATATTTGCTGGCGTAATGTAGTTAAAATCTCACTCAAACGATGGTTGATTTCTGCTTTTGTTACCCCAGAAATTCCCACGACAAAATCTCCGTTACCCCAATAACCTAACACTTCACCACTACAAAACGCCGATTGAAATAAACGACTCCACCTTTGTAATACTTGATTACCAGCTTCATGACCATATTTAATATTAATTTGACGTAAATCATTCACACTCAAAATCGCCAAACCAACAGATTGCTGATTTTTCTCAGCTTGAGTAATTAGATGTTCCAAATTACGGCGAGAATGAAACTGATTTGCTATTCCAGTTAAAGGATCTTTCGTAGAAAGAGACTGAAGTAAACGGCTGCGTTCTAGGCGATGGGTAATACGCGCCAATAATTCTGCCCCAACCACAGGTTTAATCACATAATCATCTCCCCCCACAGCAAAAACCTGCTGGACAATTTTGATTTCTCGATGAGCAGTCAAAAACACAATGGGTAATTCTTGCCATTGGGGATCGGTACGAACTGCTTGACAAAGTTCAATCCCACTGATTTGGGGCATATCTACATCTAAAATCAACAAATCCGGTGTCGTAGATTGCAGTACTTCCCAGAAACGTAACGGATTATCCAATGCCGTCATCCGCATACCCCAAGGTTCTAACATTGGGCGCAGTGCTGCTAAAATCAGGGGATCGTCATCTACTACCAATATATTTACCCGCAGAGAACGAGTACGTTGTAATAGTTGAGACGCAACATTCCACACCTGAGCAGCTGTTACAGGTTTGGCTAGAAAACCCCGCGCTCCACACTGAGCAAAAGTTACGCGTTCGACTAACTCATCATTTCCAGCTAGTACCAACACTGGTACGGGTGGGTTACGGGTCGCTAATTCTGACAACAGTGCTAAACTTTCTTGGCGTTGTTCTACTTCATCTACATTTATGACTACTAAATCTGGTGATGTCGTTTGCAAAAAGTTTTTGGCATCCTCTATGTTTGTAATTTGTTGCCAACACATTCCCATACATTCAACGAGTTGTTGTAATTGAGAAGCTAGTTGGGGATTAGAGTCGATTAATATTAATTGGCTACAAATTTCTGGGGCGATCGCACTATTATTTTGAACATCTACCTTTTGACCCATTTGGTTAATTAACTTACCCAAATCTGCAATCAGCAATAACAATTGCCGCCTTTCATCTGGTAATAAATCACCATCTTTGCCTAAAATCTGTTCAATTTCCCGCGCTATTTGAGTGCCATTGTCTTGTTCAAACATCCCCAAAACACCAGCTAATTTGTGCGCCTCTCGTTCTGCGGATTTGTATAACTGGGCATTGGGCATTGATTTGTGAGAAAGTGCTGCTGCTAATTCTTCCAGTACCCCCAACCGCTGCACCATCAACCCTTCATATTGCTTCCACAAATCACCCATCGCTTGCTGAAACTGCTCCTCAAACTGAGATGAGGGAGATGAGGGGGATGAGGGAGATGAGGGAGATGAGGGAGATGAGGGGGATGAGGGGGATGTTACTTTGTTATATTCTTGGTTTGTAGATGCTAT
Source organism: Nostoc sp. CreGUA01 (assembly GCA_034531095.2). Lineage (GTDB taxonomy): Bacteria > Cyanobacteriota > Cyanobacteriia > Cyanobacteriales > Nostocaceae > Nostoc. The sequence goes on along the minus strand of JAVRBV020000149.1, from coordinate 64,902 downwards.
TTTTGAAGGCAAGTTATTATTAGCATGAGGACTTGGAACTGGGGATTTCTGCTCCTTACTCGTCACTCCCACGACTTTCAGCCGATATCCCAAACCATAAACGTTTTCAATCCAATCTACTGCTCCGGCTGCTTTTAACTTTTGTCGTAAGTATTTGATGTGTGATTTTACTGTTTCTTCCTGGGGCGGATCGTCAAAAGTCCACAAATGCTCAATGATATCGCCGCGACTAAAAACACGCGAGGGATTCCGCAGAAATAGTTCCAGCAGACTGTATTCTTTGGCGGTTAATTCTATGAACTTGTTGTTATATGTGACTTCGCAACTACTAGGATCTAGTCGGAGTGCGCCTACTTCTAGTATGGGGGTAATGGGGCGATCGCCGCGACGTAACAGCGCCCGTATCCTTGCTTGCAGTTCTCCCAAATCCAAAGGTTTGATTAAATAATCGTCCGCCCCTGCATCAAGTCCCTGAATTCGCTCTCTAGTACCATCTTTAGCCGTCATCAACAGAATCGGAGTAAAACACCCACCAGAACGTAATCGCTGACACAATGTAATCCCGTCCACTTTCGGCAATCCCACATCTATCAGCAACAAATCGTAGCTGGCATTTTGGGTATATTCCCAACCCATTTGCCCATCTAGTGCCACATCGACAACATAGTGTTGTTTAGTCAGAGACTTCAACAAGACACTTGCTAAAACTTCCTCATCTTCGATTAGCAAGATTCTCATCGCACCCATCCAATATATAAGTTGCTACCTTCCCCAAAAAAATAGTAGACTAAATAGCTAATTTTCTACAGTTAAAAAATATAACGAATTTCCTCTAAATTGGGCATGGGGCATGGGGCATTGGTTTTTTACTAATGACTAATGACTAGGTATCAACAGCCTCTATGCAAGATTTCACTTTCTCATTTAGGACTGGTGTCTGGCATTTCCCGATAAGCGTGAGGTACTTGGTAGGGACGCAAAGCTTTGCGCCCCTACAAATTTTTGTACCTCATTTGATTGGGAACCGCTATGGAATTCTGCGAGGAAATTAATTAAATAATTATTAAAAATATATATAATCCTGAAATTTATGCCTGAAACTCATTAATAACAGGTCTAACAATTAAACCTAATTTAGCACTCGAAGCTGGCAAGTGCTAACTTCTCACTAAAATTTCATAAAAAAGAATTCAGGAGTCAATCGTCAGAATTCTCCAATTGAATGCTGGGCGAATGCTGAATGAATCAGTGCCTTGAAGCCTTTTTGTGATTACATCCTGAATTCTAAATTCTTTTTTAATACCTCTGATATAGACATGAATGAAACTTTTGATAGATGGCTGAATAATTTGAGAGACATTGTTTGAGAAATAAAAACTTTCATTGTAGTAATTAACAACTGGGAAGATTGGTATGAAATACACTTTTGATATTGTAGGAGTATCTCCACTATTACAGTTTTTTAATCACCAACAACAGATTTGGCAACAACCATATCGCCAAGGTGTAGAATATTTGGGAATGCATACTTGTACGCTAGATACATTTCTCAAATCTGTAGAATCAGTTCCACCACAGCGGGGTTGGAATATGGATCGAGTTGTAGATACAGTCATTCAGTTTTGGTTAAATAATTCAGACAGTATTCGTTATTGGAAAGTATCTTTAAGTAATGCTGGTAAAGATAATTTATTAGTAACAAGGTTGGCGGATATAACAGCTTTACAAGCCGAATTTGAATCGTTACTAGATAAAGAGGTATAGCAGTCCTCAATTATTTTAAAATAACCAGAACCCCGACTTTTTTCATAAGTCGGGGTTCTCAATTTTGGAATTTATTCGATATTTAACTAATGATACAGATTTGACTTGCGTGTATCGATTCAAATTTTCTACTAATACTGGTTTTGTCTTTTAGCTTGAGAATTGTTTTATTCTGAAAACTGTTGTAGATTGAAGCTTTGAAGGCCATATGTACCTGAAATTTAAAATTTTGTTTGTCTCAAATATTGCCCTAAGTGTTGACAATTCATAAATAATCGAATAACAAGGTGGCAGCAGCTTAAAAAAAAAGCGTTAGTGCATTCCTACCTAGAAACTAATTAACGCCCTTCATGAAACTTCATACGGAAAAGATAATTATGCCAGAAAATACTGAATACCAAGGTTCTAAATCAGGCAATCAGAGTATTGCCTACAAAGAGCGCCTAAATTCTTGGGCCATCGCTCGTTTACTTCCTGATACGCAACGGGAAATTGTTGCTCGTTTCCGCAGTCGTTCTGATGCAGATGGGTATATACAGCACTTACGCCAGGAGATTCCAAACGCTTCTTTTGTGGTTGTCTTTGATTGTCAACGTGAAGAAGCTGTAATTTAAATTACGGTTATTTTTTGACTTTTGGATGGAGAAACCTCCATCCGAGCGAATCTTTGCTTTTCAGGGTGCGTTTTCTAGCTTGAAAATAGTGTTGACTGATGAGTATCAACCACAACTATAAAGAGTGTTTATCTAGTTTAGACGTGCATCAGTTTGTAAACTGCGATCGCACAGAAAAATACTACTAAAATGTCACAACCCTAGACTGCAATCCAGACTTCACTTCAAAATTCGGCGTTGCATAATTCTGGGATAATTTTACAAGTACTCTGTCCCATTAGTTCTGAAGAGTTAGTGGTGGTTAGATCCCCGACTTCTTGAAGAAGTCGGGGATCTGGGCTTTCAGAACTAATGCGATAGACCACTAGTTTTGTGGGATGACCCAAAATTCTCGGATTGGTCAATTACAGCGTTTTTCATCTATTTGAACCACAATCTTTAGTAGGGGCGTTCGCTCTTAGCGTTCCCTAAGGGTACGGCCGTTCGCCCCTACAACGTGGTCTATTTACCTGAAAATTGCTGTAATTCTGGATTCTGGATTCTGAATTCTGGATTCTGAATTCTGGATTCTGGATTCTGAATTCTGAATTCTTGCGTAAAAAATACGAATATTTTACTTCAAACAATTTACGTAATTGCCCCCTTGCCATCGTTATTTTAGATTACTTAAAAGTAAAAGTTAGCACAAAAATCCCTGAAAGTGCTGGAGGGTTCATAGGTGGTCAAACAGCACCGACGTGATTGGTTGAAAGCTGTAAAATTTTGCCGCGATCGACAATTCCTAGCACTTTTGCTAGGGATTTTATTCTCATTTTCCGTAATCTTACTGTGGCAAAAATTCTCATTGCCAATTGCTGAATTATTAACACAATTTAGAATGATTGCCGGGTTATTTGTTGCTGGGTTATTACTTACCAGCACCCTGACATTATCAATTTATTTCACCCGAAAAACGCAAGCAAGTAACCAGCAGATAACAGCAGTAAATCAGGAGTTAGCCCACAGAATTTTTGAACAAAAACAAGTAGAAATTGCCCTCCGCGCCAGTGAAAATCGTCTGCGGCAGTTGTTGGAAACTGTCAAAGTCATTCCTTGGGAATTGGACTTGAAAACTTGGCGATTTACCTACGTTGGACCCCAAGCGGTAGACCTACTAAATTATCCGATCGCCGAGTGGTACGAGGAAAATTTTTGGGTCAATCATCTGCATCCCCATGACCGAGAAAAATCTGTTCATTTTTGTCAAGAAGCAACTGCTAGGTGCGAGAACCACGAATTAGAATACCGGATGTTAGCAGCCGACGGGCGAGTTATTTGGCTGCGAGACGTTGTGAGCGTAGTTCACGAAGCCGGAACCCCTACGATGTTGAGGGGGTTTATGTTTGACATTACTGATTTGAAACTCGTTGAAGAAACCTTGAGACTGAGGGAGAGGGCACTTGCAGCTGCCAGTAATGGAATTATTATTGCTGATGCCAGACTTGCATATAACCCAGTTATTTACGTCAATCCAGCCTTTGAACAGATAACAGGTTATAGTTCTACTGATGTCATTGGGCAAAACTGTCGATTTTTGCAAGGCACAGATACCGAACAACCAGCACTCGATGAACTGCGATCGTCTATTAAAGCCGGAACAAGTTGCAAAGTGATTCTCCGCAATTATCGCAAAGATGGGATGTTGTTCTGGAATGAGTTGAGTATTTCTCCGATTCATGATGAAAACGGCAAATTAAGTCACTTTATTGGCATTCAGACAGATATTAGCGATGTTTACGACGAGCTTCGCTTACGCAAACTTGCCGAAGCGCGTCTGCGCCACCAAGCCCTCACCTTTGAAAACATCCATGATGGGGTGATTATCACGGACTTAACAGGAAGTATCATTGACTGGAATCCTGCTGCCGAAAACATGTTTGGCTACACAAAAGCCGAGGTGTTGGGTAAAACTCCCAGTATTTTACATCAACCCGAAGTAGCCGCAACATTAAGTGCCAAAGTTCTGCAAACAGTCAATCAGCAAGGACGCTGGTCAGGAGAAATAAATTTTATTCGCAAAGATGGTAGTCAGGGAATTTGCGAAACAACCGTAGCATCTTTACAAGATGAACAGGGGCAAACCGTTGCCACCATCGGCGTCAATCACGACATTACCGAAAACAAACGAGCCAAAGAAGCATTGCAAAGACAATTACATCGCACCCTACTACTCGAACAAATTACTCAAGAAATTCGTCAAAGTCTCGACTCCAGCAAAATCTTTGAGACGGCTGCTACTCAAATTGGAAAAGCATTTCGAGTCGATCGCTGTCTAATTCATTCTTACATTCATGAACCCATTCCTCGAATTCCCCTAGTCGCAGAGTATAATGTTCTTCCTGGTTACTGCTCGATATTAAACTTGGAAGTTTTGACAAGTAACAACCCCCATGCTGAGCAGATGATGGCACAAGAAAGTGCGATCGCCTCCCCAGATGTCTACGTTGATGCTTTACTCCAAGGCGCTGAGCTTGCCTGCCGAGAAATGGAACTGAAATCTATGCTTTCAGTCCGCACTTCTTACCAAGGAGAACCAAATGGTGCTATAATACTCCACCAATGTAGTCACTTTCGCCAGTGGACACCAGACGAAATTGAATTACTAGAAGCAGTGGCAGCTCAGTTGGGTATAGCTTTAGCACAAGCTCACTTACTAGAACAAGAAACCCGCCAACGTGAAGAACTCACTTTGAAAAACTTTGCCTTGGAGCGAGCAAAACGTCAGGCAGAAGCCGCAAATCTGGCCAAAAGTGAGTTTTTGGCAATGATGAGCCACGAAATTCGTACTCCCATGAATGCTGTTATTGCCATGACAGGTTTGTTGCTGGATACTGAGTTGACGCCCCAGCAACAAGACTTTGTAGAAACAGTCCGCAGCAGTGGAGATGCTTTACTCACTATCATCAACGACATTTTAGATTTCTCCAAAATTGAATCCGGCAAGCTCGAATTAGAAGAACAGCCCTTTGATTTGAGAGCTTGTGTCGAACAGGCTATCTACCTTTTAGCCCCGAAAGCTGCCCAAAAGGATATCGAATTAGCTTACATCATCGAGCCGCAAGTTCCGACTCACATAATTGGCGATTTAACTCGTCTGCGCCAAGTTTTAATGAACCTGCTCAACAATGCCATCAAGTTTACTGAAAACGGAGAAGTGGTGCTTTCTGTGGGATTGGGGACTGGGGACTGGGGACTGGGGACACTTCTTGATCTTCAGTGCATCGCTGGGAATCAGGGATTGGGGACTGGGAATTTAACTCAACAAACTTCTTCCCACTCCCCACTCCCTACTCCCCACTCCCCAGTTCAAATTCAATTTGCCATCAAAGATACAGGTATTGGCATTGCACCAGAAAAAATAGAACGGTTATTTCAACCCTTTACTCAGGCTGATGTTTCCATGACTAGAAGATATGGCGGCACAGGACTGGGACTGGTAATCAGCAAGCGGCTCAGTCAGATGATGGGCGGTACTCTGTGGGTAGAAAGTCAGGGGTTTGTTGGTGGCAATCCTGGCTCTACATGGGAAAGTAAAAAATTATCATCCTCTGATTCTTCCCCAGGTTCAACATTCTACTTCACCATTAAAGCCCAAGTGGCTGCTGTGGCAGAACAAGCTGAATTTAGGACTTTGTTAGTGCAGCTGGCTGGGAAACGACTGTTGATTGTGGACGACAATCTCACCAACCGCACAATTGTCAGCTTGCAAACAGAGTCTTGGCAAATGCAAACTTATGCTGCCAAATCTGGTAAAGAAGCTTTAGCTCAACTTGCTCAGGGAGCGCAGTTTGACATTGCCATTTTGGATATGCAAATGCCAGAAATGGATGGTCTAACTCTGGCTCGTCAAATCCGCAAGCAATCTGGCTGTGAAAATCTGCCTTTGGTGATGCTGATCCCTTTGGGTAAACTAGAAACTTCCTTTGATTTTGGTGATGTTCAGTTTGCTGCCTCTTTGAGCAAACCGATTAAACAGTCTCAACTCTACGATGTTATGACCCGTGTTTTGGGTAATCAGCCGACTCCAGTGAGTATTTCTTATTCCCATTATCCCTTGATCGACCCTTATTTGGCATATCGATCGCCACTGCGAATTCTTTTAGCAGAAGATACTGTTGTCAATCAGAAAGTTGCTCTGCTGATGCTACAGAAAATGAGTTATCAGGCAGATGTCGTAACTAATGGGCTAGAAGTGTTAAAAGCATTGCAAAAACAGCCCTATGACGTAGTTTTGATGGACGTTCACATGCCCGAAATGGATGGGTTGGAAGCAACTCGGAGAATTTTTCAGCAATGGGAAGTTGGCTCTCGTCCTTATATCATTGCCATCACCGCCAATGCCATGCGGGGCGATCGTGAAACTTGTCTGGCGGCTGGTATGAATGACTACATTAGTAAACCTGTTCAATTAGAAGAGTTAGCCCAAGCACTCAGCAAATGCCCACCCCAAAGAATTAAAGAATATCCAGTAATGTCGTGGGAAGTACAATCTCCGGCCAATATGCTCCAGGAAAAACAAAACCAGGCATTAGATTGTGTTAAATTAGATACTAAAGTTATTAATACTCTGCGTAATATACTTAGAGGAGATCGGGCGGCATTTGCAGAACTGATTGAGTGTTATCTTACAGAAACTCCGAGACTGGTGCAAAATATCAGCACAGCGATGGCAACTGAGGATACCCAGACTTTATGGAAGACGGCACACCAACTCAAATCCAGCAGCGCATCTGTGGGAGCGATGACCCTAGCGCAACTTTGCAGGCAATTAGAAGCACAAGCACGGAGTAACAAATTTCAAAGCAGTCTAGAGGCAATATCACAACTACACCAAGAATATGAACAAGTTAAAACTGCTTTACAAAAAGAACTTGCCAAGGAAGGACAATGAAAGCCAACCCCCAAGAAAGCCAATCATTAGTTTTAATTGTTGATGATGAACCATTTATTCGGATGATTTTACGTAGTTTCTTGGAGAGGGAAGCGTATCAAATAGTAGAAGCTCAAAATGGCATCGAGGCTTTAACTATGTATAACCAACTTCACCCAGATATAGTACTCCTCGATGCGATAATGCCGGATATGGATGGGTTTGAGTGTTGCACTCAGTTGCAAATTCTTGATTGTAGCAAGCATACCCCAGTATTAATGATTACAGGGCTGGAGGATGAAGAGTCAGTCGATCGCGCGTTTGAAGTCGGAGCAATGGACTATATTACCAAACCGATTCACTGGCCAGTTTTGCGACAACGGGTAAAACGCTTAATTCAACAATCTCAGTTACAACAAAAACTCGAAGCTGTGAATCTGGAATTGCAGCGATTAGTTACTATCGATGGATTAACTGAAGTAGCAAATCGTCGGGGGTTTGAGGAGTATTTTTACCAAGAATGGCAGAGGATGAAACGGGAACAACAGCCACTTTCTTTGATTCTTTGCGATGTTGATTTTTTCAAATCATACAACGATACCTATGGTCATCGAGCAGGCGATCGCTGTCTTTCCAAAATTGCTCAAACCATCAAAGAGATTGTCAAACGTCCTGGAGATTTAGTTGCTCGTTATGGTGGAGAAGAATTTGCTGTAATTTTACCTAATACAGACACCCAAGGAGCGACTCATGTTGCCGCAAACATTTGCGATGCTATCCGCAAATTGGCAATTCCTCATCAGAATTCACTAGTTAGTTCTTATGTCACCCTGAGTGCCGGTTTTACCACAGAAACTCCTCACACAAATTCTGACTTGGAAGAAATGATTGCCGCAGCAGATCGCGCATTATATCAAGCAAAAACAGCAGGACGCGATCGCTTTGCACAAAATATCCTAGCTACTCAAAAGTGAAAATTTCAGCGCTGGTGAATCATTCAGACCATTGAAGCTCAGGCAAAGACACAGAAACGCGGGGATGATTATCGATCCAAATTCCAAAATTATCCCACAATTATGCAACTTGATAATTTAAAGTTTGCAACCATACCATTCGATTCAGATTTAATGAAAATATTAACTTTAGTGGCAAAATATGAAGTAAGATTCACTTTTATGACAGTCCCCCTATAATTTCATAATTCCGGCTCCAAAATAGCCCAGTGCGATGATTGATAAATATCCTTTTACAGCAGTTTTCATGTATTTGAACCACATCTATCGTAGGGGCACAGCATTGCTGTGCCCCTACCGCGTGGTCTATTTACCTGAAAATTGCTGTAATATTGCAATTTTGCGGTTATTACCACTAAGTGTGTTTGTATCTTTAGGCAGCCTACCTTCCATACCCCTAAAAGCTCAGGCTGTTCATACGACACAACTACCAAATAGCAATTCGATTTTGTCGCAACAAATCCCACCGCCACAGGATGTCCAACCACCTCCACCATCCCCACCTTCCTCTCCAGAAGTGCCACAGCCACTTCCCCCACCAGCAGAACTATTTCCATCCCCTACCCCAACCCCCACACCTGAAGAACCAGTCCCGAACAAGTCTCCTCAGACCATTATCGTTGAACGGTTTGAAGTGATTGGTAGTACGGTTTTTAGTCCCGAAGAGTTAGCCCAAGCTACTGCTGAATTTATCAAACGACCGATTTCCCTAACCGAAGTGTATCAGGCACGCTCGAAAATTACCGATCTATACGTCAATAATGGTTATATTACCTCTGGTGCGTATATCCCACCCCAAACAATCCAATCCGGTGTCATTAAAATTCAGGTTATCGAAGGTAAATTAGAAGACATTCAAATAACTGGCACTCAGCGGTTGAACCCCAACTATGTCCGCAACCGACTAGCAATAGCCACATCACCTCCTCTAAATCGGCAGCGTTTATTGGAGGCTTTACAACTTTTGCAACTCGATCCTTTGATTGAAAACCTGTCTGCTGAACTCTCAGCGGGGTCACGCACCGGTGCAAGTTTGTTAGAAGTGAAAATTAATGAGGCAAAAACCTTTAGTAGCCAAATAGTTTTGGATAATGGGCGATCGCCTAGTGTTGGTAGTTTCCGACGCCGATTACAATTGAATGAAGCTAACTTGTTGGGATTGGGAGATAGTCTGGGTATAGCTTACACCAATACTGATGGTAGCAACTCCTTTGACGCTAGCTACACCTTACCACTCAATCCCCGCAACGGAACCCTTGCTTTCAACTATGGCATCACATCAAGCAGGGTTATTCAACCTGATTTCCAAATTTTAGATATCCAATCTGACTCTCGTTATTACGAATTGACATTTCGCCAGCCAATACTCCAAACTCCAACACGAGAATTAGCCTTTGGGTTAACAGCTTCCCGACGGGAAAGTGATATCTCGTCCTTTTTGCAGAGAGAAGGGGTACCTGCGTCTGAAATTTCACCTGGAGCTGATGAACAAGGACGCACTAGGGTATCTGCATTGCGATTTTTTCAAGAATGGACTTCTCGCAACAGCCGTGAAGTTATTGCCCTCCGTTCTCAGTTTAACTTAGGCATTGATGCCTTGGATGCCACCATTAATGAAAATCCCCCCGATAGCCGTTTTTTTGCTTGGCAAGGACAAGCCCAGTGGGCACGTTTGTTAGCTCCTGAAACCTTATTTTTACTTCGTTTAAATACACAATTAGCATCCAGAAGACTTTTGCCCATAGAGCAATTTGGCTTAGGTGGACAAGATAGCATTCGGGGCTATCGTCAGGATTATTTATTAACAGATAATGGCACTTTTGTTTCTGCTGAAGTTCAAATACCAATTCTGCGTTTATCGCAGATAGATAGTGTTTTGCAGGTCGTCCCCTTTGTTGATTTTGGTGTTGGTTGGAATAGTTCTGGTAGAGAGAATCCCGACCGTAATACCCTAGCTGCTGTTGGTTTAGGATTGCGTTGGTCACAAGGCTCACGCTTTACTGTTCGTCTTGACTGGGGAATTCCTTTAGTATCTGTTGAATCAAGCGATCGCACCTTACAAGAAAATGGTTTATATTTTAGCTTACTCTATAATCCTTTTTAAATCATTTACGAAACAAGGCAAAAATTAAAACTTAAAAAGTGCTAATTAAGAAAAATAATTAGTCACAAGTCCACAAATTTATTACTGGAAAATAAAATAAAAATTTATCACTTTCTCAGATGTCGTTTTGGGTTTACGGAACATTGAAGTCTACTATTCTGCGGTTATTTCGTAATTTAAACATTACTTAAAAATAAAAATCCGCAAATATACCATGTATTAAATTCTGTGTTTGATTTGATTTTGGGTATCCTAAAAAAGGAAAGGTTAGACTATATAGACCCATGAAGAAAGTTGTTGAAGAAGAATACAGAATACAGAATTCAAAATTCAGCAATCAAGACGCGACTCGAAAATACTCGGCTTAGCTTCGCTATCGAGGGCGAGTGCGTCTCCCCTTGGGAGAAGACGCGGCGAATCGCTACTCTACGAGACGCTAAAAGCGAACGCTATCCGCCATTCGTACAAAATACCCAACTGAATTCTGACTCCTGACTCCTGAGTTCTGTTTGGTAAATTTCCTAAAAGTAGAGCTTAAAACTCTCAACTTACGGGAGCAGTATTTTTCAGACTAAACATAAATATATGAAAAATTGAGGAAGAATCATGGTAGGAAACGATCGGGAAAAAATACGCCATTTGTTGGTCATCCAAGACATAGAAGGGCGGCGAACTGTTCCTTTAAAAGAGGCTACTTATTCTCTAGGACGGCATTCGGCGAATACCATTGTCCTAGCTTCCCGATCGGTATCAATGCAACATGCAATTTTATTGCGGGTAACTGTTCCAGAAACTGACCAATATGGCTTTCAAATTATTGATGGAAACTATAAGGGAAAAGGAAGTACAAATGGTTTATTTGTGAATGGCGATCGCTGCTCCTCTCACAACCTCAAGCATGGAGATGTCATTGCCTTTGGGAGTAATCAAGCCCAAGCTAAATATTATGCTATTTCCAATCTCTCAGAACAGGCATTTGCTGAATCTTCTAGTATTGAAGATTTATCTGGTTTTTTATTAGAGCAAGCCCATACTGGCAATCCTTTTGAAACCCTGGCTGTCGATCCCACCTTTGAAGCAGCTAGTGAAACTGCTCTTGCTCGCCTAGCATCTTTCCCTGAACTGATTCCCAATCCCATTATCGAGATGGATTTCGAGGGTACAGTAACTTATCTCAATCCAGCCGCAGCTCTGAAGTTTCCTAAACTTAGGGAAATTGGCATGGAACACCCAATCTTAAAAGGACTGTTGAGCGAAGTTAAGAATCTAGAAGAAAATTCTTTTATGCGAGAGGTGGAGGTAGGTACAGAAGTTTTTGAACAATCGGTTCTCTATCTTCCGGAAAGCGATTTAATTAGAACATTTATTGCCAGGGATATTACTGAGCAAAAGCAAGCTACGGCTGAACTACACCAGCGCGATCGCTTACTACAAGCAGTTGCAGAAGCCGCGAATTATTTGCTGGGCGAAATGAACTATGAAACAGGCATCGACAAAGCTCTAGCTGTTTTAGGCGAAGCTGCCAAAGCCGATCGCGCTTATCTTTTTCAAAATCACCCCCATCCTGCCACAGGAGAAACAGCAGTCAGCCTGCGGTTTGAATGGACACAAAATTTTATTGAACATACTGAGAATCTTTGGCAAAATCAGCCTTATGAAGCTTCTGGATTAACCCGTTGGTACAATATTCTCTCTAATGGGCACTCAATTACCGGACTCACCCGGACATTTCCCCTCGCCGAACAACAATTCTTGATTCGAGACAGCATTCAATCCCTGCTTCTAGTACCTCTGCGGTTGGAGAACGAGTTTTGGGGTTACCTTGGTTTGGCAGACTGCACCTGTGAGCGTCATTGGTCAAGGCATGAAGAATCCACCCTGTTGACGATGGCTGCCAGTATTATAGGTGCGCGGCAACGCCAGCAAGTAGAAGAAAAGATTCGCTATCAAGCTCTCCATGATATGCTCACAGGCTTACCCAATCGTCTGCTATTTGACGAAATGCTAGGCAAAGCCTTACCCAACGCAACTCGCAACGGAGAAAGTTTAGCCGCGATCTTTCTCGACTTGGATCGCTTCAAAGTGATTAATGATACTCTTGGACACACACTGGGAGACAAGTTATTACAAAACGTCGCTCAAAGATTAAAAGACTCACTCAGAAAGGGAGACACCGTAGCCCGTTGGGGAGGTGATGAATTTACCATTTTACTCCCGCGAGTAAATAATATCGAAGAAGTAACCCAAGTAGCCGAGAGAATCTTACAAACCTTAGAGGATGCCTTCCATCTCCAAGGACATGAGCTTTACATCAGTGCCAGCCTTGGTATTGCCTTGCTCGATAGCAACAGTCCTGACCCTGAAACACTAATTCAGCACGCAGATACCGCTTTGTATCACGCCAAAGACAAAGGACGCAATAACTACCAATTCTACAGTGCTTCCCTGAGCGCCAAAAATCCTGAACTCCTAACTTTAGAGAAAAGCTTGCGCTATGCCCTAGAACGCAAAGAATTTTCTTTGTGCTATCAACCTCGTGTGAACATTGCCACAGGAGAAATTACTGGAATGGAGGCTTTGTTACGTTGGCAACACCCAGAGATGGGATTGGTCGCGCCCAGTGTTTTCATTCCCCTGGCCGAACAAAGCGGATTAATTGTCCCCATCGGTGAATGGGTACTCCGGACAGCCTGTAAGCAAAATAGAACTTGGCAAGATGCAGGATTACCACCCCTGATGATGGCTGTTAATCTTTCTCTTAAGCAATTCCGCCAACCCCAATTAGTAGAGACTGTAGCCAAAATTTTAGAACAAACAGGGCTGGAACCTCGGTTTTTAGAGTTAGAAATTACTGAAACCACAGCCATTGAAGATTTAGAATTTACCCGAACCGTATTACAAAATTTACAGCAAATGGGCGTTCACCTTTCCATTGATGACTTTGGTACTGGTCATTCTTCACTTTCCCGCCTACAGCTTTTACCACTCCACAATTTAAAAATCGATAAGTCTTTTGTCCAAGATTTGACGCGGGATGTCAAAGTTGCTCATATTATCAAAGCGATAGTTACCTTGGGGCGGAATTTGGGATTGAGACTAACAGCCGAAGGGGTAGAAAATGAAGAAGAATTGGAGTTTTTGAAGTCTATTCACTGTGAAGATGTACAAGGTTTTCTGTTCTATCGACCACTTTCTGCCCAAAAAGCCACAGAAGTCCTCGAAAGTAAGCGACCAGCGGTTGGGGACTGGGGACTGGGGGGATGAGGGAGACAAATCAATTCAAAATTCAAAATTCAAAATTCAAAATTAAAGAACTTTTTAATGCCCCATGCCCTGTTTGCCCAATGCCCCATGCCCACGAATAATAAGAAAAATAGGTAATACCATTTCTGTTTGAAGATGCGCCTTATAAGACTGATGCAAAAATACACACTGTAGCGGCAATTCATGAATTGCCGCTACGCGAATAGAGCGCAGCCTCATATAGAATTGGTATAACAGTTAGAAAACTTATGCTTTTATAGGTAATACTGTTTTGGTGGGGCGTACAATACTAACAACATGAAACTTAATTGCAACCCTTACTACGAGACAAGATTTGGTGCTGCTTATTTGGGAAACAGTCTGGAATTAATGGCAAATATTCCCGATGCAAGTATCGATCTGATTTGTACATCTCCACCATTTGCACTAGTTCGTAAAAAAGAATACGGCAACGTTGATGCAGACCAATATGTTGAATGGTTTAAAGATTATGCGGCACAATTTTACCGTATTCTTAAACCGACAGGATCGCTGGTTATTGATATTGGTGGCAGCTGGATTAAGGGAATGCCTGTTCGTTCTCTTTATCATTTTGAACTGGTTGTTAGTCTATGCAAAGCAAAAGAAAAAGGCGGATTTGGGTTTTACTTAGCACAAGAATTGTATTGGTATAATCCAGCTAAATTACCCACTCCGGCTGAATGGGTAACAGTTCGTAGAGAAAGAGTTAAAGATTCTGTCAATACTGTTTGGTGGCTGTCAAAAGAACCGCATCCTAAAGCTAATAATAGAAGAGTTTTAAAACCTTATAGTGATGCGATGAAAAATCTTCTAAAAAATGGTTATAAACCCAAAATTCGTCCATCAGGGCACGATATTTCCAATAAATTTGGTAACGATAGAGGAGGGGCTATTCCCTCGAATATTATTGATGGAAATTCCAGTATCTATAAGGAAGAAATAGGGCAACAAACTATTGTAGAAGAAACTTTGATTGAAGATTTAGTTCAGCCGGTTAATGTGATTTCTGCCTCAAATACTGCTTCCAATGATTATTACCAAAGACGTTGCAAAGAAGAAGGTTTTAAGCCACATCCGGCAAGATTTCCTCAAGCTTTACCTCAGTTTGTCATCAATCTTTGTACAGAACCAGGCGATATTGTTTTAGAACCTTTTGCTGGTTCTAATATGACAGGTCGAGTTGCAGAAACTTTACAAAGACGATGGTTAGCTTTTGAGATTGATGAAGACTACATCAAAAGCTCAGAACTGAGATTTGAAGAAAATGCTCCTTTGGTTGTTTAACCTCCAGCATATTTACCAAAGTCGATAAAATTCCTGTATTTTGCTCAAAACAGCCGAATATACCAGTTTTTTCTACAGATGAATCTTCCCGTATCTGGCTGAATTTTTCCTGCCGGCGAACTATTGACTTCCAGATAATATATTGAGAAACTAATAGTTAGATTATCTAATTAAAATAGGTGCATCGAAACTTGTGACAATACTTACGGGAAAAATCAATCGATCGCAACCACCTAGCGACCCAAAATCCTTGATTTTGGAAACTCAGGGACTGACGCGCCGTTTCGGCAAGTTAACCGCTGTTAACGACCTGAGCATTTCTGTGGAACAAGGAGAAGTCTTTGGGCTACTGGGGCCGAATGGGGCGGGTAAAAGTACAGTAATCAAAATGCTGACAACTTTACTGCCTATCAGTGCAGGGAGAGCAACCTTAGCTGGCTATGATGTGACTCGTCAATCCGATGCTGTCAGACGCGCTATCGGCTATGTTCCCCAGGCGCTATCTGCTGATGGTAGCCTCACGGGTTACGAAAATCTGTTAATCTTTGCCAAGTTGTATGAAATACCGGCAAAAAGACGCGATCGCTGCATCCGAGAAATTCTCGAATACATGGGTTTGCAAGATGCCGCCAAGCGCTTGGTACGAACCTACTCTGGTGGCATGATCCGTAAGCTGGAAATTGCCCAATCAATTTTGCATCAACCGCAAATTTTATTTTTGGATGAGCCGACTGTGGGACTAGACCCCATCGCCCGCACACAAGTATGGCAACTTGTCCAACAACTCTGTGCAGATTACGGCACAACTATATTTTTAACAACCCACTTTTTAGAAGAAGCAGACAGTTTGTGCGATCGAGTGGTAATTATGCAACAAGGCCAAGTCGTAACCACAGGCGCACCGAAGGACTTAAAAGCCTCCTTGGGTAAACAAAACGCCACTTTGGATGATGTTTTTATTCACTACACAGGCGACCAATTAACATCAGGAGTCAACTACCGTGACACAGCAAGAACCAGACGCACTGCTCAACGGTTGGGTTAAGGTGCAACCGACGCGCCGGGGTAATTCGATCTCTGCAATTAGTGAGCTAATTACCAAAACCCTGGCGATCGCCGAATTAGAAGTCCGTAAACTCCGCCACGACCCCACTGATTTAATCGTTCGAGCTGTGCAACCAGCTTTATGGTTGCTGATTTTTGGGCAAGTTTTCTCCCGCACTCGCGCCATTCCCACAGGAAATTTACCTTATTTAGATTTCATCGCTGCTGGTATTTTGGCTCAGAGCGTTTTATTTGTGGCAATTTTTACAGGCGGGATGACGCTGATTTGGGAGCGAGACTTAGGAATTGTACATAAATTCCTAGCGAGTCCTACACCCCGTGTGGCCATGGTGTTGGGCAAAGCACTGGCCTGTGGAGTCCGGTGCTTATCACAGGTAGTAGTCATTTACGGATTAGCATTTTTATTAGGTGTCAAACTCAATCTCCATCCCCTAGCGATTCTGCAAGTGCTACTGTTGGTGATGCTGGCGGCGGCTTGTTTTTGTCTTTTTTCGTTAATTATTGGCTGTTTAGTGAAAACGCGAGAACGGATGACGGGTATTGGGCAATTGTTAACCATGCCCTTATTTTTTGCGAGCAATGCCATCTATCCCATTTCGTTGATGCCCGATTGGTTAAAATTCATTTCTCAATTAAATCCTTTGACTTATGAAGTTGATGGCTTACGCGGCGCCATGTTGCTCAACGGCACTAGCATCTATGGCTTTGGTCTGGATTGTACAATTCTCTTGTTAACATTAATAATCTTAGCCATCATTAGTGGAAGACTTTATCCACGGGTGGCGATGTAATCAGGAGAACAACAATCCCATGACCTTGGATAAACCAACTCAAGGTACAACTTCCGAAGAATGTGCCGCCAGAGTAATGGAAACAGTTCCACTAGTGATGCGGTTTATCCGAGCCGATATGCGTGCCCACAGTGCCGCTTTTTTATCTATACCTCAGTTGCGATCGCTAGCGTTCATCAACCGCAATCCTGGTGCTTCACTATCTGACTTGGCAGAGCATTTGGGTGTCACCTCTGCCACCGCATCAGCAACCATTGAACGCCTAGTGCAACGCAACTTTGTCGAACGCAATGCCGATCCTCAAGAGCGACGGCGAGTGCTGCTCAATCTCACTGAGGAAGGAAAACAGCAACTCAAGCAATCCCAAGATCAAACTCGCGCTCATATTACCGACCTGCTTCATGGTCTGACAGAAGAACAAATTTCCAACATTGAAGAAGGCTTAACTCTACTCAAAAATGTCTTCGAGCAAACAGAAATCAAATCGCCATAGCTCCCCTGTTGCACAGCATATTTATTAGCGCCTCCAATGAATTAGGGGGCTTTGAATCAGGCTTGACTGCTGCCTTGTTTGGCCCCGTGGTTTCCGTGGTTGGTGGTGGAATTGGCACAATTACAGTAGTAATGGGCTTTGCAGGAGTATAAAGTCAGTGAGTAGAAGTAGCGATTAAAACAGAATTCAGAATTCAGAATTCAGCAATATTCGTTCTGAATTCTTTCTTGTTTAGGACTTACGCACACTCTATCAATTCTTGGCGTTCTTGGCGTCTTGGCGGTTTGATAAATTAAGCTTTTTCGTGATTTTTGCGTAAGTCCTGTTGTTAAAAAAGCAAGAGAAGACATTGAGTATTAATACTCAATCTCTTTTAGAATCCTGTCAACAGCCATAGCCTTTTATCTATGAAAGCAATTTAATATTGATTTAATATTTAAGGTTGTGCATCAACAAGATTGACGTATAAAGCTGTAAGCTATTCTTTATCACATCCAACTTAATGATAAATAAAACTTGCAGCTTATGTAAGTTTTTTCACTCCGATTTTGGAATCTCTTTGACTTCAGCCTTATCTACCAAAGATTCGTATTCAGCGAGTCGCTATGTAGAAAGGTTTCATAGTCTGCTGCTTTGCAAAAGATTAAAGGTTTTTGTCTAATTTTTTGTGTCCATAAAACATGAAAGTTCCTCAAAGTTGTTGGCAATTTTTACAAACCCAATTTTTGCAATTTTTGTAACTAAAACCCTAGTATGTCATTAACTAATACCATCAATTTTAGAAACGTGCAGGGCGATTTATTCGGTGGTCTAACTGCTGCAATTGTTTCCTTGCCGTTAGCCCTGGCATTCGGCGTTGCCTCCGGTGCTGGGCCTGTAGCTGGTCTTTATGGCGCCGTTTGTGTTGGTTTTTTTGCTGCCTTATTTGGTGGCACGCCAACCTTAATTTCTGAGCCAACCGGGCCAATGACTGTAGTTATGACTGCAATTGTCAGTTCTATGACCGCAGCTAACCCGGAAAACGGCTTGGCAATGGCATTTACCGTAGTCATGCTAGCAGGAATATTCCAAATTTTCTTTGGCATATTTAAGTTGGGTAAATATATTACCCTCATGCCTTACAGTGTGATTTCTGGCTTCATGTCTGGAATTGGAGTGATTCTAATTATTTTGCAAATTGCTCCTTTTGTCGGTCAGCCAAATCCGAAAGGTGGCGTACTGGGGATGGTGCAAAACCTTCCTGAGTTATTAACTAAAATTAATCCTGCGGAAACAGCTTTAGGCTTGCTGACACTGGCGATTATTTTCTTCATGCCAGCCAAAATCAAGCGTTTTGCTCCCCCGCAACTCGTGGCATTAATTATTGGAACTATAGTTTCTCTAACCATTTTCGGCGGTACAGATATTAGGCGAATTGGTGAAATTCCCGTTGGACTGCCTACATTACAAATGCCGACTTTTACTCCTGGACAAATCACAGTTATGATTGTCGATGGGGCAATGTTAGGGATGTTGGGTTGTATTGATACCCTATTAACGGCGGTAATTGCAGACAGTTTGACTCGCACCGAACACAAATCTGATAAAGAATTGATTGGTCAAGGTATTGGTAATTTAGTATCTGGTTTGTGTGGTGGGCTACCGGGTGCTGGTGCGACGATGGGAACTGTGGTGAATATCCAAACTGGTGCGAGTACAGCTTTATCCGGTTTAACTCGTGCGCTCATTTTATTAATTGTGGTTTTGTGGGCTGCGAGTGTCACTCAACCTATTCCAATGGCGGTGTTAGCTGGTATTGCTCTGAAAGTGGGGATTGATATTCTTGACTGGAGCTTTTTGAAACGCGCTCATCGGGTGTCCCTCAAAGGCACAATCATCATGTATGGTGTATTGTTCCTGACTGTATTTGTTGACTTGATTGTTGCTGTGGGTGTGGGAGTTTTCATTGCCAACATCTTAACAATCGATCGCCTTTCGGAATTACAAGCTCAGGAAGTGAAAACAATTACCGATACTGATGATGCAATTGTCTTGAATGACGAAGAGAAAAAACTGCTCGATCTCGCTAATGGACGGGTTTTGTTATTTTACCTCAGCGGGCCGATGATTTTTGGCGTATCGAAGGCGATCGCTCGTGAACATTCAGCAATGGCTGATTCTGATGTGTTGATTGTCGATTTGAGCGATGTTCCCATGTTGGGCGTGACTGCTTCTTTGGCAATTGAAAATGCCATCAAAGACGCTAGCGAACAAGGTCGTCATGTGTTAGTTGTTGGTGCAGCTGGCAAAGTCAAAAAGCGCTTAGACAAGTTTGGCATTTCGAGGTTTGTTCCAGAGCATCACATGTTTATAGATCGTGTAGAGGCACTTAAACAAGCTGTTGCTTTAGTTAATCCTCATGCAACTGCTGATACCTCTGGGTCTAGTATCTACACTGACACCTATTAGAAATTCAGAATTAGGCATTATGTCGATTAGACGCTAAAACCCTTGATTTATCGTTGTAGAGACGTTGCACTGCAACGTCTCTACTGAATCAATCAGACGAATAAAAACATGATTTTTTCGGAACCAATGGTTAATTCATTTACTTGGTTAAATTCCCTTCCTTTACTAGCAACAACCAATGAAGCCGAATATGCTCCTATTGTCCTAACAGGAGTATTACTAAGTTTAGTAGTCATTTATCTGGCTAGTAAAATTGGTGGTGAATTATCTAGAATGATGGACTTACCTCCTGTATTAGGAGAATTAGTCGGCGGTGTAGTTGTTGGTGCTTCTGTTCTCCATTTGGTAGTATTTCCTGATAGTGGAGTAGCTGCTAGTGACTCCATCATCATGAGTATCCTGCAATTTATTAACAACCTAACTCCTGATGCAGTCACATCAATCTTTCAATCTCAGAGTGAAGTTGTTTCGGTTCTCGCAGAACTCGGTGTGATTATTCTGTTATTTGAAATTGGTCTGGAATCAGATTTAAAAGAATTACAGAAAGTCGGTTATCAAGCAACAATTGTTGCTTGTGTTGGTGTGGCTGTTCCCTTTGGTGCTGGCACCGCAGGACTAATTTTATTATTTCATGCACCAGTAATTCCGGCGATTTTTGCAGGTGCAGCCCTGACAGCTACTAGTATTGGGATTACCTCTAAAGTTTTGTCAGAACTTGGGCAATTAAAATCTCGTGAAGGACAAATTATTGTAGGTGCAGCTGTCATTGACGATATCTTAGGTATCATCGTTTTGGCGGTGGTTGCGAGTCTGGCGAAAACTGGTGAAGTTGATATTTTCAACGTCATTTATCTGATTGTTAGCGCTACTGTATTTCTCATTGGTTCAATTCTTTTGGGCAAATATTTCAATCAGAGTTTTGTCGCCATTGCTAATAAATTACAAACGCGAGGAAACTTAATTATCCCAGCATTTATCTTTGCCTTTTTCATGGCTTTTTTAGGGAATGCGATTCATTTGGAAGCTATCTTGGGTGCTTTTGCCGCTGGCTTAGTTTTGGATGAAACTGATAAACGCAAAGAACTAGATGAGCAGGTAAAACCTATTGCTGATATTTTAGTACCAGTTTTCTTTGTGACAGTTGGCGCCAAAGTTGATTTGGGTGTACTTAATCCTTTAGTTCCAGGGAATCGAGAAGGATTAATTATTTCTATCTTTTTAATTGTGGTGGCAATTATCGGTAAAGTTGTCACTGGTTGGTCGATTTTTGGTCAAGCTGGAATTAACCGTTTAGCGGTTGGTGTGGGAATGATTCCTCGCGGCGAAGTTGGGTTAGTGTTTGCGGGAATTGGCGCAGCTAGTGGTACCCTTGATAAACCATTGCAAGCTGCCATCGTGATTATGGTGATTTTGACAACTTTCTTAGCACCGCCTTTATTACGGTTGGCATTTAAACAATCGCCAAAAGAATCTCTAGAAGAAGTCAATTTAATCAGCTAGTACAAAAAGGCAAAAAAGAATGATATGGCAAGGGACTCATTATTAATTTTTCTTCCTTTGTGACGTGCAAGATCCCCGACTTCTTCAAGAAGTCGGGGATCTGACCCTTCGCAAAACCTCACAAATTTTGCGATGAACTACTACTTTGATGAAACAAATCTAAAATCTAAAATCTAAAATCTAAAATTCTTAGGCAATTCCCGTGTTAGAAGCATGTATATTCGCCACTATATTGGGCGGCTTTTTTGGTATCATTTTCAAAAATAACCTGGTGATGAAAATCATTTCTATGGATGTGATGAGTACTGGGGTTATCGCCTATTACGTACTAATTGCATCACGAAATGGCTTATTCACACCAATCGTTTCCAACCTCCAAAATCGCGCATACGCCGATCCGGTTCCCCAAGCGGTGATATTGACGGCCATTGTCATCGGATTTTCGATTCAGGCTTTAATGCTGGTCGGTGTCATGAAGTTAGCAGGGGATAATCCGACCTTGGAAAGTGACGAAATTGAGAAAAATAACACGCCATGAGTACCATTACCATCGTCTGGATTGCATTACCGTTTTTTTTGGGGTTCCTGATTTATCTGGTTCCAAAACTTGACAAATACATTGCAATGTGCATGTGTTTGGCTTCGGCGGGGTATGCGTTGCAGTTATTTTACAACCAGTCGCCGCTGACACTAAAGTTACTGGATAATTTCGGCGTTATTTTAACGATAGACGAAATCAGCGGCTACTTTATCTTGACTAATGCCCTGGTAACAGCCGCAGTCATGTTTTATTGTTGGCACAGCGATCGCACTGCTTTTTTTTACGCACAGACGATCATTTTACATGGCAGCGTCAACGCCGCTTTTGTCTGTGCAGATTTGATTAGTTTATACGTAGCCTTAGAAGTCAGCGGGATTGCAGCGTTTCTCTTGATTGCCTATCCCCGGAGCGATCGCTCCATTTGGGTCGCCTTGCGCTATCTGTTTATCAGCAATGTGGCAATGCTGTTTTATCTGGTCGGCGCAGTGCTGGTTTATCAAGCAGATCATTCCTTTAGTTTCGCAGGTTTGCGGGTGGCACCCACCGAAGCACTAGCTTTGATATTTCTCGGACTCTTGACAAAAGGAGGAATTTTTGTATCAGGATTATGGTTGCCCTTGACTCACTCGGAATCAGAAACGCCAGTGTCGGCGATGCTGTCGGGAGTTGTGGTGAAAGCTGGTGTCTATCCATTGGTGCGGTGTGCGTTGATGGTGGATGAGGTTGACCCGATTATCAGAACCTTTGGAGTTTGCACCGCGCTTTTAGGAGTGTTTTATGCAGTGTTTGAAAAAGATACCAAGCGGATGCTGGCGTTTCACACAATTTCCCAGTTAGGCTTTATCCTGGCTGCACCGAAAGTCGGCGGGTTTTATGCCCTAACCCACGGATTAGTCAAATCTGCGCTGTTTTTAATCGCGGGTGTTTTACCAAGTCGAAACTTCAAGGAACTGCAACATCAAGCGATCGCTACTCCAGTTTGGATTGCCCTGGTGATGGCCAGTTTCTCAATCTCCGGCTTTCCCTTGTTATCAGGCTTTGGCGCCAAGGTGTTGACAACCAAAAACTTGCTACCTTGGCAAGCGATCGCCATGAATGTTGCAGCTCTGGGAACCGCAATATCCTTTGCCAAATTCATTTTTCTGCCCCG
Organism: Nostoc sp. CreGUA01; assembly: GCA_034531095.2. GTDB lineage: Bacteria > Cyanobacteriota > Cyanobacteriia > Cyanobacteriales > Nostocaceae > Nostoc. The sequence goes on along the minus strand of JAVRBV020000149.1, from coordinate 41,941 downwards.
TGGAGGCAAAGCGGATGTTAAATCCGGTTTTTGGGCAGCAGTTATCCTGTTAATCGGCGGGTTAATTCTAGCTAATATTGTGTATTATGAGGCGTATAGCATCGAGAATGTCATCAAACCCCTAGCAACCATTGGCATTGGATGGTTGGCTTACTGGCTGATTTTTAAACACTCAATCCTCAAACTACCGCGTGTGCTTGAGGAATTTGACCATCTCATTGGCGTCATGAGTCTGATTTTAATTCTACTGTTCTGGAAGGGATTTGCATGGTTGGGCATCTAAATCTCATATTGCGACTGGTGATTTGGTTTCTGCTCACTGCCGATTTCAGTGTGGTGAATATCATCATTGGCATCAGTGTCGCACTTTTATTGCCGGGTCGTCAAAGAGCTAGGGAAGCATTAAAAGATTGGTTACGCGTGCTGGGTGAAGTTTTAGTAGCAATTCCCCAGGCATATATTGAGGCATTTGAAATCATCATTCGTCCCCATAAATACGAAGATATCACGATGGAACGAGTTAAACCAGGACGCACACCAGGGCTAATATTCCTGGATATCTTCCTGATTACCTTTACACCAAAAACCATTGTGCTGAAATACCACGAAGATGGCTGGTATGAAGTACACCGAGTGCGACGGAGGAAAAAAACATGAATTTGAATTTGGTACTCATTGCAATGATTCTGGCGCTGTTGATACCCATTTATGAGGCTTGGCAGGATGAGGATATTTGGCAGAAGATGTTGGCATTTGCCAGTACTGCGACCAAAACTTCAATCATGATCCTGGTGGTATCCGTCTTGCGGGATGACTGGATGATCGGTATTGCCGGCGTCATTATCTTGAGTGTGGGGAATGCTGGATTAATGTTGCTGGCTCATGTACTCAAACGATTGAACGAAGTATGATTAACATTCTCAGTTATGGCTGCATAGGTGTAGGACTGTTCTTTTGGTTTTGGGGAACATCTCATCTTTTGGGCAAGCGATCGCTATTATTCAAGCTCCATAGTCTTTCAGTTGCCGATACCCTTGGTTCCATGACTATCATCATCGGCTTGCTTTTGAAAATACCCAGCGAATGGCCACTGCTGATCCTCGCGCTGATTTGCTTAGCGATTTGGAATACAGTGCTGGGATATGTTTTGGCTTACTGTTCCAGTAGCAGGAGTAGTTATGAATGATAGTTATCTTTATATAATCGTCGCCCTGCTACCGTTAACTGCGTGTATGGTGGTATTTCAAACCAATCCATACAATGCCTTGGTCATCCGTGGCATCTTGGGAGCAGTGGCGGCAATGGTATATGCGGTTTTAGGCGCTCCCGATGTTGCTTTGACTGAAGCATTGGTGGGTACTATGCTGGCAATTACCCTGTATGCAGTAGCGGTACGTTCATCCCTGGTGATGCGTCTTGGGATACTCAAACAAGAAGATCGCCATTTTGGGCAACTGATGGATGATTTACGCACAATTCTTGGCAAACGCCACATGCGTCTGGAGTTAGTGACGTATAGCGATATACAAACATTGCAACAAGCACTAATGGACAAAGAAATTCATGCTAGCTGTTTTCCAGAAGTGCGATCGCCAGATGACGCATCTGAGGAGGAAAAACCACGCTATCACACCGCAACCAGGGTGCGACGCATTTATGACATTATGCAAAGCGAACTTTCTTCAACAGCTACAATCTTGACCTACATAACACCAATTCTCAGTAAACAAGCAACAGATGAAAACACTCTGGCGCTAGGAACGATGAGAACACCAAATTCAGCAAAGAACAAGTAAATATGAAATGGGTTTATATTGCTGCGGGCATAGCGTTGTACATCAAATTTCTCGTTATACCCAATGCAGCAGCAGACTTGCCAGATATCTCTATCGTCGAAGCAGTTGTCAAAGATAGTGGCATACCCAATGCAGTTTCCGGTATCATTCTCCGAAATCGGCTGTATGACACTATTTTCGAGGTGGTGGTATTTACCATCGCCATCATGGGTGTTTACTTTTTGCTAGGGAATGAAAAGCCCTCTAGCACAGTCCATAGTTTCACCGATCAACCATCCATTGTTTTGGCGCGTTTGGGAGCCACCATTGCTGCATTAGTCAGCATCGAATTAGCTATTCGCGGGCATCTCAGTCCGGGTGGTGGTTTTGCAGCCGGAGTGGCTGGGGGAACAGCCATTGGTTTGATTGCAATTACTTCACCACCAGAGTGGATGCAAGAAATTTACCAGCGCTGGCACGCTGCTATATGGGAGAAAATTTCAGTTCTGGTTTTCATTGTCCTGGCAGTAATCACCCTAGCTGGAATAGAATTACCGCACGGAGAATTGGGCGCACTCGTCAGTGGGGGAGTTATTCCTTTGCTGAATATTTTGGTTGCAGTCAAAGTGGCGTTGGGTTCCTGGGCGGTGGTTTTAGTTTTTATTCGTTATCGTGGCTTGTTGTAAATGATTGACCTCAGCGCTGAAGCTTGGGAAAAACGGTATCAAGAAAACCGAGATCCTTGGGATTTGGGCTGTCCGGCTCCACCATTTATCAATCTTTTGACATCAGATCAAGCCCCTAACCCTGGACGAATGGCAGTTCTAGGCTGTGGAAGCGGACAGGATGCGATGTTATTTTCAACAGCAGGGTTTGATGTCATTGGGTTTGATTTTGCTCCTAGCGCGATTGCCCGTGCCTCTAGTATTGCTAAAGCACGAGAACTAAACGTTCAATTTTTACAACGCAACATTTTTGAATTGGAAGCAGAGTTTCTACATAGTTTTGATTACGTATTAGAACATACTTGTTTTTGTGCCATCGATGCAACGTTGCGATCGCAATATGTACAGATTATAAAAAACTTACTACGTCCCAATGGTCAACTGATTGCTCTGTTTTATACCCATAATCGGTTAGATGGCCCGCCCTTTGGCGTCAAGCCACAGGCAATTTTGGATAGTTTTTCACCCTACTTCGATATCATCCTGTTTAAGGCTGCGAAGGATTCCATCGCCCACCGCAAAGGCGAAGAACATTTGGCAATTTTTCAGGTGAAATCGACCTAGCAGCCACAGCCGCCTCCGGCTGCTTCCTCATCCTCTGCTGTAAATATCTGCTTTAAATCGTCTAGCGCTCCACCCGACAGCACCCCATAGCCATAAAGGGCAAATCTTTGTGTCACATCATAGACATCGTGGTTTTTCTTGATGTCTGCAAGTATCCGACTACCCCAGCGAGTTCGGCCAGAAGGAACAAAACAGCAGGCAGTGATAATACCGATCGCTGTCCACAGTATTATAATGATATCCACAACTGCGGCGATTTTCATCAATAGTTTACTTAGTAAAACTAATGCTACTGCACCCAAAACTGTGATGATCAAGAAGAGTCCAAAACTCATTGCGATGGTGGCTGCCCATCCTGTCATCAAAAGTTTCTCTTGCTCCAGGCGTTGTTGGAGAAAATCCGTTTTGTATTCGCTTGTTTGCCGTAGACTCTGTAAATGTGGAGTTTGATGAACCTGTTGCATCACTTGTCGTTCCAAATTGGTTGCTTCAGGGGGGAGCGCTTTTTCGATCGCCAAAGTCCGATGCCGCACATTTGGACGCAGATATCCCTGATGCACAAGTTGTGTAATTGCTAACTCCACTGCTCGTAATTTACCACCTGCCAAATAAGCCATTTGATAAATATCCAGTTGAGGCTTTTGTGGTTGTTTACTGGGTATGCGGATCGAGTAACGCAGAATCAGTCCCAGGATAACAGATAGACTAAAAATGGTAATAGAATGATTGGCAATTAAATCACTTACAAATCGCCCAGGGGTAGATTTTTGACCTGCATCGACACAGCCAACGGTGAGAAAGGCAATTATGGCGATCGCGCCTAAGGTTTGGGCTAGTCTTAATTGAGGCAAACGTTTGGGAATCACCCAATGCTCACTTAAGTTAACTCGCTGCATCTTTAATTCTGCACCAAATCGAACATCGGGGGGTGACCAAATATCTGCTGGTGGAGAGCCAAAAAAATACCGATAGCTAGTAATTGTTTGGGCGTAGAAGTGATGGAATTCTGCACGTTCGGTTCGTCCACCCCGCGCCGGATGATGGTGCAGTTTTTTCCCCAACACCTGTGGGCAAAACTCTTCCCAGTAAGACTGTGTTAGTAGCACATGAGCGTGCCACACCTGATCGACTTGATCGGATGGGACTACGTAATGATTAGCTACCACAGTTAAAAATGCGAACTTTTTATATTCTGCGATCGCTCTTTGTGCATAGGTTAGCGTCCAACCCTGATTTTTCATTAGATGACGAGTAAACCCAAATTCATGGGTTGGGTCATCTAATTCAAAATCTTGTAAACGTTGATAGAGGGCGGCTTGAAAAGCATTTAGCATGGATACTGACCTTTGTAAAAGGTATGCTCATCATCGCTCGTGTCTAGAGATGAGTAAATATTGGAAAAGTGTAGTCAGGTGTAATATGTCTACAGAAGTACAATAGATTAATTAAATGTTTTTGACCGAATAATTACTAATTATTAGGACTAGCCCTTTCAAGGTGAGCATATGCACTATCAAATTTTTCACGGCATTTCAGGTATCGCTTGGAATTGAACAAAGAAATTCCACATTCAACTCCAAATTTTTAGACTGTAAATTAAGCGATGACTAGGTTGGGCTACGCCTACGCCTCAGCTAAAATACCAAAATTCGGTTAAAATTTTATTTATTTCATAGTACAAACGTTAACCTTGAAAGGGCTAGTTTTAATTATTTTGTCTTTTTATAATTTCTATTTGGTAACTATTTTATGAATTGGAACAATTTTTTAGAAGCACTATGTAAATCTAGAGAATATGAGCTTACTTTCCTGGAAATACAAGTGTTAATGTGCTTACAGGAAACCAAATGTCCAACGAAAAAAGATTTATTAGAAATCTATATCACATCATATTCAATAATAGAAGAAGAAGCTTTTACCCAAAGACTCAAGAATATATATAAAAAATTTCAAATTACAGGTAAGGGATATAAGCTTCCACAACTGCATAAGTATCTGACTGAAAAATATATTCAGTATCAAAATAAAGATATATTTTTTTCAAAAATTGGTCTAACTTATATTTATCCAAGTTTTCCTAGCGATAAATTTGGAGAAGAAATTGATAAATTAATTGATTCAGACAATCCAGAGCAAAAGCAGGTAGATATTCTTCAAACCTTTGCTCCCAATTTGAATGACTATTTTGAGCATTTAACTCAGTGTATTCAAAATGATGTCCAAGTCAGAATATTACTTGCTTGGCCTTATTCCGAAGCAGCCAAATTGAGAGAAGATGTTCTCAAAAAGTATGCTAATACTAGTATTAGTGATGAAATCAATATTTCTGATTATGTAATCGCTAATTTGGAGACGGTAGAAAAAATCATCAGAGTTTCAGGTGGCTCTAAACTTCTCGATGTTAAACTCTATGATACACTTCCTTCTCTGGCAATTTATCGAGCTGGTGATTATATGTTAGCTGCACCTTTCCTACATGGATCGCTGGCTATTAATACATTTCAGATGGAGTTGAAACTTAATAGTTCTAATCAATTGATAACGCATACTTTACAAAACGATTTTGAATTGATGTGGCAAGTTGCTCGCCGATTTTATCCAGATCCAAATATAAATTGGAGAAACGACCTGAAAATCCTATTTACGAACTAGAAATTATGATTGAAAAAATCAACAATTTCGAGATTTCATTAATTGAAAAATTTAGAGCGCATCCACTATTTATCCAGATTGATGCGATCGCTTGGCAGGATTTACTTAAAATTCTGATCCAGCGCCGCTTCCTATCGCTTTCTATTGTCAATATCTACGAATTTGTCATTGATGCTCTTGCCGATGAGCAGATCAAACGGACTGTCAGAGCTATCCTGAATGAGGAATTCCCTCGCAATACGAAAGGCATTCCACTTCCTTCTCATCGAGAGTTACTTTTCCAGGATCTGCTCAATCTTGGTGCTACCTCTGAAATGATTTTAGCAATGCCTGAAACGTTTGTTACTAAAATGGTTAGAGATGAAAGCTATAAACTAATGGTCGGTTGTCTGGGTGAAAAATATTGTCAAGTTGGGCTTGTAGCGTTTCTTCGTTTTTGGGCAGAGGTACTTGTTTCAGTTGAGTATTCCTGTCTCTGGCAAAGAATTTCTCAACGCTTATCAAATGGACAATCGAATCACAAAATGAGATCGGAATTCTATTATTTCCACATGATCCATGACAGCAGAAACTCTGATATTGGCAAAGAAAGCTTTCTGGGCGGACTCACTCATTCTCAACAACTGGCAATTCACTTACAAAGATTAATTACCTCTGAAGACGCTTTATTTTACTGTATCAGTGTTGAAGATAGCGCACATCAGCTTAAATATCAATTTTACGATCAGTTCATTGGCGATCGCCCCAATTTGTAAAGGCATCAATACCATCAAAAATATGTTTGCGAGATCGTCTGCAACCGTTTGCAAATCCAGGAACGCCAGCAGGTGTTCTTAAGCTTTCTCGGTCTGAAGATGCGCTTATCTGGTATATATATCGCTCTCAGCAATGTATTTTTAATTACATCTACTTTCTTTGAGCATCACCGTATTCATTGGGATATGGAAAATTACGTTAATCAGATTTGAAAATTGGGAAGAATAAAGTCTGGTGAGATTACGCAAGTAACTGTAATTCATAAAATGAGGCTTTAATCCCTATGAGTTCTGATTTTCAACCGCCACCTAAAAGCTTGTCCATACTGGCTTCCGTTGGAGGAGTGCTGACTGCTATGATTGCGATCGCTGGTTTTAATTTTTGGTCTAAGCAACTTTCGCCAACTTCTGTTGAAGAAACTCAAATATCAACTTCGCAAATTGCCTCCCAGCCAAAGGAACCCACACAAAATACTCCTTTTACTGCTCAAGAAGCTGAAACAATTGCCAAGCTTGACGCAAAATCCGTGGTTTTACCCGGTGAACCTGTTCCTCCAAACCAATTGACAATAGCCATCACTCCTTATGTTGCTCCTGGTGCAGGCTCGTTAACCAAAGAAGAAATTGCAACTGCTCGTCAAGCTTGGTCATACTTCCAACGCAACTGGAATGACGAAACTGGCTTGGTTAATTCCGTTGATGGCTTTGCCTCCGTAACTATGTGGGATCAAGCAGCAGCGATGGCCGCCTTAGTCAGTGCTAGAGAACTCAATATCGTGCCTGCGGCGGAATTTGAAGCCAAAATGACCAAAATGTTAAAAACACTGGCATCTATGCCGTTATATAAAGAGGAACTACCCAACAAAGTTTACAACGCAAAAACCCTCTTACCTGTTAATTATGGTCAACTAGAAAAACGCGAAGAAATTGGTTGGTCTGCCATTGATTTGGGGCGGATGGCAATTTGGCTGAAGATTGTGGGTGCAAAGTATCCCCAAATGCGATCGCTCTCCAGTGACGTTTGGAAACATTGGCAAGTCAAGCGTCTTACCAGAAAAGGGCAAATGTACGGTACTAGCGTCGTCAAAGGTAAAGAACAGTACAACCAAGAAGGTCGCTTGGGCTACGAGAATTATGCCGCCTATGGTCTGCAACTTTGGGGCTTGGATGTTAAAAAAGCCTTGGATTATCAGTCGAATGCTGCTTTTGTAAATCTTTACGGACAAGGAATTCCTTACGACCGACGTGACTATAAAAAATCTGAAGCTAATAACTACGTTCTGAGTGAGCCTTATATATTAGATGGTATTGAAACTGGGTTTCAAGCTTTGCCCAAAGCCTACGCCGATCGAATTTTAGCTGCTCAAGAATCTCGTTATCAAGCGACAAAACAATTAACTGCTGTCACCGAAGACAACTTAGATCGCGCTCCTTACTTTGTTTACAGCAGTTTGTTTGTCAACGGAGAACCCTGGGCTACCATCACAGACACTCGACAACAGCGTAATGATTTGCGCTTTTTAAGTGCTAAGGCAACGGTAGGATGGCATGTGCTTTATAACACTGCTTACACGCGTAAGTTATTTGATTTCGTCCAAACCAACCTCAAATCAAAAGATGGCTGGTACAACGGTTTTTATGAATCTCTGCGTCAGCCGAATAAAGCTCTGACAGCCAATAATAATGGCGTAATTTTAGAGAGTTTGCTCTATAAACAAGTCGGACAGCCGCTTACTGTTTGGGCAGGAGTTAAAAGAAGTAGCAAGTCAAATTAAGCCAGACTTTCAAGATGATTAATATTAGCTAAAAATGCGAATCTGCTGTAAGTTTGTAGGGTTTTTTGACTAAAATTCTAAATTGCAAAGACGCGATAAATTGCCGTCTCTACAATAATCATTCCTTCGTAGAGACGCCGATTTATCACGTTTGTTGCCTTAACCAAACAATATTGGGTGTAGGAGTGTCGAGGTTTGGGACTTGCAAATAAAAAAATAATCAACTACTTCTTGTGGGGTGGAGAGAAGTCTGATACCATTTCACTTTAATAATCATACAAATACGTGGGTAAGGGTTTAGCAGTGCTAAACCCCTACGAAAAATCTATATTACAGAAAAAATATATCCTCGTAGGGTAGCATAGCTATGCTACCCATGTATCTCATTGTGTCAAACTATTACTGTAATTGTAAAGCGTAATGATAAAACTCTTCATCCTTGACATATCCTTGTGCTTTATAAAGCTTTTGGGCATTTGTGTTAGAAATATGAGTCGCTAATATTACTCGAACTGCCCCACTCTGTTTGGCATATTTTTGTGCAGCACTCATCAATAACGTTGCAACTCCCTTCTGGCGATGGGACTCTTTCACATACAAATCGTTCAAGATCCATACTCGCTTCATCGACACTGAAGAAAAACTCGGATAAAGCTGAGTAAACCCAATTATTTCTCGATTTTCATTAGCTGCAAATACTACTGAATCATTATTCTTAAAACGTTCTTTGAGAAACTCTTTAGCAGCTGCAATATCTGATACCTGATTATAAAAAACGCGGTATTCATCAAACAGTATCGACAGACTTTCAAGATGATTAATATTAGCTAAAAAAACTTCCATGTGACTTTTTCCCCCTGCTCCTGTGTACATTTTTCATTGAATCTGAATTCAGATTAGCTCAAGGAGGGTTCTAAGGGTTAAATAAGTTTGTAGTTAGGACTAAAGTCCTAACTACAAACTCATCAAAATTAATGGGACATACCACTGCCTTAGCTCAACCCTCTGACGAGGTGTAGGGGCAATACGGTTCGGTTAAGGTTTTTTGATTAAAATTCTAAATTCCAAAGACGCGATAAATCGGCGTCTCTACAATAATCATTCCTTCGTAGAGACGCCGATTTATCACGTTTGTTGCTTTAACCAAACAATATTGGGTGTAGGGGTGTTGAGGTTTTCACGCTCTGTTTGCTTCCAAAATTAGGGCTTGCGTTTACACATTGTTTGTGAAATACTACTTTAAGTACTGTAAGTCGGTAAAGATTAAGTATTTTGCTAAATTTACCATAAAAAACCAAACTTGCGCCCCTACCACTCTAATGTTTTATGATTTACTAGCTAAGTATATGAGGAAATGTCTTAGTAAAATGGAAGTAACGTATTATAGTAGACAGATATTTCTCCGAACCTCGTCCAAGCATCAGAATTGTTACTGTTGTTAGTGCTAGCAGAAAGCCACAAATCGTAATTAGTATTTCCTGCTTGTGGTTGGATGCGTACATAGTAAGTTCCTGGAGACAATCGAATGTTTTTAGATGTATCGCCTACAAGACTAGTATCAGAATTAAATACGGCGGGATTTCTAGAACTTAAAACATTACCACTACTATCAAGTATTTGCTCAAGTACACTTCTAGAATAGCTATAGTTAAATACTCTAACAGTCCTAGTTTGATTCAAATCAAATCGATAGTAATCAAAAGGATCGGATGAGCCAACGTTTTCAATTACGCGAGTATAATTTGAACCTATTGGCAGTTGACGAGCAGCACTGAATATGTTTCCGGCATAGTCATTAGCAGCTTGGCGTCCTTCAAATGCACCACTAAAATCAAAGTGTTCTACTAAGTTAATGCCTTGCAAAGAAGCTAAATCTGGATTGTTGGCTTTATAATATCCAGCATCAAAAGAGGGTGAAGATTTACGTCCCTCATTAATGCCATAGATTTGAAAATGCTGTAACAACTGTCTGTTACTTAAATTAGTCAAGTCTGAGTTGTTAGCACGATAGTAGTTGAAATCAAAAAATGGTGAGAACTGACGACCTTCATTTATGCCATTGATTTCAAAATGATTCAATAGTTGAGAGTTAGTTAAGGAAGTGAGGTCAGAATTATAGGATTTATATGAACCGAAAGTAAAAATTGAAGAAAAATAACGCCCTTCTGAAATACCAGAGCCTTTCAAATGAATAAATAATTGTTCATTATTAAAGCTTATGAGGTCACTATTGTTAGCACGATAGTAGTTTAGACTAACGTTGGGCGAAAAACTACGTCCCTCAGCTACTCCGTGATTCATCAGATGATTTAATAGTTGGCTGTTGTTGAAGTTTGCTAGGTCAGAACTACTCCCTCGGTAGAAACCCAAATTAATCAGTGGTGAGAATGAACGACCTTCATTTAGACCATTGGTTTGGAAGTGGGACAAAGCTTGAGTATCATTAAAACCAGCTAAGTCTCGATTGACAGCACGATAGAAACCAGCGTCGAACACGTTTGAGATAGTTAGAGCCATATGATTAATATCCGAAAGCTATTCTGACGAAGCAAATTACATAGTAATACGGAGTATTATAAAGTATGACCAAATATCTCTGAATACTAAAAAATAAATTTACAGCAATACAGTAGGGGCGCAAAGCCTTGCGATCCTACAACGATGTGCTTCAAATAGACTCACATCTTGCACCTAGCCCTAGCGATTAGAAATCGCGGCTATACAAACGAAGTCCGCCTACGCGGACTAACGCAAAATCAAGGGTTTGAAACCCGTCTGCGCGGGTTTTGCCTGTGTAGCCGCGACTTCCAGTCGCTTGGTGCAAGATATGAGTAGATGAAAACTGACGTGGAGAATTTTTTTGATCGGTAATTAGGCAAAGATGATATAACTTCTGAATAAAGTCAATTTTCCAACAAAAAGGCTCAAGCATTCTTGCCTGAGCCATGATTAAATTCAATTTAAAGATTAGCTTCAAGAGCTAAATATTCAAATTCTAGTAACGACTGCGGAAGTTAGTATTTCCTCGGTTACCACCAAAGGAACTTCTGTTTTCTTTGGGCTTGGCTTTATTTACTTTGAGGTCACGTCCCATCCACTCAGCACCATCAAGAGCATCAATGGCAGCTGTTTCTTCAGCATCTGTGCCCATTTCCACAAAACCAAAGCCACGCACACGACCTGTGTCACGGTCGGTAGGTAGCTGAACCCGCTTTACAGCACCATATTCTGCAAACACAGCATTCAAAGTTTCTTCTGTAACTTCATAAGAAAGGTTACCTACATAAATCGACATAAATTGTCTCCAAAATCATAGAAGTGTAGAGATTTAGATTTCGGACAAAAGTCTGTGAATACCAAAAGGAAAAAGCCTGTCAATAATAAAAACAAACGAGGTTCGCCGAATTAACTCTCACTTGTCATTGTGACATAGAAGGCAAATATTGAGGGAGACTTGATAAAACCGTTACTAAAAGTAACATAAGCAATTTCTAGCTCAGTAAGTGGAAATAATTAAACTAGGACTTACGCAAAAATAACGTAATTTCGTCATTACGAGCGATAGCAAAGTAATTTACCCTGACGCTCTTATTGCTTCGCTACACTCCGTTTCCGCCGCAATGACAATATCGGCGTTGCGTAAGTCCTATAAACGTCAAATGATTTATTTTGGCAATTTTGGTGAATCAAACGAACTCAACATACTCAATAATTGTTCCATCAGGATGCATGGCTCGCATATTAACTCCAGTGGGGACTTTGTTCGGTTCCGTCAGAATCACTGCCCCTTGTTGAGTGAGTGCTTCTCGAAAATCATTGAGTGAGTCCACGAGAAAAGTAGCCTGTGTAGTTTTGAATGAAGAGAGTGCTTCAGCTGAACCGGCAATTAAAAGAATAGAACCGACGCCAGCCAGTTCCAAATCGATTTCGGAATATTGAAACCACAACCAACATTTTTCTGTAAAGAGGTTTTCATAGAAAGCGATCGCCTCATCCAAGTCTATGGGACTAAGATAGACTCTAGTTAGTACTTTAAGAATTTGCATTGCAACCCGTCTATTAGGCAGCTATTGTATTTGGTGATGGGAGGAAATTCGGGTATTGTCTACCCAAAAGACTACCTTGGAAATGTTTCCAATGCAGTGGTTGTTTTCGAGTGCTGAATTGTTACCTTTAAAAAAGGTCTTTAATTCTGTGTTTACCTAGCTCAAGATAACGTTACTCCTATCACTCAAAATGCATTTCATTTCTACACCTTTAACCGTACTTCAGTCATCTGTATGGTTATTACGAATATATATACATGATTAAGTATCAGTACCTAATTTCCGAATTCATAATTCATAATTAAAACGGACTGATACCTGCCTTGAAGACTAAATTTGTGTACTTCACTTTCCTTGGAATCCGCTGTATGCAGATCGATAATTAATTTTAGTAATTGTTTTTGGTTCATATTGAATTTCCAAATAGATGTATCAGCAAATTTAAGAGGGTGTTTGAAAAGTATAAAATGGTCATTGAAGTAGGTGAGGCGATCGCACTCAACAAAAAGCATGGAATGTTTTGGCGATCGCGTTGGCTCAAGGATGTATAAATATTTCAGCTGCTAGAGGCCATATGTCCTGTTTAGAATAGTCGGGGCAGAGCATCAAAGAAAATGTTACGGAATTTAGAAAAACATTAGTCTGCTTGTATTCAAGGTAGGCTACTACCCCATTTATCCTGACTTGGAACATAAAACTTAAAATATGTTTATTATCCTTTAAAATCATTTGCAGAGATTTAGGTGTCGAATATGGCTGATATTGTTGATATTGCTGTTAATGCTGAGTCTTTCAAAACACTAGTAGCGGCTGTACAGGCTGCTGGTTTAGTAGAAACATTAAAAAGTCCTGGCCCTTTTACTGTCTTTGCTCCCAATGATGATGCTTTTGCCAAGTTACCAGCCGGAACCATTCAAACTCTGTTACAAAATATTCCCCAGCTAACGCGGATTTTAAAATATCATGTTGTTTCTGGAAAGCTGTTAGAGAGTGATTTGGCACAAGTCGGCACGGTGGATTCTGTAGAAGGTTCACCGATTAAAATTAGTTCTTCTGATGGTTTTGAAGTTAAAAATGCCACAGTTTTGGCAGCAAATATCGAAGCTGATAATGGTGTAATTCACGTTATTGATACAGTGATTTTACCAGGTTAATTCAGTTAGGGTGGTCAACGCCCACCCTAATATCATTTTAAATTTTGGATTTTAGATTTTGGATTTTAGATCTTGGATTTTGAATTGTCAGACAATTATTGTTGCATAACCTTTCGATCAATCCATCTGTCGCAATCTTTTTTCATATTGGTATAAATTATCCAAAGTTTTTAGGATTCATTAGGATTCACTATTGTTACTATAAGAACTTAATTGAATTATTTAAATAATGTTAAATTTTCCATTTTACTACTCTCGGTATATGCTAAGCTAGGTTTAGTTATTTAGAAATAAGTTACATTAAATTATAAGTTTCTAACATTATCCCCAGGATCTTGATGTTCGATTTCAACACCTTAGCTGAATTCTCTCGCGCCAACTGCGTGACTATTTGTGCATTTCTTGTACCAGCAAATTTGTTGGTGACAATTTTAACAATGGTTCTGACGGCACTACGTCGCCCATCACATCAAATCTGGCAGTCTGCGGCAATTGCCAGTTTTTTCGCTTCCGTGATGATCTTGCACGTATACACTTGGTTTATGATTGGCGTGGTGATGGCTCCTACTTATATCTTGATGTCTTTAGCAATCACCTGTTTGCTGACTAATTTGGTAGCAATTCTTTTTCACAAGCGTTACAATAACGCCCCTAGTCTTTCCAACAATGTCTGATGTTTTTTGTAATTTATGATTGGATTTTGGATTGAAGATTCAAAATCCAAGATTGAAAAAATTTCCCGCAAGGAACTGAAGTTCCTTGCTCATAGCTCAAGTCATCTAAAGATGACTAAAATATAGCCAAAAATCTTTAGTCTACTTCAGTAGACTTTAGCTATAAGAGAGGGAATTCATTCCCAGGCGGGTGAGGAAGCCAACACATAAGCCATTTCTAGCTTAAGTTGACACTAATGAGCAGTGCTGTGCCCCTACGATAGATATGGTTTTCAAACTGTGGATACTTTGTATTTTGCGTCAATGCGTAAGTTCTAATTCTGACTTCTGAATTCTGACTTTTGAATTCTGCTATACATTTCACGCTAAAGTTTCGGGATCGACACCAAAGGCTTTTAAGCTTTCCGTCAAGATTTTTACCCGTTGTTCTGCTTCTACGCGCCGCTGTTCTTCAAAAGCTGCGCGTTCTTCGAGTTCTCGGATGCGTTCTTCTGGCGTCAACAATCTCTGTCCTTCTTCGTCATACCAGTACAACCACTCCCGCGCTATACCTTGATAAATTCCTCGTTCTCGACCAATTCCTAAACCAATTTCTGGTAGCCAAATGGGGCTTTTTGATATTAAGTCTGACATCAAAATATATTCCCCATCAACTAACCGATATACTTCCAAAGGGGGTTTTTTTCGCCGCAGAGGATTGTACACAACGTAGTATAAAATTCCTAATTCTTTGGCATAGAATTGCTGTTTGGTGCTGTATTCTCCTTGATGGATTTGGGAAACAACTTCTAGTACCAAAATTGGCAACTGTTTTTCTTCCCACAATACATAACTCAGGCGTAAGTCTAATCCTTGGGAAAAGGCTTTGCCTACATCAATGAAACGTTGGACTCCTAAGCTGAGAAACCCATCGGGGACAATAGCTGGTTTGTCTGGGTGATAATAAATACCCATATTAACGCCAAAGAACCAATCCCAGCGATCGCACCAAGCTAAAGCCAATATCGCTTTCAATAAGCCAGGAATTGCATTTTGTAGTTCATTATCCACAGGAGTATCATCTGAGTCTGGTAGTTCTTCGGAAGATGGCAAGCAGTGGAGCAGATTGTAGTTTAACATGAGCTATTTTGCTACATCTGATTTTAAATCGGAGAAAATCTATTGATGTGCGATCGCATAGTAACAATCAAAAACTATTTTGAGCGTAGGCGTACCCGTCGTAGACATCACGTTGCATATTTCTTCTCAGTATTTAAACCCTATTCAAAGTGTAAACTTTTTCTAACTAAGTGATTTTTCGGTACTGACTATCAGAGTGTCTCATTGACAATAGCAAGAAAGGGCAAAAAATTTTTCAACGACTCAAAAAATCTGGTGCAGTTGGAACTTAGTTGCTTTTTAGCCCTATTGTTCACTCGTACTTCAGTATTAAATATGTCACCAAAGATGCATTCACAAGTTTTAATTAAACGCTTTCTAACGATTTTTTTGCCGTTGTCAGCGTTAGTTGGAGGTGTTTTAGTGACTATTTATTACCAACAGGTACAAACTCAGAAAGTTGTATTAAAAACCAATGAACTCCACAAGGTAGATTTACAAACAAAAATCATCAGTACGGATTTTCAGTCGGTTGTTTCAGATTTAATAGTGATCTCTAGACAAAATGAGCTAGAGGGAATTTTAGAAAAAGTGAATGGAGAACAACAAAAACTCGCCCAAGAATTTTTATTAATTTCTCGATATAAAAAACTTTATGACCAAATTCGCTTTTTGGATCAATCGGGTAAAGAAGTTGTCAGAGTCAACTTCAATCAGGGAAAACCAGAAATTGTTCCAGAAGAAAAACTGCAAGTTCAAGGCAAGCGCTACTGGTTTAATGATACTTTCGGGCTAAGTCAAGGACAAGTATTTGTCTCTCCCCTTGACCTTAACATTGAACGAGGGCAGATTGAACAACCTTTTAAGCCCATGATCCGCTTTGGCACTCCTGTTTTCGATCGCCGTGGCCAGAAACGAGGCGTTATAGTGTTAAATTACTTCGGTGTGAAACTGCTGGATAATTTTAATCAAGCTCTGGTTAACACTTCTAGTCAAGGAATGTTGCTGAATGCCGACGGCTACTGGTTAAAAGGGGCAAAGCCTGAAGATGAATGGGGATTTATGTTTCCCGAACGCCAAAACCGCACTTTTGGCAAAGCTTTTCCCCAAGCATGGCAGCAAATTTCTCAAACAGAATCGGGACAATTGCAAACACCAGAAGGAATATTCACCTTTGCAACAGTTTATCCGTTGCTGGAAGGCCAAAAATCCAGTACAGGAACCGGACAAGCTTTTGCACCCAGTAAGAATCAAATTGAGACTAAATCCTATTACTGGAAAGTTGTTTCGTGGGTGTCCCCAAAAACGTTGGCGACTAAATCAAACCAATTTTTGCATCAATTACTACTGCTATATGTCGGTTTGTTGGGAGTAATTGGCATTGGCTCTTGGCTAATAGCAAAGGCTAGTGTCAATCGCCAGATGTCTCAGATAGAGTTAAAGCAGTCTGAAGCTCAGTTGCGAGAGTTAGTTGAGCGAGAAAAAATTCTGAAAACTCGTTTATCCAGTCAAATTCGTAACTCGCTAGATCTAAATACGATTTTAACTACAGTAGTCGGTGAAGTTCGGGAACTGCTGCAAATTGACCGATGCCAGTTTCTTTGGTGCTACACACAAGATGAGTCTACAATGTTTGAACTCAGCCAGCAAGCCTGCGCTCCCGACTTGCCAGAAGCCTTGGGCGATTCTCATATTCAAAAGGTTGAAGTGCTGAATCAAGTTGTTTTGGGAGGAAATTTGCTGTGCTTAGATGACATTGCCACAGATTCCAAGCTGGATGCTAAAAGTCGGGATTTACTCATCGCTGCGGGCTGGAAATCTTTATTGGCAGTATCAGTTTACACCCAGTCTAGTTGCTTGGGTGCGATCGTCTGCGAACATAGCAAAACGCTGCGTTCCTGGAGCGACTATGAGGTAGATTTGATTCGGGGTGTGGCTGACCAGTTAGCGATCGCCATTGACCAAGCGCAATTGTATAATCAAAGCCGTGCTGCTACTGCTGCCGCGACTGCCCAAGCACAACAACTCAACCAAGCTTTGCACAATCTCAAACAAACCCAAGCCCAATTGATTCAAACTGAGAAAATGTCGAGTTTAGGTCAATTAGTCGCTGGGGTAGCTCATGAAATTAATAACCCAGTTAACTTTATCTACGGCAACCTGACTTATGTAAATGAATATACATTGGGTTTATTGGAATTAGTCAAACTCTATCAAAAGTCCAATGCTAATTGCACAAATGAAGTGCAAGCTCAGATAGAAGCGATCGAGCTTGATTTTATCATTGACGACTTACCTAAAATGTTAGCTTCTATGAAAATGGGAGCTAATCGCATTCGGGAAATAGTTTTATCTTTGCGGAATTTTTCTCGACTTGACGAAGCCGATATGAAGCTTGTGAATATTCATGAAGGCATTGATAGCACACTGCTGATTTTACAAAACCGCCTCAAACAAACCTCTGGAAATCCTGGGATTGAAATAGTTAAAGAATATGGCGATATTCCTTTAATTGAGTGCTATGCTGGGCAACTGAATCAAGTGTTTATGAATTTGATTGGTAATGCCATTGACGCTCTAGATAGTTATAATAATCAGCAAATTTTTCAGGACATACAAGCTAATCCCAGCCAAATTATAATTCGTACTAATTTACACAATTCAGATCGGATAACTATACAAATTGCAGATAATGGTCCTGGCATAACTCCAGCAGTTAAACAAAGATTATTTGACCCTTTCTTTACCACAAAACCCGTAGGCAAAGGCACAGGATTAGGATTAGCAATTAGCGCTCAAATTGTCACAGAAAAACACAATGGAGCTATTTGGTGTGTTTCAGAACCAGGACAGGGAGCAGAATTTTGGGTTGAAATTCCCATCAAGCAAAGTAGTAAAATATCTAGTGTAAGTTTTACTACTTTAACTCATGGATAATGCTAGCGATGTCTACGACGGGCTACGCCTACGCGCTGATTTTGATAGCCCTTGGAAAGAAATTATAGAAGCTTATTTTCCCCAAGCAATGGATTTCTTTTTTCCAGAAACTTCTGCATTAATTGATTGGGAACGTCCATACGAATTTCTCGATAAAGAATTTCAAAAAATAGATCGAGAAGCCGAACAAGGTACGCGATATGCAGATAAATTAGTCAAAGTTTGGCAAATCCAAGGGGAAGAACTTTGGTTATTAATCCATGTTGAAATTCAGGGACAAAAAGAAGATAATTTTCCTAAGCGGATGTTCACCTACAACTTTCGCATATTTGACCGCTTTGATAGAGCAGCAATTAGCCTTGCTATTTTGTGCGATCCCAACCGCGAATGGCGACCAAGCAACTACAGTTATAAATATCCCAATACTAGCTTAACTTTTGAATTTGGCAGTATTAAACTTTTGGATTATGAAAATCGCTTTCACGAGTTAGAAAATAGCGATAATCCATTTGCAACTGTTGTCATGGCGCATTTAAAAACGCAGCAGACACGCTCATCACCCGAACAACGCAAAATATGGAAATTTAGCTTAATTCGCAGGCTATATGATTTGGGTTTAGAAGAACAGGATATTCGTAATCTGTATCGATTTATCGATTGGGTTATGATATTACCAAAGGCATTAGAAAATCAATTTTGGGAAGAGTTTAAACAATTTGAGCAACAGCAGACTATGAGATATATAACTACAGGTGAGCGCATCGGCTATGAGCGCGGAAAACAAGAAGGTGAACAAGAAGGTGAACAACGGCTTATTTTAAGATTATTACAAAGACGAGTGGGAGAATTATCACCAGAATTGCAAAGGCGCATCCAATGTCTTTCTTTAAATCAATTAGAAACCCTTGGCGAAGCTTTGTTAGATTTTACTCGGATGCAAGATTTACTTAACTGGTTGCAAACAAATCAATCAGCTTAAAAGAGAATTCAGAATTCAGCAATGCCTCATCTCTGTATGTGGCGGGTGTAAATCCGCCACATACAGAGATGAGGCATTGGGAAAATGGGAAATGACTAATGACGAAAAAAGGGCAGGTATAAAACCCGCCCTAAAAGTAATATTAATTGAAATTAGCGATCGCTATCTAATTCGCAATTTCTGGGGCACTCAAAGAAACCTTTGGTGCTTCTGGTTTTTGTTGTGCTAAAGTTGGCACGGAATTACGCAATCTTGCTGTCAATTGTACAGTTGTGGAGTCGTACATTTGAGTGAGCAATTTCGGATAAAAACCAATACCAATGATAGGCACTAACAAACAAGCAATGATAAATACTTCACGGGGTTCAGCATCTATCAAAGCTTGGTGAGAAACTAATTCTTCGTTCTCTTGACCGTAGAAAATTTCTCGCAACATCGACAGCAAATAAATCGGAGTTAAAATCACCCCAACTGCCATCAAGAAAACTACAATAACTTTGAAGGTAGAGCTATAAGCATCGCTAGTAGCAAAGCCCACAAATACCATTAATTCTGCTACAAAACCACTCATTCCTGGCAAAGCCAAAGATGCCATTGAACAGGCGGTGAACATAGCGAAAATTTTCTGCATCCTCTTACCGACACCGCCCATTTCATCCAACATCAGGGTGTGTGTCCGATCGTAAGTTGCACCTACGAGAAAGAACAAACTCGCCCCAATTAACCCGTGGGAAACCATTTGCAATACTGCTCCACTTAATCCCAAATCGGTAAAGGAAGCAATCCCAATGGTGACAAAGCCCATGTGAGAAATTGAGGAGTAGGCAATTTTTCGCTTCAGGTTGCGCTGGGCAAAGGATGTTAGGGCAGCGTAGATGATGTTAACTACCCCCAAAACTATCAACACTGGCGCAAAATAAGCGTGGGCATCAGGCAACATTTGGGCGTTCATCCGAATTAGGGCATAACCGCCCATTTTTAGGAGAATACCTGCCAATAGCATATGCACAGGGGCTGTAGCTTCACCGTGGGCATCAGGTAGCCAGGTGTGCAAGGGAATAATCGGCAACTTGACAGCGTAGGCAATCAGGAAGCCAGCATAAAGTACAAGTTGGAAATTCAGGGCGAAATCTTTGAGGGCGAGCGATCGCATGTCGAACGTCACCGTATCGCCGTAAAATCCCATTGTCAGGGCAGACAGCAAAATAAACAGCGAACCGCCAGCGGTGTATAAAATAAATTTAGTCGCTGCGTATTGTCGCCTTTTGCCTCCCCAAATCGACAGCAGAAAGTATATCGGCACCAGTTCCAGTTCCCACACCAGGAAAAATAGCAGCATATCCTGGACGGCGAACACGGCAATCTGACCGCCATACATCGCCAGAATCAAGAAGTAAAATAGCTTGGGCTTGAAGGTTACAGGCCAAGCCGCTAAAATCGCCAGCGTGGTAATGAATCCAGTCAAAATAATCAGAGGCATGGACAAGCCGTCAGCCCCTACCGACCAATTCAAATCGAGTTGCGGTACCCAGGGGTAACTCTCCACCAACTGCAAATCTGGATTGGAAAAATCGTACCCAGTATAAAAAGCGTAAACAATCAGTGCAAAATCTATCAGCCCCACAATCAGGGAGTACCAGCGCACTGTTTTGCCGTCTTTATCTGGGATGATGGGAATCAGTAGTGACGCCGCTATCGGAAACAGAATAATCGTCGTGAGCCACGGGAAATTAGCTGTATTCATCACAATTTGTCTGCTATCAAAATCATGTTTGGCAAAAAGTCACTAGTTATTAACTAACAGCTTTTTGGGGATTTGCTCTTCCTCGTTAGGTTGATTTAATTAAATTAGCAATCCCCGATTTTTTCTCTTGGGAGTCTATTTTGACACTTGGGAGTGCGGAATGTGGATTAGGATACTCCCAGTCAAGTCAAAAATTTAGCCTCTACAAAGCCGCTAAACTAGAGTTTTAGCGATGCGATCGCGTAGTCCAACCCAGGGGTCGCTAAAAATACACGATGCTGTTTGGTGGTTGTCGAAAAAAGCAATTTGGTGCAAAAAAGCATTACAGGAGAAACAACCCTATGATAATGGCACAAATTGAAAATCAGATTCGTTATGTCACTAACGCAGCTGGAGAAACAACAGACGTACTTGTTCCTATAAAACTTTGGCAACAGCTTATCAGTTCAATAAATTCTGATAACGTCAGCAGTTTAGCTTGGATTGATGAACAGGAGCCAAAAGCACAAATATTAGCCGACCTCCGTCTGTGCTACAAGCAGCAGCAGGACAAACTTCCCCCGTTTCAGACCTTTGGGACTACAGTAGGCGATTTGATTGAGTTTTTTTATTAAA
Organism: Nostoc sp. CreGUA01; assembly: GCA_034531095.2. Taxonomy (GTDB): domain Bacteria; phylum Cyanobacteriota; class Cyanobacteriia; order Cyanobacteriales; family Nostocaceae; genus Nostoc. Next base: position 20,448 of record JAVRBV020000149.1, on the reverse strand, counting down.
ATAGACAGTGAAAGTTGATAAGGAAATTCGATTATGTCATCTCCAGCGATCGCTACTGTAATTAAGATGATGGAATCTTTATCTGAAGATGTGCAAGAAAGAGTTGCAGAGCATCTCCGAGAGTACCTGGAAGATTTGCAAGATGAATTGAAATGGGATAAATCATTTCAGAAAACTCAACAACAATTGATTGCATCTGCCCAATCTGCTAAAAAAGAGATTGCAGAAGGACTTGCGAAACCAATGAACTATGAAAAGTTATGAAGTCTGCAACTCTTCCTTCTTTTTGGGATAAATATAAGCCCCTTGAAAAGCAAGTTAGACAGAGTGCAAGAAAAGCTTATCAGTTATGGAGAGAAAATCCTTTTCATCCCTCTTTGCATTTCAAATGTATAAATAACGAGGAGAATATTTGGTCTGTCAGAATAACTCACAATTATCGAGCAATTGGGGTTTTGGAGGGTGACACAGTTACATGGTTCTGGATAGGTAGTCATGACGATTATGAAAGCTTTTTTTCATAACGCGACCAGCTATTTTATTTACCACTTATAATAATAAAATTCCATATTTTGAAGAACCTATCGCTAAAGCAGAAACACAAATAAGAACACTAAACTGCATATCTAATAATCTCCAATTCTGTTCAATTTTTAACAGCTAACTCTGCTTTTTCTAAAACCTGTTCCGTAACTGCATCACTTAAATAATATTCATCGCAGCTATCACAAATTTCTGCTGGAACTTGTTTGAAGACAATAATACATTCATCTCTTTCTAATGTCACAGTTACTAAACCAGGCTTACTTTCTCCATGCTGACAAATTACGCATTTCATCATCTTTGTCTCCTAGTTGTAAAACCATCTAACCAAATATTAGCATCAGGAATATAAGCTGTTACTACATATCCTGTATCTGTAGCTTCGTCGTAGGAAAATACAACATGAATCGGTTTACCTTATATAAAATCTAATATTAGATAACTGGGTTAAGGTGTATCATCAGGATTTTCTTCTATCACTTCTCCATAAGAAATCGCAGTTTTTACATCTTTTTGACTGATGCGACGATAAAACATTTGTTGGATAGCATGACGGGAGAAAACTAGATTTTCACAATGCATGAATTATTTTTTTTATTGTAATTAGTGATAAATTTATTATTTTACTAAATGTTGGGCTTCTATTGGCCGCGATCGCATATCATTTATCTACTGTGTAGTTTGTCTTCCATAGCAATAACTTCATGCCTTTCTCCGATTTCACTAATCCTTACCAAAATCCGGCTAACATACCACAGAAGTATCGCCAGCATATAAATCTACTGAAGTTATTTAAAGCTGATGGTTCTTATGTGCGTCCAGCAGAAGACCCTGTGACGATGTGGGCGCTTGAGATTTTAGTCGAAGAGTATGGTGTTCCACTAGAGGCAATGGAACTAGAACTAAATTCAGATTTTGCCGAGGGAACTTATCAAGGCGGGCGACGCTATCAAGGACGCGCAGACCTTGTAGTTTATGATGACCGTTATGCTGATTCTGTAGGTAATTTGGATGTAGCCTTCATTATGGTGGAGGCTATGGAACCAAGTAAAAAAGTTGGCGGGACTGAGGGCGAAGGCTGGGTTGATCATCTTAACCGACTCAATGCTTACATGAGTGCTTCACCATCTGCCCGTTATGCCATTTTAACCAATGGGAAATATACAGTAATTTATCGTCGTGACCTTGACTACCCACGCAAGTTAGAACCTATTGGCGATTTACCTAAATATGAAAGCGCCCGTGAAGCCGCACAGCACAGTCCTTATACTGTAATCCTTAATCCCAGCGAACCAGATGGCATTCAAACTGGACTCACGCCCCTAACCCGTGATAGGTTTCGGGAAGTTTTGGGGGATACACGTTCTGGTTGTCACTCTATTCTCAGAGATAACGAGGGTTTGCAGCCACAAGAAGCCGTTGATGCAATGGTTAAATTCTTGTTTGCTAAGTGGTATGACGAACAAGCAACAATTGACTTGGTAAAGCAAACAGGAGAATCACGGGCTTATGTATTTAGTGTTAGTAATGAAACTGACCCAGAACGTTTATTAGTTCAAGTCAGAGACACTTTTGAAAAAGCAAAGCAGTGGGAAAGAGAAACATTAGCGAAAAAATTTGGTGCTGATTTGGGTGTGCGTTTGGCATTTAATGAGGCTGATGTGCTGCAATTCAAGCCTCACACCACAATGGAAATCGTTAAGCGTTTACAGCCTTGGAGTTTACGAAAATCTTCAGCAGATGTTAAAGGTGGGGTGTTTGAAGATTTTTTGAGTAAAACTTTCCGTGATGATTTGGGGCAATATTTCACACCTACACCAGTAATTAATTTAATGGTGGGAATTTTGCAACCAACAGTAAATGATTATGTTGGCGATCCTGCTTGCGGTTCAGCGCGGATGTTGACGCACGTTTTAGATTATGTGCGTAAGCAGGAGTATGCAAAAGCGATCGCAAATAATGGTGGTAATCCTGAAGGCATTAATCCTGAAGAACCAACGCAAGAGTTTATCAAGTTTCGAGATAATCATTTATTTGGGGCTGAATATTCTCGAAATGTGATGCACATAGCGCGAGTTAATACTTTAATGAATGGCGCACAATATGCTGATTTAAAAGTAATGGATTCGCTGGAGCGATTGGGTAGCATTACAGGAGGAATTACAGAGGGACTTCCAGAACGTTCTGGGTTTTATCTAGGGGGACTCACGATGATTTTAACTAATCCTCCATTTGGTTCTAAATTGACAAATGAAAGTGTTTTAAAAGACTTTGCTGAACGGGATGGGGTGACAAATAAAAATGGTAAAATTGTTAGAAGTATTCCCCAGGAAGTTGCTTTTTTAAATCGTTGCTTGGAATATCTTGCACCAAGTGGAAAGTTAGTAATTGTTTTACCTGATGGAGTTTTAGCAAACAGTTCAATGCAGAATGTAAGAGACTGGATTTTACGCTGGGCAAGCTTGAAGGCAATTGTTAGTTTACCAAAAGAAACATTCATGCCCTACGGTGCTGGCGTAAAGACTAGCGTGGTTATTCTTGAAAAGCGTGAGATAGCTTTGACGACAGAAATTCAGCTAGAAATTGGTCAGGAAGTTATCGAAGCTGACCGAGATTATGAGATTTACATGGCTAGGATTGATAATATTGGCTATGACCGGGCTGGTCGTATTTCTATCCCTGAAGATCAGGTTAACGAACCGTCAGAGGTTAGAGAAGTAATTACAGATTTGGCTGAGTTGTTAGGGAGATAGTTAAATGGAAAAAACTGTTGTTAATCTTTCACAGTTGCGTCACAAGGGTGTCTGGAACTTTCAGCCTTACTCCCAAGTAGTAACAGATGCAATGGCGCAATTAGAGAAAAGTCCCTTTCCTGTGGTAAAGCTGGGAACTTTACTTCTTGAGGGAACTACAAAGCGTGGTTACTCCATTACTGGGGTTGAGAATGTGGACGGAATTCCTTTACTCTCAACACGTAATATTTCAGCATCGGGTATCAACCTTAATCATGTGCGCTATCTAACTCCAGATGAACATAAGAAACTTGAAGCAACTCAAGTTCATAGGGGTGATGTACTGGTTAATCTAATTATGCGTCCGGGGATAGCTGCTGTTTATGAATCTGACCAGCCTGCGAACATAGATACACACCTTGCAAGACTACGCCTAACGAACAAGATTGATCCAGCTTACTTGGTTTTCTATCTCAATTCAGATGTTGGTCAAGCCCTGATTCACTCCCTTTCAACTGGTAGCGTTCAGCCTATGTTAACCATTACTGCTTTAAATGATTTGCCTGTGATACTTCCCTCTCTCGCTGAACAAAAACAAATTATTGTAAAAGCACAGCGATTAACACAAGAGGCAGAGCAATTATCGAAAGCTGCCCAAGAGCGCCGCGCTGAAGCAAAGAAGCTTCTTGGAAAGCTATTTCAAGAGGCAGTTTAAATGATCCATGCTTGTTATTTAACTGTCTTTGAACAGCCACAGGAGGAATTAGAAAGAGCTTTGTATGATCTTTTCGATGACTTGGGTGCTGTATATGATGAATACGAATCAGTACCTCTAAACCCATTAAGTAATCAATATGAATTGCAAGCAGCAGTTACCCAAAATTTTGAGTTTCTTTTAAATGTACACTGGCAATCTGATATAAATTCCCATATTTTAATAACTTTTGACGTTGAAATGGTAGTTCCAGTTGAACCTGTCGAACTTGAGAAGGCTTTAGCACAGCCGACAGAAACTTACTTTCCGAAATTGACCCTAGTTTATAACTTTTATGGTTATGAGCGAAGCAAGAGATTATTCCCTTTAATCATAAATTTTGAAAACGCCGTCAGGGAATTTATTATATCTGTAATGCTCAAAAAATATGGCTCTGGCTGGCAAGATACTCTTGATAAATATATAGAAGATGCTAAACAAGATATTGAAAAATACAAAATAAGATATGGATATAAATGGGAAGAGAAATTGCAAAGATATGAAAAATGTAAAAGTGAAGCGGTGGATAGTCAGAAACGGGAAGCTGACTACCAGCGACATAAACCCCTAATTATGCACTGGCTTTACCATGCAAATTTCACAGATTTATCAGAAATGATTAGTATGGTTGATGACTTAGAAGGAGGCTATAAGTTAGCAAATTATTCTCAGTCAGCCTTCGCTAGTATTGTTGACAAAAGCACACGAAATACAATTACAAACAAAATCAACTATATTCGTGTATTGAGGAATAGACTGATGCATGGACGCTACTTAACAGATGAGAATGAAGAGTTAATCAAATCTATTTGTGAAGAGTTCCACGATCTAATTATTCAGCCAGGACACATTAATAACTTTGAAGGTCGCAGGCTAACTGAAGATTAACTAATTGGTAAAAGATAATAGATGGTAGTACAGGAAGAAGTGACATGAAGGAGGGCAGCAAATACCAGCCACTCCTAGAATTTTTACGTGGCAACGATCAAAATGAAATAACTCTATCATTTGCTGAAATTGAAACTTTAATAAATGATGTGTTGCCTGAATCAGCAAGAAATAAACAGGCATGGTGGAGTAACCGCAAACAAGGCTCATCACAAGCTTACGCTTGGATGGAAGCGGGATATCGTGTTGAAAAAGTGGATTTTGATCGGCAACAAGTGACATTTCGTAAACCTCCTGATAAATATCAAGTTGAGCTTCAGGGTGATACTGTACTGTGGAATGCTGAATTAATCAAAGCACTGCGGCAACACATGGATTTAACACAGGCAGAGTTTGCACAAAGACTAGGTGTGCGACAAGCAACAGTGAGCCAATGGGAAAAAAGTGTATATGAGCCGACTTTAGCTACATCCAAGTATTTGACCTTAATTGCAAAACAAGCTGGATTCAAAATTTAAACTAAACCTATTTACATAAAAATACTTTACCGCATATATTGTTTTAAGTCAAACATTTTATTCGGTAGAGCATGAATATTCAAAACACCGAACCCAAAGCCCTCTTCCTCTCCCCCGACGGCTAACGTATACGCCGACAACCTAATTTGCACTGGCATCATCCCCGCAGAACTCGACGGCAAACCCTGCCCCCATTCCCAAGCAGGGCGCTTTCCTGGAATTAAACCCCTCAATCCTGAAGACTCAAACTACACCATCGACAAAGGAAAACCGGGCGATCTCTGCCCAATCTGCGCCAAACAACAACTTGCACACCTTGGACACTGGCAAGGTCACAGAAATCAAAAATTCCCTGAAGAACTGCGATCGCTGCGCTTGTTCAAATGCCGGATGTGGCTATGGCTAGTTGTCCCAGGACTTCACGACCATGATGCAACCCAGCTTTTACCACAAAATCTATGAGATGAGAGTGTTTAGAAGCGATGAAAACACACTCACACTTACAGCAACCCGGCAACAAAATTACAAATCTTGTCAAAAGCCAGCAAATAAGTTTCCGAGGCTTCCTGCTGGCTCTTGGCTCCCTAACAAAAGGAGACATTCACCATGATAAAACCAGTTATTGCCCAAAATCATCCTTGGGTGATAGTAAAAACTGTAGTTATTACCCAATCTCACACCGTCGCCCGTTTTGCTAACCGCCAAGATGCAGACGACCATTTAAGATTTTTGCGTCGAACTATTCCCAATGGAGGTTTTGAGATTATGTTTGAACCGCCAGATGATATAAAAGAAAACTTTAATATTTAATTGCTGACTATCAGCCAAAAAAAAGGAGTCTAAATTAGGCTCCTAAAAAACTTGGGGTGAAAGGGCGGTTAGAAACCGCGTCTACACAGGCAAAACCCACCTCCGTGGGTTTCAAAAATTTAATTTTTCCTTAGTCCGTGCAGGCGGACTTTGTTTGTGTAGCCGCGAATTCTATTCGCCCTCGCTCTAAATTGACTACACAAATCAGGTCACACCAAAGACGATCGCTAAACCCAAAACAGCCCCAAACACAATTAAGGCATAGAATTGAGCGCGACCGTTTTCTAGATATTTCAAACCTTCGCCGCTGACGAGGGTGAAGAAGCCTGTGAGGTTAACTGCACCATCAACAACGCGGAAGTCAACTTCCATAACTTGTCTGGCTACGCGACGCAAGCCCAAGACAAAAACCCGATGGTAAATGTCATCAAAGTACCACTTGTTGAGGGATAACTCGTAAAGTGGTTTGATTTTAGCAGCGATCGCCGCCGGGTCAATTTTACCCCGCAAGTACATTAACAAAGCCAAGGTAATGCCAACCACGGAAATTGCCACTGAAGCACCCGCCATAATATAAAACTCTGTCGGGTCAAACTCGGCAGTTTTTTCTAAAACTTCCGAGAGGGTTTCAGTGGGTGGAAAGACAAATTCCTCGAAGTAATTGGCAAAGGGAGTTCCTACCAAACCAATCAAAATCGAAGGTACTGCCAAAACCGCTAATGGCAGAGTCATTGTCCACGGCGACTCGTGGGGAGAGTCGCTGTGATGCCCGTGGGAGTCATGGGAGTGATGGTGATCACCAGTCGCCGCCAATTCTCCTTTTTTCATTGCCCCAGGACCATAATTCGGCACTGGTTCTTCTGACTCTAACTCCAGGACGATTGTCGCTGCCTTCTTGAGTTTTTCCTTGATTTTGTCGTCATTTCCCCGGAATTTGCCTTCAAATGTCATGAAATACATTCTGAACATATAGAAAGCAGTAATACCGGCGGTTAACCAGCCAACCAACCAAAGAAATGGGTTAGCCTGAAAAGCTTGCCCTAGAATTTCATCTTTTGACCAGAACCCAGCGAAGGGGGGGATACCAGAAATTGCCAAGCAACCAATCAAAAAGGTAGTTGCCGTGACTGGCATATACTTCCGCAGTCCGCCCATCATCCGCATATCCTGGGCTAAAGCTGGGTCGTGACCGACGACACCTTCCATACCATGAATTACGGAACCTGAACCCAAGAACAGCATCGCTTTGAAATAGGCGTGGGTCATCAGGTGGAATAGTCCAGCACTGTAGGAACCTATTCCCATAGCCATCACCATGTAACCGAGTTGGGAAATGGTGGAATAAGCCAAGCCTTTTTTGATGTCGTTTTGGGTAATGGCGATACTTGCCCCCAAAAACGCCGTAAATGCCCCAGTAAAGGCAATAACGGTCATTGCTGCTGGGACATGTTCAAATACTGGGTACATCCGGGCTACGAGGAAAACACCCGCCGCCACCATTGTTGCCGCGTGAATCAAGGCAGAAATGGGGGTGGGGCCTTCCATTGCATCTGGTAGCCAGACATGCAGAGGAAATTGGGCCGATTTCGCCACTGGGCCGAGGAAAACTAAAATCGCAAACAGGACAGCGAGAAAATTGCTGATAGAACCTGTTTCCACGAGTTGGGCGAGGCGATCGCCCATAATGTTAAAATCAAAGCTTCCCGTTGCCCAGAACAGCCCTAAAATCCCCAACAAAAGACCAAAGTCGCCCACGCGGTTGGTTACAAATGCTTTTTGTGCGGCATCTGCGGCTGACTTGCGATCGTACCAAAAACCGACCAGCAAGTAGGAACACATCCCGACAAGTTCCCAGAATATATAAATCTGTACTAGGTTGGGGCTAAGCACCAAACCTAACATTGAAGAGCCAAATAAGCTGAGATAAGCATAAAACCGCACGTAACCGGGATCGTGAGCCATGTAGCCATCAGTGTAAACCATGACTAAGCAGGCCACTGTTGTCACAATCACCAGCATTAGGGCTGTCAGGTGGTCAACAGTGTAGCCCATGCTCAAGTGAAAATTGCCTGCCGCAGCCCACTCCAGGGTATGGGTATAAGCCGGATGTCCTTGAACTTGACTCCACAACAAGGCAAACGACAACGCCATAGCAGCTCCCATTAGGGAGATAATGACTACAGCGTTCAACTGCCGCAGGCTATTTGTCACCTGATTCAACGAGATTAACCCTAGACCGACCAGCATTGCCCCCAAAAGGGGTAACACCGGAATCAGCCAGGCATACTGATAGATTACTTCCATCACTGACGCCTACTTTTAGAATTCTTAACTAGCGTGTCGGAACTGTTAACAATTGTGACACACACCCTTTAGGATAAAATAACCCACCCAAAGCTGATTGGGTGGGGTATTAAGCATGGTTTTAGATTTGGGCATTGGGAATTGGGCATGGGGCATGGGGCATTGGGCAGAAGAGGCAGAGGGGCAGGGGGCAGGGGGCAGGGGGCAAGGGGGAGAATGAAAAATTACTTCTTTCCCCCCTGCTCCCTGCTAAGAGCTCCCCTGCCTCTCCCTCATCTCCTGATTCCCCATGCCCCATGCCCCATGCCCTATGCCCCATTCCCATCAAGCCGACCAACACTCCAAGTCGGCGGTTTTAGAAGCCTTGTAGATTTTAGGGCAACTGCTGTAGCTGACTTGGATATCTTCTAAGGCCAGACGTAAATCTTCTCTGCCGCGAAAACCTTCTAAGCGCTGGCGAATGCTGCCATTTTCAATCAAAAGTAAAGTCGGCAGTGACTTGAGCCTATAAGTATTAGACAATTTAAAATTTTGATCGGCGTTAACCACCACCAATTTAATTTCGTCCCCGCATTGGGCTTGAAATTGCAATAAGAGTGGGTGAATAATCCGACACAACCCACACCAAGGGGCTTCAAAATTCACTAAAACAGGAATTGGAGATTCTAAAACTTCTTGAGTAAATGTCCGCTCACTAACCGACAACACCATGACGCCTCTTGGATTATAGGGTTTTATATCAAACTAGCTATTTGCAATGAATTCAGTAGTGCTGGATTTCGAGTCCTGAGGAGCCACTGCTGTTATTTGGCCTCCAAATGTGGAGCCAGTGGCGTTGCTGAGTGGAACTCCCTAACTAAAATTAAGGGATTGAATGACGAATTCGTTTGTTTTTGTTTACGACTCAAGTGGGGGCTGGGGACTACTTACCAAGCAATGAATATAAATGTGATTCTTTTGACACCGTATTTAATATTCATTGCTTGGCGCTGGTTCAGTGAAAGATTGTCAGCCAGTAAATTGCCTTGGCATTCGCGCAGCGTCTCTAAGAGTTGCCCGCCGTAGGTATCGCTGCTTTGAGGACATAAATCCCAGGACACAAAATTATTTAGATATAACTTAGCTGGTTTATGTATGTGCGATCGCAAAATTAGCACAAGTTTTTAGGTGGCTTTTTTGGATGTTCAATTCTCAATTGCCTTTGCTGTTTGGGAATTGAGACTCAATCGGTCTTTTACCCCCACATTGTCAACTGGTCAACACCGACCGCTATGAAATTTCAAGTTGACTGAATGTACCCCCACTGATAAATCTTTGAATTTATCGTACATTGATTCGGGGGCAATTGATAAGCTGAAATTTTCATCGACTTGGAATTTTATGTTGATACTGGGGATCGGTTAAAATCCCCATTTTATCGTACCAGTTGTTTCCAGCAATAGAGGGTGCGACCACCAAAGCAAAGCCACAAAAATCCCAACTCCTAAATAGGCAGGACGGAGAAATTCCTGCCATTTGATAGATTGACGCCCGTCAAGAATTGCTTTGAAGGGAATAATTGAAGTCCGCTGTTTGACGGTTTCAAAGGCTGAACCATAGCGTAAGCTCAATCGGCGATCGCCATGCCAGACCCCAAACAAGTGATGGACTACCAAGCCAATGGAGGTGACAAGGGTAAAAGTAGTACCTAGCCAGAGAGTGTGGGCAACACACCAAATGATTTGTCCTACCATTTGGGGGTGACGAGTAATCCGAATAATTCCTGTTTCGTAAAGCTGAACTTCAGGCTTTTTAATGGCAGCAATTTCTAGTAGATTGAAGGTAGCAGGATACAAAAACAAAAATGAGATTGCTGACAGCAGCCAAACAAGTTCTCGGACTCCCGGCACTCCCTGTACCTGCCAAAGTTGCAAACCATCGTAGCGATGCCAAAAAAAGTAAATAATTAAAATCACAGCCAATGGTAGGCTGACTAATGCAAAAACAATACGATAAAGCCTTGGCCCAATGTATTTTTCGGCCCTTGGGCGCAAAGCAGCACCTCCACTGTGAGCGATCGCAAAAACTATTTCTAACCCCAGTATGACAAAATGACTGGGTGTCAACCAAGAAATCGGCATCATAATACACGAGTGAAGTAATTTAAAGAAAACTGAATTCAGTACAACCAATACCACAAAGTATTCAAAAGGGGACTTTAGTCAAGATGTTGTGCTACTGTCTTTTTCGAGTCAAGCCGTCAAGTTTCAGATGCAACTTTTCACGCCCAGCCGATTGCTGGCAAAGGTGAAAAGTTGCCTACATTCGCTCCTTTCAAAGTTTGTGGGTTGAGCCTTATGTCTGACCTTCCTTTCACTTTAGATCAGTTACGTATTCTGAAAGCGATCGCACAAGAAGGGAGCTTCAAGCGCGCTGCTGATAGTCTCTATGTCTCCCAACCTGCCGTTAGTTTGCAAGTGCAAAATCTCGAACGGCAGCTCGATGTTCCTTTATTCGACCGTGGAGGACGACGCGCACAGTTAACCGAAGCCGGGCATTTACTCTTAAGCTACGGCGAAAAAATCCTTAGTCTGTGTCAGGAAACCTGCCGCGCCATCGAGGATTTACAAAATCTCCAAGGCGGTACTTTAATTGTCGGTGCTTCTCAAACCACTGGCACTTACCTTTTGCCCAGAATGATTGGTATGTTTCGCCAAAGATATCCAGATGTGGCAGTGCAATTGCACGTCCACTCCACTCGACGCACTGCTTGGAGTGTCGCTAACGGACAAGTCGATCTCGCCATCATCGGTGGCGAGATTCCCGGCGAACTAGCAGAATCTTTGGAAGTTATCCCCTACGCTGAAGATGAACTAGCACTGATTTTACCCGTCTTTCATCCCCTAGCCAAACTTGAAAAAATCCAAAAAGAAGAACTATATAAATTACAATTCATTGCTTTAGATTCCCAATCGACAATCCGCAAAGTAATTGACCAAGTGTTAGCACGTTGTGAAATTGATACCAGGCGTTTTAAAGTTGAAATGGAACTCAATTCCATTGAAGCCATTAAAAATGCTGTGCAGTCTGGTTTGGGAGCTGCATTTGTCTCCACTAGTGCCATCGCTAAGGAACTACAAATGGGCGTTCTCCACTGCGCCAATATTGAAAGCGTCGTCGTCAAACGAACGTTATGGCTGATTTTTAATCCCAACCGCTATAGATCCAAAGCCGCAGAAGCCTTTAGCCAAGAAATTTTGCCCCAGTTCGCTAACCCTGGATGGAACCAAGATGTGTTAACATTGACACAAAAAAATATAGTCCTAACTACATTGGATATGGCAACGCCCACTTCCCTTGGCGAAGACTAAAATCTAGTCATTAGTCCTAACCTTACCCACAGGACGCTTGTCTGCGACACGCTGCACGAAGGCGTAGCTTGCTTCGATCCAGGAGTATGAAAAGCCGCCCTTCCAGCGTTTATGTGATTTGTCCTTTGTTTTTTGTCAATGACCAAATAATTCGTAATTCGTAATTCGTAATTATTACCCGAAGTGCTGTAGATAAGCTAGGGATTTGACATAAATCAAAAGTTTCCTGTTCTTGATAAAGAAATTTAGTTTCTGTTGAAGCTGAGCTAGTTACAAATTACGAATTATCAATTACGAATTATTTTGACTAGTGACTAATCACAAAAATGGAAGTTTACTGTACTCGCCCACGTTGCCCACGCCCACAAAACTATTTTCCTGATTTAGATGATATTACAACCCTGAAAACAACGCAGCAAAAGTACTGCACTAGTTGTGGTATGCCATTGTTGCTTGATGGTCGATATGTCACCATGAAGTTGTTGGGCAGAGGTGGATTTGGAGCCGCATTTTTGGCACGCGATCGCCGAATTCCCGGAATGCGTCAATGTGTAGTTAAACAGTTTCAACCAGCGGGAAATTTAACCTCAACTCAACTGCAACAAGCACAGATGATGTTTGAGAGAGAGGCAGAAGTTTTAGCCCAAATAGGCGACGAACACGAGCAAATTCCTGATTTATTTGCCTTTTTCCCCGTGATAGTTAACAGCTTGCAACCAGGACAGCAAGACCAATTTTTTTACTTAGTACAAGAATATATTGATGGGCAAAACTTAGAAGAAGAATTAGCTCAACAGGGTAAATTTTCTGAACAACAAATATTAGAAGTTTTACAAGAAATCCTGAAGATACTCAAGTTTGTTCATAACAAAGGCATTATTCACAGAGACATCAAACCCTCTAACATCATGCGTCGTCGTGATGGAAAACTCTTCCTCCTAGATTTTGGCGCAGTCAAGCAAGTGGCAAATGTGGCATCAGGCGCTGCTTCTTCCACAGGAATTTATTCTCTGGGATTCGCGCCACCAGAACAAATGACTGGCGGTCAAGTATTTCCGTCTACTGATTTATACGCATTAGCTGTCACAATAATTACCTTGTTGACAGATAAAGAAGCAACTCAATTGTTTGATGCCTATAGCAACCAATGGAAATGGCGAATGCACCTAGTGCAGGCTTCGCCAACGCAAGTGACTGTTAGCCCTCGCCTTGGTAATATTTTAGACAACATGCTTCTACCAGCTGCAAATCAACGCTTCCAATCAGCCCAAGAAGTTCTAGATGCACTTGACTCACCGCCTCTAGCCCCGACGCAAATTAATTCACCGTCTGTAACACTTCCACCACAATCATCTCAAAGTCCTAGTCCTCCTGTTCCCCGTACTCCAGTAACTAAACCGGCATTTTCGACATTGGAATTACTCGGTGGGGCAGCCTTTAGTGGATTTGAGGGTGCATTGATCGCGATCGCCCTCTTCAGTCTAGTAAAATCAGTACCAATAACATTAACTGTTGCGTCCCTAATTTTGGGCTTACTGATATTTGCTCAAACCAGAAGATGGATTGAAAAGTTTGATTTATTAATTATTCCAACGATTACTTTTGCTATTATTTTTTTTCTCCCCTTTTTACAAGGGGGTCTTGATATTCAGTCAGTAATTGTTTTAGCAGTTGCAGCTAGTTTAGTAGCCATTTCCATGACAGCCGTATTTCGACTTATTTATAAATTACTATCTCTAATACTGTAATAATTCAGAATTCAGAATTCAGAATTATTAAGACTTCAATACCTAAAGAAAGAAAATTTAAACAAAATCAAGCACGTGTACAACTATTGTTCTGACTCCTGAATTATTACTTCATACTTGGAAAAAACTCTTGGTGCTAACACCTAACTTATGTCTCAGAAAAATGAAACGCTTAGTCTTTTATTAGCCGTTATCATCACCATTGGCTTAATTTTTGGTGGCTTATGGTTTTTTATGGAACGGTGGGCACAATTAAATAAACCTGTTGCTAATCAATCAGTAAATAACGATTCCAGAGCTGCTATTCCTGTTCCTAACTCCCCAGAAACTAGCAATCCTAAATGTGACGTGCCGAACCTACCACAGGGCATATTCAACTACGGTGGTAGCACAACCTGGGCACCGATTCGCAAAGACGTAGACTCCGTATTGCAAAACCTGTGTCCTCAATTTGGTTTACGTTACATGCAACCAATTAATGACAAACCAGGATCTGGCACTGGGATTAAGATGTTAATAGCTAATCAACTAGCTTTTTCTCAATCTTCTCGTTCACTCAAAGCCGAAGAAAACGCAGAAGCTCAACAAAAAGGATTTAGTTTAAAAGAAATTCCAGTGGCGATTGATGGAATTGCGATCGCAGTTAATCACAATCTCAATATTCCTGGTTTAACTGTCGCTCAAATCAAAGAAATTTACACAGGTAAAATTACTAACTGGCAACAAGTTGGTGGGATAAATTTACCAATTACAGTCTACACTCGCCCCCAAGAAGCCGGAGGTACAGTAGAGTTTTTTGTGGAAAATGTCCTCAATAAAGATAATTTTGGTGCGAAAGTTAATTATATTGGCACGACTACTGAAGCACTCCGAAAATTAGCTGCAACTCCTGGCGGAATTTATTATGGTTCAGCCCCAGAAATTGTACCCCAATGTACGATTAAATCCATACCGATAGCACGTACAAGTAACCAATTTGTGGCTCCCTATCAAGAACCTGTTGTCTCTCAATCTGAGTGTCTTAATAAACGTAATCAGTTAAATAGTCAAGCGTTTCGTAGTGGTGAATATGCCATTACTCGCAATTTATTTGTCATCGTTAAACAGAATAATCAAACAGATCAACAAGCAGGAGAAGCCTATGCTAACTGGCTGCTGACACCTCAAGGCCAAGAACTGATTGAAAAAGCTGGATTTGTCAGAATTAAATGAGGTCACGTCGCTTTGCTCCGAATTCAAAATTCAAAATTCAAAATTCAAAATTCAAAGTTAAAGACACCCATAAATCAATTTAGTTGCTCTGTATCCTTTTTGTTTTCGGTCACCAGAATTCATGAGTCAGAATTCAGAATATTTCGGTACTCAAGCTTAACAATTTACAGAAAATTAAAAAATAAAATATATTATATAGCACGCTTAATTCTATAATTATTCTGACTCCTGAATTCTGACTCGTGAATTCTTCAAATAATAAACATTTTTATTTTATTAAAATTTATTCATGTCACAAAAGAATGAAACCGCAGTTTTAGTCCTGGCTTTGTTGCTGACAGTTGGAATAGTCGCTACTGGTGTTTGGTGGTTTACTAAAGATGGAGTTAAGATTACTAATACAATCAGTGAAAAGCCGCCAGAGCCAGCAAAAAATCTATCATTAGAAGACCGCATTAGTTTTGGCGAAAAAATTTTGACTCCTGGTGAAATTTCTCCGGCAAAAAAAGAGGGAGTACAGGCGATCGCTACTAAAAGTTACGATCGAGCGATCGCTAGTTTATCAGCATCTTTAAAACTGCGACCCAACGACCCAGAAACACTGATATATCTGAATAATGCCCGGATTGGCACTTCTCAAAGCTATACCATTGTTGCGTCTGTCCCAATGGGCACTGATCCCAATACTTCCCTAGAAATGTTACGCGGCATTGCACAAGCTCAAAATGCCATTAATACCTCTGGGGGAATTAAGAATGTGCCATTGAAAGTAGGCATAGCTAACGATGATAATAATCCAGAAATTTCTCAAAAAATCGCTGCCAATTTAGTTAACAATCCCCAAGTATTAGGTGTAGTTGGGCCGAATTCCAGCGATACCACTTTAGCAGCAGGCACAGTTTATAATTCAGGACAACTTGTAGCTATTTCTCCTACCAGTACTTCTGTGAAAATTTCTAACTTTAGCCGCTACGTTTTTCGGACAGTTCCCAGTGATTTCATGGCTGCTAGAACATTAGCTAATTACATGGTGAAAAATTTACAGAAAAAAAATGCAGCAGTTTTCTTTAATTCTCAGAGTAACTATAGCCAGTCTTTAAAGTCTGAATTTGTTTCATCTGTTTCCCTAGAAGGTGGACAAGTATCAAGTGAATTTGACTTATCCCAAGCAGATTTTAGTGCAGCTAGAAGTGTAGAACAAGCCATTAAACAAGGTGCAGAAGTATTGATGTTAGTTCCGAACACTAACACTCAAGATAAAGCACTGCAAGTGGTTCAAGTTAACCAGAAGCGGCTAACACTTTTAGGCGGAGATAATATTTACACCGTTAAAACTTTAGAAATTGGCACAGAGCAAGCCGTAGGTATGATAGTAGCAGTTCCCTGGCATATTGCAGGCAATCTGATGTCAGACTTTCCCCAGAAATCCCGGCAATTATGGGGTGGTGACGTGAGTTGGCGAACTGCCCTCAGTTATGATGCCACAGTATCTTTAATTGCCGCCCTAGAACGCAACCCCACGCGTTCTGGAGTCCAGCAAGCACTCTTGTCCTCAGACTTTTCTGCCACTGGTGCTTCTGGTACAATTCGATTTTTAGCATCAGGCGATCGCACTACCCCAGTCCAGCTGGTAAAAATTGTTCCTGGCTCTCGTTCTCGTACTGGATATGACTTTGAGCCAGTGAGATAGGGGATGAGGGGACGCGGGGACGCGGGGACGCGGGGACGCGGGGAGGTGAGGGAGGTGAGGGAGATGAGGGAGATGAGGAAGATGAGGGAGACAAGAAGAATAACTCCTAACTTCTCACTCTTAACTCCTAACTCCTAACTCCTAACTCCCAACTCCCAACTCCCCAATGCCCTAAACCTTAATTTTGGCAAACAAAGATTCGTATTCCTTGGTTGCTGATGGAGATAAAGGAAGTAGAAATTCGCTTTTATCTAAAATTGAGGGATTGGTTTGTAATAAACTGCGTAAAGGCTTTTGAATATCTGAAGCCGCAATATTTGTAGAAATTGGCGAATTACTTTTAGTTAGCAGAGAAATTTGTCTAGCAGTGTTTGGTTGCCAACAAAAATCAATCCATTGCTCTGATAAATTAGTTGTAGTAATGCCTACCGGACGTACCCATAAATCTGCCCAAATTGCGGTTCCTGACTGGGGAATAATTGCCACAAGTTGCGGATAACGTCCCAGAATTGGTAGTATGTCGCTTGACCAACCAACTGCCAGCCAAGTATCTCCCATAATTAGAGGTTCTAAGTAATTAATAGAATTGTAGAACTTTACTTGTTGGTTTAATGTCTGTAATTCTTTTTCCAAGTCTGGCACTTGGTCAAGATTTTCTGTATTGTAGGATTTTCCTAGTTTTTTTAAAACTAAACCAATAACTTCTCGTGGTTGATTGAGTAGGGAAATACGCCCCTGCAAACCGTCTCGCCACAAATCACTCCAATCTCTGGGCGTCCATCCCAATTGTCGTAACTTGTCACGGTTATAAATAATCACTGTGCTACCCCAGCGATAAGGCGCACCCCATACCTTTCCTTGAGCATCGAGGTTGCCTTGGTCATTGCGCGTTACCACTTGTTTCCATTTTTCGTCTAAAATAGACCACTGCTTTAATTGGTTTCCTGGTGACTGTTGCAGTGGTTGAATCAATTTCTGCTCAATAGCTGCTTTTAGCCAATAATCTCCCAATGTTACTAAGTCGGCTGGAGGAGTTTTTTCAGCTTCCCTAAAGGGTATAAAGCGACTCCATCCCTGCTCATCAGTGCCTTTTGCTTGCTGCTGCCAATTTTGTAATTGCCTAAATAAATCCTGTATCTGCTCCACAGGAGCAAACTTTAGCTCTACCTGCTGCTGCAAACCTTTGTGGAATTCATTAACTACCTGGCCTGGTATGGAACCTTTTAATAACTGTACTTTTAATTGAGGGTGGTTGTTGCCACTACAGCCAAAAAGCAGTTGTGAAATTGTCAGTGTACCCGTACCTAGCAAAAAAGACCGTCGATCCATTGATTTTGGATTTGAGATTTCTGATTATACCTATATTAAGCAGATATTCACAGAGACTGACTGTCTCAAAAGTATAGTTCTCAAATTTTCAGCATTTTTTGTTGGTAATGTCGATAAATTTGAACATTTGACTCAAATTAGCTAGTTTTTATACAAATCACTACCTCAAGATTAATCTTTCTCAATAATTTTGCTTAGTCCTACTGATGGTAAATCTTTACTAAATATTTAGAAGTAATGATTTAAATGTCACATTGCCACAAAAAATATGAATACTTAAATAATCCATAAGTATAGTTAAGATTATCAGTAAATTGAATAACATAGAAGATAATGTGCCGATGAGGGTATTGAATGGAGCCATTACAAAAGCAAATCCTGATTCTGAGCCAAAAACTGGATGCCCTCTGCCAAGTAATTGAGCAGCTTGACATTAAAGTAGCTCAAACTTTTTCAGAGTGTTCCTTAGCGAATACACAAGCAAGGGAAAATTATCAGGAAAATAGCGCTACTGGAGGCAACCAGTTAAAAAGGCGTATCAGTTCCAATTCAGAAATGGAACACAAGGATGTATTAACAGACGGCATTTATGACATGCATCGTCAGGGTGAGAATAATAACTTAACACCAGAAATTCAAATACAACGACTAACAGCCCAATTAACAGCAGCATACAATCGGATTGCTGCCTTGGAAGAACAATTACTTAGAGAAAGAATTCATTAGAAGAGAATTCAGAATTCAGAATTCAGAAGTCAGAAGTTCAGAATCTAAAATCTAATTAGTTGACGGTTTAGATCCGCCAGTTACAAGCACGGCAAAATTTAAAATTTGGTGTTTCACCGTTTATTCATATAGAACAAAGCAGGCTACATTCACCGGTCGTACTTCAATTCAATTTCTTTTTCTGACTCAATGACTCCTGAATTCTTTTTTGTTAATTTAGTCAATATTCATAAGTTCAAATATTAACCGGAGCTGGATCTAGGGCTTGATTCGGAATTCAGAATTCTTCTTCAAAAGTTTCCGGTTTGGCTATTAGTAATTGACCAAGCTCAGGCGTTCAAGTTGGGCTTCAATGGCTGTTAAAAGTTGGTGCTGCTGCCAATCTTGGCTCAGATGAGCAGCTATACAAGCTGCTCCAGCACCCACACCTTCTTTGACAAAGCCCTGCTCATAAGCTCTCAGCTGCGGATAACGAGAATCACTAAAGTTGAGAACGGTTGCTAATAGGGGGGGAGTTGCTGCAATTTCAGTTGAACTGCCTTTACTTAAACTCAGGGCCAAGTCAACGGTAGCGCCAGTAGAATCCTCTGCTACCCAGCGCGTTGTACCTACGACTATTTCTTTCGGTTGCCATGATAAACCGTAAGCTTGAGCGATCGCACTCATTAGCGCATAAACCGCTAGCATTTGCGTCCCTCCAGCCAGCATGATACCACAACTACGACTAGCTGCGATCGCCATTCCAGCCACCACCACTTGCATGGGATCGCCCACGGCGGCGACGAGTTTTAGGGGATCGGGTGGGAGAGATGGGGGAGATGAGGGAGATGAGGAAGAAAATACTTCTTTATCTCCCTCATCCTCCTCATCCCCCTCATCTCCCTTCATTCTCTCCAGCCCAGCTTGGACTAGCGCCCATTTTTGCGCGTGGTTACAAACAGGGTGGCTGCTGTTGACTTTCCCGGCAGCTTCTATGCCTAAACCAGTTAAAATTGCTAGGGCAGTTGTGGTGCCTCCAACAACACACTCACCGATAATTAAATATCCTTGTTGGATATTGGCAGCAAGGCGTTCTCCCCAAAGTAGTCCTTGTTCGAGCAGGTGATGTACAGTTGTGATTTCCAAAGCATTACCACCACTTAAACACTTAGCAGGAGTGCCACCCAAATCAATTATTGGCACAGCAGGAGCCTGTGGTAATCCAGCATTAAACAAATGCACTGGTATTTTTAGTGACTCAAAGACAGCACGAGAAATCAACACAGGGGAAGCCCCAGCCGCCAATGGTGGTAAGGGATATTGAGCTTTATGTTCCGCGCCATAATACAAAAATTCGGCATCAGCACAAGCAGTATATTTCCGATCCTCTGGAGTCCGACCGGCTGCGGAAATTCCTGGGATCAAACCAGTTTCAGTAAATCCTAAAACACAAGCAAATACGGGCAAACAACCACGATATCGTCGCAGCCACTCTGAACCTTGTTCTTTTTGGGTATAAATGTGAATTTGGGAATTGGACATGGGGCATGGGGAGATGGGGAGATGAGGGGGATGAGGGGGATGAGGGGGATGAGGGGGATGAGGGAGTGTGGGGAGGTGGGGAGGTGGGGGGATGGGGAGGTGGGGAGGTGGCCAAATGTGGGAGAAAGTAATTCTTCTTTCCCCCCATCTCCCCATTCCCTTATCCCCCCATCCCCTTTCCATGCCCCATGCCCAATGCCCAATTCCCCATTCCCCACTCCCCAATCCCCATTCCCCATTTTTAACTATCCTTCATAATCCATGAGGACTTGCACCCAATGTGGTGGGCGGGGAATGGGGTTGCCCAGGCGGTCGAAAAGCAG
>JAVRBV020000148.1:0-28812 GCA_034531095.2 Nostoc sp. CreGUA01 | reverse complement strand
CCGAACCAGCCGATGTATAGGCGGTTGTTGGTGCTGGTTATCCAGTTGGCGAAGCGTTCCCAGACGTTGGCGCTTTGGCGCTGTTGAATGGTTGCGGTCATTGTTTTATAAATGCGGTTGTTTATTTGCGAATGAATTAGGTAGGTTTGACTACCTTGTTACATATCTTAAATCTAATATTGAGTTTTGTAAAGTAGTTTGACAAAAAATTTTCTCTTGGGATTTACGCAGTGCAGCGGAGTGAAAAATTGCTCGCTTGGCGAAATTCCTATGTGCAGCCGATAAAAGGCAATATGCAACGGACTTAAAAGCTTGTGGCTGTTGGGGTTTGACCATCGCTTTATGCCTAAATTAGCTAGCAAGTAGCATAATAATAGATATGTAAAGAATTATTACGATGATAATGCTCGGACTTATCCATAATAATGATACAAATACGTGGGTAAGGGTTTAGCAGTGCTAAACCCCTACGAAAAATCTATATTTATCAAGATTTTCGTGAAATGGTATTACAGCACGTTAAATTGGGATTATCAATTTTTTAATTCGGCGCTGGTTGGTCAGTGGGTAAGATCTCTGCGCCAACTTCTGGTAAAGGTGGACGTATGCATAAGTAAATCAGTGGACCGAATAGCGGTATTAAAGCTGTTATCCAGGGCAGTTGGGGGTTCTCCCAACCACGACGCGCCATGTCATCCCCCACCAATGTGGGAAATAATAGGCAAAGTAGACAGAAATCTAGACTCATTACATGGATGAAGCGATTAGTTTGCCACTGTTGGATAAAATTTGTCCAATCTGCTCCTGTTAAACCGTAGGCAACTAGTATAACGGTAGCTACAGTTAGAACAAAACCAGTTACGCGAGAATCGAGTAGCTTGAGCAAAGCATTCTTTTTACCAACAAACTTCTGGTTTGGTTTCCTAAGTGCGAAGTAGGGCAATAGAGCAAAAGCACCAACTCCAAAAGAAGCCATAGCAAATGGCCAAACAGGTATTTTTTGTCCTCTACCATCGATAAACAGTACTGCGCTGTAAATGATAGGCCAAACGCCCATGAGATTGAATAGGGCTATTATTAGTGGATTAATACCTTGCCATTGACCAATAGAAAGGTTTTTAATCAACTCGAATGTGCCTGGTTGTTGAGGAGGCGACAGAAGAAATGCATAAACAATTAATCCCAGCCACAATAACCCAAAGACAATTTTTCTAACCATAATTTCAGCAACCTAACTGAAAGCTTCTGAAAGGTAATCAGCAGCAGCAGCTACAACTGCGATCGCACTTTCATAATCTAGGCGCGTTGGTCCCAAAACTCCCACACTTCCTACTGGTATTGAGCCTCGGCGATAGGTGGAAGAAATTAAGCTACAGGTGCGTATCGGCTCTAGGGGATTTTCTGCACCGATACGAACTGTCACCTTTGGTTTACCTGAATCTTCCGACTCTGGTTCCTCAAATATTAATCGCCACAGTTGGTCTTGTTCTTCTTCCAGTAGGTGGATAATTGTTTGCACTTGTTGTAGCTGGGAAAATTCCGGCTGACGCAAAACTTCTGCAACACCTCGAACCATAATTTGTGTTGCAGTGGGCGCAAGAGTGCGACGAGTCAATTCCGCAACTGAATTTTTGAGAAATTCGCCGTAGCGTTGGAATTCTCGATCTAATTGACTCCAGTCGAGATAAGCCAATTCCAACAAACTCCGCCCGCGCAAGTGGCTATTCAAAAAGTTAGAAACTATTTGTAACTCCCGATCTATTACTTCTGGTTCGCGTTGTGTTTCCTCTGGTGCTAGGGACAAATCCATCAACTTGGAATGTGTTTCATAACCATCAGTCACTACAATCAGCATGATTTTTCCGGCTTCGATTTGTACCAATTGCAGATGTCGCACCAGTGCTGTAGTGGTTTGAGGCATGGTAATCAAGCTAATGCAACCACTCAAGGTTGCTAAAATTTGTGCAGCTCCTTGCAGTAAAGTTTCTAAACTCCAATCTTCCCAGTGGAGGCGCTTTTGCAGTGCCGCTTCTACTTCTTTTGCTAAAGTTTCTGTACTACTTCGTGGAAGTAAGCTACCTGTAGCGTCTCGCAGAGAAGGTGTAATTAGCTGGTCAACATAGATACGATAGCCTGAGTCTGAAGGTACTCGTCCGGCAGAAGTGTGTGGTTGATAAAGTAACCCAGACTTTTCTAAAACACCCATGACATTGCGAATTGTGGCTGAGCTAACACCCAGATCGTACTCCTCGACCAAAGCCTTTGAACCAACAGGCTCTGCCGTAGCAATGTAGTGACGTACCGTCGCCCAAAGTATATGCTGTTGTCGATTTGTCAACTGGACTTCCATAGGGTATGCTTTGCTGAATGCAAATTTTGATCAAACTTTGGAAAAAACTTGGGGATTCGATCCTCTACAAAAATTATTAATAAATAATTAATTTAATAGATTATACAATTTTATTGTGATAAATAATTTTGAGGTTTGCGTAGAACACGGTTGAAACTCTGGTGCAAACATAATTTTATTTTTTGCTATGAGGAGCGACGATCTTAATCTACAAGTTCATAGCTTTATAACCGTATTTTTGCACAACTATATGTTGTGAACAGTATTATTGTATACGTATTTTTCTGGCGATAGCTGCTATATTGGGACTTAAAAACTAAAGTCGCAAGCTGACTCTCAAAACCTCCAAATTAATTGACCGCTGATTTCAAAATAACAAAAGCCAGATGGAAGAGTAAGTCCCATCTGAGGTAATTTATCAGTTCAAAAGTTAATACTGGGGAATTGAAGGGTCTACTAATTGAGAGTAGGCATCAATACCACCCGAAATATTTTGTACATTGGTGAATCCTTGAGCAATTAACCACTGGCACATTTGGGCAGAACGGATACCGTGGTGACACAGCACAAGGGTTTCTGCTTGGGGATTGAAGAGAGTAGGTACTTGATCTCCCCATTCGGGAAATTCACTCAGGGGTAAATTAACAAAGCCCTCAATGCTAGCGATCGCCAATTCTTGTGGTTCTCGGACATCTACTAGCTGTATGCTTGGATCGCCAGAAGCCATACGTTGTGCCAGTTCCTCTACACTAATCTGGGCAATGGATTGACTAAAAGAGTTCTCTGTCATAGTTTTTGTGGATAATTGCAATTTATTTATGGTGACAGAAAATTTTTGCCTTGGCATGAGCATTGATTCTCAAGAAGACGCAGCGATGGGCTGGGGTTTCTGCTTAAATGGCTGTGAACTATCTTTTTTCATAGGTTTAATGTGAATAGACAACGCTCATTCATAGGTTTTATCGTCGCTGGTGCGATCGCAGTATTAGCGATCGCCATTGCTGCCTTCTACTGGTTTTTCCCTAAAAATCCGGCTAACCTCATTGCCCCTGCTTCCCAGCCTGGTGCAACAATATTCGTGTCGAAACTTGCTCCTGTGATGGTGTCATTACTGACAAATCCTGACAGTTTACAAGCCTTGGAGCGTGAAGGAGAGATATCTAAACTCAAAAATAGTTTTTTGGCGAAGAGTAGCATAGATTACCAACAAGATATTAAACCCTGGCTAGGTAACGAAATTACACTGGCGATTACCACCCTAGATATCGATCGCGAGCCAGAAAATGGACAGCAACCAGGGTATCTTTTGGCACTTGCAACCCAGCAACCAGAAAAAAGTCGGGAGTTTGTGGAGTTGTTATTTTCCAAACGAGCCTTAGCTGGGGCAAACTTAAATGTTGAAGAATATAAAGGCGTAAAGCTGATTTATGATACTCAGGAAGCGATCGCAGAAACTAAAATCCAAAATAACTTAGCTGGTGCTGTACTTGGCGAAGGTTTTGTGCTATTTGCTAACGATCCCAAAGTGTTGCGAGAGGCCATCAACAACGTTCAAGCTCCCGATTTAAATTTAACTAGCTCCTTGGAATACCAAAAAGCTACTAAAGAACTGCCCAAAGGTAGTATTGCTGTAGCTTTCTTGAATCTTCCGATGGTGGCAAAATGGCAAGGATTAGAATTAGCAGAACAAATATATAACAGCGAAATTATTTCTCTGTTATTAAAACCCAAAGGATTGCTAGCAGAAACCGCCTTTGTGAGTTCATCAGAAATTGTTTCCCCATCCCCGCCACTAACCAAACCAGTGGGAGCATTGCAATATGTTCCAGCATCAGCAGGTTTGGCAATTTCCGGCTCAAATTTGAGTAATTTAGGTAACAGTGATGTAGCTCAAATTTGGAAACAAGCAACAGCAACTATATATGGTTCCCAGAAAGATGTGATTTCTCAGTTTCTAAAACCTTTGGGGGATACTGAAAAACGCTGGGGAATAAGTTTGCCAGAGGATATTTTCAGTTGGGTACAGGGAGAATATGCCATAGCATTATTACCTCAAGAACAAACAACTCCCCGTTGGATTTTTGTAGCGGAAAAATCCGATGGTGTAGAAGAAGGTGTAGCACGTTTAGATGCCATCGCTTCAGCTAACGGACTTACCATCAGTCCCATCGCCATAGACAACCAAAAAATTTCTGCTTGGACAGAGTTAACCACAGCGAGTAAAAAAAACAATGACAAAAACCGAGCATCATTCACCATTGAGACAAAAGTACGAGGAGCGCATACAACTTTAGGAAATTACGAAATTTTTACCTCCGATCTTGAAACAATGGATGAAATTTTCACAGCCAAAGAAAATTCCTTAATTAACAGTTCTAACTTCCAAGATAGTATTGCCGGGATTCCTCGACCTAACCAAGGCTATATTTATCTTGATTGGACAAAAAGTCAGGATTTGTTAGAGCGTCAAATTCCAATTCTCAAGTTAGTGGAAGTTTTAGGAAAACCGTTTTTTAATAACTTGCGATCGCTCACAGTTAGCAGTTATGGAACTAACACAGGAGCTATCAAAGGCGGCGTCTTTTTCCGACTGAATAATTCGTGAGACTTTCGCACAAGTTCAAAGTACAGAAGGTGAAAAATTATTTTACCTTCTGCACTTTCTTTGAATTTAGGACTTACGCAAACTCTACGAACTCTTGGCGTTCTTCTCTAACGAGACGCTCCGCGAAGGCGTCTTGGCGGTAGCCTACGGCAAGCCGCAAAGCGTCTACGATAAATTAGGCGAAGTTGGCTATTTTTGCGTCAGTCCTAGAATTGAAGAGTTGTAGCTGCTGTTTAGATCAATATACAAACTAGCAATTACCTGGGTGCGTTCAAAGACATGAATTGTGGCACATTTGAATGTGTCACAACTAACAGAAATTTTACTGTAATTTTTTAACTAGAATATGTATATATGACTACTATTTATCAAGCCTGTTGGAGGGCTACTATGAAATACCGTTGCCCCCGACCTCAGTATTGTGGCGGTTGGCTGTTAGCTATAATTACAGCCTTAGCAGCTACCCCTGCGATAGCACAGACAGCAAATTTTGGTACTTTGACGCTATCAACAAACTTTAACCCAGCACAAGGAAAAGTGCAGGGATTTACAGGTGGTTCTTACTCATTGTCTGCGATTAGTAACCGCGATCGCCAACAGACAGCCTGTATCGGTTTCGCCGATCCGAATCCAGATCACATTATGGTTTTGGAAAATGACTTTTCCCAGTTGACAGTGCAAATTGATAGCAATAACAACGATACAACTTTACTCATCCAAGGCCCAGATAAAGCAACGATTCGTTGCGGTGATGACACTGGCAAAAGAAAAGATGCTAGCGTTAGCGATCGCAACTGGAAAAAAGGCACCTATCGAATTTGGGTAGGCACATTTAATCCTGGGATGAAGCGTGATTATACCCTGACGGTGGAGCAGGAGTGATAGGGAGATGAGGGAGATGAGGGGGATGAGGGGGATGAGGGAGATGAGGGAGTGTGGGGAGTGTGGGGGGAAAGATTTCTTCCCCATCCTCTCACACCGGACACATCTCCCACACTTCCAATGCCCAATGCCCAATGCCCAATGCCCATTTTTATGTACAACACCGGAGACGATAAGATGGGATAGTAGCTTGTTGTGCTTTCCGAGGGTACTATCTCGTGCTATCTACTCTGAGTACTGACTTTCGTATCATATTTGAACGTGACCCGGCTGCCCGTAACTGGTTGGAAGTTTTATTTTGTTACCCTGGTTTGCAAGCCTTACTATTGCATAGGCTGGCTCACTGGCTTCATAGTGTTGGTCTTCCCTTTATCCCCCGCCTGATTTCTCACTTGGCTCGGTTTTTGACTGGAATTGAAATTCACCCTGGTGCAACAATTGGGTATGGTGTATTCATTGACCACGGCATGGGTGTAGTAATTGGTGAAACTGCGATCGTGGGAGACTATGCCCTAATTTATCAAGGTGTCACCCTTGGGGGGACTGGTAAACAATGTGGTAAGCGCCATCCTACATTGGGTGAAAATGTTGTAGTCGGCGCGGGAGCGAAAGTCCTGGGAAATATCCAAATTGGGAATAATGTCCGTATTGGTGCTGGGTCAGTTGTCCTCAGGGATGTCCCTTCTGACTGCACTGTGGTTGGGATACCCGGTCGGATTGTGTATCGTTCTGGAGTGAGAGTTGCTCCATTAGAACACAATAACCTACCAGACTCGGAAGCCGAAGTAATTCGCGCTTTAGTAAATCGAATTGAGTTGTTAGAAGAACAAATACAAAATCTTCAACGCACACATTCTTCTAATGCAAAAACTCCTGTATTGGCAGGTTCTGTAGCTTCTAAGGAAACTGATTTATCACAGAATGCTCCTGTGTGTAGCCTCAGAGATAAAGCAATACAGCAGTTTCTAGATGGTGCTGGTATTTAAATAAAGTTAGGAGTTAAGAGTGAGGAGTGAGGAATAAAAATAATAAATTCTCAGTTTGTACCTGCCAAACTCATAATTCCTAACTTACCAAATTAAGGATTAATTTCTTCACAAAACCATTCTTGATTTTCATCGCGGTGATAAGATGTTCTATTCTGCGGTTCGCCGCGCAATTCTAGGTGGTCTACTTCCATTGGGTCGAGTAGGAGTAAACAAAAATTAGCTACTGGTTGCACGGGGTCGGGTGCTGGCGGCTCAAAAGCTTGTGCTTCTTTGATTCTAGGTTTACCCGGATGAGGCCAAGCAAACTGTAAACGCGCGGCATCACTCAGTTCTCGCCAAATAGAAACGCGTGCTGGCTGTAAATCTTCGTGTGAATCATCATTACCTACCAAAGTCAAACAGCCAGCGATACGGAATTGTTCTCGTGTGTTGGGAAAGTACCAGCAAGCTTGTGCCCAAGGTTGTTGCTGTATTTGGTCGGCTTTGGCGCTACGGCTATCGGTGATAAATTTTAGCTGGTTTGTATCTTCTAGGAAACCGCGAAATACTAGGGTACGATTGGCGGGGCGACCATTCGCTTGTAGCGTTGCTAGTTGCAGATAACGGGCATAAACAAGACTGCGGTTGCGATGGAGTGCATGAGCGATCGCACTTCGCCAAGGAGCAAGAGACATAATTAATTCAAAATTCAAAATTAAGAAAGTCAGATGAAATTTTGGTTTCCAGGTTTCCGTTTGCTGCCTTATTTTAGACAATTGCTACAACACAAAGTCAATAATTTAAAAATGCTTTCTTCTTTGCGCCTTTGCGCCTTTGCGTGAGATAAAAATACTGTATCAATTTGCAGGTAACTTTATGGCAGAAATTCAAGTTGGAATCGAAGGCGAAAACGCACCAGCCGCAGCCGAGGCTTTGCTAGAAATTCCTGGAATATCGGGAAGCTATGAAGTTCCGACGCAAAGAGAGGGGACTTTGGCGGCTATTGCTACCATTGTCGGTATTGTGGGTGGTGCTGTGGCTTTAGCTGAACAAATCCGCAAATGGTATCAAGAATGGCATAAATCTCATCCAGGAAAGCAATTTGATGTGGTAATTCTTGACCCTGATACAGGCAACAGGATTTTACTCGAAGAAGCTACTATAGAGGAAATCACGGAAATCCTCCAATCTCTCAGCAAATAAAGTGCAAACTATCCGCATTCAACTTCGGGAAAGTACGCAGGAAACAGTTGAACTCAGGTATTGGCTACCTCAAATAAAGCACTATGAATCACGTCGCCTGAAATTAGCAGAAATCGCTGATTTCCTCAAGCAAGGTGAACGAGATTACTATAAACTGCTCCCCAATTTACCAGGAATCGGGCAGCAGTTATTTTTTTGGTTGGATGGCGATGGACGCTGGTTGAGTCGCGGAATTGCTAACTGTCGCGGTGAGGGGTTGGTAATTGCCATTGATACTGATCAAAAATTGGCACATCTACCTTGGGAAGTGCTGCATGATGGTGAGGATTTTTTGGTCAAGCGGGTTAATCCAGTGGTGTTACCTCTGCGCTGGATTGAGAAAGAAACGGAACCGTTTTCTGTGGAAGCACGACAATTGCGAGTATTGTTTATGGCAACCGACCCGGAAGATGTGCAACCAAAGTTAGAGTTTGAACAGGAAGAGGCGAGAATTCTGGCTGATACGCGAGATTTTGCTGTAGATTTGCGGGTGGAAGAAAGCGGTTGCGTTAGCGAGTTGGGTAAGGTGTGGAGTCGCTATCTTGATGACTTTGATGTGTTTCACCTCACAGGACACGCCTCAATTAAAGATGAAGCACCTTACACGCCTTACTTTATTACTGAGACGGAAATTGGAGAACGCCACGAAACCACAGCCGCAGAACTGGCCGAAGTCTTTCGGTTTCGCTTTCCCAAATTGGTGTTTTTATCTGGGTGTCGGACTGGACAAGCACCAGATAAAGGGGCTGTCCCTTCAATGGCTGAGGCGCTAATTGCACAAGGGGCAAGGGCGGTTTTAAGTTGGGGGCGGCCTGTGGAAGATCGGACAGCTACAGCCGCCGCCGCGCACCTCTACGGCAAATTGGCGGCGGGATATCAATTAGCTGAAGCACTCGCTAGCACTTACCAGCAATTGTTTAAACAGAAAGTGCGTGACTGGCATTTGTTGCGGTTATATATTCAGGGAGAATGTCCCGGTGCGTTGGTGGATGTGTTGGGAGATGTGCCACCCTCAGCGCCGGAACCTGCATACCAACAGTTTTTAGATCCCGATACCCAACTGGTGCGGGTGGCGAAACCCTCTGAGTTTGTTGGCAGACGGCGGACTTTGCAACGTTGTCTCAAAGCAATTCGCACTTCATTAGGGGTACTAATTCACGGACTGGGGGGTGTGGGTAAGAGTACTGTGACGGCGCGACTTCTGGAAAGGATGGTTGGCTATCACAGGCTGGTGAACTTTCGGCAACTGGATGAGGACAAACTGCTCAAAACCCTTGCTGAACAATGTACCTCGGAACGGGGGCATGATATTCTCAATGGCAAGTTACCCTTGATGCAGCGCCTCACCAAGTTTTTCACGGAAGGACTGAATACCAAAGAACAGCGCTTTGCCTTTGTGCTGGATGACTTTGAGGCAAATTTGGATTTACGAAATGGGGTTTATATCTTGCAACCACAAGTTGTGGATGTACTGCTGGCGTTGCTGAAGGCGATGCAAAATTCCCAACTTCCCCACAAGGTAATTATTACCTGTCGCTACAATTTCACTTTGTCGGAACTGAATCATCGTCTGTACCGCGAACCTCTGGGGGCTTTGGGTGGGGCAGATTTAATTAAAAAGTATAATCGTCTGGATTCGTTTAATGGCAGTTGGCAATTTCAGCCAGATTTGCCCGAACGTGCCAAACAAGCAGCAGATGGAAATCCTCGGCTGTTGGAATGGTTAGATAAGATTTTGCAAAATTCCCCGAAGTCGCCAGAAGCCGAGAGGGGAATTGAGATGATTCTGCAAAAGATGGCAGATAAGGAAAAGGAATTTCGTGAGGATATTTTGGCACAGGTATTGCTGAAGCAGCAAACTCCAGCTTTGCGTCTTATGCTGGGGAAGTTGTTGGTGTATGAGTTACCTGTTCCTCAAGCTGCTATTGACCCGATTTGTGAGGATATCTCTAGTTGGGAAAGTCATATTCAACGCGCTGAAATTTTGGGTTTGTTGGAAGTTACCCTCACCAACAACACAGAGAGGTTGTATCGTGTTCCCCGGATTTTGTCACCGTTGCTAGAGTTTCCAGAAAACCCCAAGGGTGAAGAGTTGTATAAACAAGCTGCACAAATTTTGTATCGCCTGTGGTGGGAAGAGTGGAAAGGTGCGACAGAAGCACAAGGGTTAGAAATTCATCGCTTGGCGTTGTTGGGGAAGGATGAAGAAATTGCGGCGAAAATAGCTAGTTTATTGGCGGGACACTTGCGGAATCAAAGTCGATTTCGGGAAGCAATACATCTGTGCAAATCAACCTTAGAAATTACTAAAAACCATAGTGTTCTCAAAAAAATTGCTTATTGTGAACACCAAATGGGTGAGGTTGATCAAGCATTAAACTATTACGAACAAGCTTTAAATCTTTGTCCCACAGAAGACGAACAAGAGTTAGCATCAATTTATTATCATTTTGGGATGCTGAAAGATGACAAAGGGGAAATGGATGAAGCGATCGCACTTTTCAATCAGTCTTTGGAAATAGATAAACGCATTGGTAATGTCCAAGGCAAAGCGGCGACGTTGAACCAATTAGGAATTATCTGCGCCAATAAAGGGGAAATGGATGAAGCGATCGCACTCTACAATCAGTCTTTGGAAATAGATAAACGCATTGGTAATGTCCAAGGCAAAGCAGCGACGTTGCACAATCTAGCAAGTATCTACGCCAATAAAGGGGAAGTGGATCAAGCGATCGCACTCTACAACCAGTCTTTGGAAATAACAGAACGCATTGGTAATGTCCAAGGCAAAGCGGCGACGTTGCGCCAATTAGGAATTATCTACTTCAACAAAGGGGAAGTGGATGAAGCGATCGCACTTTTCAATCAGTCTTTGGAAATAGATGAACGCATTGGTGATGTCCAAGGCAAAGCGGCGACGTTGCACAATCTAGCAAGTATCTACGCCAATAAAGGGGATGTGGATCAAGCGATTGCACTTTTCAGTCAAGTCCTTGAAATTGATGAACGCACTGGTAATGTCCAAGGCAAAGCGGCGACGTTGCACCAACTGGCAGGTATCTACGCCAACAAAGGGGAAATTGATGAAGCGATCGCACTTTTCAACCAGTGCTTAGAAGTTTTTGAACGTATTGGTGATGCTTCTTGGAAAGCACTAACGTTGCATAACATAGCAACTATCTACGCCAACAAAGGGGAAGTGGATAAAGCGATCGCACTTTTCAATCAGTCTTTGGAAATAACTGAACGCATTGGAGATGTCCAAATCAAAGCGGCGACGTTGCACGAACTGGAAATTCTCTACGCCAACAAAGGGGAAGTGGATTAGGCGATCGCACTTTTCAATCAGTCTTTGGAAATAAAAGAACGCATTGGAGATGTCCAAGGCAAAGCAATGACTCTGCGGAGGTTAGGAGATTTGGCAGAACAGCAGGGTGAATACACTAAAGCGATATCCTATTTGCAACCAGCTTTAGAGATTTTGCAGCGATTGAAGTCACCGGATGCTGAAGGTGTGAGGGCGAGTCTTGATAGAGTAATGGGTAATTCGTAATTCGTAATTCGTAATTCGTAATTACTGAAAGATTTTTATCTCACGCAGAGGCGCAGAGACGCAAAGAAGAAGGCATGAGTGTAATTTAGGTAAATGAAAACTGCTGTAATGAGTCTTGGATACTCATGAATGAGTCTTTGATATTCGCGTGAGAATTTTTGATATTCGTCGGCGAGTTTTTGATATTTGCGTGAGAATCTTTGATATTCGTCGGCGAGTCTTTGATATTCGCGTGAGAATCTTTGATATTCGTCGGCGAGTTTTTAATATTCGCGCGAGAATCTTTGATATTCGCGCGAGAGTCTTTGATACTCGTGAATGAGTGTTGACAGCAATTCAGGTGAGAGAATCAGGATCTATGCCGAGCGATCTTAATCTTTCCGCTAATAATTGGGCGCGTTGTTTAGCTTGCTGCGCTTCTTGTTTAGCTTCCTGTGCTTCTTGTTGAGCAAGTTTTTTGTCTTCTTCTGGCGTTAAAAACCGTTGCCCTTCTTGGTTATACCAATACATCCACTCCCTTGGTATGCCTAGATAAATTCCCTGTTCTATGCCAATTCCTAAACCAATCTCTGGTAGCCAAACAGGATTCCCATCATGTAATTCATAAACATTATTCACTAATTTGTAAACTTCTAAACGAGGCTTGCGACGACGAAATGGGTTGTAAACCACATAATACAAAATTCCCAATCTTGCGTACTCTGCTTTTTTGGTGGAGTACTCACCGCGATATGTCTGAGATACTACCTCTAGCACTAATACTGGTAGTTTCTTTTCTTCCCAAAGCACGTAACTAGGGCGGAGGTTTTGATCGTAAAATCTCTCTACGCCCAAACTCAAAAATCCATCTGGGACTATCGCTGGTAAATCTGGGTCATGATAAATCCCCATATCTATACCAAAAAACCAATCCATGCGTTCTGGCCAAGCCATTGCCAAAAGTGCTTTCAGTAAACCGGGAATCAAATCTTGTAATTCGTTATCCACGGGGGTATCGTCAGAGTCAGGTAGTTCCTCAGATGAGGGCAAGCAAGCTAATGGATTGTACTCTAGCATGATGGGTTTACTCTTCCTCAGTTATTAGTACATCTTTATTTTATAAATGAATTTTGACAGCAATTCAGATGAGAGAATCAGGATCTATGCCGAGCGATGTCTACGACGGGCTACGCCTACGCACTTTTCAATCAGTCTTTGGAAATATTTGAACGCATTGGTTATATCCAAGGCAAATGCGGTATTTTAATTAATGAACCAATTTTCTATGTTTATACCATCAAAATCTTGAAAATCTGCTACATTATTCGTTACTAAAATCAAGTTATTTTTAACTGCAATACTCGCAATTTGCCCATCAATAAATCCAGGATTTTTACCAATTTTTGATAATCTAGCTCTTTCCTGAGCATGATATTGTGCAGATTTTAGATCGTAATCAAATAAAGGGATTTCTGCTAAAATTACGTTCTTGATATAATCCTCTATATCTTGACGTTTTTTAGAAATAGGAAGACGGAAACAACCATATAACATTTCATGGATAACTAGGATAGCTGTGGCTATTTCTTCTCTATATAATCTTAGCTTTTCCATTACTTTCTGGTTGGGATGAGGTCGTTTAGCCTCCGACAAAATATTAGTATCTAGTAAATAATTTAGAGTCATAAATTAACTTCTCTTCCTGGTGACTTATCCCGGATATTTTCAAAAGTGTCATCCTCAATACTTTCTAAATCAACCCTTTGTCTAAAGTCTTGTAAAGCTGACCAAAAATCAGTAACGTCTTTACTTTCTCTTAGTTTTGTTTGATGTTCAGATATAGAAAATGGTTTTTTAACTGATAATTTATATTTGAGAAATTGAATAAAATCTAAAACTTCTTGCTGTTTATCTGGTGGTAATTCTCGAAATGTTTGTAGAACTGTTTGTTCAATAGTCATATTTTTACCTCTGCTAGATGAGATATGATTACATTATAAATTTAGTTAAGAAAATGTTTTAAAAAGGGAAAGGAATGATTCTTGTAGAGACGGCGATTTATCGCGTCTTGGTGAGAGAATCAGGATCTATGCCGAGGGATGTCTAACGATAAAAATATTTATATGTTTGGACTTGACACTGACACCAAATCTCAATGTATCGCGGTGTCCAGATCCCCGACTTCTTCGAGAAGTCGGGGATCTATGTTTCTCACGAATAATTTAGATTAAATCAGGATCTATGCCGAGCGATCGCAACCGTTCTCGTAATAATTGGGTTTCTTGCTGTGCTTGTTGAGCTTTTTGTTCTGCTTGTTGAGCTTTTTGTTGAGCGAGTTTTTCCTTTTCTTCGGGTGTTAAAAGCTTTTCTCCTTGCTGGTTATACCAATACAACCACTCACGAGGAATACCTAGATAAGTTCCCCGTTCGATGCCAATTCCTAAACCAATCTCTGGTAGCCAAACGGGATTACCATTTTCTAATGCAGTGTAACTACAATTAATTAATTTGTATACTTCCAACCGTGGCTTGCGGCGACGAAATGGGTTGTAAACTACATAATATAAAATTCCTAATCTTGCATACTCTAGTTTTTTGGTGGAGTATTCACCACGGTATGTTTGAGATACTACCTCCAGCACTAATATCGGTAATTTCTTCTCTTCCCAAAGCACATAACTGGGGCGGAGGTTTTCATCATAAAATCGCTCTACCCCCAAGCTCAAAAATCCATCTGGGACTATTGCTGGCAAATCTGGGTCATAATAAATACCCATGTCAATACCAAAATACCAATCCATTTTCTCTGGCCAAGCCATTGCCAGGAGGGCTTTGAGTAAACCAGGAATTAAATCTTGTAATTCATTATCCACAGGAGTATCGTCAGAATCTGGCAGTTCCTCAGATGAGGGCAAGCAAGCTAATGGATTGTACTCTAGCATTATGGGTTTACTCTTCCTCAGTTATTAGTACATCTTTATTTTATTAATGAATTCCGATCGCAATTTAAATCAAAGAATCAGGATCTATGCCGAGCGATCGCAACCGTTCTCGTAATAATTGAACTTGTTGTTGTGCTTGCTGGGCTATACTCTACCCGTAAAAGGATGGAGTTTCACTAACTACTTTGCTTGTATAAGTGACAATCAGCCTCAAGAGAGAGAGAAAATTTACTCATAAATAATTTGTGATAATTAAAACTTGGTAAATAAAATCTACTTAGCAGTGGTGAATATTATATATCATGAAGTTCTGTTGCAATCAGCACGGCATGGCGCTAGCGTAAAGTGGACAATTTGACAATCTTTAATACTAAATCTAGTTGGCGTATAGTCATAATCTGTTCGCACGCAACAAGACTTGATTTATGGTTCAGAAGCTAGAAACAAAACGCCAGAGCGCAGGGTTTCCAGAGAGTGCCCCCGCTGCTAATCCTGTATTTTTTAGAACCTATAGCCGCCGTACAAAGGCAGGGTTGAGGGAAACATGGGATGAAGTATGCGATCGCACTTTACAAGGTTTAATCGAGTTAGGAAAACTCGCAAGAGAAGAAGTTGCCATATTAGATCGGATGCAACGCAATCTGAAAGCCATGCCCAGTGGACGCTGGTTATGGGTTGGCGGTACAGACTGGATTAGGAAGCCAAAGAATTTTTCCGGCGCTTATAATTGCACTTCCACCAACCTAGAGGACTGGAGTGCTTTCGGATTAATGATGGATTTGGCAATGATGGGCTGCGGTACTGGAGCCATGCTAGAACCACAATATATTAACCAATTGCCACCCATCCGTAATCAACTAAATGTTACCGTACAAGGTGAAATTGGTAGTACTGTTAAAGTTGAGCGTCGTGAATATACTCAAACACATATAGAAGGCAACAAGGTTACTATCTACGTTGGAGATAGCCGTGAAGGCTGGGTTGAATCATATCAAACCCTGTTAGAACTCTCCACTGATGAACGTTTTTCGGAAAATGTTGAGGTATTAGTTGATATCAGCGATGTCCGCAAAGCAGGAGAAACTCTCAACGGCTTTGGTGGAGTTGCTAATCCTGTGAAATTGCCGGGACTTTATCAGCGTTGTGCCTCCATTTTGAATAAAGCTAAAGGGCGACAATTAAATTCAGTTGAATGCTGTCTATTAATCGATCAAGCCGCTGTCACAATTGTTGCAGGCAATATTAGAAGAAGTGCTGGTATACGTCAGTTTATTGCTGAAGATCGACAAGGAGCAACAGCCAAAGATAATTTATGGCAGCAAGATGAAAGTGGCAACTGGCGAATTGATCCAGAACGTGATGCACTCAGGATGGCAAACCATACCAGAGTTTTTCACCGCAAGCCAACATTAGAGGAATGTGTTGATGCTGTCCGCAAACAATATTACAGTGGCGAAGGTGCGATTCAATGGGCTGGTGAAGCTGTAGCTAGAGCAAATATAGATTTGTTACCAACACAAGCTTTAAAAATTAATTTCTTGAATGCTTATAACCAAGGAACAGCAAAACAATGGTTGCAAGAGAGCTATCCTCAGCTTGATGCTAATGAGCTAGAACATCGTTTGGCTCGCTATGGGCTAAATCCGTGTGGTAAGTGATTTTGCCTCACGTTAAAAACCTCGCAAAAACGGGGAAAGCTGAGATGCTAATCCCGTGGTAATCAAAGGAAATAAAAAGCCTTTGACACCGTACAGCGTAGAGAGTGAAACTAGACTATATCAATTCGTAATTAGGAATTAATAAATTCAAATTTTAAAGAATTGGTATTACACCTTAGATAGGCGTCTAGAATATAATCTCTCCAAGAGTGCGGGGGCAGATGTAAAAAGTACTTTTATTATCTAAAACATCTGTAAAAGGTACGCGGAGCTACTGCAAATTATCAAGCAGTAGAACTAGGGGATAAAAAGCCTCTAGGGTAACAAATAAAGGAAATCATCGGCTCTAATTTTCACTGTAATTTGTCTGAGGTTCACCTCAATCAAATTGATCCATTTAACTACAAAGAACAAGAGGAGGCTTTCACCGCTGGGGCGTTATCTGTAGCCGCACTTTTAAATCACAAATTCCTCGAACCACGCTATCAATACAGCCGTGAATTAGACCCAATTGTGGGAGTTTCTTTTACAGGTTTATTTGATTTCTTTGTTCATGCTTTTGGTGTTGATTGGCTGCGCTGGTGGGAAGCGGGAAGACCTGCAACTCCTCAAGGATTAGCTTTTAAACGCGAAGAAGAGAAATATTTAAGTTTTTGGAAAGATACTGTGCATCGAGTTGTTTGGGATTATTGCGATCGCCACAATCTCAAACGTCCAAATCGCTGCACTACAGTCCAACCCAGCGGCACCAAAGCTTTATTAACTAATGCTAGTTCGGGATGGCATCCCCCCAAAGCACAACGATTTATTCGCCGCATCACCTTCGGCAAAAATGACCCCGTAGCTTTAGCCTGCATTGACTATGGTTACAACGTCATTCCCTCGCAATCAGACAAAGATGAACAAGGCAATTTACTCAACGATCCCTTCGATCCGCGTGTCAGTGAATGGCTAGTAGAAATTCCCGTTTCTGTATCTTGGGCTGATTTACCTGGCGCTGATGAAATTGATGTTTCTAAGTTTTCAGCCTTAGCGCAATTTGATTTTGTCCTCCAAGTTCAGCGCCACTATGTGAGTCACAACACATCAGCAACTTTAGAACTTCGCTCAGATGAAGTCGAAAGCCTTGGACAGCGCATCTACGAAAGCATCCAGAATGATGAAGGATATATTTCCGCAGCTCTTTTAGCCCGCTTTGACGATCTACAATCATTCCCACGTTTACCATTTGAACCAATAGACAAAGCAACTTGCGATCGCTTAACTCAAGAACTCCAAGCACGCCGCAAAACAGATGATTTCTGTGCAGCACTCAGCCGCTACGATTTAGGCGAAATGTCAGAAGCTGGCCCTAGTGGCTGCGACTCCGATAAGTGTATGTTTCCCGATCAGCAACCAAGTTCATAAAGGGAGTGGGGAGTGGAGAGATGAGGGGGATGAGGGGGATGAGGGGGATGAGGGGGATGAGGGAGATAAACAGGCAGGGAGGGGGCAGGGAGCAGAGACGAGAATTCCTAACTCCTAACTCCTAACTCCTAACTCCTAACTCCTAACTCCTAACTCCTAACTTTTAATGCCCCATGCCCTAACACGTTACGATTAATTAAAAAGTAATAATCTTTTACGGCAGAGCCAGGAGACTCCTAAATGTTCATCGATGAATTGTCACCTATATTCAGAGAATTTACTCAGCACCCAGTCTCATTTCTCGGTGGGTTATTCTCCGGTGTGCTTCGACTAAATCTTGCAGACGATCCTGTGAAAAGCTGGCTAGATCAACAGAAACACTCAAATATTTACACTTCCAATACAACCGAGGCACATAACGGCAAAGCTACTGGACCTCAGCGAATTGCAATTGACTAAATTTTTGAGGAATCGTACATCCAGTTAATCAATTTCCCGAACTGACTCGTCTGTTTACTTCTAAAAACCTACGCATATCTAGGAATGGCGTTGCTGAATAATGGGATGATTTAGGCTGACGCGGGGACACGGAGACACGGAGAGAAGTCTGAGCGCCGGCTTGCGGCGATGGCTTCGCCAACGCCAAGGGCGAACAGAACTTCGGGAGACACGGGGATTACGTATTGATGCAAATTCTCAAATCATCCCGCAATTATGCAACGCCCTAGGAATTAATTCGGAAATATGGGGAAGCTGAACTCCAAGGTATAAATTTGCTCAACTAGAAGCAGATTTGTACTTGGTTTACTTGCCGTGTAGCTCTGGTTCTTTGACCACTCATTCGCAGTTAGAAATACTGTAGTAAGAGTGTCTTCTCTTAATATCAGTAGGAAACTTAAAAGTCTTATTCAGTTGCTTCCACTGGCTCCATATGTGCTTTCTATGCTACACAAATAGATAGGCAATTATGGAGCCTGGAATGTTTTTAGGCAATATCATACCGCGTCTAGCAATGATGAAACTGCCCTAATTATAAGAGTTGGTAGCGATCGCCCAAGTCAATGCCTTATACTTAATGTTAATTATACTAAGAACAACTCGTTTATACTGATTATTTTAGAAACATAATCAAACTCATAGATTTTTCCTTATTCAGGTATTTTTTCGGTTGTATATTATTACTAAGCCAAAGGAAATCTGTAATTTCATTAAATGTTTAACTCTTAATAACCGTGGAAGAATTGCTAGACGCTGTAGAAAAAATTCTACAAAACAGGCCTCTCGATTCCATTCAGTGGTTTGTGCTTTATCAGTCGTGGTTGGGCAAAACTTATGATGAGATGGCAGAGGGAACAGGTTATGGTAGCAACTACATAAAGCAAGTTGGCTCTCAGCTGTGGCAAGACTTGTCACAAGCATCTGGAGAGAGAATAACAAAAAAAAATCTGCATCTAGTTTTGAGCAAACACTTACAAGGGATAACTAGACAGCAAAATCAACCACAACAACAGTTCAACAAAAAATTCAGATTTACAAGGCTTTATCCAAACTTATTTTCAGTCCGCAAGATGGAATTTCCTAGTGGTCCTGTGCCAACAGGCTCTGCTTTATACATCAATCGTCCTCCACTGGAAGAACTGATTTGTAGTGAATTGATACAATCTGGTTGCTTAATCAGAATTAAAGCACCTAGAAAGATGGGAAAAAGTTCACTGCTCAACCAGATGATTGCTTATGCTAAAGAGCAGGATTATCAAATTGTTTATTTAGACTTTCAAGAAGCTGACCAAGAAGTTTTTGCTTCCCTAGATAAATTTTTACGTTGGTTTTGTATCTATGTCACTAGGCAGTTAAACCTCCTTCCCTGTCTAGATGATTTTTGGGATACAGAAATGGGCAGCAAAGTCAGCTGCAAAATTTATTTTGAAGCGTATATATTACAATACATTGCTGAAACTCCTGTGGTTTTGGCTTTAAATGAAGTGCAGCGAGTTTTTGAACATCCAAATATTGCCCAAGACTTTTTGCCAATGCTGCGATTTTGGCACGAACAAGCAAAGCAAGATAGGATATGGCAAAAACTACGAATGGTAGTAGCTCACACCACAGAAATTTATATTCCCCTGAAGCTTAACCAATCACCTTTTAATGTGGGGATTACAATTACTCTGCCACCCTTTACCCTCAATCAGGTGCAGGATTTAGCGCTGCGTTACGGGCTAGAATGGGCAGCAGACTCCGAAGGGGCAAAACGCCTGGAACCTCTACAAGCAATGGTGGGCGGACATCCTTATTTGGTAAGTCTTGCACTATATCATTTATCTGGGCAAGAAATGACTTTAGAAAGGTTATTAGAAACAGCATCGACAGCGATGGGAATTTACGCTCAGCATTTGCGAGAATTATTGAATTTACTACAAAAAGAACCAGAATTAATGTCTGCAATGCAACAGGTAATTGCTAGTGATGACAAGGTAGAATTAAATGCGATCGCTGCTTATAAACTAGAAAGCATGGGTTTAGTACAACTTAACGGCAATCAAGCTTGTGTAATGTGTGAATTGTATCGTCTTTACTTTAGTCAACAGTTAGGAAAACATTGAGGGTAAAAGAGTAAATATATAAACAATTACCTGTGTAGGTAGGGAAGAGGCAATTTGATTTGGATATATGGGATTGACATTTTCATCAATCAGATATTGCAGTGTCATGCTTGCTGTGTAGCTTGTCTTTCAATTCGGAGTTGCCGCAGTTTTTCAGACACTGGTGGAGGATTAAGTCTCTGTTGTTCTCTCATTGTATGACCGTGTTCTATCCAGTTTTTCATGTAAGCGCTGACAGTTTCTTTATTTTGCAGATAATAAAGAATTGTTGCATAGACTTGCTCTAAAGATATTGTTTGATAAATTTGGGCAATTTCTTCTGGAGAACGTCCACAATCAATGTATTCATAAAGAATTGTTTCAATCCCAATTCTTGAGTCTTTGAGTCTAATGTCTTCAGAAGACAGGAAGTTGAAATACTCTGTGATTTGTTTGGCAGGCATAGATTGAGCTATACTCATTTGTTTATATATATCGTAATGTTTTTGTGAAAGCGATCGCACGACATTAACCCTTTGTAAAAAAAAGGCGATCGTATTCTTAAGCAGTAGTGATATACCTGAAGCATAAAGTACACTAAAATTCAAGAATATCAAACTAAGCTGCATATCTAATAATCTCAACTTCTGCGCCATTATTAACAGCTACTTCTGCCCTTTCTAAGACTTGTTCAGTGATTGAATCGCTTAAATAATATTCCCCGCAGTTATTACAAACTTCTGCTGGAACTTTCTTAATTACCACAATACATTCGTCTCTTTCCAAGGTAACAGTTACTAAACCTGGTTGAGTTTCTCCGTGCTTGCAAATGACACATCTCATAATTTTTGTCTCCTACTTCTAAAATCATCTGACCAAATATTTGGGTCAGGAGTATAAGCAGTTACTACATATCCTGTATCTGTAGATTCATCGTAGGAACATACTACATGAATCGGTTTACCTTCTACAAAATCAAATATGAGATAACTGGGAAAGGGTGTGTCATCGGGATTTTCTTCTATTACTTCTCCATAAATGATTACAGATTCTACTTCTTTTTTAGTTATTCGACGATAAAACATCTGTTGGATAGCATGACGGGAAAAAATTAGATTGTGACAATACATTAATATTTATTATATATATGATAATCTTTTTTATGCGATCGCACTACATTAACGCTTTGTGAAAACTGGCGATCGTATTCTTAAGTTAGCCAAAACAAGAGAGTGGAATCTTATCTTACTCACAAACAAGACCAGATACCCGACTTGTCAAAGAAGTTGGGTATCTGTTTCATTACGGTTTAATTAAAGATACCTCAGATTGCCGATATTTAGTAATTAGCCTACGTTGTTTTAGTGGTGAATAAATCAAGAGGCTTATCAAGGGTAATCCAGTTCCTGCTAGTGAAAAGAAAATGTAGGGATTAGCTAATCCGGCTATACAGATAATTCCAAAGCTTGTTCCTAATCCTACTGTGAATAAGGACAGCAATGTATCAACCCATGTATTTGTATTGTAGCTGTATCTATATCCATTTCTAAAAATAATAGCCTTCCATACAGCCAAGACCATACATATAATCCAAATTCCAATCCCAATTCCAATCTTACTATCAATATTCGATAATACACCAACAGGTATACTCAGTAGCCCGAGAACAATCGAAATCGCAGTCACAATTCTTACTATGGTATCCAAAAAACCCTGATAATCATTAAAGTTAAATATCGATAGAAGCAAATCAATAAAAATTGCAATATACTTCCCCACAAAAGCGCCAATCACTGCCATTATGACTGCCCCTATGACTGCCATTATGACTGCCCCTATGACTGCCTGTAAACCAGCAACACTTATAAACCAAGTCATAGATGTGGATGCAATAATACAAATTACCAACACAGCACCAAGCCAAACATAAGGTACTTCTCGCTTTTCAATTGGTAGTGAAGCTGTCTGGACTTTAACTGTTAAAGTTTGAGTCGCTGGATAAGCATTACTGTGAAGTATTAGTTGACGTTTATACTGCTTATCTGCAAGCAATTTACCAGTATCAACCTCAACCTGACACCGACTATGATTCCCGCTAAACTGAGCAGGTGTTACTGAAATCCAAGCATGATAATCTGGCGTATGCGGTGGATCGTTAGGATGAGGTGCAACTTCCCATTTACCTTCTAGCAAAGTGTCTGGAATGTGGTTCTCAATAGTAATGCTTTGCGTTAGCTTTTCACCTAATCGGTTCGCTTTGAACTCCAGCACTGTTTCACTGAAATCAACTCCAGGTACACGCATCACATCAAGTGGCTTGAGTGCTTCTAAAGCTGATTGTGCATTAGCAAAACGGTTTTTCTGTAGCGGTTGTACCATCTTTTCCAACCAACCCAGAAACCGTAGACTCAACCGAGGTAAAAGATGATGAAACTTAATTAAATATGGATTGTCTCCATCTTGCAATTGATCTATTTTTGTTGATTTGATTCCTGTTAGTAAGCAAATCAACGTTGCACCCAAAGCATACAAGTCTGTAGCCTCTGTTGGTTTAAACATTTGCTCTGGTGGGATAAAGCCAGGAGTACCTCTAAATACACTACTTGCTGCAACTTCCTGGCTACCAATACGAGCAAAACCAAAGTCAATTATATAAACGTTGAGTTGCTCATCTACCAAAATGTTTTCTGGTTTGATATCTCGATGAATTATCGGCGGAATCCAATTTTGCAGATATACAAGAATTTCTAAAGCTTTAACTGCAATTTGTTTAATTTCTTCTGGTGCAAAGCTGCGGGTTTCTGCTAAAGATGGGGCATTGATATATTCTTGAACTAGACAAAAGCCATCAGACCTATCAAAAGAACTGAGATAGTGGGGAATACCAGGATGATTAAGTTTCTGTAAAAATTGAATTTCTTTTTCGTAAGCCTTGAACCCCGACCAACTCGAACCACCTTGAGCAAAGCAAAACTGCTTTATT
Source organism: Nostoc sp. CreGUA01 (assembly GCA_034531095.2). GTDB lineage: Bacteria > Cyanobacteriota > Cyanobacteriia > Cyanobacteriales > Nostocaceae > Nostoc. The sequence goes on along the minus strand of JAVRBV020000148.1, from coordinate 5,661 downwards.
ACCACCTGTTCCCCTGTATCAACTTTTGATGCTAGCCAAGTAATCCTTCCTCCTTCTCGATTACGTCCCAATTCTCGCAAAATTTGATAGCCGTGTTCGCTGAAATCTGGATAGCTCATAGTTCAAGGGCAACAGTAGGATATGCGAAATTTGCTATGTATTACGCAAATACACTTAAATTATCAGGGGTAAATCAATTAATCAACATTTTTAACAATAGTTATAGGTGTAGGACATTGCCTCTGCGGTAATTAGTGCTTTGTAGAGACGGCGATTTATCGCGTCTGGTGCCTTAACCGAACAGTATCGCATCGCTTTCCGAAATCCCTTTGTGCTAAACTGTATCCAATATCAAACCTCATCACAACTCAAACGAGATAGCAGAAATGAAGTAGTACCAAACACGTGTTGCGCCAAAGCAACAAATGTCAACAAAGAATAAACGCAACTAGTTTGACAGGGTTACTTCACATAGTCATGCACTAAGAATATAGTCATCACTCCTATCTATATCAGACCCCTTGGTAAGCGGCTGAGTTTGTTTTGTGCCTAATCTACCCGAAATCGTTGTGAACACACGGGTGGAAGTTTGCGAATTGAGGTTTGAAAATAATGCAGAAAAAATCAATATTGTTAGCTGAGAATTTAAGCTATGAACTCAGCTTAGAAAGAACTTTGTTTCAAAAAGTTCAGGTGAGTATTGAAGCTGGGGACTCCATTGCTTTAGTTGGTAGTAACGGTGTAGGAAAATCAACCCTACTCAAGATTATTTCAGGTCAAATTATACCCAGTACAGGTTCAGTTTGGCGTCATGGTGTTGTTTATTATTTGCCTCAAATCAGCATTATCAGGCAAGAAATAAAATCAGATACAATACTCAATTTTTTGACTTCTATCTCTGACGAGTGGTGGAAAATTGAGGAGATTTTGCAAATACAATTCAATACAAATCTTGACCTTGGTCTACCAATTACAAACTTGAGTGGTGGAGAACTTACAAAATTATTTTTGGCAATTGGTTTGGCTCAAGAACCAAATTTATTATTACTGGATGAGCCAACTAATCACATGGATTTGCAAGCATTAGAAAACTTAAAAGAGTTTCTTTTAAATTTCACCGGCGCGTATGTAATTGTCTCGCACAAACCTTTTTTCTTAGACCAAGTGACAGATGTTACTTGGGAACTTACACCTGTTGGTTTGAAAGTATATGGAGGCAATTTTTCTTATTATCGAGAACAGAAAGAAATCGAGTTAGAAGCAGCATGGCGATCGCACGAAGTTGCCAGAAAGGAATTCAAACGCGCTCAAGCTACGGCTATGCAGGAACAACAGCGTGCAGCCCAAGCCCAGCGCAATGGTCGTGCCAAGTTTCTCGATGGTAGTATCGACAGAATAGCAGCCGGAACGATGAAAAGAAAAGCCGAAACATCAGCCGGAATTGCCAAAAATAAACATGAAGCAGCAGTCGCTAAAGCTAATCAAAAAGTTGCAGATACGAAGGTGAAAACAACGAAAGTCACAAGTATCCAACTAGAAGAAAAAAGCCAAAAGCACAGAAATTTAATTGATATTCAAGGTGCAAATCTTAGAATATCAGAACGGATACTTTTACAAAACATTCAGTTGCATGTTTCTTCTGGCGATCGCATTGCCTTTGTCGGTGCCAATGGTTCGGGTAAATCGAGTTTAGTAAAGGCAATTTTGGGAATGGAAAACCAAACCGCAGTTTTGGAATTAGGTGAGATTTTAATTGCACCAGCAATGAAAGCTATATATCTCGATCAAACCTATGAATTGGTAAATCGCCAATACACAATTCTGGAAAATATGCAAGCAGCTAATCCGAATTTGAACTATCAGCTTTTACGTCAACAACTGGGACATTTTCTGTTTCAATACGATGATGTTAATAAAAGCGCATCTGTACTGAGTGGTGGTGAGTTAGCAAGATTGGCGATCGCCATGATTAGTATCTCTGAAATTGACCTGTTAATCCTCGATGAACCAACTAATAATTTAGATACTGAAACCGTTGAACAAATGGTAGTGGGTATCCTTGATTATCAAGGAGCTATTTGGGTAATTTCCCATGATATCGATTTCCTTAGCCAGATTAATATTACTCAAAGTTTCAAATTCAAAGAACAAATTTTACAAATGACAACTTATTTACCCAGTACACCTGAGCAATATTATCGAGAATTGATGGTATTTAATGATCAGTGATATTTGAGTTATTGAGTATTTGATCGTACCTGCGGTAAGGCTTTAGGTTCAGTAATTAATGCTTAACTTAGTATTGCTTACAACTTTTATTTTCGGATTACACTGACATTTGTCTGTCATCTGCAACTTAAATTTCAAGCTCTACAACAGAAGCCGCAAAGCATACAGGCAAGTTATAATTCTTTTGCGGATGAACGTAACAAAAATTTATGAGTAACCCCCTTTTGCAAGCCTTTTTTGTAGGCAGAGCAGTAGCTGAAGTAGTTAATGAGCGTTTAGAGGTCGCCTTGACCGATGCTTTGAGTGAACTGGGCAAATTTGATGCTGAAGCTAGAGAGCAGTTGCGCCAGTTCACAGAAGAAGTCATAGAGAGGGCAAATCGAGCAGCAGAAGCCGCTAATACCGGCCAAGCTAGCACAAGCACTAGGCAACCCGGTTCAGAGCCAATAGACGTGCAAGCAGAGATTGATGAATTGCGAGCAGAAATCGCCCTGTTGCGAACAGAACTGCAACATCATCGTAGAGCTTCTGCATAAATAAATTTGGGCATTGGGCATTGGGCATTGGGAATTGGGCATTGGGCATTGGGCATTGGGCATTGGGCATTGGGCATTGGAAGATGGTGAGATGAGGGGGATGAGAGAGATAGGGAGATGGGGAGATGGGGAGATAATGGGGGATAAGAATTAGTAACCAATGGCTAATGACAAATGACAAATGACAAATGACAAATGAGATTATTGGAGATAATTCGGTTACAAACCAACGGTAAATGGAGCATATGGAACAAGGTTATTCAGATAAGGCATACCGTTGGAATCGGGAAAAATACTCTAGCAGACGGCGTTTTGTGGACATTTGGTCTTTCGTTTTGACCTTATTGTTCAGACTTTGGCTATACAACAAATCTTGGAGTTATCCTGGTGGTGTAACTGAAGCCAAGCAAACTGCAAGACGCAAAACCCAAGCGCTTTGGATTCGTAATACCTTACTGGACTTAGGCCCAACCTTCATTAAAGTTGGGCAATTGTTTTCTACGCGTGCTGATATATTCCCTGTTGAATATGTAGAAGAACTAGCAAAATTACAAGACAAAGTACCAGCATTTAGCTATGAACAAGTAGAAGCGATTATTGAGCAAGAACTAGGCAAGAAAATTCCGGAACTATTTCAAAATTTTGAGCCTATTCCTTTAGCTGCTGCTAGCTTGGGGCAAGTACATAAAGCTGTGCTGCATAGTGGAGAAGCAGTAGTAGTTAAGGTACAACGTCCGGGATTAAAGAAGTTATTTGAAATAGATTTACAAATTCTTAAAGGAATCACCCGCTACTTTCAAAACCATCCCAAATGGGGAAAGGGACGAGATTGGCTCGGTATTTATGAAGAATGTTGTCGCATTCTTTGGGAAGAAATTGATTATCTCAATGAAGGTCGTAACGCTGATACTTTTCGCCGTAACTTTCGCGGCTACGACTGGGTAAAAGTCCCAAAAATTTATTGGCGTTACACTACCTCTCGCGTGCTGACATTGGAATATGTCCCTGGAATTAAAATTAGCCAATACGAAGCTTTGGAAGCAGCAGGTTTAGATCGAAAAACCATCGCTCGTCAAGGCGCTCAAGCCTATTTGCTACAGTTACTCAATAGTGGCTTTTTCCACGCCGACCCCCACCCAGGTAATATTGCCATCAGCCCTGATGGTGCTTTGATATTCTACGATTTTGGAATGATGGGGCAAATTAAGTCCAACATTCGTGAAGGACTGATGCAAACCTTGTTTGGCATTGCCCAAAAAGATGGCGATCGCGTAGTACAATCTTTGATCGATTTAGGTGCGATCGCCCCAGTAGATGATATGGGGCCAGTGCGGCGTTCTGTCCAGTATATGCTGGACAATTTCATGGATAAGCCCTTTGAAAACCAATCAGTGGCCGCAATTAGTGATGATCTTTACGAAATAGCTTATAATCAACCATTTAGATTTCCAGCAACTTTCACTTTTGTGATGCGAGCCTTTTCTACCCTAGAGGGGGTAGGCAAAGGCTTAGATCCAGAGTTTAACTTTATGGAAGTTGCCAAACCCTATGCAATGCAGCTTATGACCGATATGAATGGTTCTGAAGGGAATAGCTTTCTTAACGAATTGAGTCGTCAAGCAGCTCAAGTAAGTAGTACCGCGTTGGGTCTACCACGTAGGTTGGAGGATACCCTAGAAAAGTTAGAACGGGGAGACATGCGCCTGCGCGTTCGGTCTATAGAAACTGAACGTTTGTTGCGGCGGCAAAGTAATATTCAGCTCTCAATGAGCTATGCTCTGTTAATTAGTGGTTTCACGCTTTCAGCTACTATTTTAGTAGTTATGAATCGTGTATGGTTAGCACTGTTGCCCACTTTAATCGCAGTAGGGATTTCAGTGATTCTGATCCGATTACTTCTACGTCTCGACCGTTACGACCGTATGTATTAATTGTTGAAAAAATTTATGAAAATTAATTTCACCGGTCTTAGCGATCCGGGACTTATTCGTTCTAATAATCAGGATGCTTACTATATCGACCCACAAGGACGATTTTTTGTAGTTGCTGATGGGATGGGTGGTCATGCGGGAGGCGAAGAAGCAAGTCGCATTGCCACTAAGGAAATTCAGGGGTATTTAGTGGCAAACTGGGAATCTCCAAAGTCTTCTCAAGAATTACTAGAGCAAGCTTTGTGGGATGCCAATCAAGCGATTTTGCAAGATCAGCAAAATCATCCCCAACGCGCCGACATGGGTACAACAGTCGTAGCGGTAATTTTTCGCTCCCCAGAACCGCCTTGGTGCGCTCATGTTGGCGATTCCCGCCTGTATCGCTTCCGAGAATCACAATTAGAACAAGTAACGGAAGACCACACTTGGGTAGCACGGGCAATCAAAATCGGTGACATCACCCCAGACGAAGCACGATTACATCCTTTTCGTCATGTATTATCGCGCTGTTTGGGGCGTGAAGACCTACATCAGATTGACGTGCAACCTCTAGATGTCAAAATTGGCGATCGCTTCCTGCTATGTAGTGATGGTCTCACAGAAGAACTTGTCGAGCAAAAGATTGCTAGCTGCCTCCAAGAGACTCCTTGGCTAGATAAAGCCGCCATCTCTTTAGTTGAGGCTGCTAAAGAGCAAGGAGGGCACGATAATATTACTGTCGTCATCGTTTCACTGGAAGACAATAAACCCTAGTCATTGGGCATTGGGAGACGCGGGGACGCGGGGATGAGGGAGTGTGGGGAGTGTGGGGAGTGTGGGGAGATGGGGAGATGGGGGAAAGAGAATTAATGCTTCCCCATCCTCCCACACCTCCAATGCCCCATGCCCAATGCGGTAAATATACCCATCAATTTGTTCAGCCTGAGCATTTTTGCTTTTGACAATTTGATACTAATACTCTTAGC
>JAVRBV020000147.1:0-24882 GCA_034531095.2 Nostoc sp. CreGUA01 | reverse complement strand
GTAAAAAAGTTGGCGAATATTTAGGGCGTGTTTTGTGTCGTGCCACAGGTAGTTTTGATATCGCTACCAAAATGGGAAGAATCGCAGGCATTAGCTACAAATATTGTTCAGCAATTCACAAAAAAGATGGTTACTCATACTCCTAAAAGAAACTATTCTGACGGCGATTGAAATCGCCTGCCCCTTACCCCCACGCATAAATGCAGGGGCTTCCACGGGGCGAGGAATTTGGTGAGCGTCAATTTATCAGGATCGATGAGAATACCAACTGTACATCCCAGTTGTAAAAATAGCTGAATTTTTTCTACCAGTGGTTTGATCCGGTCTGACTTAGATTTTATTTCTACCATCAAGTCAGGCACTAGTTCCACAAAGTCGCGCTTGCTGAACTTCCTTTGCCAACTTGGTATAATTCATTTTTCTACAAAGTTGTAGAAAAAGTTACCCAAAAAGTCAAAAAGTCAAGAGTCCAAAGTCAAAATCTTAACTCCTAACTCTCAACTCTTTCAATTTTAGATTTTGAATTTAGGATTTTGGATTGAAGCAAAAATCTAAAATCTAAAATCCAAAATTCATTAACTTCAAACTAAGAAGCTGATTCTCTAGCTGTAGGTGAACCTAGCTTTTTACTTGTAGGGGATGCAGAAGACTCACGACCATTTGTCCGCAGTTTGGGCTTGGGAGAAGAATGTCTTTCTTCATCTCCATTGCTGTTATCTGATTTCCAGCTGGAACGGGGACGATCGCCAGAAGATTCGCGGCGTTTGGCGAGTCTGGGTTTGGGAGTCGCGGGTTCCTCTTGGGGAATTTCCACATCTGAGTTCAACCAAGCAGGACGAGTTTCGTCGTAAGCGATTTGCAATGCGGCTGCGGCGATGGCCTGAGCATCATATTTTTCAATCAATTCACTGACGATGGGCAAAAATGAAGCTAAACGTTCACCAGCCAAAGCTTCCCGCACTTGTTCTTGCAATTTCAGGATGTGCCGCGCTTCAATTTGCGCCCGTGTGGGAATTGACAACACTTGCCAAGCTTGGCGGTTATGACGTTCAAATGTTTGCTGCTTGCGCCGTTCAAATGGCTGTACTAAAGAAATTGCGGTTCCTTCTTTACCAGCACGACCAGTACGACCAATGCGGTGAACGTAGGTTTCTACGCTATCAGGTAAGTCGTAGTTGATCACATGGGAGAGTTGATCGACATCTAATCCGCGTGCCGCAATATCAGTTGCTACCACCCAACGTACTTGACGATTCCGGAATCGGCTCAATAACCGTTCACGCGCTTGTTGGGACAAGTCACCGTGGTATTCATCGACACTATGACCGGCAGATTGTAGCTGATTGGTGAGTTCGGCGGCGGTGCGTCTGGTGCGAACAAAGATTAAAGCTGTTTCTGGATCTTCCATTTCCAGAATTGGCTGTAAAGCTTTGGCTTTTGTCCAGTGGCGGGGGATCAGGTAAGCTACTTGGTTGATTTTGTTGGGTGCGGCTTTTGGTTGCTCGACGGTAACTGTGGCGGGCGATCGCAAAAACTTGTTCACCAAAGAACGAATCGATGGTGGCATTGTCGCTGAGAATAAAGCTGTTTGGCGATCTGTAGGTGCTTGGGAGAGGATTTTGATGACATCATCAATAAAGCCCATGCTCAACATTTCATCAGCTTCATCTAAAACAAACCATTTCACTTGATCGAGTTTTAAACAGCCGCGATCGAGCAAATCTATTACCCGTCCTGGGGTGCCGACAACGATGTGAACGCCACGTTTGAGCTGTAACATTTGGCGCTCAATTGATTGACCGCCATAGATTGCTAAAACCCGCAATCCGTCATTGCCGATAAACTGGGCGATCGCATCGTGAACTTGCATTGCTAATTCACGAGTTGGTGTTAAAACCAAGGCTTGGACGGCTCTTTGATTAATATCCAGCCGTTCTAAAATTGGCAGTGAAAATGCTGCTGTTTTACCCGTCCCAGTTTGAGATTGACCCACCACGTCACGACCAGCCAACAATTGGGGAATTGCTTGGGCTTGAATATTAGTGGGTGTGGTAAAGCCAATTTTTTCTAATTGCTCGACGCGTTCTTGGGAAATACCTAGTTCTTGAAACGAAAGATTCATCAATTCTCCTAAATTTTCTCTAAGGATTTTTTGGATTAGTCATTGGTCATTTACAAAGGACAAATGACAAATTAATTATTGACAACTTGACCATATAGGTCGTATGCATCAGCGTGGTGAATCGCCACTGGGACGATGGTTCCTAACTTTGCCTGTCCTTGGATATAAACTTGACCATCAACTTCTGGGGAAAATCTACCTGAACGACCGATTAATTCACCACTTTCAGGATTTTCTTGCTCAATCAGGACATCGACGATTTTGCCTACTTCCTGTTGATTTTTCTTTTGGGAAATCGGTTGCTGGAGTGCCATCAGTTGGTCTCGGCGATCGTCCATGACTTCTTGAGATAACTGATTGGGCAGGTTGTAGGCGGGGGTTCCTTCTTCCGGGGAGAAGGTGAACACACCAACATGGTCAAATTCATGCCGCCTGACGAACTCTAGTAGATGCTCAAAATGCTCGCTTGTTTCTCCTGGGAAACCAACAATAAATGTTGTCCGCAATACGGCTGTTGGTAGCGCCGTTTTGATGCGATCTATAATCCCATCATTTACACGCCCTTGCCAAGGACGATTCATGGCGCGGAGAATCTCAAGATGAGAGTGTTGCAACGGCAAATCGAGATAAGGCAAGACGTTGGGTGTTTCTTTGATTGCCGCTATCACGCCTTGTGTCAATCCCGTGGGATAAGCATAGTGGATTCTGATCCACGGTACGTTGACTTTCCCCAAAGCTTGGAGTAATTCGGCTAACTTTGGCTGGCCATAAATATCCAGACCGTAATTAGTCGTGATTTGGGAAATTAAAATAATTTCCTGTACCCCTTGAGCGACTAACTGCTCGGCTTCAGCGACTATCGATTCAATAGTACGCGATCGCTGGTTCCCTCTTAAATGAGGAATTATACAAAACGCACAACGATAATCACATCCTTCGGCAACCCTGAGGTAAGCTACACCCTCTGTTGTAGTGCGATAGCGCGGTGTAGTCTCGTCGGCAATGTAGGTTGGTTCGATACTAACCTGTTTGACCCGTTCGCCAAGTTCAACACGCTCAATTACATTTACAATTTTGTGATAATCACCTGTACCCACCACAGCTACCGCTTCCGGCAACTCATCCAAAAGTTTTTCTTGGAAATGTTGCGCCATACAGCCAGTAATCACAATTTTTTTGTTTGCCTCTGCCAGTTCTACCAAAGTTCTGACAGATTCAAGTCTCGCTGCTTCAATAAAACTACATGTATTAACAATAACGTAATCTGCTAACTCTTCATTTGTATCTACACCGTAGCCTGCTTCTACAAGCATTCCCAACATGTGTTCTGTATCAATTCGATTTTTCTCACAGCCCAAGTGAGAAATGGCAATTGTTGGCTTGTCACCCATATTTTGAAAAAATTTTCAGTTTCCTTTCTTGTAATCAAAATCATTCCAGCACATAACTATTGCTTTTTTGCTATCAGCATCCTCATGAGAACTTTAACAGTGGCAAATTCCCACTGTCAGCAAATGCCCGCTAACTTATGACCCTATTGATAATAAAAATAGAGGTCATGTTATGATATTCCTATCAATCTGTTCCCCAGGGTGAATTGAAGTCTCTTTGGGTACATTTGACACTTGTAATGCTTTTTAACAATTCGTCTATTGGTATTTTACATTACCATAGCGTGTGCGTTGTTAATTTACCCATCGGGAAGCCGCCCAAAGGGCTTGTTGTGAGAAGTCGCTACCCTCAGGGAAATCGACGAAAGCGACTACGCCTATAAAGCAGTAATGTTGCCCTGGCGATTGGCTGGTCCTACGACTGTGCGTGGACAAGACGCCTAAACCAGCCAAAGCTGCCTCGCGTGTTGTGAGTGGCAAACTCCTCTTGTAGCCAGGTTTTATCTTAACATATCTTATGAGAGGTTTCACGCCAATTTCCATCTTGGGAAGGAGGCAGCAAACCAGGCCTTCATAAAACAGATTTAATGCTAACCAAGGGAATGGCTTACACAGACTGGGGATTAGGGGCTAGTAACGCCTTGTAAAATCAACTTATGCAAAATTATTCAAAATTCAAAAAGCTGATGAGTCAAGCTTTTCGGGTATTTTGAATTGTAGGTATATTTGGGTGTTGTAGTACTAGCCTCTAATTTCTAGTCTGTAATCCCTAATCCCTCGCAATAATTAAAGACGTGGACTTATATCAGCTATTTAAAACTCGCTCACCGATTATCGGCGTGGTTCACCTGCTACCACTGCCAACCTCACCGCGTTGGGGAGGTAGCCTGAAAGCGGTAATTGACCGCGCCGAACAAGAAGCCGTAGCCTTGGCAAGCGGAGGTGTTGACGGCATGATTGTGGAGAATTTTTTCGACGCGCCGTTTACCAAAAACCAAGTAGATCCGGTGGTTGTGAGTGCCATGACAATGGTAGTGCAGCGGATACAGAACTTGGTGACATTACCAGTGGGGTTAAATGTGTTGCGAAACGACGGCAAAAGTGCGATGGCGATCGCTAGCTGTGTCCAGGCACAATTTATCCGCGTCAACGTCCTCACAGGAGTGATGGCAACCGACCAAGGATTAATTGAGGGAGAAGCTCATCAACTACTCCGCTATCGACGAGAGTTAGGCAGCGATGTTAAAATCCTGGCCGATGTTTTGGTGAAACACGCCCGTCCTTTGAGTTCTCCAAATCTCACAGTCGCCGTCAAAGACACCATTGAAAGGGGTTTAGCAGACGGGGTGATTTTGTCTGGTTGGGCTACTGGTAGCCCTCCTAACTTAGAAGATTTGGAACTAGCTTGTGGTGCGGCAGCTGGAACACCAGTGTTCATCGGTAGTGGGGCAAATTGGGAAAATATTGATACATTAATGCAGGCAGCAGATGGTGTCATAGTTTCCAGTTCCCTGAAACGTCACGGACGGATAGATCAACCAATTGACCCCATTCGCGTCAGTCAATTTGTGGAAGCCGCGCGTCGCAGTTGGAACTCCAAAGGTGAAAGCAAGTCAGCAGGACAAGTGAAATTACATTCTTAAGTGGGGCATGGGGCATGGGGCATGGGGGAGTGTGGGGAAATTATAAAAAAGCTTCCCACTCCTGCCCAATTCCCAATGCCCAATCCCCAATGCCCAATTCCCAATGCCCAATGCCCAATCCCCAGTCCCCAGTCCCCAATCCCCAATATTATGATTCGCCGCCGTTCTACTCCTTGGATTCATAAATGGTCACGTCCATTGATTGCCGCGATCGCTGGATGTGGTGCCTTGACGACAGGTTATCTCACCATAGAAAAGTTATCCGGAAACAGTGCAGCTTGTGTGGCACAGGCTGGCGCCAAAGGCTGTAATGATGTGCTTTCCAGTCCTTGGGCAACAGTTTTTGGTCAGCCATTAGCTTTGTTTGGGTTTGTGGCATACATCGGTATGGTGATATTAGCTTTGGCTCCTTTGATATTGAACTCAGGGGACAATAATAATAGTCGCAAGCAACTGGAAAATTGGACGTGGTGGCTACTGTTGGTGGGTGCGATCGCTATGTCTGTATTTAGCGGCTACTTAATGTACCTACTGGCATTCCAAATCAAAGCCGTTTGTCCTTACTGTATCGGCTCAGCTTTGTTCTCTGGTAGTCTTTTGGTACTGACAATTATTGGTCGCACTTGGGAAGATATTGGACAAATCTTGTTTACCGCCCTGATTGTTGGGATGGTGACGCTGATTGGCACTTTAGGCATTTATGCTGGTGTCAATCAATCAGGTGTCACACCTGAAACTCCTGGACAACCTGCAAAAATTTCCTTTATTCCCAAGGAAAATCCTAATCCAGCATTTGGTTGGGAAATCACTACTACCTCTGGTGAGGCAGAAATAGCACTAGCACGGCATCTGGTGAAAATAGGTGCTAAGGAATACGTCGCTTACTGGTGTCCTCACTGCCACGAACAAAAGCTACTGTTTGGCAAACAAGCTTATCAAGAACTCAACGAGAGTGTGAAAGTAGAGTGCGCTGCCGATGGACTCAAAGCTCAACCAGAATTGTGTAAAGCTGCAAAAATTGAAGGCTTCCCGACTTGGATTATCAATGGCAAAAGCTATAGCGGAGTGCAAAATTTAGAGGAACTAGCAAAAGTTTCTGGTTACACTGGTTCTCGTAACTTCAAATATTTCAAATAATTGCCAATATGCCTGTTTTTGGCGACTTTGCTTTTAAACCTTATATTTAGGACTTTTGTTTGATCAGGTGGCAAAACTCGCCCTCAACTGGAAAAGCGTAATTCCCTATGAGTAAAGACAAGGGTGAATCGCGTCTGTACCTACTGCCTACCGGGAGCAAATAAGTTAAAAAATCAAAGTTGATTACTATAGTTAACTGGATAAAGACAGTAAGTCTGTTTCCGGTTGACTTTTTTTTGGTAATAATCGCGATCAGTATTAAGTGTTGTCCAATACCCAATTTTCAATGGATTGAGAAGTAAAACAGGTTTGAAGCCTAGCTCTAAGACCAAGTTTGTGTACTTCACTAACTAAAAATACTGTGTATCAATTTTCTTGCGGCTTTCAGTTGTAAACATCTCAAGCTGAAGGAATTTGATGAAGTACACTAGCTCTCATACAATGTGTACTTTAATTTATTTTTGCAGCACATGGAAGCCGCCTTCGGGTGTAATTATGTCAGCGTCAAATGCGAAAGTGTGTCTGTTGAAGTTACTCTGAATATGCTTTTGTTATTAGTGGGAAAACGCGAGTCCAATAAGCAAAATCGCCTTCTTCAACGTTTGTGTACATACCAACAACAGTTTCCAGATGTTTCTGGGAGTTTCCGGAAGGTGAGTCACAAGCCGAGTTTCAGAACTTTGGGAGTGGCTTAATGAATCAGCAGCTAGGCAAGCGTTTTGTAAATTTAATCTTTGGACTGAAACAATCGCTTAGTCGAGAACACAAGGAATTCATGATTGCTGCTGGTGTTGCAGTCTGTGTATTGTTTTTGCGCTCTATCGGATTATTACAATCCTTAGAGTTGGCAGGCTTGGATCAATTTTTTCACTTACGTCCAAAAGAACGACCAGAAGAACGTATCACTATTGTTGTGATTGATGAGACCTATTTAGACCAAGTAGGTTCGTGGCCAATTCCAGATCGGAATATTGCCGAACTGTTACAAAAATTAAACGTCTATAAACCTCGTGCTATTGGCTTGGATATCTACCGAAATTTGCCCGTGGAACCTGGCAATCAAGAACTACGTAATGCTTATAAGTCAATGCCAAACTTGATTGGTATTGAACTACTGGCAAATGAAAAAAATAAAAACCTTAATGTTTTACCTCCACTAGGACTTGATAAGAGTCAAGTGGGTTTTAACAACGTGCTGTATGACCCTGATGGTAAAGTACGTCGCAGCTTGTTGTATTGGCACGTTGAGGATAAGGTTCACGAAAGTTTTGCTTTGAAGTTGGCTTTATTGTATTTAAAGTCAGAGGACATTACTCCTACCCAAGCAAAAAGCAACCCTGAGTATTTGCAATTGGGTAAAGCAGTATTTACTCGTTTTCAAAGTAATGATGGTGCTTATGTTGGAGCTGATGCCAGAGGCTACCAAATTTTATCCAATTTTCCCAAACCCAAATGTCAAGATCCATCGGTAGAATTTTCTCATTTTCGCCAAGTATCGATGAGTGATGTCCTGGCAAATAAAGTCCAAGAAAACTTAATTAAAGATCGGATTATAGTTATTGGCTCTACTGCACCCAGTCTCCAAGATTTTGTATTTATTCCCTATTCCAGCAGCCTTATGGGTACTGCCAAGCCTGTGGCTGGTATTCAATTACAAGCTTATTTTATTAGTGAGTTAATCTCAGCTGCTCTCGAAGGAAGACCATTACTGAAAGCCTGGCCTGAACTATTGGAATACTTGTGGATTTTTGTTTGGTCTTATGTGGGAGCTGTTACAACATGGCGGATACGAGATGCAACTAAAAGCTTTCTCAGTATCCTCATTTGTTGCTTTCTATTGATTATCACTGGCTATTTGGCTTTTTTATACGGTTGGTGGATACCCTTGATTCCTGGGCTGTTTACTTTTGGGATTTCAGCTATTTGGATGACGAGCCATATAGCCCACATGCAGGAAGAGTGGAAACGCTCTAAGGAATTTTTGCATCACGTCATCAACACGATTCCCGATCCCATTTTTGTAAAAAATGAGCAACATCAGTGGATTGTTTTAAATGAAGCGTATTGTCGATTTATCGGTTATCCGAATAAGTTGTTAATTGAAAAGTCAGACTATGACTTTTTCCCTAAACATGAAGCCGATGTGTTTCGACAACAGGATGAGTTGGTTTTTCGGACTCAGCAAGCCCACGAACACGAGGAAGAATTTACAAATGCAGATGGTCAGACTCATCAAATTGCCACTAAGCGATCGCTCCACAAAGATTCAGCTGGCAATTTCTTTTTAGTTGGGGTAATCCGAGATATTACTCAACGCAAGTTGATGGAGGAAGAACTCAAGCGTACTGCTGCTGAGTTATTTCGCTCTAACAATGAATTAAAACTTAAAGAAGACCATTTGCGTTACTTAGCTTATCACGATCCCCTGACAGGTTTATCGAATCGCAAATTTTTTGCCGAACAACTTTACGAGTCTTTACACTGGGCGCAACACAATAACTTGTTGCTGGGACTGCTGTTTATCGATTTGGATGGGTTTAAACAAGTTAATGATACTCTGGGGCATGAGATGGGCGATCGCCTGTTGATGACCATTGCTGGGCGATTAAGCAGTTCTTTACGCGCTAGTGATACAGTCTCTCGCTTGGGTGGTGATGAATTTACTGTGATCTTACGAGCAATTCCCAATGTCCAGGTAGCTGCTAAAGTCGCCGAAAAAATTTTAAGCAGCATTACCAGACCAATTGTTTTGGATGGGTATGCAATCCGAGTCTCTGCCAGCATCGGTATTAGTGTCTATCCATACAACAGCCAAGACAGTGAAACTTTGATGAAACAAGCAGATGCAGCAATGTACCGTGCCAAACGCCTGGGTAAAAATCGCTACGAATTTGCATAATTACTTAATATTTTAGCCTTCAGATTTTTCTATCTATAGTCAATATTGTTACCATCTAGTTAGGAATCTGGACTCCATATATGTGCAAAGTACTAGCTTGCAAAAGCATTGCATACAGTCCTAGAAGTATTTTTTTTGCCAAAATTAAGACATAGCAAGGCTTTTCTCTTTTCATACTCAACCTCTGAAGAAAGGTAAGAAAGAAATTTTTCATTATCAGTAATTAAAAATTAAAAACTTTACTATGTAAGTATTTTTACTTTATAAAAAACACAATACTTAGAGTAATTGTGACTGCACTTGATAGTTTAATAGCTCCTAAAACTCTTGTAATATAAGAATTACAGAATTTAATTTTATATATCTTTACTTTTATGAAATTCTTACTCTAAAAATTTCAAAGTATTATTTTATAGTCTTTTCAAGTTATCTATTATTTGAACTTAGTGTTTATACTTAAAAATATTAAGATATTATTAATAAATAGTGAACTAGGGAAACTCATCATGTAATTCGTCAATATATCTAACTTTAGACTGATGCAAAAAGGGGACATTTAAGAATATTTCTTAAATATTAAGACTATTTAATACCAGCAAATTAACGCTGATCTGGAAAATAATAGTGCAATTACTTGTCTATTGCCAGCAAAATTAATAATTTTGGAATATTCTAAAAGTTTTTACGTATATTTACGTAAGATAATAAAAAATACCCTTTACAAGAAAAAGTAGTAAATTTACTGTTGATTATGAAAATTAACTCCGGAATCACAAAGTTTATAATGTTCTGTATAGCTGCTTACATACTTGTACCAAAAGTTGTGGCTTACACAGGTTTGTCGAGTACCGCAAGTGCTAGTAGTCTTAACCGTAATGCCAGTAACACCTTAATCGCCCGCAAAGTCAATTCTCCGGATTTAAAAGACACATATATTCCACCAAATTATGGTGGCCCTGATAGTCAGCATGGTAGTGGTACTCGTTAAGCGATGAGGGGGATGAGGGGGATGAGGGGGATGAGGGAGATGAGGGAGTGTGGGGGAAAGATTTCTTCCCCATCCTCCCACACCTCCCACACCTCCCACACTTCCCACACTTCCTGCTTGCCTGATGCCCTATGCCCCATGCCCATTATCTAATACTGGAGATTTCCACCAGTGGTGTGTTTGTACAAGTGTGTGGACTTGCCAATTTGAATTTGGGTGAGGATAATCTAGGCGGTAGTGCCCGCCGCGACTTTCGGTTCTAAAAGCGGCACTTTTGAGAATTAAATGAGCCACATCTAACAAATTGCGAGTTTCTGCCCAAAGTCGCAGTTGGGCTTCAACATCTGGTAGGTCAAAACTAGCTGGTTCTGCTGGACGTAAAGCTAGCAAAAATTTAGTTAGGGGTAAGCCAGCGAAATCTTGCTGCCAAGACTCTACAGTGGCGATCGCAGTTTCTAATCCTGACTGTTCGCGGCAAATACCAGCGTGTTGCCACACCAGGCGTGGTAACTTTTCTCTGAGGGTTTCTAGGAGTGTTTGCTGAGTCTGCCACTCGCTGGCATTAGCAGTAAATTTCTGGAATGGTAGTGCTGGTGTTTCTAAGGGCTGCCCAACATCTGCTAATTGAATGTTAGCCATCTGGGCACCGAAGACAATACATTCTAGTAGGGAATTACTAGCAAGACGATTTGCCCCATGCACTCCAGTACTGGCAGTTTCACCCACTGCATATAAACCAGGGATATTTGTGCGATTCATTAAATCCGTAACGATCCCACCCATCCAGTAATGGGCAGCAGGGGCTACAGGAATTGGTTGATTGAAGACATCGATACCCCAGTGCTGACAAACTTTGATGATGTTGGGAAAGCGATGACGAATCTTGTCGGCGGGAATGGGGCGCATATCTAACCACACATGGGCGGTGGCGGGATCGAGGGCGGTATGTTGTAAATGACTAAAAATCGCTCTACTTACCACATCTCTGGGCGCGAGTTCACCGGCTGGGTCGTAGTCAAAGGCAAAACGCCGCCCTTCGTTATCGATGAGGTGTGCCCCTTCGCCGCGTACAGCTTCGCTAATCAAAAAGCGATCGGCACCAGGTTTGGTGAGGGCTGTGGGATGGAATTGGACAAATTCTAAATCACGGAGGATAGCGCCAGCACGAAGCGCGATCGCTACGCCATCCCCTGTACTCACAGCCGGGTTAGTGGTTTGGGCAAATACCTGACCACCGCCACCGGTTGCCAGTACCACAGCACCAGCTCTTACCCATGTGATTTTACCTTGATAAAACAGGCTAATTCCCTGACAGTAATGGCTTTGGGGTTCAATCCACAAACTCAAAGCCAAAGCTTGCTGGATGACTTGAATATTTTGGCGGCGCAGAACTTGGGCGGTGAGGGTGGTAGTAACTTCTCGTCCTGTGGTGTCGGCGGCGTGGAGAACGCGGTGGCGAGAATGGGCGGCTTCTAAAGTTAAAGCCAAAGCTTGACCATGACGGTCAAAAGCCACCCCCAAGTTAACTAAAGACTGAATGCAGCTAGGGGCATGTTCGGCGAGAAATTCCACAGCGGTGCGATCGCATAAACCTGCACCTGCCCGGATTGTATCTTCAATATGCAGCGTCGGAGAATCTTCCGGGGCGACTGCTGCGGCAATACCACCTTGTGCCCAATCACTGGCGGACAAAGCCACAGTTTCTTTGGTAATCAAGCCGACTCGCAACGACTCTGGCAGACACAGGGCTGTGTAGAGTCCAGCAGCACCAGCGCCTACTACTAAAACATCAAATTGGCTAGGGGTGTCTACGTCAGGCAAGGTAAGGGGGAGGGGGAGAGGGGGAGAGGGGCAGAGGACGCGGGGACGGGGAGACGCGGCGACGCGGGGAGATTCTATATATAAAATTCTCCGTGTCTCCGTGTCCCCGTGTCCCCGTGTCTTCTTGAACTTCCCACTCCCTAGAATCAGGAGTGGGCTGCTATTTGCTACATTAACTGCAATGTGCAGTTATCTGTAAATGCCGTTGTTAAAGCGATCGTCTCCCTCGTTGAAGGCAGACTCTGGTTCTGTCACGGCAAAGTGATCGAAGTTGGCTTGCAGGGTTTGTTTTTGGCGATCGCTCAATCCTTCAATATTCAATACATCGTCTACGCTTTGGTAGGGAGCATTCTTGATGATCAGCTTCGCAAGGGTGGGATAAAGCCCTGGATACTGTTGAAAAGCCCGGACGTTGGTATTATTCAAATCAATTTTTTTACCAAATTCCGTTGCTAACTTCCTGTCTGCGCTATTCTGCCGTTCAATTGCCAAAACTGGCACTTGGGGAAAAGCAAAACTGTTGAAACTAGCAGCTTGGGCTATCTGAGTTGTTCCCAGCCATCCCCAGCAACCAAGTAACAAGCTAAACACTGTTAATAAACGCACCAATCCTTTCACGATTTTTTTACCTCTTTCCATCAAACAGAAATAAAATTCTTCAGCTAACAGTTGTCAGTGGTCATTTTTACAAAGTTCTGTACCCTGCGGGATGCCGCAGGCATCGCCGGAAGCCGGCGCTGAGACTTTGGGCTTAGTCATTGGTCATACCCTGCGTGTTCGCTTTTAGGCGTTCTCGCAAGAGTAGCCGCTAATGCGTCTACGTTAGAGGACAAAGGACAAAGGACAAAAGACAAAACCTGATAGCTTAATCAACACAGCAGTCATCAGAAACTAATATACAGCGTATTAATATCCACAATATTTACTGTTACTGGGTTTGACTGTAGTTTTGCTAAAAATTTTTTCCAGCGATCACAGTGGCTGCTCCTGCGGTCATAGGGTTGCATCTATAAACCACGGTATCATTCCCGGCTGCCCAAAATCTTTTGGGCTGGCTGATTCTACATCCGCAGTGAATAGGAGATTTTGGCATGTCCAATACCGTAAACTCTAGTGAAAATGACTTGAGGCTGTCAGATAAGTATTGTAATATTTCTTAACTAAACAATGTTCTACGGCACGATCGCTGGTCTGTCGTAGATAGGTTTAAGAAGAGTGTCGTGATTTTCAGGCTGCGATCGCTGCTAGCAAAAATAAGCTGTCTACCAAAATTGTGCTTAAAACTGCGCCACCAAAGGCGTACCAGTGTTTTTGGGTTCGACCTAAGGATAAAATTCCCACTGTTAACAGTACTAGGGCGAGAATTATTGCCCAAGCTTGTCCCCAAGGTGTTTGGACTTGTATTAAAGCATTGTGTAAAATTTGTGACGTGCTATTGGCGTCCGCTATCATGATTTGTCGCCAATAGGGCATCAAATCCACAATATAAAAATATACATCTGTTAAAACTGTACCGAATAAAGAACCTAAATAAAACCAGTTACCTACCTTGCCCCAATTTTTTGCCAAACACCAACAAGCAAATGGTAAGCCGATAGATTCCACCGGTAGATGCCATAAAGGTTCCCAACGTAACCAACCCCAGTAAATTGCTCCCGCTAACCAACTCCAGCTAAACCCGAAAAGCAAATCTCCCCAGACATATGTTGCAGGACGTGACATTAATCTCAAACTGAGCCATACCCAAAATCCTGTCAGCGCTAAACTCAAACTAGGTAGCGATCGCACTATTGGTGCTTCTATAAATACAGGCACTGATACTAAAAATACCGCCGCCGCAAATACCAACCATGTTTGTGAAGAAGAGATAGATAAAGGCAGAGAGGGAGAAGATGAGAGTGTAGATTCCAATTTTTTGATATCCCTGTGCTTGATATTAGACACATCCAATTCGGCATCCAGGGGAGGGATAGAAGTGGTGTAGGAAGACAATGTATTATTAATCAACGTTTTTAATATTTGTTACTAAACTTTACCTTATTTAAGATATCACACTTTAAAATCCCCCCCTGGGGCATTCAAATTATAGTGAAATTTCGGCAAGAGGGCAAAACTCTCTTCTGTCCCCTTGTGGTTAGTTACAGCAATTTTCAGGTAAATAGACCACGCGGTAGGGAACATTGTTCATTACCATAGATGTGGTTCAAATACATGAAAACTGCTGTAAATATTAAAGTTTGATGAATTCGTAAAATTGCGTTGACTTATTGACATGGGTGTAAGAACATGGTCAGCGTCTTAGATAGTGTTAGCGATCGCTAAAATTGGGTTTTATACAAGATTGGGTGCAGTTAAGAGTATATAAAGTAACATCGTCATACCCATAATAGGAAATTAGATATGGAGTTTATTCAAGCTTTTATTTTAGGTATTGTTCAAGGAATTACAGAATTTTTGCCAATCAGTAGTACTGCACATTTGCTAATTGTGACAAAGGTATTTGGTTGGAAAGAGCTAGGTTCTAAAGATTTTGTCGATGCAATTCAATTTGGCAGTGTGATAGCAATTTTATGGTACTTTTGGTCGTTAATTTCTAGTGTTGTTAAAGGTGGAGTTGAAGCACTAAAACACAAAGACTGGCAACGGGAGGAATGGAAAATTCTTGTAGGTATTATTGTTGGAACAATGCCTGCCTTAATTGTCGGGTTTATTTTGAAAGACATTATTCCTGAGAGTGCCTTAATTATTGCCATCATGTCAATTATCATGGCAGTTTTACTAGGTTTGGCAGAAAAAATCGGCACTCGCAAACGAGGTTTCAATTCATTGCAGATTCAGGATGGTATTTTAGTCGGATTAGGACAAACACTGGCCTTGCTTCCTGGTGTTTCTCGTTCTGGCTCGACATTGACGACTGCATTATTTTTAGGATTAGAACGAGATACAGCAGCGAAGTTTTCATTTTTATTAGGGTTTCCAACTCTGACCATTGCAACCCTGTATAAAAGTTTTAAAATCTTCAAATTATTTCAAGCCCAGCAGTTACCAGATAACATTGTGGGACTGTTAATTGTCGGGATTATTTCAACTTTTATATTTTCCTACCTATCAATTGCATTCTTGATCAGATACTTACAAACTAAAAACACCTTGATTTTTGTTTGGTATAGATTAGCATTCGGGAGTGTTATTTTATTAGCGATCGCAGCAGGTTGGCAAGGTTAAATTAGATAATAGTCCAATGCCCCATGCCTCATGCCCATGTCCATGTCTACCATTCAACCCGCCCGTATTACCAGAGTATTACCTGATTCCATAGCCGCAGAGATTGGTTTTGAAGCGGGAGATGCGATCGTTGCAATTAACGGTACCCATCCCCGTGATTTAATTGATTATCAATTTTTATGCGCTGATGAAATTTTAGAACTAGAAATTTTAGACGCTACTGGTAAAACACATCACATTGAAATTGAAAAAGATTACGACCAAGACTTGGGGCTAGAATTTGAAACTGCCCTGTTTGATGGCTTAATTCAGTGCAATAACCGCTGTCCATTTTGCTTTATCGACCAACAGCCACCAGGCAAGCGTTCTAGTTTGTATTTGAAAGACGATGATTATCGTCTGAGCTTTTTGTACGGCTCTTATCTTACCCTCACCAATCTACCAGAGAAAGAATGGCGGCGGATTGAACAAATGCGTTTATCTCCGTTGTATGTTTCCGTTCATTCTACGGAGGCTGAAGTCAGAATTAAATTGCTGAAAAATCCCCGTGCGGGACAAATCTTGCAACAACTCAAATGGTTTCAACAAAGACGACTACAAATTCATGCCCAAGTGGTTGTATGTCCCGGCATCAATGATGGCGAACATCTCGAACAAACCCTCAAAGATTTAGCCTTCTTTCATACTGGGGAAGTGCCTACGGTGGCGTCGGTGGCAGTGGTACCGGTTGGGTTGACACGGTTTCGTCCCCAAGAAGATGAACTCACACCTGTAACTAGAGAAAAAGCGAAAGAAGTGATTTCCCAAGTCAAAATGCTTTCGCAAGAATTTCGCCAAAAATTCGACTCTAGCGTTGCTTGGTTAGCTGATGAGTGGTTTTTGATTGCAGGTGAGGAATTACCAAGCGAATCTGAATATGAAGAATATCCTCAAATTGATAATGGAGTCGGTTCCATTCAATTATTTATCAAAGAATTTGCTACAGCAGCAGCAGAATTACTCCCGCCAAAAATCTATCCTCAGAGAAAATTTACTTGGGTAGTAGGTAACACCGTAGAAAAAGCATTTCAACCGATTTTGAAGCGTTTAAATTTGGTTGAAGGTTTAGAAGTAAATATGCGTGCTTTATCTAGTGATTATTGGGGGCAAGATATTAGTGTCACGGGATTACTAACTGGCCATGACTTACTTTTAAATTTAGCAGGACAAGATTTAGGTGATGGCATTTTGCTGCCAAAGGTCATGTTAAAGCATGGTGAATTGGTATTTTTAGATGATATGAGTGTTGCAGAATTAGCAAGCAAATTGAAGACAAATATCTTACCAGTAGCAGGGGTTGAAGATTTAATTAATACTTGTATTGCTTAATTCATTGAAGTTAACTTCCAAGCTTATACAATTTAACAAGATTCTGCAACTTCCGTTTGTTAGTGTTTTGAAAAATTAATTTTTTGCCTAGCCTTTTGATCCCTTGTGGTGTAGACTGGGAGTCAACAGGTAAATATAGCAATAGCGTGCAGATAAACTAGTCAGCTCCAAAGCTAACTAGTTGATGATTTGGGGTTTTGGATTTGTTTGACTCACCAGGGTCAATTATCAGCCAAAAAAATTTAAAATCCCTAATCAAAAGCAAAACGAGCTTAATTCATTACCCCTTTTAAGCCACTTGCCTCAATAGAATTGAGAGCAAGCAGTCCACAAACTGTACGTGTTTGTGTGGTCAATTTTTAAATAGATAGCTTCTGTGGTTAGTCATACAGCAGAATTCAGAATTCAGGAGTAAAACAAGCTTTGTGCTTAGCTTTTAAACTGAAGGTGTGTAATTCACAAATTTAAATTTGTTGTATTTAGGCTATCCCTCTAAATACGAAGTTTCATTGATTGAGTGACCTCATTAAATTTGCCTAGTCCAAAGCTTTGGACTAAAACTCATTTTTTTGCATCCAAGAGTTTGGTTGTGAAATTGCAAGCTTACAAATTTTGATTTGTAAACTTGCTGCTCACTTTTAGGTTGGATTGAATGTGATGACTGATTCTAATTTCATCTTAACTATCTGTATTGTAGCGGTAGGGTATCTATCTAGCATTTATCTATGGATAGAGTTTTCTCAGAACTCAAATGACTAATTTGATAGATACACAACTGTAAAAATTCAGAATTAATATGATGTCCGGTTGAATATTTGTTGATGCGGCGATCAAATTTTAGATTTTGCGAACGCGAGTGCGTGTCGCAGACAAAATTTAGATCGCCGGAAACCGGCGTTAGTGAGTCTGCGTACCCTTACAGGGAAGCAAGCTACGCTTTTAGCGTCTCGTAGAGAGCGTCTCTAAATTTTCAAGACGGATTTTTGATTGAAGATTCAAAATCTAAAATCTAAAAACACATTTGGGATGCCTTTTGATAGCAACTGAAAAAATGTTGAGTTTTTTACCAGAATTTCTTACAAACAGAGAACTACAAATTGGGTTCATCGGTTTCGTAGTCGGATTTTGCATATTTATATTTGGTAGTCTCATGGTTTACTGGACAAATTTACTTGTGAAAAAAATGAATTTTCTGCCAATTACTGATGTATACCAAAAATTAATTAAGCCAAATCAAGACTTATTAATTGTGGTAATTGTAATTGCTAATATTGAGTTATTTGTATCGTTTTTACCCAAAAATCGCTGGACAAATCCACTAGAAATTCTTGTTAGTTTAGCTTTAGCGATCGCCATTAGTTGGCTAGCCTCACAAATCTTTCAAAAATTCTTCGATTTTTATTTATTAAATGCTGCTTTTAAAAGTGGTCAAAAAATCAGCGGTGAGCTACTTATACTGTTAAAATGGCTTGCTAATCTCATCATTATCTTTTTAGCAATTCTCACCTATGCCCAAACACACCAAATTAATCTTTTAGGATTATTAGCAAGTTTAGGAATCGGTGGTTTAGCAGTCGCCTTTGCTGCTCAAAAAACCCTAGAACAAATTTTAGGTGGTATTGTTCTATATTTAGATCGCCCCTTTGTCATTGATGATTATATTGGTCTTCCTGATGGTACTTTTGGGCGAGTTGAATCTATAGGATTAAGATCTACTAGAATTAGAACATCTGGTAAAGGAACTGTAATCATAGTTCCCAATAGTTCTCTTACTCAAGTGAATATTGAGAACTTTACTGGTGCAAAGAAAGTCATGTCCATTCTTTATTTGACCTTTCACCAAACACTCAGTAGTGAAGAACGGGCGTTAATTCGTCAGGTGATTCTAGATAGTACAAATGGTATATTTGGTATTGATTCACGAAATACAGAAGTGACTTTTAAAACGATCAACAATTTATCAGATCCAGATAAAACCCAAGCACAAGTTACTTTCTTTATCTTAGGTTCTGGAGATGTATCAATGGAATTACGCCGTCAATTGCTCAGTATGGCAACTCAAAGCATCACTGATTGTTTACAAGAATATGGCATCGCTTTTGATATCGAAGAACCAACAATTTATGTTGACTCGCCTATTACCATTTAAAAGTAATGAAAAATATTTCACGAATAATTCTGGAATTTCTCCAACGTGATACTACAATATCTGCGCTGTCCAGTTTTGGAGTATTTCTCATCTTTATTCTCCTATCTTTAGTCATAGGACGATATACTCCGACATTCTTACGAATTATTATTCGGCGTTTTGCACCCCAGCAAGTTGCTAGTATTTATAACAATTTAATTGATCCCATTAGAAATCTATTTAGAATCACAGGTAGTTTAATTCTCATTTCATTCTCATTAGTCTGGATTGTTGAATATCAATCTATCTATAGATTTCTTTCGACAATTATGGATTTAGCTGTAATTGTCAGCTTGGCTTGGCTGTCCTCTCGCTTATTCCGACAATTTATTCGAGCCTATGGAATCGAGTTAGTGCGTAAGTTTGGCAGAGAAGTAGATGAATTACTTTTAGTATTTGAAACCCTAGCGAATGTCATCATTGGATTCATTGCCATCTTAGCTTTTGCTCAAAGTCAAGAATTTAATTTAATTGGGTTATTAACTGGTTTAGGAATTGGGGGATTAGCTGTAGCTTTTGCTGCTCAAAAAACTTTAGAGCAGTTGTTAGGAACAATAGTCTTATATTTGGATCGTCCCTTTGTTCCGGGAGAATATATTCGCTTACAAAAATCTCAACAAATTCCGGAAGGTTTGTTTGGCCGAGTTGAGTCAATTGGTATTCGTTCGACTAAAATTCGCACTGCTGCTAAAAGTACCTTATCTATTATTCCCAATTCAATATTGGCAAACTTAGAAATTGAAAATATTACTCGCGGCAAGAAAGTTATGGTTTTACTTTATCTAGATTTTTTAGACCTGCTGCAAGAACGAGAACAGGCTTTAGTTGAGCAGGTAATTGTTGAAAGTACTAACTCTCTATTTGGTATCGATCCAGGCAGCACTAGTATTACTTTTTTAAATCACAATGAAGAAAAAAAAATCACTCGCACAAGAATAACATTCTTTATTTTAGGTTCTAGTGAAAACTCTCTGCAATTACGCAAGCGCCTATTGGAATTGGCAAATGAAAAAATTTCTAAACAGCTAGTGAAGAACGGAATTAAATTCACAATGCAAGAACCAACAATTTATGTGGAATCGCCTGTGACGATTTAAATATTATTCTTGGTATTTGTGAACATTTTTGATAGCCTAGATTAATTAGGCATATTCACTAAGTAGCTTTACGAATAGTTTCTTACTTACTAATGAATTATGATTAATAAGTTAATTAATTAATAATCAAGTAAGGAGTGACTGGTGAAGCATCAGAAAAACCAAAAAACTTTAAATATAGAAATTAAAGAAACTAGAAAGTTATTGATTTTCGGTCTGGAAATTTTAATTTTAAATTTATTTAGTCTTCTACCAGTAAACGCCGCTACAGAAGAACCTGTGTTGAGCATAGTGCATAGCCAAGAAAATGCAAATCAATGGCCAGGGATAACCGATCGCTTACAAACAATTGGCATGAAATATTGTGTAATTTCTCTAGATAATGTAAAGAGTTTGGCAGATTGGGGCGATCGCCGGATATTATTTTTGCCCAACGTCCAGACATTAACCCCGAACCAAGCCATCGCCTTAGAAGAATGGATGAGTAAAGGAGGGCGTTTAATTGCCAGTGGCCCTGCGGGTAGTTTATCAGCACCAGGAGTCCGCCAGTTATTGCGATCGCTCTTAGGAGGTTACTGGGGATTCAGCCTCAGTGGCACAGAAGAAATCAAACCTGCAAAAACCAAACTCCCACGATGGGCAAATGAAACTGCACTCTTCGGCAAAGTGCGCGGTGGTGTTGTAATTCCCAACGACATGGGCACCCAATCTCCTGCCATTTGGAATTCCCAAGATAATCCCGCCGCAGTAGTCACAACTGAACGTTCCACATTTTTGGGCTGGCGCTGGGGAACTGATACAGCCTCAGCAGCAGAACTAGATAGTGCATGGTTAAAAACTACCGTCAATTACTATTTGATGGCACCAGCACCATCAAATCGCATGAAAAAAATAGAAGGAGCTTCCCAAAGCTGCTCTACTACAGTAGCGGACGCGGGGACGCGGGGACAGGGGGACGCGGGGACGCGGGGACAGGGGGACGCGGGGAAAGGGAGGCAGGGGGACACAACAACACGCGTGCAACTTCCCCGCGTCCCCGCGTCTCCCCCTCCCCGCGTCTCTTCTCCTCCACCAAAAACTGCCACTGCTCCCCAACCAAGGGCACTTGGTGTAGTCAAACCCCCAACTTCCCAGGAGGCCATCGACCAATTGGAAGAAGCAGTGCGTTTAGATGTTGTACCAAACTCCAACGCGCCGATTAATCAAAACGAAGCGATCGCTCTCCAGCAAGAGTTGGAAAATCTGATTGGTCGCGTGGAAAGTGCCCATTTAGCAGTATCAGCCAATACTGCTGAAATTGGGGAAGTTTCTGGAAATTTAGAAAACACAGATGTCCAGTCTGTCAAACAACAAACACAACTAGCCTCAACTACACCAGGGGCACTAGTCACCAGCAAAGAACAAGCTTTAGCACAGGTGAAACTAATTGCCAAAAATTTACCCCAACTCATTGCCCAAAAAAACTACGCTTTAGCTCGTCAGCAGTGGCTAATGGCTAAAAGAATTTTGTGGCAGCAGTTTCCTGTAGATCGCAGACTAGCGCAACCAGAAATCCGGGCAGTTTGGCTAGACCGAGCAACCATTGTTCGTGCCGGTAGCAAGGCGAAACTAGCCGAGATTTTTGACCGACTGGCAGCAACTGGGATTAATACAGTCTTTTTTGAGACTGTTAATGCTGGATACACAATTTATCAGAGCGAAGTCGCTCAAGAACAAAACCCATTAATTCGCGGTTGGGACCCCCTAGCAGATGCAGTAAAACTAGCCCACGAACGGGATATGGAATTACATGCTTGGGTTTGGACCTTTGCCGCTGGTAACCAACGTCACAATGAAATTATCAAAATTAATCCTAATTACCCAGGGCCAATACTGGCTGCTCACCCCGATTGGGCAAACTATGATAACCTGGGCAACATCATTCCTGTTGGGCAAAGTAAGCCATTCTTAGACCCAGCTAACCCCCAAGTGCGTCAGTATTTACTCAAGCTCTATGAAGAAATCGTCACCCGTTATGACGTGGACGGTCTACACCTAGATTACATTCGTTATCCCTTCCAAGACCCACTGGCAGGTCGAATATATGGTTATGGTAAAGCTGCAAGAGCGCAATTTCAGCAACTCACTGGTGTAGATCCCATCAATATTTCTCCCAGTCAACCAGAACTGTGGCAAAAATGGAGAACATTTCGCACCGAACAAGTTGATAACTTTGTTGCCCAAGCATCACAACAATTGCGACAAAAGCGAGCAAATTTAATTTTGTCAGTTGCAGTCTTTCCTTTGCCACAAACAGAACGAATTGAGAAAATTCAACAAAACTGGGAAACTTGGGCAAGGCGAGGGGATGTAGATTTAATCGTTCCCATGACTTATGCTCTCGATACATCCCGGTTTCAACGACTAGCTCAACCTTGGATTGCCTCCAAACAATTAGGAGCGACTTTATTAGTACCAGGAATTCGCTTACTTTCTTTGCCAACAATTGGAGCATTCGACCAACTCCAATTGGTAAGGGATTTGCCAGTGAGTGGTTATGCTTTGTTTGCCGCCGAGAATTTTAACAACGAACTACAAAAACTTTTTATTAGCACCCAAGGTAGAGTTGAATCCACAACAACTGAACCGATTCCTCATCGTCAGCCTTTTCAAACTGCTGCTATTCGTTACACCGCGCTGCAACGGGAATGGAAATTTGCTTGGCAAAGCGATCGATTGCCAATGTCTGGTCGAACAATTTCAGATTTTAACAACCAGGCAGAAGTTTTACGTACTGCTTTAAATCAGCTAGCGATCGCCCCTTCTGCGAGTAAATTACTAGTAGCCAAAGCCTCCCTGACTCGCTTCCAGTCTCAATTTCGAGTATTGATGAAAGAAGAAATCAAGTCAAATTCCTATCAGGTCAAAGCCTGGGAAAATCGGCTTGCAACCATAGAAAGGCTATTGCGTTATGGCGAAAGGCGGATAGAGTTGCGTTAATTGGGAATGGGGAATGGGCAAGCAGGAAGTGTGGGGAGTGTGGGAGGTGTGGGAGGATGGGGAAGCATTAATTCTCTTTCCCCCATCTCCCCATCTCCCCACACTCCCTCATCCCCCTCATCCCCCTCATCCCTCAGTCTCAAAGCTAATTTGCTCAGACTTATATCCCGGTGGCTCGACGTGAATTAAAATCCTCACTGGACGAAACCGTTCTTCTAATCGGCTTTCTACTTGTTCAGTAATTTGGTGGGCAGTTTCTACATCAGGTGCATCTACGATTAAATGCATTTCAATGAATACTTGACGACCAAGAACACCACGAGAAGCAATATCATGACAGTTAATTACACCAGGGACAGAAGTAGCGATCGCATGAATTACTTCTGGTGCGATGGCCATTTGATCCACCAGCCAAGGTAAATTCTCTTTTAAAACTGACCAGCCACTCCAAAATACCAACAAAGCTACAGGAAAAGCTAACACCACATCCATCCATTGATAACCCAGCCAAACTCCAATCAAACCCCCAATTACAGAAATTGTCACCCAAATATCGCTCATCGTATGTGTCGCATCAGCAATCAGAATCGGGCTACCTACCCGCCTACCCACAGCACGTTCGTAAAAGGCGACAAAAATATTTACCCCCAACACAATTAATAATAACCACAACTCAGGTGGTGATATTTTCACAGCTTCGCCACCCTTGAGAATTCGCTCAATTGCTCCTTGAAGAATTTCAAAACAGGCTATTCCCAAAAAGGCCGCGATTCCTAATGCTCCCACTGCTTCAAACTTGCTGTGTCCGTAAGGATGCTCGCGATCGGGTTGGGGAGAAGAAAATTTACTCGCAATTAATCCTAAAACGTTGTTAGCACTATCAGTAACACTATGCAAAGCATCAGCTAATAAACTTAAAGAACCCGTCCATGAACCAACTATTGCTTTTAATCCCATGACGAACAAATTGAGTAGGAGGGTAATAATTAAAACGTTTCGCACTTTTGTACGGTTATCGGAAATCATAGATTATTTATCACATCAAGTTCTATAACTTCTAATGTAAAACTCAAAACATCAATAAATAAAAATAAAATGTATCAAAGTCTTACATAGTAAGAATTAACTTTCTCTAGGCGATAATTTTTATTAGATTTATTGAGATTTTTTATCAAACAGAATTCAGGAGTCAGAATTCAGAATTCAGTTGGGTATTTTGTACGACTGGCGGATAGCGTTAGCGACTCCGCGAGCATCAAGATTGCTGAATTCTGAATTCTGTATTCTGTATTCTTCTTCAAAATTAATATCAGCTATAAACGTGACATATGTAGATAATACTTTTAGCGATCGCAGCAGATAGTTAGCATTAATGTAATCAAGTTATCTGCAACTCTCCCATCGATGATTCGATAATTGAGCAAATACTAGAGCCAACCACTGATTGCGGTAACATAAGTAATTACCAAGAAGTTTTAATACAAAGCTAATGTCTTCAATTCCTCTAACACTCAACTTAGTTGAAGGTTCTGTGTCCTTCAGTTTTTCACCCCAAGCAGCACGAGAATTAAAGGCAGCAATAGATCAGTTAATGGAACGGCTCAAAGTTGTCGCCGCTAAACCCACTCCTGGCGGCACTAAAGCGACTCCCCAACCTCCTTTGGAATATCGTTACACTGGCGAAGTATTTTTAGAAGTTTTCTGTAATCCCAATATTTGGCCCAGTCCCTTCGCAGCTAAAGTCCTGCTGACTGTCCGCAACATTAACATCCGCATAACTACAGAAGCCGAATTGACTCGCATGATTGATGATATTAATCAATATTTAGACCAAGTGGGATGAGGGAGATGAGGGAGATGGGGAGATGGGGAGATGGGGAGATGGGGAGATGGGGGAAAGAGAATTAATGCTTCCCCATCCTCCCACACCTCCCACACCTCCCACACCTCCCACACCTCCTCCCCATGCCCCATGCCCATTTATAAAAAAAATTACCGGAGCAGTTCAACATTAAGAACAGCCC
>JAVRBV020000146.1:0-135599 GCA_034531095.2 Nostoc sp. CreGUA01 | reverse complement strand
GTGTACTGGGAATTTACTGGTCTTTAGGACAACAGAAGTTACGATTGTGGACGCTGTTCATTGCCAGTTTAGCTTTCTATGGTTCTTTGCATATCCAGTACATCCCATTGCTATTAACATTGACTTTTATTAATTTTCGCTTGGGAGTAGAAATTGGCAAGAATACATCATTGGGAAAACATTCTCTTGATTGGCGGATTTCTAATGAAGAATGGCGATTTATCGAAAATGACTGGAATTTACGTCGCCTCAAGCTTTTGTGGCTAGGTATAGTTCTAAACGTTTTAATTTTATTAGGTTTTAAGTATATTATTCCTTTATATAAATTTGTTTTTCACCTCGAAACGAACCCATCAGATAGCTCTTTTAAATTAATTGCACCCTTAGGAATTTCATTTTTCACTTTTGAGTGTATTGCTTATTTAATAGATGTCTATCGCGGTGCCCCTGCCACAGATAAGTTTCTCAAATTTGCCTCGTACAAATTATTTTTTGTCAAGCTGATTTCCGGGCCAATTACGCGCTACCACAACTTAGCAAATCAATTTAATACTTTAGAGTTTCTAACTAGCGATAGAGTGGCACAAGGATTGTGGTTAATTGCTAGAGGTGCAGTCAAAAAAGGTATTTTGGCAGACCATCTGGGAATTTTTGTTGATTTATGTTTTGGCAATCTACAGCGGGCGGGTAGTACCGATCTCTGGTTAGCTACATTTGCCTACGGTTTGCAGTTATATCTAGATTTCAATGGTTACGTAGATATTGCCCGTGGTAGTGCTTTACTTTTCGGGTTGGTTCTACCTGAGAATTTTGATTTTCCCTATTTCAGCACTAGTATTGCGGAATTTTGGCGGCGCTGGCACATGACTCTAGGGGATTGGCTACGTAACTATATTTATTTTCCTTTGGGTGGCTCACGTCAAGGTTTGACTCGCACTTGTGGGAATTTATTTATTGTGATGCTAATTGCTGGTATCTGGCACGGTGCTGCTTTAGGTTACGTGGTGTGGGGGATATTTCACGGATTAGCATTGGTGGTTCATCGATTGACAGATACTATTAGCGATCGCTTTGAAAAGTTAGAACATTTCTGGCAAAATCCTCTGGGTATATTTATAGCTTGGCTGTTAACCCAACTGATGGTTTTCACTTCTTGGATTTGGTTCCGCT
Organism: Nostoc sp. CreGUA01; assembly: GCA_034531095.2. Classification (GTDB taxonomy): domain Bacteria; phylum Cyanobacteriota; class Cyanobacteriia; order Cyanobacteriales; family Nostocaceae; genus Nostoc. Next base: position 134,429 of record JAVRBV020000146.1, on the reverse strand, counting down.
TACCTAACCTCCAAGACTCTTTTTTGGTAACTCGCCACCTTTGGGGTTATCCAGCTGACGCCCAGTTTGCCCAAAAGGTCTATGTGGAAGCTTTAAATATGAGCCAATCCCAACTCGCTTGGGTGTTGGCAACTTTAGCTACTCTCATGGCTATAGTCTATGCCTTTAACCGGATGTTCAAATTAGAGTTTAACTGGCCTGTAAAGCTTGTTTTCGTACCCTTATGCTTCTATGCAGTTTGGTTATTAGCTCCTGAAGGTAGCTTGCCTTATATATATTTTGATTTTTAATTTCTTGGTAGACAGGCAACTGTAGAGGTAGAAGATAGGGTAGCACAGCTATATGTGCTACCCTACTAATTTTTAATATTCCATACAATTGAAAACCGCTATAAATTCTGGATTATCGATTCTTACGTCATATTTTGTATTCAATAGTTTTAAGACTATTTGTAAACAAATGTAAAGCCTTGTAGCTACGCTAGGAATGACGCCCAGGTGAGGGAAAATTGAACTACAGAGGACACAGAGAACACTAAAGAATAGGAGTTAGAGAGATTTTTGTGTCCATACCGTAGGCGATCGAGTCGCTGAAATTGGTTTAGTCTTGAAGTTGCTTAACATCATACAAATCAATGGTTTTGATGCTTTTGACTAGTTTTATCAATCCGAAGAAAAACTTTACCTTTGCGTGAGTTTATCGAATACAAATGTTACAGAATATTAAGCTACATATCCCATCAAAGTAAATTCATGTAGACTTAATTTCAACAGGCGAAAAACAAATTAGCCTGTTTAATTATTAACAAAACAAAGCACTCATAAAACAATGACCACAACCTTACAACGGCGTTCTAACGCTAACGTATGGGATCGCTTCTGCGAGTGGATTACCAGCACTGACAACCGCATCTATGTTGGTTGGTTCGGTGTATTGATGATCCCCACCCTGCTAGCCGCTACCGTCTGCTTCACAATCGCTTTCATCGCTGCTCCTCCTGTGGACATCGATGGTATCCGCGAACCAGTTGCAGGTTCTTTGATTTACGGAAACAACATCATCTCTGGTGCAGTTGTTCCTTCTTCTAACGCGATCGGTTTGCACTTCTACCCCATCTGGGAAGCTGCTTCCTTAGATGAGTGGTTGTACAACGGTGGCCCTTACCAGTTGGTAATTTTCCACTTCTTGCTCGGTTGCGCTTGCTACATGGGCCGTCAGTGGGAACTTTCTTACCGCTTAGGTATGCGTCCTTGGATCTGCGTAGCTTACAGCGCACCTCTAGCTTCCGCTACCGCAGTATTCTTGATCTACCCAATTGGTCAAGGTTCTTTCTCTGATGGTATGCCTTTGGGTATCTCTGGAACCTTCAACTTCATGATCGTGTTCCAAGCAGAACACAACATTCTGATGCACCCCTTCCACATGTTAGGTGTGGCTGGTGTATTCGGCGGTTCTTTGTTCTCCGCAATGCACGGTTCTTTGGTTACCTCTTCCTTGGTTCGTGAAACCACTGAAACCGAGTCTCAAAACTACGGTTACAGATTCGGTCAAGAAGAAGAAACCTACAACATCGTTGCAGCCCACGGCTACTTCGGTCGCTTGATCTTCCAATACGCTTCTTTCAACAACAGCCGTTCCTTGCACTTCTTCCTAGCTGCTTGGCCTGTTGTCGGTATCTGGTTCACCGCTTTGGGTGTCAGCACAATGGCTTTCAACCTCAACGGTTTCAACTTCAACCAGTCCATCATTGACTCTCAAGGTCGCGTTATCAGCACTTGGGCAGACGTAATCAACCGCGCCAACTTGGGTATGGAAGTAATGCACGAGCGCAATGCTCACAACTTCCCCTTAGACTTGGCTGCTAGTGATGTTGCTCCTGTAGCTTTGACTGCTCCTGCTATCAACGGCTAATACTCCAGTAGTAGCTGAATGAAAAGCGTCCCCTGAAAAGGGGGCGCTTTTTTATTGGAATGGGCTTAAATGATAACTGTGTCACCGTATGCTAATTCTTCTCACCTTTTCTCAAAATCAGCTAGATTTATTTTCTAGTAGGGATGTTGATACGGTACTCCAAAGAATTGATAGTACTCAGAGTATTTGGTTGCGTTGTGTCAATTTCCGCGATCGCGCTGGAACTGGTAGAATTATCAATCACTTTGGTCTAAATCCATCTCGTGTGAACATGGTTTTCAACCATACACCTACAGGAATGGATGAAGATACAGAAGATTGTTTATTTGATAATTATGAAATTTTAACTAATCAATTAAAAAATCGGGAGTTTGAGGTAGTGCGTGGCAGTATTGTGCTGGGAAGTAATTTTATCATCACTTTTGAAATCACTGAAGTCAAAATATTTAACGTACTAACTAATAATCTGCAAAAGCGAAATATAGACCTGGAAAAGTCGGGAATTGACTATCTTTTTTATCTGATTTTTAAAGATATTTTAAATAATTATCATAGTGTATTTGAATACATTTCTAGAAAACTTGATGATTTAGAAGATGAAGTGTTAGGAAATGTTGGTGATGAGTCAACTTACCATAAAATTGCTAGCATGAGGCAATCTACTCGTTTTGGGCGTCGTAATTTTCAAAGCATTAAGTCACTTTTAATGATGATGGATTACGAAGATTTACAATGGATCTCTCAGCCAGTGAAAACATTATTCAATCAAGAATTTGTTCACCATATCGATAATCTCTGGCAAGAGTACCAAAGTCTGAGAGTCTGGATGTCAGAATTAATGGAAATTCAACGTGATAATATTGCCAGCGAAACTAGCGACAGAATTAACCGCTTAACTATCCTATCGGCAGTATTCTTACCAATCACTTTCATTGCTGGTGTTTATGGGATGAACTTCAAGTATATGCCCGAATTAGAGCAACCTTGGGGTTATCCTGTGGCGATCGCTGTTATGGTTTTAATTGTGATTGGTAGTATTGTCTATGCTAAAAAACAACGTTGGTTGTAGCCTTTGTTTGAATGTTCATATAGTAGGGTAGCACAGCTGTGCTACCCTACAAATTTTTGTATCTCATGTAATTAGAAACCGCTATAAACTAAAACAAAAAGTATCTCTGGGTCATAGGTAAAACTGTTGCAGGTTCACAAATTAGCAACTCACCATCAGCCCTGACTTCGTAGGTTTCTGGATCTACTTCAATGTTGGGTAGTGCATCGTTAAGCTTCATATCCTGCTTAGTCAATTTCCGTGTTCTGGAAACTGCAACTGCTGTTTTTCGTAAACCTAGCTGGGTAGGAATTTCCCTTTCTAAAGCCGCCTGGGAAACAAAAGTTAATGATGTGGCATTCTTAGCGCCTGCAAAACTACCAAACATCGGCCGCATATGCACTGGTTGGGGTGTAGGAATACTAGCGTTAGCATCGCCCATTTGCGACCATGCAATCATTCCGCCTTTAATCACTATTTCTGGCTTGACACCGAAAAATGCGGGACGCCACAAGCACAAATCTGCTAATTTTCCCTCTTCCACTGAACCCACATACTCAGCAATTCCGTGAGCGATCGCCGGATTAATAGTATACTTAGCAACATATCTTTTTGCCCGAAAATTATCTGCTTTTTCTTCAGTTCCTTGTGGGTTAAGAGTTCCTCGTTGCACCTTCATTTTGTGGGATGTCTGCCAGGTGCGAATTATCACTTCGCCTACCCTGCCCATTGCTTGGGAATCAGAAGAAATCATGCTAAATGCGCCCAAGTCGTGCAAAATGTCTTCAGCAGCAATGGTTTCTCGGCGGATGCGCGATTCAGCAAAGGCGACATCCTCAGCGATCGCCGGATCGAGGTGATGGCATACCATCAACATATCTAGGTGTTCATCTAAGGTGTTGAGGGTGTAAGGACGCGTGGGGTTGGTGGAAGATGGCAAAACGTTGGCTTGGCCGCAAACTTTGATGATATCTGGTGCGTGTCCCCCGCCTGCGCCTTCGGTGTGGTAAGTGTGGATCACACGGTTCTTAAAGGCGGCGATGGTATCTTCTACAAATCCGGCTTCATTCAGGGTATCAGTGTGAATAGCCACTTGGACATCATATTCATCAGCAACACTGAGGCAAGTATCGATTGCTGCGGGCGTGGTTCCCCAGTCTTCATGAAGTTTTAACCCCATTGCGCCGGCGGCTACTTGTTCTACAAGTCCTTGGGGTTGACTGGCGTTACCTTTACCCAAAAATCCTAAGTTGACAGGAAAAGCCTCAGCGGCTTGCAACATGCGATAAATATTCCAAGGGCCTGGGGTACAGGTAGTCGCATTTGTACCGGTAGCTGGCCCAGTACCGCCGCCAATCATGGTAGTGATACCAGAAGCGATCGCCACTTCAATTTGTTGGGGACAAATAAAATGAATATGGGCATCAATACCACCAGCAGTGAGAATCATTCCTTCTCCTGCTAAAGCTTCAGTTCCAGGCCCAATAATAATATCTACATTATTTTGAATATAAGGATTTCCAGCTTTACCAATTTTAAAAATTTTGCCATCTTTAATCCCGATATCTGCTTTGACAATACCCCACCAATCGAGGATTAAAGCATTAGTAATTACTAAATCTACAGCGCCATTGGCATTAGAAATGGGGGATTGTCCCATGCCATCTCTAATAACTTTACCGCCGCCGAATTTCACTTCATCGCCGTAGGTGGTGAAATCTTGTTCAACTTCAATAAATAATTCTGTGTCTGCAAGTCGGATTTTATCTCCGACAGTGGGGCCGAAAGTTTCAGCGTAAGCGCGGCGGGACATTCTGTAAGGCATAATGCACTCCTGGGGATGGTGTTGATTTGAATATTTTTCCGCAATCTTAGGAAGATAAGCTGAGATTGTTTTGCATAAACTAATACTTTTGCGATGGCAGTAAATTTGCGCCAATAAATATGATCAAATAAAAGTGAATTAAAGCGAAGACGAATATGCTTGAGATAATTTGGGTTTATGCTATTGGTAAGCGTTCTTGGAGTCGTAGACAAAATGAGACTAGCAGAGATAATTCCTATAGCTCGAAAGCTTTCTCCATCAGAAAAACTCAAGCTAATTCGCATCCTTGCCGAAGATTTAGATACAGTTGAGGATATTTCCCCATTAGAATCCTTCAAAACCTACGATTTACCTACTCCTTATAATAGCTTTGGGGCTGGTGCAGTGCTAATGGAAGCACTCGAACAAAAGGATTCCAGTCATTAAACTATATGCGGTTCAAGTATTCCACCACAAGTTCCACCCAAAACGAATTTGATAGCTTACCTAGAATCCCCTTGGTTTTAAGTCGAGAAAATTACAGGATAGAAGCAAATGGCTTAGTTGATAGCGGTGCTACTGTGAATGTTATGCCTTATGAGTTAGGGCTTCAGTTGGGTGGAATTTGGGATGACCGTAAAGCTATTATTCAATTGGCAGGAAATCTCAGCAATCAACCTGCTATGCCATTTTTCGCAACATCTGAAATTAGCAATTTTGCACCTGTGCGGTTAGTATTTGCATGGGTAAGCAGTCTGAATGCTCCCTTAATTCTTGGACAAACAAATTTTTTCCTGGAATTCGATGTTTGTTTCTACCGTTCCAAATTGGAGTTTGAGATTAAACCTATTCAATAACTTTTTTTAAACGCAGAGGGATGCTGAGGGTTTTTAGAGGTTTCCGTTAATTTTGCTGTTGAAGCCGTAGACTTGCCGGCTACCAACCAAAGGCACTAACGTCACTTCTTTTTCATCGCCAGGTTCAAAGCGGACTGCGGTACCTGCGGGGATATCGAGGCGCATTCCTCGCGCTTGTTCTCTGTCAAAATTTAAGGCTGTGTTAACTTCATAAAAGTGAAAATGAGAACCGACTTGTATGGGGCGACCGCCTGTATTTGACACTTGCAATTTGATAGTTGAACGACCAACATTTAGTTCAATTTCACCTTCTGGTGTAATAATTTCTCCAGGAATCATAATTTATTTTTCCTAATCTAAAGATTTTCTAAGAACTCTACAAATGGTCTGAATGCTTGAGGACATTGTTCTGCAATATCTTGATATCTAGCACTTACTAAGATGTTTGGTGCATCTATAGTGCCTTTATATTTATTGCCATATCTTCTAAAAATTTCCTCTACAATATTTTTGGGCGGAACATCATGATTTTGGTCTTCAACTGGTCTTGTCCATGTTAGAGGCAGACTATTAACACCAAGTACGCTTATTAATTGGGATTCAGCAGCTAAAATTAATGCTTCTAAATCATGTTTAAAGCAAAAAACTCTCAAACGTTCTCTTAATCGATTATCAGTAATTTTTTTAGACTGTAATACTTGATTAAAATTCTCTAAAATACCATTTTCTAATTCTTCAATATTTTGATGATCGAATCCTATATTTTTAGGATATAAGTCTGGCATTATTACTACAATTGTGCTTGGATTATTCCGTATAATATTTACTGCTTTAATTGGTATTTTTGTCAGTAAATCTTTCTTAGCATTTCCTCCTCTATCATTGTTACTTCCCTTAACAGGAAAAAATTCGATCCTGATACCCTGTTGTAATTTTTCCTCAATTAAATGTGATAATAATGCTTCCAGTGCATACTTATCAGATGTACCTTCTACATAAATCTCAACTTTCATGGAAGTCGCTCTAATTCATCACTACGATGTAACTGTTCTATTTCATCTGAGCCAAAATCATCAAGCATATCTATTAAAACTTGAGAATTGCCAGGTTTAATAAACTTTGCTTCTCCATTTTCTTTTCTGAGTACAGCAATTTGAGATATATCAAATTGTGTGAGAAAGTAAGAAGCATGAGTAGCTAATAAAATTTGAGTGCGTTCAGAAGCTTTTTCAAACAACGAAGCGAGAACAGGTAGTGTACGAGGATGAACACCTTGATCTGGTTCGTCAATACAAATTAAAGACGGTGGATTTGGCTGCACACAGAGACAAATCCAACAAATTAAACGCAAAATACCATCAGATAAATCAGCAAGGCTAAGGTCTTGGTCAATTCCTGATTCTTGCCAAAAAGCTATCACTTCTCCTGGTCCACCACGCGCTTTTACTGTCAAGCCTTTAAAACCAGGAATCACAGAACGCAAGTGTTGTTGTAGTTCATCAAATGCTGATTTATGTTCGGTAAACAAGTAATGCAAAATTGAACTTAAATTACCTGCATCTTCACGTAAAACAGGTTCTTGCTCAATTGGAACTGATTTACGAATTTTATAATTTGCTATATTAAAAGAACTATAAAACTTCCAATCACGAATATATTCACGTAAGTTATATAAAGCCTCTAATGATGGATTTGTCATTGCGCTTAAAGCAAGCTGATTAGGTCGCTTGAGCGCAATTTCTTGCTGTGCAAATTTTTTGGTATCAGGGTCTTGAACAACACCTTTGTTACCTTGAATATCCATATATATATATGGATTAGTGTATTTATCGCTAAAAGGTTTAGATGATTCTACACGTTCATAGGAAACTTGAGTTCGACCAACAGGCCCCATAAGTTCCCCTAAATATCTAATACCAACTGGACGACCTGTATCAACTTCTATATCCCATTGAAACTTAGCTGGGCCTGGAATATGAAAAATCTGTTGACCAATAGAATCAGGAACTATTTCTGCTGGTATATCTTGAGATAAACTTTCTCGTAAAAATCTTAAAAATTCAAACAAACTAGATTTTCCAGCACCATTAGCACCAACAATAATTTCTAGTGGCTGTAATGGCGCTTCAAAATTTCTAAAAGGTCGATAACCTTGAATTTTGAGTGATCTTAATCGGTATGGTGATACCATCTCATTACCTATATTTTTGTTATATTCTCTTTCTCCTATATTAAGTTGTTTTTCATCAACGAATTGGATTATGTACAGTGACTAACTTTGTGCCATCAGGGAAAGTTGCTTCTACCTGTACTTCATGCACCATTTCTGGTATTCCTTCCATGACATCATCCCGTGTTAATAATGTTGTGCCATAACTCATTAATTCAGCTACAGTTTGCCCATCTCTTGCACCTTCTAAAATAGCAGCAGAAATATAGGCGACTGCTTCGGGATAATTAAGTTTCAAACCTCTTTCTTTACGTCTTTCTGCTAATAAAGCAGCTGTAAAAATTAATAGCTTATCTTTTTCCTGCGGCGTCAATTGCATTTTTCTCTCCCTCTTGGCGTTCTTGGCACGCCAGTTGCTTCAAGTCGGCAGAGCCGACGGCAGTTGCTTCAAGCCGGGAAACCCGTCCAACGCACTGCCTCCCCAACGCACTGGCTCGTCTTGGCGGTTCGTTCAAACCTGCCAAACTCTTGGTATACACTTACCACGATTCAAAAAAGAAACTCGTAGCAACTGCCAAACATCAATAAACCAGTTTCTCACCTCAGGTGTAGAATCACCGCGATATCGACACAATAATCCATGCTGTAATCGGCTAACACCAGTTTCACCAACACGATTGCCTAAAATTCGGATTTTTTCCACGATTTCTGGTGAAACTGCACCACCAAGCCAAACTAGACTACCTACGATTGGTTTTCCAGCCAAGCCGTGGGGACTGTGGAAAATTTCTTCGCTAGCTGGTAACCATTGCCGATCAATCCACAAAGGAACACCTTGTTGCCAGATTTCAGTATGCGATCGCCATTCTCCCTTATCGAATTTCTCTCCCCTAGCACTGCGACCAAAGCGGGTAATTTCCCAGCCTAAAAAACTACCCCCGGCTGCTAATTCTACTCGTAAATCTTGCTGATAAATCGCACCGTTAAATAAAATTGTTTCTTGGGGTAACCATTCTAAACAAGCACCAGTGTCAACTTGTATCTGCGTGTTTTGTCTAGCTTGTAAGCCATTACTGCGATATATTTTACTAGCAGCTGCTGTAGTGATTAAGGCGTGTGTATGGGGTTGGAGGTGGATATTAGAGGACAAGCGATCACCCCCCACAACTCCCCCAGCCGTGTGTAAAATTACGCTATGACAGACTTTTTGCCCTTCCGGATAAAATGGGCGTTGCACCTTCAAGGGTGCTTGTTGGTGAGTGTAAATTAATTGCGTGGTGTTGTGGCGATCGGCGTAAACTAAATTCAGTTTGCCATGCCAACCTTCTGTAATTTGTGAATTGCAAGTCATTTAATTAATTGCTTCGCCAAGGTGTACGCTAGTGCGATAAACCAGGTACACAAAACCATTTTCATCATGAAAATTCTGATATAATTCTTGAAAACTATCAATAAGTTTTCTGTCTGCCAAACCTTCATTAGGTAGATAAGAAACAGTTTTTGCTCGTCCAATAAGTCCAGTTAAATCTAACTGTTGTCTATAAGTAAAAGTGTATTCGCGGATGTTGATAAAATTAGGAGTTGCTAACAGTGGCTCTACTGATTGCATCCTTGATTCTGCTGGGTGATTGTTAGATGCCTCGCGGACTATTCGGCTATATTCTGCTGTTAAAGCATCTTCTTGATCGCGGTTATTCCACACCACTGCTAAACGTCCTGACGCTTTTAAAATTCGATTAAATTCTGATAACGCTGGTTCTGGATTGAACCAATGAAAAGCTTGAAAACAAGTAACTAAATCAACAGATTTATCAGCAATGTTGGTAAATTCTGCTGTCCCATCACGAAACTCTACTAAAGGGTGCGGTTCCGCGGCTTCTCTCATCGCCGCATTTGGTTCTATGGCAATGACATTAACTCCACACTCAGCTAATAGTCTAGAACTAATTCCTGTACCTGCACCAATATCTGCTGCTATAATCTGTGAATTTTTATTTAATCCTTCCAAAATAATATCAATTGCAGCTTGGGGGTAGCTTGGCCGATACTTTACATAGTCTTCGGCTCTATCGGAAAATCGGTTCAGTGGGTTTAGGGTATGTAGGGGAGTTGTTTCAGAATTAGTTTGGCTCATGGATTTTTAGGCAAAAGGAAAAAAGATTAATTTTAGGCGCATTACATTTTTTGCGTGTACCTTGCTGCCCTACCTGCAATTTATCATTATTTTTTCGCCAAGATTACATAATCGTCTAATGTATAGCATGACTGATACTTCTGCTCGAAATATTGCTGTAGTATCAGACTCATATGTAATTGCTTTGGTAATCTTTCTTGGGCAAAGTTCCCAAAATCCTTACCACCTAAAGGTGTTCTTAAACCTGTAGAGGTTAAATATTTGTACCAAACTAACTCTAAGCCAAGCTCGTTAATTAATTTGCTCACCACCTGATTTTCTTGATTTTGGTCTTCTATTTGATAAGCATTGTAGGCTTTGAATAACTTTTTGTCCTGAACGATTAATAAAACATAGCCTTGATTTTTTAAACTAGTGTTAAATATTTGCCTGTAGGTATTATTTGCTTGATTTCTTTTAGCTGTATCTGTAAAAAAACAGTGAGAAATTACTATAAAATCGAAAAAGTCTTTGGGTAGATTATTAGATTGATCCTTCCAAGTCAAGAAGTCAGTAGTCACAAAGCGAAAGTAAGCATTTACAGGATTTATCAGCGATTCTATATATCGTCTCCAAAACTGAAGTCCTCGGAACTGAAAGGCATCTTGCTTTTCTAAAGAGTAGTAGGATATGTGCATCTGAGAAATAGGACAAAAGTCACCACTACTTTGGAGAAGCAAAGCTAGACCATAAGCAACTGTTCCTGGCCCTGCTGCAATATCAAGAATATTAATCTTAGTGGGTAATAAACCATCCTGGTAAATGAGAAACCAGGCTAAATATACACAATATACATTTTCTAAAAAATATTTCATCAAGTAGACATGAGGTGTCAAACTAAAACGGTAGTCTGGGTCTTGTCCAATTTTTAAGTTATTAATATCATCAAAAGCATCTTCTAACTTCCTAGCTAGCTGTTGAACCGGAATCTTATTCAATTCTTCTTGGAGATATTCAACTAGCCTTAACTCAAAATTATCAAATATACATTCATCAATTCCAGTAGCTTGGAGTTTATATTTATCGTGTTGAACTAAATGAAAACTTCTGTAAATGAATTTAATAAATTCTTCGTCTGGAGTTAATAAATTATTATTTACTTTCAGTGAATCTGTGATTTTTTTGCTTAAATTGACAATTTCTCGTTTATCTTCTTTAGAAGAACGTTCCAGCTGTAATTTGTCTCTAAATAATCTTTCCAGCCATGAAAATCTTGCATCTGATTTTTGAATTTCTTGCAAGAGTTGTACTGCACGTTGAGTATTTCCATGCCTTAGAGCTGATTTAAACTGCTGACTTCGCCACCAATTGGCGATCAAGTTATTCATAACCAAATCCTTCTTTACCTTCTTTAATTTCTATGTTAGGAAGCTGAGAAACTAACTTTTCCTTAAACTTTATGTAGCTTAATTGCCCGGAATCGTACCACCAGGCATATTTTTGTTTAATTTCCTCAGCCTCTTGGCGGGTTGAGGCTACAAGCGAACGATGATGACTGGGGTGAAAATCTTGAATTACAACTCTATCAGCGATAGCTAGTTTGTCAATGAAACTAGCTTCATCAATTGGTAAAGTAGGCAGTAAAGGTGTAATAGTTATAGAAATTTTGGGAATAAAACCTTTGAAATAATCAATACTTTTTTTAATTTTTATCAGGGCATTTAATCGAGATTTAATACTAGGCGATCGCGGTTCAAAATCCTTTCTCACTGATTCGCTACCAGTGGGAATGCTCATATTAATTCGCAAGCGCTGAAATCTTTGTAAATAATCAATATCTCTGACAATAATTGGGCTGCGAGTTTGAATCACTAATGTCGGACGATAATCAAGCATTACTTCTAGCAACCTACGAGTCAGTTGATGTTTTGACTCCAGCGGTTGATAAGGATCTGTAACGCTACTCATGTAAATTACAGGAGGCTGATGAGGATTTTTCTTGTACCAACTATCTAACTCTTTAGCTAATATTTCAGCTGCATTTTCCTTAATAATTACCCATTTACCCCAGTCAAGGCGCATTTTAGTATTAGGGCTGAACGCGGCAGCATAGCAATAACTACAGCCGTATTGACAACCGCGATAAGGATTTAGGGTAAAATCATAAGCAGCAATAAAACCAGTAGCTTTAGTTAGCAGTGTTTTGGCATTTTGGACATAAACATCGGCATCTCCAAACTGTTCGCAAACTAATTTTGTCGGGATGCTATCGCCATAACCTTCGTAGCATATTTTTGGCATTTTTTAATCTGGTATTTATAGTTTTAGTAATGCGATCGCTGCATTGAAAAAAAGAGATACTATAGAAATTAAACTAGACATAATAAACAAGTACAACAAAAGATACAGATATTTATACTGTTATAAACTATTGCCTTCAGCTAAACTTTCAAATAACAGTTTTGACAATTTAATTTAACTTGCTATTGTTGCTCTAACCAAGCCACCAAATCAGCCACTTCCGATCAGCTAAATATTTACAAGCGTTGTCGTAACTCACCTCTTCCTCCTGAAGTGCGTAACACAAAAAAAATAGCCGCCTCCGCAAAGGAAGCAGCTATTTTTACAAAAAAGGGACTATCAAGTATTAATAATCGAAGTCGCCACCAGCACCAGCACCAGCAGCAGGAGCGCCGTCTTTAGGTTCAGGCTTGTCAACTATAATACATTCGGTTGTCAACACCATACCAGCGATGGAAGCAGCGTTTTGCAGAGCAGAACGAGTTACTTTGGCGGGGTCAACAATACCAGCAGCTAACAAATCGACGAATTCGTTGGTTGCAGCATTGTAGCCAACGCTGAATTCCTTCTCTTTGACGCGCTCAGCAATCACAGCACCATTTTGACCAGCGTTTTCCGCAATTCTCTTCAGAGGCGCAGGTAAGGCGCGAACCACAATCAACGCACCAATCAACTCTTCACCAGTGAGGTTACTGTTTGCCCAAGTTTCTAAATCAGGAGCAAGGTGAGCTAGGGTTGTACCGCCGCCAGGAACAATACCTTCTTCCACAGCAGCTTTGGTAGCGTTGATAGCGTCTTCTAGGCGCAGCTTCTTGTCTTTCATTTCGGTTTCGGTGGCTGCACCCACTTTCACCACGGCGACACCGCCGGAAAGTTTAGCAAGACGCTCTTGCAGTTTTTCTTTGTCGTAAGAAGATTCGGTTTCTTCGATTTGACGACGAATTTGTTCTACACGAGCCTTAACCGCAGCTTCGTTACCTTCGGCAACAATTGTAGTGTTGTCCTTGGTAATGGTGATGCGGCGAGCTTTACCCAAGCTATCTAACTTGGTGTTATCTAGCTTCAAACCAGCATCTTCAGTAACTAATTGACCGCCAGTCAAAACGGCGATATCTTCTAGCATAGCTTTGCGGCGATCGCCAAAGCCAGGAGCCTTGACAGCAGCAACGTTCAGTACACCGCGCAAACGGTTAACTACTAAGGTTGCCAAAGCTTCTTTTTCGATATCTTCGGCGATAATCACCAAAGGACGACCAGCACGAGCTACTTGCTCTAACACTGGTACAAGGTCTTGTACCAAAGCAATTTTCTTATCGGTCAGCAGTAGGAAAGGCTCATCAAAAACCGCTTCCATCCGTTCAGCATCGGTGGCAAAATAAGGAGAGATGTAGCCTTTATCAAAGCGCATCCCTTCAGTAATTTCCAACTCGGTGAACATAGATTTCCCTTCTTCTAGGGAAATTACGCCTTCCTTGCCCACCTTATCCATAGCTTGGGCAATCATCTGACCAACTTCTTCGTCATTACCAGCCGAGATTGCACCAACTTGGGCAATAGCTTTGGAATCTTCCACCGGACGGGCATGTTCCGCAATTTTGTCTACAAGGAAGCTGGTAGCTTTGTCAATACCACGCTTCAACAAAATCGCGTTAGCACCAGCCGCAACGTTGCGTAAGCCTTCTTTGACGATCGCATGGGCTAAAACGGTGGCAGTGGTGGTGCCATCGCCCGCAGCATCGTTGGTCTTAGAAGCAGCTTGACGAATCAGAGCTACACCAGTGTTTTCAATGTGATCTTCTAATTCGATTTCTTTAGCGATGGTTACACCGTCATTGACGATTTGCGGTGCGCCAAATTTCTTTTCTAGGACTACGTTACGACCTTTGGGGCCAAGGGTAACAGCTACAGCCTCAGCCAGGATGTCAATGCCTCGCTCTAAGGCGCGACGGGCGTTTTCGTTGTAGATAATGCGCTTTGCCATAGGTGTCTAAATTCAAGGAGTTAAGTCAATTTTTTTTGAATTGGGCATTGGGCATTAGGCATTGGGCATCAGAAAAACTCTTTCCTATTCCCCATTCCCTATTCCCCACTCCCGAGTTAGATAACGACTGCTAAAATGTCTTTTTCAGAGAGCAGTACATATTCTTCAGTACCGAGTTTGATGTCAGTACCAGCGTACTTAGAGTACAGCACCTTATCACCAACTTTAATTTCCAACTCTTGACGGCTACCGTCGTCATTACGCTTGCCAGGGCCGAGGGCAACTACTTCCCCTACCTGTGGCTTTTCCTTAGCGGTGTCGGGCAAATACAGACCACCTGCGGTCTTTTCCTCAGAGGCGCTCACTTTCACGAAAACGCGATCGCCCAAAGGTTTTACTGTAGAAACGGTTAGAGATATTGCTGCCATATTATTTTCTCCATAGTTTAGCACTCTCAACTCCTGAGTGCTAATCTACCCAAAAGTGGCATCCAATGGCAAGAATTTCTTAAGTACGGGTTCCCGAACTAGAATATCTTGAGTGTACTTAAGTATAAATGCTTAATTATTTTTACCTTTCGGGTTCTGTTGCCGAAGCTACGAATATTTGTATAGGGAATAGGGCATGGGGCATAGGGCATGGGGAATTGGATATCAGCTTGTTTCCTAGTACCTAGTCCCCAATGCCCAATGCCCAATGCCCAATGCCCATCTCAGTAAACTTTATTTGCAAAGCTTGGAAATTGTTATAGAACTGTAATCAGGGAGCTGCTCTATGAGTAACAATTAAGGTGATCCAGAAAAGCCATCAATTCCCCAAAACCACCAAGTCTCTTGAACATAAAGCTCTGAGTAATTTTGTCGAAAGTTTAGGACGGGCAAAAATTCAGCGACATATTTTTATTTGTGCTGACCAGACAATTGCTAACTGCTGCTCAAAACGAGCTAGTCTGGAATCTTGGGAGTACTTAAAAAAGCGACTTCAAGAGTTAAAACTCCACAAGCCGCAAGCAAATCGTCCCATTTGCCTCTATAGAACTAAACCCAATTGCTTGCAGGTTTGTTGTTCTGGACTCATAATGGTGGTCTACCCTGATGGGGTCTGGTATTGCCGAGCAAACCCGGAAGTTATTGGGCGGATCGTCCAAGAACACTTAATAGGCATAATGGCAGTTAAAAATATGCATTTTTAACCCATCCTTTGCCAAAAACTTCCCTGGTTTCTTGTGAACATCTCATAGAGGCTTAACAACCGAAGGATATGTTATGGCAGTAAGCTTTAAGAAAGTGCGGGTTGGTTTTGAGGTAGGGTCATCTTTAAGCCAATACTTAATTAGTGAGTCAGAAGGATTATTATTTTATCAGTGTTTTTTACCCCGCCCCTTTCAAAGCGATATATAATAGCGCATTATAGATACTACTGCTATACGTATCCTTGCTGGACTTTTGCTATCGAGCTAGTAGTCTCTTGAAAGTGCTCGGCATTTTTGAGACTTGAGACAGCAAAGGCAAGTTAAGTAGGCAAAAGGACAACATCTCACATAACCCACCATAGAGGATAAATATTCAAGACCTTGATGGACCGAAGCGCGACAAGTGCCACTGCTATGAAAGAGCCCAGCATGAAAGATCACAAACGACTTCTATTGATTGATGATGACCCTAACCTCATCTTGCTGGTGAAGGATTACTTAGAATTCCGGGGATATGAAGTCATCACCGCTGAAAATGGACGTGAAGCTCTGGAAATTTTAGAGCAAGATGTTCCAGACATGATCATCTGCGATGTGATGATGCCGGAAATGGACGGATATACTTTTGTGGAACAAGTCCGGCAAAACGAACGCACCAGCTGGATTCCAGTTCTTTTCCTTTCAGCAAAAGGACAAAGTGCAGATCGAGTTAAAGGTCTGAACAAAGGTGCCGATGTTTATATGGTCAAGCCTTTTGAACCAGAAGAACTCGTAGCCCAAGTTGAATCCTCACTCAAACAAACTATCCGTTGGAAAGAACACCAAGCAAAAGGAGGCGAAAACGGTTCCCGCATCCAAGTTCCCTTTGATGTCCAGCTAACCCCAACTGAACTGAAAGTAGTCCAGTTTGTAGCTAGGGGTTTAGCTAACAGAGAAATCGCTGAAGAACTCAATGTTAGTCAGCGGACAGTTGAAAGCCATGTGTCCAACATGTTGGGCAAAACCAATCTCCACAACCGCACTGAACTAGCACGGTGGGCGATTGAAAATCAAATGGCATAGCGGATTTTAGATTTTAGATTTTGGATTTTGGATTGATAATCTAAAATCCAAAATCCGAAATCCGAAATTTTTTACAAAAATTTCGTAGCCCAGCAGCAAAACCCTGAAATTTTTTTGATATTTCAGGGTTTTAACTTAATACCAATTTGAAACGCCTATTTCAGGTAAATGAAGTACACTCTTTGGGGCACAATATATTGTGCCCCTACGATTATCTGCACCTCACGCCTGTTGCAATCTGCTCTATGATAAAACTTAGACAGAAAAAGACTTTTCGCCCAGTCGCCTAGTAAAGACTCCCTTGCTATATCATGCAGGAATTGTGCTGAAATCTTTAACTGGCAATGCTATGGGAATTTCAATTGCAAATTCTGTTCCATAACCAAGTTCTGATTTTAGTTGGATATTTCCTTGATGTTTTTCAATAATTTGATAGCTAATTGCTAAGCCCAGTCCTGTTCCTTTATTGACAGGTTTGGTTGTAAAAAACGGATCGAATATCTTACTTTGGATTTCGGCATTAATTCCACAGCCGTTATCTTGAAATTTAATTATGACTGTTGCAAGATCTGTGACTTCAGTTGTAATAATAATTTGCTTTTGTCTGTGTTCATCTAGCTCTAGTAAAGCATCAATACTATTACTCAAAATATTCATGAATACTTGATTGAGTTGGGCTGGATAACATTGAACTAGCGGTAGTTCTCCATATTTTTTAATAATCTCAATTTTTTGTTTGAGTCGATGGCTTAAAAGTAATAAAGTGCTTTCAACACCTTCATGAAGGTTAACAGCTTTTTTATCTGACTGATCGAGTCGAGAAAAATTTCTTAATGACAGCACAATTTCACGAATCCGATCGGTTCCTATCCTCATGGATGAGAGAATTTTGGGTAAATCCTCAATGATAAAATCAAGGTTAAAATCACCAAATTCATCCTCCAATGCAGGTAAGGATTCAGGATGTTTTTGTTGATAGAGTTCAATTAAATTTAACAGACAGTTAACATGGTTGTTTAAGTGGTTAAAATTGCCATGAATAAAATTCACGGGATTATTGATTTCGTGGGCTAAACCTGCAACCATGCGACCCAAGCTAGACATTTTCTCAGTCTGGATCAATTGAACTTGCGTAGTTTGTAATTCTCGTAAGGTATGTTCTAATTGTTGTGCTTGCAGTTGGGCGGTAGCAGTTGCTGTAGTGAGTGCTTTGAGGTTATTGTATGCTTTGGAATGATAACGAATGCGGGCAATTAACTCAACGGGATCGGGTAACTTGATTAGGTAGTCATTTGCGCCTTCACTAAAAGCTTCTGCTTTGAGCTTTGCTTCCTCTTTACTGGATAACATGACGATGGGTACATCACGAGTTGCTGGATGAGAGCGAAACCAACGCAACAACATTAACCCATCCATGTCTGGCATGACCATATCCAAAAATATCACCGTTGGTGCAATGGCGATCGCATCTTGAATAGCGTCAGTTGGATTGCTTGTGTAGTAAAGGGAAATATCTGCTTCTGTGGCAATTATCCGACGAAAAGCTTCACTAATAATTACCTGATCGTCAATTAGCAAAAGCCTAACTGTGGATGATTTGGAATCTAAAATAAATGGTACACCTTGTGGAGTTTGCCGTTCACCCCACTTCGGTGATAATCTTGCTGTCCTTGGAGATTTTTGTAAGAGTGCTGTTTCTTGCAGATTCATTTAGCACCTTAAATTGGTGTTTGTTTCAATTATTACAAACTAACCGACAATAGTAATTAGTCTGAACTGTCACAGTTATATATCAGTACAGAAGTATTTACAGGAACTTGCAATAGTTCGTAAAAGTATTTTCATCAGCACTCTCATTAATAAGTATAAAAAAACACTATAATATACAAAATATGAATAAATGTAAATAGTATAATTATTAACAAAAGATTAAGTATTTAATCGTAAATAAGTTAGAACAAGCTTAGATTCATCTATTTGAACCACATTTGTCAAAATACATGAAAACTGCTTTAACAGCCTGAAACAGACAATTTTGAGTTGGGTAAAAACTTGATACAGGCTGATGCGATCGCCTCAATTGGCAAAACCTCCACAGCAGCGTTCAATTCTGACGCGACTTTGGGCATACCGTAAACAACGCAAGTTTGACGGTTTTGGGCAATGGTGTGCCAACCTGCTTGACGCAATCGTTTTAAGCCTTGAGCGCCATCCCGACCCATCCCCGTCAGCAATACCCCAACTCCTTTTCCAGTCCAATGCTGAGCCACACTGGAAAAAAAGATATCAATTGATGGCTGATAGAAGCAATCCTGGGATTGTTTGTCATAGTCAAGGGTGAGGTCGGGACGCACAACTAGATGATGATTTGCCCCAGCAAGCAGAACTTGACCGGGCTGTGGTGATGAACCTGGAGTAGCAAGCTTTACTGGCAGAGAAACTTGCTCATCTAACCAATTAGCAAAACCTGAAGCAAATTGGGCATCTAAATGCTGAACAATGACCACAGCCCCAGAAAAATCTTGAGGAAATTGGGAAAGAATAGCTAATAAAGCTTGAGGTCCACCAGTGGAAGCCCCGATAACAATCAGGGGTGGAAGTGATTTTGGGTAAGCGGTAGGCTGGAGACGCCGATGTGAAGATTTGCCAATTAAGCGGGCGATGGTGGCAATTTTGTTTAGCAACCCATTACCATCACCTAAGGCTGGTATGTTGATGGCATCTAAGGCTCCATAACTCATTGCTTCAAAGACTTGGGCTGCGTAGCGATTAACGCTAGCGGTGACCATCACAATAGCGCAGGGAGATTGGTTCATGATGTGCCGTGTAGCTTCTACTCCATTCATACTGGGCATCAGCACATCCATCAAAATCAAGTCGGGAGTATCAGCCGCACACTTGCTCACCGCTTCGGCACCATCGTAGGCAACCCATGCTAGCTTGTATTCTGGTACTCTGACCAGAACACGCCGCATTGCCTCTACAGCTATGAGCATATCGTTAGCGATCGCAATTCTCACAAGGCATACCATTTTAGATTTTGGATTTTTGGGATTTTGAATTTTAGATTTGGGATTGTGAAAGATTTACTGCTAAGCGCTTTTAGGGACTTCCAAAAAATAAATTATCTCAAATTATTTGTACATTTGTAGGGGCGCACAGCTGTGCGCCCCTACGACTTTTAATCCCAAATCTAAAATCTAAAATTTGCTACTCACGCTTCTCCAATGAGATCGATCGCCGCCTTTAACAGAGTGTCATCATGAAAGCTGCTTTTGGTGAGGTAGTAGTCTGCACCTGCTTCTAACCCTTGCAGTCGGTCTTCTTCCCGGTCTTTATAAGAAACAATAATCACGGGTGTTTGCTTCAACTTGGCATGAGTTTTGATCAGGGTGGTAAGTTCAAAGCCGTTCATCCGGGGCATATCAATATCTGTGACTACCAAATGGTAATTGCCGCTGCGGACTGCGTTCCAACCATCCATACCATTGACTGCGACTTCAACTTTGTAACCATTATTTTCCAAAAGTTTGCGTTCCATTTCCCGTACTGTAATGGAATCATCCACCACTAACACGCGTTTGTAGGTTTTGCTAACTACCTGATAAGCAGACTGATTCACTTGAGAAAGTTGTCCGCTGGAAAATACCTTAGCAATAGAACGTACTAAATCTTCGACATCGACAATCAACACTGGGGAGCCATCATCCATGAGGGCGGCGGCGCTAATGTTGGGGACTTTACCAAGGCGGGAATCTAGGGGTCGGACAACCAAACTATGCTCGCCCAAAAACCGATCTACAACTAATCCATAACGATTGAAGCGATCGCTAATTACAATCACTGACAGAGATTCTATGTTCACCGCAGGTGATGGTAACTCTAAAACTTGGCTTGCCAAAATCAACTCCACAGGTTGATTATTCATCAGGAAAAATGGGCGATTTTCTGACAAAGCAATATTAGATCTGGACAAGATTACCACCTGTTCAATGCGCGTTAGCCCAAAGGCATAGGGTTCGCCAGCAATTTCCACCAGCAGAGTGCGAGTTACAGATAGCGTCAGCGGTAACTGTAAGTAAAAGGTCATGCCTTTTCCTGATGTAGAGACAGCCCGCAGCGTGCCGCCAACTTCTCGCACTGTGCTATGGGCTATATCCAGCCCCACACCCCGACCAGAAATTTCGGTTACAGTGTGGGTTGTGGAAAAACCAGGCAAAAACAGGAACTCCATCAACTCGGCTTCGGTAAGTTGAGTTGCCATTTCCGGGTTTGTCAGTTGTTTGCTGATGACTGCTTGACGCAAAAACTCTATATCGATTCCCCGTCCATCATCTGAAACGGTAATAAACAACATTCCAGCCCGATGGGCAACTTCAATGCGAATAATTCCTGCTTCTGATTTTCCTACTGCTAGACGCTCTTGGGGCAATTCGATGCCATGAGCGATCGCATTTCGCAAAATATGGGTTAATGGAGCCTCTAAACGTTCTAGAATATCCCGATCTACCAAAGTAGATTTACCGAGAATTTCCAAATTTACCTGTTTGCCCAACTGCTTTGCTAAGTCGCGCACCATGCGGGGAAATCCCTGTCCGCCATCAGAAAACGAACACATTCGGGTCGCAATCACTTCCTGATACAACCGCTGGGCAAGGTTAGCAGACCGCTGGGAAAATAATTCTAGTTCATTTTGGCGATCGCTCGTCATCTGGCAACATTCGTTGGCTTTTTGACGAATGGCAGTTAAATTTTCCTTAATTTGCCGATTCAAAAGCTCGCTGCCTAACAAGTCTTGTAACTTTTCTAGCATGTTAGACAACTCTCCCTGATTTGCTTTCAGTTTGAGTAAAGAGTTGGCAAATGGCTCTAACCAGTTAACTTCAACCAACGATTCTCCTGCTAATCCCATCAAGCGGTTGAGATTGTCAGTACTCATTCGCACAGCTCGGTTTTGGCTAATGCTCGGTGCTTCTTTTGATGTTAAGACTTGCACAGGGGCAGATATTGTCTCCTGATTCCCTGGGGTTGCTTCTGAAACCAAAATATTGGCGATCGCATTTACCACTGATGTGATGCTGACATCTGTTGATAGTTCTAAATTTGGATTGGCGGCAACAGCTTCAGCTATATGCAGCAGTATATCCACTCCTTGGAGCAACACATCAATGCGATCGCCAGTTAAAGTCACTGTTCCCGCCTGAACTGCCACAAAACAATCTTCCATCACATGGGCTAAATTAACCGCCGGTTCGATTTGGACAATCCTTGCAGCGCCCTTGATGCAGTGGGCTGCCCGCATTAAGGCTGCCAGTTCTTGTTTCGGATCGGATTTAGTCTCCAGTGCCAACAGACAATCGTTCAAGACTACAACTTGGGCTTTGACTTCCATGTTGAATAAATCAACCAAGGAAAGATTGCTGATATCGGATTCATCTAACATCAATGCACCTTCCTGGCTAAGGTGGAGAATAACAGTTCATCATCCAAGTAGCTAACACTGAGCGTTTCTTTTTGAAATGTAGGTTGCCAATGAAATAATCCTTTTGTATAGTTTTGAGTCGCTTGAATCATACTCTTGGGCGCATCTTGTAATTCATCCAATTTGAATCGGTGTACCCCATAAAGTTCATCTACAGCAAAAACCCAAGTATTACCTGCTTTTTCCACGACTACCATGCGTGAATAGACTACCGGAGTGAGTGTTGGCACTGCTATGTTAGCCACTTCGAGATTCAGCAAGTGGCTCAAAGAGATACACAGTAGCAACTCGCCTCGGATATTCACCAATCCCCGGAGAATTTGGTTACTGCGGTGGGGTAGGGTATGAATGACGCTTGGAAGGGTCATTTCTTTGAAAATTTGGGCTGAAAGTGCCAGCCATTCCCGTTGCAGACGAAAAATCACAACTGTCAGAGATTGAGTTGTGGGCAAACCAAAGGATGACTTTTCATCGACTCTGGATTCTGCCAACAACTGAGTCCATTCCTGGCGATAATTTTCGACGATGGAACGCTCTAATAAGTGGCGACCGGCGGTAGAGTAGACAGGGCAATTGCGGCAGTGGGTGTGTGTGGCTAGCTGGGGACAAGAGCGATCGCCCTCAATGCCGATAGAATTCCAACAACGTTCAATATTTGATTGCGTAGCGATCGGATTCATCAGCGCTGCTCAAGAAAATTGGTGAATTAGGGGTATGGCGTCTTCTGCTTTCACCTGAAAACGGGCAATTTCTTGACGCAATCCCTGTGCTACTTGGTTAAGTTGAGCTATGGCGTGATTAATTTCCCGCAAAGAATCCGTACTTTGCACGGAGGTGCTGCTCAACTGCACCATCGCATCGCTAATTTGTTGCGCTCCCACAGATTGGGTTTCCATACCTTGGTTAACAAACTCAAATCGCGGATTTAGGTCTTGCACTTGCTGGATAATTTGCCCAATCTGTCTGCTAATGCTGGCCACGTCTTCCATACTCCGCCCGACTTCTGCGGTAAACTTGTCCATCTCCATCACACCTGTGGAGACTGACGATTGCATTTGCTTGACCATCTGCTCAATGTCGAGGGTAGCAACTGCGGTTTGATCTGCTAGTCGGCGAATTTCTCTAGCAACTACAGCAAAGCCCAAGCCATACTCTCCAGCTTTTTCAGCTTCGATCGCCGCATTTAATGACAGCAGATTGGTTTGGTCTGCCACTTTGGTAATTGTGACAACGATATTATTGATGTTGTTTGCCTTTTCGCTAATTACTCCCAGTCGGGTAGCGATCGCATTAGTGGCTTCTGCTAGCTGGCGCATGGTGGTTTCCATCCGCAGTAAATCTTTTTGGCTATCATTGGCCGCTGTTGTGGTGATTTGGGAAATGGTCGCAACTTGTTCCATTGCAGTTACTAGTTCCCTAGAGGTGGCGCAAATTTCTTTGGTAGCGGCTGTCACTTCATTGGTAGAAGCTACTTGCTCGGTGAGCGTTCCTTCTAATTGTTTACCCGAAGCTGCTATTTGCGTAGCTGAGGTAGTCACTTGGATACCTGAATGCTGTACCTGACGAATCAGGGTGTTGAGATTTTGGGTCATGGTTTGAAAAGCAGTTAGGAGTCTATTGATTTCGTCTTTGCTGTTGGAGTCAGCCTCAATTTGATTTGTTAAATTTCCTAGAGAAATTTGCTCTGCGACTCTAACCACACTAATAATCTGAGATGCAATTTGCCTGGCGATTATCAACCCCAAAATAATCGCAGTTATTGGGCCAATGGCAATTCCTATAGAAATCCAGAAAATGCTGCGAGCCACATTCTCTTCCACTTCTTTTTGTGTTTCTGCTACGTAAACTTCATGAAGTTTCAAAAGTTTATCTGCTTGTTCGCTAGTGATTTTAAATAACGCTCCTTCCCTATTTGTTACCTCGTATTCAATTTGATCGCGTAATTTAAATGCCCTTTGAATATTAGAGAAATTAGCTGAATTTTCTTCTCCTTGGCGGATTAATTCAAGTTGTTGCTTCCAAGGATTTTTAATCCCAATTTGATTAAGTTGTTCTTCAAAATCTAATAATTTTTCATGGACTTTTTTCCAGGCTTCTAACTGTTCTTTAAGTAAGTCATACTCTTTTGTTTCTTGTTCTGTCAATGGCGTTGCTTCATACTGGGCAATACCGTCGTTAATCTGTTTCCAAGCGTTCTCGATTTGAGTGATGACATTCTCTCTTTCACTAACAGTGATTTCCGGACTAAATAATAATCTTTCTGCTGATTGAATTTGTGTTTGACCTTCCTTAATCTTCCATGCTCCAGACAAACTGGGGATGTTATTTGTGGTTAATGCGTTAATTGACTGATTTAATTCATTAGTAACGAACCATCCCAGCACGGCCATGGTGAATACAATCACTCCCATGAATAAAAATGAAGAGATCAACCGTGTTTGCAATGTCATATTCTTGAACATTGGATATCCTCTTGTTCCTCTCTTGGTAAAAAATACCTTCAGTTTTTAAAATTCCCAAATCACAAACAAGATGAACAGTCTGTATTTTTATTTTGAAACAAATTATTGCGTCTACTCAAGCAGATATGGAAGATTCTGTTTTCACCTGAAAGCGAGAAATTTCTTGACGCAATCCTTGGGCGACTTGGTTGAGTTGAGCGATCGCATAATTAATTTCTCGCAGAGAATCGGCTGTTTGCAATGAAGTACTACTCAACTGCACCATCGCATCACTAATTTGTTGCGCTCCCAGCGATTGAGTTTCCATACCCTGGTTTACAGACTCAAAATGTGGCGTGAGGTCTTGCACTTGCTGAATAATTTGCCCAATTTGCAAACTGATGGTAGCAACATCTTCTACACTCCGTCCTACTTCCGTGGCAAACTTATCCATTTCCATCACACCTGTAGACACTGACGATTGCATCTGTTTAACCATCTGTTCAATGTCAACGGTAGCGATCGCAGTTTGATCTGCCAGTCGGCGAATTTCTCTAGCAACAACCGCAAAACCCAAGCCGTATTCTCCAGCTTTTTCAGCCTCAATGGCGGCATTTAACGACAGCAAATTTGTCTGGTCTGCCACTTTGGTAATTGCAACCACGATATTGTTAATGTTGTTAGCCTTTTCGCTAATTACTCCTAGTCGGCTAGCAATAGCATTGGTGGCTTCTGACAACTGTCGCATGGTGACTTCCATACGAAGTAAATCTTTTTGACTACTGCTAGCGGCTGTCCTTGTGATTTGTGACATGGAGGCTACTTGTTCCATAGTATTTACCAATCCCCTGGACGTAGCAGCAATTTCTTTGGCAGTAGCAGTTACTTCATTTGTAGAGGCTACTTGTTCAGAAATTGTCCCCTCTAATTGTTTCCCAGACGCAGCAATTTGAGTAGCTGAAGTGGTAACCAAAATGCCTGAGTTTTGCACCTGACGGACTAGAAGATTCAGGTTAGCGATCATGTTTTTCAAAGAGGCCATTAACCTGCCAATTTCATCATCTGAGGTAACTTCAATTTTGGTTGTTAAATCACCAGCAGAAACTCGTTCTGCTATACTAAAAGCCGACTGCAAGGAGCGACTTAAGGAAAAACTGAGGATACGGATAATAACCAGTGAGACAATTATTGCCACAATCAAGATACAGAAAAAATTAGCTAGATTAATAAAATTTGCAAATGCCTGAACTTGGCTTGCTTGCTTTTGTCTTTCTTCTAAAAGTTGTTCTTCTATTTGCAGCATTTTATCTAGTTTGTCTCTGATTACATCCATGAGTTTTTTACCTTTATCTGAAATAATCAGAGCTAGTAATTCTTGCTGTTTACCAGATTGTTTGAGAGTGATTGTTTCTGCTAATTCTTGAAATTTTTCTTGGACAGAATTTTCAAGACCATCTAAATTTTGAATTTGCTTTTCATTGTCTGAAACTTTATTTGTTAATTCTTTGATATTATCTTTTACTTTGTTGATTGCATTATTATACGGCTGGAGATAATCTGATTTATTTGTAATAATAAATCCCCTTTGTCCGGTTTCCGCATCAACTAAATTTTTTTCAATTTCTTTTAAATAAAATTTAACTGAATAAGTGTGGTTTAATAAAGTCACAGAATCAACTAGAGAATCAGTTGCTGATTTAGATATAAAGCTACCAATTGCTGTTAAAACTAAGATTACTCCAAATCCCCCCATGACAAATTGATTAATTCTTATTCCTTGTTGCATATTTTTTAAGACTGTTAGTAACCGTATCACTTCAATTCCTAAAATTCCCAAATAAGGAACGAAAATAACAGTTCACATCAGCAATTGTGCAACAAATTATTAAGCATCTTATCATCTATAGGATTGATATTTGATTTGTGAAAAAACTCAGTACACCCCTAAATCCCTTTTTTCCTATTCATTCTGACTTCTGTTAGCGCAGCGGGGCGTAGCCCATTCTGAATTCTGAATTCTGACTTGAAGAATTCTTCTTCAATGCAGTAATTCACTTCTTCTTTAGTCGATGAATTCGCTGCCACAGAAGATTTGCACTACCAATATTTCCCTGATGTTCTCTGAGTAATGCCAGATGCGTAAGTGCCTCTTCGTGAGTAGGTTGCAAGTAAATTGCCTTTTGAAAAGATTGTGCTGCCTGCTCATTTTGTGCCATTGCTTGCTGCACCTGACCAAGCAGGACATAGGCTTCGATACTCCCACGATTTTGGCCTAGATAAGAATTGCATAGTTGAATTGCCTCATCTAAGCAACCCCGATCGGCTAAAATTTTTGCTGTTTCTAATAAATTGTCTGGAATATTTTGAGTTGAAATTTTAGTATTTATTTTGGTAGTTTCCCCTGGGATATGGGGTTTAGAGTGTCGTGGAGGACTTATATTTGTGAGGTGTGGTTTGCTCCCGCCCAGAGGACGATTGTTAACAGTAGTTTTGCCGCAAAGCCCACCGTAGGTAACATTTTCTTTAATTCCAACACCAGATGCGACTGCTTTATGATATGCA
This sequence comes from Nostoc sp. CreGUA01, assembly GCA_034531095.2. Classification (GTDB taxonomy): domain Bacteria; phylum Cyanobacteriota; class Cyanobacteriia; order Cyanobacteriales; family Nostocaceae; genus Nostoc. The sequence continues at coordinate 107,505 of JAVRBV020000146.1, read as the reverse complement.
AATGCTAAAGGCTGACGCACAGAAACAAAACATGAGTTCAGCAGCAAACCAGTTTCTGCGTGACCAACAAACAACAAACCTCCTGGGAACAGTAACTTATCGAGTACTTTAATAGTGTGTATTTTGGTGGCGCGATCGAAGTAAATCAAAAGGTTACGGCAAAAGACAATATCATAGGGCGCTGTACCCAGTAACAAATTGCTATCTAATAAGTTACCGTGGAGAAAATTTACCATGCTTCTGACTTGTTCGCAGAGGTGGTATCCTACCTCAATCGGTTGAAAATAGCGCTGTTGAAATAATTGGGTATTGCCTCGAAATGAGTATTGATGGTAGATTGCTCGTTGGGCTTTTAGCAGACACTTTTTGCTAATATCAACAGCATCGATGTGAAGACTTGTAGGATTTAATCCTGCTTCCAATAAAGCGATCGCAATGGAATATGGTTCTTCACCAGTAGAACACGGCAGACTCAAAACCCGCAGTACACCTTGAGGATTTCTTGGTAACCACTCAGATAATACATAATGCTTCAGAAACGAAAAAGACTCTGGTTCTCGAAAAAACCAAGTTTCTGGAACAATTACGCTATCAATCAGTGCTTCCCATTCTTCGCTAGATGCCTGCAATTTTCCCAAGTAACTACCAATATCCGTTATGCCGCAATCTACCATCCGTTGAGAAATAACACTAGCGATCGCATCAGCACCAATAGAATTTGCATCTAAACCAATTTTGCTTTTTATTAAAGCTTCTATCACAAATTGTGCCATTTATTGAGTCTTCAGACTAATCTAAAATCCAGGATTGCGACCAATTTCAGGCAAGAGATTGACTTGCTGCATTTCTGACAACAAGTACTCAATGCGAAGACACTGAATCATCCCTCGATCATCTACAATCATCTTGCCCAAATATGGTGCTGCATCTATCTGAATATTGGAATCAACAAATTCCGACTCAGACTTGTGTAATGTTTCTACAATTTGTTCCGCCATCAGACCTAAAATATGAGGTTCTGTGACTTCTGGAGTATTTTTTCTCGAGTATTTGACTAATACAATCCGAGTACTGAAGTTTTCACAACTAGGTTTGCCGTTCATTAACTCAGACAAGTCGATGACTGGTACGATACGTCCTCGATAGTTAAAAACACCCGCGATATGTTCAGGTTTGTGGGGTAAGGTTTTGAGAACGACAAGTGGTATCACTTCTACAACTTGCCGGCTTTCTATGGCGTATCGCTCATTATTAATGCTGACGATTAACAATAACATTAGTTATCAGATATATGATATTTCAAAAATTTTAATCTGTTTGTTCGGAATTGCTATTGTAGCAGCGTGAACGACAGCAGTATAACGACACAAATTATCAATCATCGTCATTGTTTGTAATCCTTAAGCCCAGGATAGTACACAAAGCTATTGCCAAGTTCTCTAAATAATTATCATCTAAATGACCAATCACTCTCATAATTCTTGATTTATCAACAACTCGAAGTTGCTCACACAGCACTACAGAATCTTGGCTTAAACCACCGATACCAGCTGGTACAAACACATGAGAGCCTAAAATAGCGCGTCTAATTTTTGAGGTGAATGGTGCAATGATTGTATGGGGACTACAGCATTTGCCCGATCAATTTGCACCACTACAACAGGTCTAATTCCGGCTTGTTCTGTACCAACAACGGGATTGAGATCGCATAAAAGGACATCCCCTCGGTTGATATCTACCACTGAATTTCTCCACGTGCCAAGCGTTCTTCATAATCTTCTAAATTAGATAAATAGTCAGAAAAATCTGATTCTACTAATTCCATCGACTCGCTAAATTTAAGCCATAATTCCCAGTTATTACCGCTATGCTTCATTAATAGGAAGTCTATAAAATCACTCACTTCTTGAACTAAATATTCTGGCATTTGCCGGATTTTACTAATGGTTTTGTCTTGTATACTCATGATAAATTCTTCACGATAATTTCTCTCGATCCACAATAGTCAAAGACTTAGGTATTTCTAATTGCCATATGTAAAATGTCAACTAAAACTCGGCATTTTGCGGTGTACGTGGGAAGGGAATCACATCACGAATATTTGCCATTCCGGTGATGAATTGCACGAGTCTTTCAAAACCCAAACCAAAACCAGCGTGAGGAACAGTACCATAACGACGCAAGTCTAGATACCACCATAACTCCTCTGGGTTTAAGCCTTGGGCTACTACGCGACGTTCTAGAACATCTAAGCGTTCTTCCCGCTGAGAACCACCAATAATTTCGCCAATTTTTGGCGCGAGAATATCCATTGCGCGGACGGTTTTTTCATCATCGTTCAAGCGCATATAAAAAGCTTTAATTTTTGCCGGATAATCTGTGACGATTACTGGTTTTTTAAACTTTTGTTCAGCTAGGTAGCGTTCGTGTTCTGATTGTAAATCTAAACCCCAGCTGACAGGATATTCAAATTTGACATCGGCTTTTTCTAAAAGTGCGATCGCTTCTGTGTAAGTTAAGCGTTGAAATTCATTATTAATAATATTATCAGCGGTTGCTAACACAGTATTATCAATACGCTGATTGAAAAATTCCATATCTTCTGAGCAAGTTTCCAACACATATTTAAAAATGTGTTTCAGAAACGCCTCAGCTAAATCCATATCGCCTTCTAAATCACAAAAAGCCATTTCTGGCTCAACCATCCAAAATTCTGCTAAATGACGCGAAGTGTTGGAATTTTCTGCACGGAAGGTAGGGCCAAATGTGTAGACGTTGCTAAACGCCATGGCCATGATTTCCGCTTCCAATTGACCGCTAACTGTTAAATATGTAGGTTTAGCAAAAAAGTCTTGGCTGTAATCTATTGCTTGATTTTCTGTGCGGGGAATATTTTTTAAATCCAAACTAGTAACGCTAAAAAGTTCACCCGCGCCTTCACAATCGCTAGCAGTTATGATGGGTGTGTGTACCCACAAAAAGCCTCTTTCTTGGAAGAATTGGTGAATTGCAGCCGAACAAGCATTTCTCACCCGAAAAACTGCACCAAAAGAATTAGTACGCGATCGCAAATGTCCAATGGTTCGCAGAAACTCAAAGGAATGACGCTTCTTTTGCAGGGGATATGTATCGGGATCAGCTTCTCCGTGGACTGTTATAGACTCTGCTTTCAACTCAATCCGCTGTCCTTTACCCAAAGAAGCCACCAACACCCCAGCCACTTCAACAGCAGCACCTGTATTCAGCTTTTTCAATATAGGTTCGTAATCTGGCAAATCTTGATTGATGACGACTTGCAAATTAGCTAGCGATGAGCCGTCATTAACTTCAATAAAAGCAAATCCTTTGGACTCACGTTTTGTCCTCACCCAGCCTTGAACTTGGAGAGACTCATCAGGTTGACCACTCCGCAATATTTCTGCAATCCGTCGATTTACCATATTATGCAACTTATATTTCGTCAATGTAGGGACTAAAGATATTAAAGAATGTTAACTCATTAACCCAATCCAAAATCGAAAATCCAAAATTGGATTACCCAGCATAAGACTTTAATATCCAGCCTATGATAACGCCCATTCCACCAAAGCGGACAACCTGCCAGAAAGGTTTTTTGAGGCTACGCCAAGAAAATAACTGACTTTCTAAGTTGAGTTCTAGCGTCTCCAACTGCTGTTTGATTTGCCGTAACTCTGCTTTGATTTCTGCTGTTTGGGATTTATGGCGTTTTAATTGATCCTGACGCTGTTGCAATTGAGCCTTTTGCTGACGATCGCCCTTTACCTGATGGTAACGTTGTTTTAAGGATACAAGCGATCGCTCTACTTCCTCGATTTCTTGCGATAAATCTGGTTCCGGATTTTCCCCTGGCGGTTGTGATTGTTGAGACGGCTTCATTTACAAGTAGTAAACTAAGATTAAAAGTCAATTGTCATTTGTCATTGGTCATTTGTCATTAGTCATTAGTCTTTTGTTGAATGCCCAATGCCCAATGCCCAATGACCTGTTTGGCCAATGCCCAAAGGACTGCAAATTATGTCTCAATCTGCACAGCTACCGAAAACTAGTCAACTCAATGAATTTAGTACTTTAGAACTAGCCCAAGCTTTAATGCAAAGACTGAGCATCTCTCCGGAGGATTGGCATCGCCTCAAGTCTAACCGTAATTCCCGCGCCAGCGAACAAGTAGCGGCAGCTGTTGTTTATCTTTTAAACAATCAGCCACAAGAAGCTCAAGCCAGATTAGAACAAGCAGTTGGTTGGCTAGACCGTTCTATTTCTGCTCCTCCCTGTCCAACTCACGGAAAAAGTTAGGAGTTAGGAGTGATGAGTTAAAAGTTTTAAACTCTTAACTCCTAACTCCTAACTCCTAACTCCTAACTCCTAACTCCTAACTCCTAACTAAAACTACCGTCGCAGAGATAATCCCCGGCGATTTTCCATTTGTTTACAAAGCCTCAATTCTGTGCCTTTGCGATTCCACTCTACCTGATCGAAAATTTGATGCAGAAGACATAGACCACGACCACTTTCTGCTTCATCTGGTGGCAGATAGTCCGTTGGTTCTTCATCACTAATCGATGAGGGAGTAAAGCCGCTACCCTGGTCTGAAATTATCCACCAATATTGATTGTCTATTAAGGAAAAACGTACTACAACTCTTTTACCCGGATCGAGATTATTGCCATGTTTAGCCGCGTTTACTAGAGCTTCTTGAAGTCCTAAACGTAGTTCTGATTGTAATTTTGTTGGAATTTCTGCCAACAATAAATCTAGTATTGGACAAAGGTAAAGGGTTGAGGCAAAACTAATGGTGCCCCAATAACGTCCAACTGGACGAAGTGAAATAGTAATCACAAGAGAAACCCCATAGCTTTCAGTTAGCTAGACATCAGTTTGGTGTCACAGGCACCCTGATAAAAATTGAGGTGGTCATGCTGCCTTCAAACTTGCGTCTTTAAAACTAAATTTTGAAAATGCTAGGGAGCATTGACTCTATAAATAAGTTGGGATTGTTCGGATATATAACGGCTGTAATAAATTTGATCAAGGAATGAGCAACTTCAAAAAGTGCTATGAATTTTATTGAGTATTGGCATACTCTAGTGAATCGCCGATTTGTAATTTATACAATCCCATTCCTACTTTTAAGAGTCGATGCAACTTTAATTTCTTTAAACAAAATAAATTTCTATTTTTGGCTTAATTCGATTTTAGCATTGTTAGTATGCACTAGACTACAAATTTGAAATTTCAGTTTTTTTAAAGGAATCAGCATCCTTATCTAAATGTGATAGCACAAGAAAGGCGACAGCTTCCACATGAGCAGTTTGGGGAAAAAAATCAGCAGGTTGTACCCGCGTGACTTTATATTGCCCATCTTCACAGAGTAATTTCAGGTCGCGGGCGAGGGTGGCTACTTTACAGCTGACGTAAACAATCCGAGATGGTTTCAATTGCCGTAAAGTGTCGATAACAGTGCGATCGCATCCTTTACGTGGTGGATCGAGAATTACGACTTCTGGTATTGTGCCCATTTTTGGCAGCAATTTCTCAACTGCGCCGACTTGGAATGTTACATTATCAATTTCATTGCGCTGGGCATTCAAAGTAGCTTGTTCCACGGCTGCTGCTTGCACTTCTAAACCTGTGGCATGACGTACTTGTTTGGCGAGGGGCAAAGTTAAAGTACCGATACCACAGTAGGCATCAACTAGAAATTCATGCCCTTGAAGATTGAGTTCTGACTGAATTACCTGCAATAGTGCCTCTGCCGTTTCTGTATAAACTTGGAAAAATGTATCTGGGCGCACTTGAAATTCCAGTCCAGCAAATTTTTCACGCAGGTGTGGTACTCCAGCGATGCAACGGGTTTCTAATCCAAAGATAGCATTTGTGCGATCGCCATTGCGGTTGAGGCAGACTCCCATTAACTGTGGATAACGCTTCAACCATTCCTGTGCTTGGGTGGCGATTTCTGGTAAATTCCAGTCCTTCACCACCAAAGTCAGCAACATTTCGCCAGTGTGGCGGCCAATGCGTAAACTCAAATGCCGAATTTGCCCGACGTGGCGGTGTTCGTCGTAAATTTGCCAACCGCGCTGTTGGATATCCTGCTTCACTTCGGCAAGCATGGGATTTAAGCGCGAGTCTTGGACAGGACATTGATTTAAATTAATTAATTGGTGACTACCTTTTTGGTAATAACCCGCTTGTACTTGTCCTGTTGCCGACGTGCCTAGAGGATAGGTAGATTTATTTCGGTAGCCCAAAGCAGAACCAGCAGCAAGGATTCGATCTACTGGTGGTTGAACAAAACCGCCAATGCGCTCCATTGCTTGGATAACTTGATTTTGCTTAGCTACTAGCTGGTAATCATAATTAACGTGCTGCCACTGGCAACCACCACACTTATCAGCCACAATACAGCCAGGGCGGATGCGATGGACAGATGGTAGTAATAGCTCCTGTAGCTTAGCGTAGGCATATTTGGGTTTAACATGTACTAAACGCACAATCGCGCGATCGCCTGGTACAGTATCCGGTACAAACACTACACGTTCATTAGCCCGTCCTACACCATCGCCAGTATCACTCAGATCGGCGATCATCACTTCAATTAATTCACCTTGTTGCCAAATTATTTTAGTCATTTGTTATTAGTTATTGGGTATTGGGCATTGGGCATTGGGCATGGGAAAGAAGCAGGGGGGCAGGGGGCGGGGGGCAAACAGGAAGTGTGGGAGGTGTGGGAGGTGTGGGAGGATGGGAGGATGGGGAAGAAATCTTTCCCCCCTCCACTCCCCAAACTCCCCACACTCCCTCATCTCCCTCATCTCCCTCATCTCCCCATGCCCCATGCCCCATTCCCCATTCCCCATTCCCCATCTCCCCACTCCCCCTTCACTTGTGTACCTCAGACTCGCTAAACTAGCAGATAATATTTCAGGTGATTTCAATCATCATGACTGTAATTAGCCAAGTTATTCTCAGAGCCGACGACGAACTGCGTTATCCCAGCAGTGGCGAACTTAAAAATATCAAAGACTTTTTGCAAACCGGTGTACAACGGACGCGCATTGCTGCGACCTTAGCTGAAAATGAAAAAAAGATAGTCCAGGAAGCAACCAAACAACTTTGGCAAAAGCGTCCTGACTTTATTTCTCCGGGTGGTAATGCTTACGGAGAACGTCAACGCTCTCTATGTATCCGTGATTTTGGCTGGTACTTACGCCTAATTACTTATGGTGTACTTGCCGGCGACAAAGAGCCAATTGAAAAAATCGGTTTGATTGGTGTGCGGGAAATGTACAATTCATTGGGCGTTCCCGTACCAGGGATGGTAGAAGCTATCAATTCCCTCAAAACAGCCGCCCTTGGCTTACTGAGTGCAGAAGACGCTGCTGAAGCTGCACCATACTTTGATTACATCATTCAAGCGATGTCTTAATACAAAGTGTGTGCTGTACTAGGAGATACTTTTGCTCTACTAGAGTGGATTTAAGATTTTAGCACTCCATAGGCATAAGATTACTCATTCGATCGTAACTTCCCCACATTTGGTAGTGACTCTGGCTAAATCTCTGTCAAGTTACCAACCAAATTGTGGGGAAATTTTATGGGGGTGGGGCATTGGGAGATGAGGGGGATGAGGGAGATGAGGGAGATGAGGGAGTGTGGGGAGATGGGGAGACGCGGGGACGCGGAGAATAACCAATGCCCAATGCCCAATGCCCAATGCCCCATGCCCCATGCCCCATGCCCAATGCCCCATGCCCCATGCCCAATACCCAATACCCAATAACAAAAAACCGACAGTCCTTGATGAGGCTGTCGGTAATTAGTGTGTTCCCTATTAATGACTCGGCTAGAGTTCAGTTATCCTTAATTATGCCTAGTTGGCGATCGCCATGAGACGATCCGAATCATGTATAAGTGTGATTGTCGTCACTTGATTGTTACAGCTAAGCTGCATATACCCAAGAAATCACTGAATTAGAGTCAATCTATGTAAGTTGAGAGCTAAGAGTATATACGCTGGTAGATATTTTTTCAGCGTCAAACATTCAGATAGACGAATTCACAAACTCATGCCCCATTTGCCAAAGTGTTGTAACAGAAAGAGCTATCTGCAAAGATAAAATTATCAAAGCCAGTAGTGGACAAGCTAATGAGGTTTCCATTGTTGTTGAAACTGATGTTGGCTGTTTTAAGAGTATTGCCAGAAATAACACCAGATACGATCAGTTGAGAGCGATTAAAAGCTTTCAGATCTAAAGTATCAAAACCGTCCCCGCCATCAACAGTCGCAGCACCGAACCCTTTGAAGTAGTCATCCCCAGCACCCAGAGCAATCTTGATGCCGCCGCCAATAGTAACTTTCTGTTGAACTCCATTTAGGATACTGGTGGCGATAATTTTGTCATTGCCATTGCCAGTGTTAATGGTTCCTTTTCCGTAAATACCGTAGGCAGTACCACCAATTGTGGCTGTAGCCTGTCCAGTAAGGATATCAGAACCATTGCCAGTATCAATGATTCCATCGTTGACGATGCCATAGGCGGTGGAGTTTGTTCCAGAACTGTTTCCATAACCAGTAATTGTGTCCTTGCCCAACCCTGTAGTGATGGTGCCGTCTTGAGTGTTCTCGATGCCAGTTCCAGTACCACTGTCGCCGTTAGCGTAAATAGCAATGCCGCCGTTGCCGCCAGTACCAGTGCCGATGATCGTGTCTTCTCCCTCTCCGGTATTCAGTTCGCCACTGTTGCTAATGCCTGTGCCATTACCACCCCTGCTTAACTCAGGGTAGCTATCAACTTCGATTTCATCATAGAAAGCGAAAACACCTGTCGCGCCGTTGCCGCCAGTACCAGTGCCGATGATCGTGTCTTTTCCCTCTCCGGTATCCAGTTCGCCACTGTTGCTAATGCCTGTCCCATTACCACCGCTGCCGAACTGCCAGCCATTGTCAATGTCGATAAGACAGTTGCCGCCAGTACCAGTGCCAACGATCGTGTCATTTCCGTTTCCTGCACTTAGACTGCCAATGTTAGCGATGCCTGTCCCAGCACCGCCAGAGGCTAAGTATACGTACCCACCGCCGCTACCGCCGATACCAGTACCGTTGATCGTGTCTTTTCCATCCCCTGCATTCAGGCTGCTACTATTACTGATGCCGATCCCAGTACCGCCCGAGTAGCCTATGCCGTAAGTACTACTGAAGCCTATGCCGCCAGTACCGATGCTGACGATCGTATCTTCTCCATCCCCTAGATTTAGACTCCCAGTGTTGGCAATACCTGTGCCAGTGGCGCTGTTGCCGCCAATACCATTGCTGTTGATTGTATCTTTTCCGTCCCCTGTATTCAGAGTGCCACTGTTAGCAATGCCTATGCCAGTACCGCCGATTTGGATGCCGCCGTCGCTACTACCGGCGTTGCTCCCAGTACCAGTACCGTTGATCGTGTCTTTTCCGTCCCCTGTATTCAGAGTGCCACTGTTAGCAATGCCTATGCCAGCGCCCCCCTGCCCGCTGTCGTATTTGCTGCCGCCACCGTTGCTACCCTTCCCTGTGCCGGTGATAGTGTCATGTCCCTCCCCTGTATTCAGAGTGCCACTGTTAGCAATGCCCATTCCAGTACTGCCGTCAATGCCGCTACCAGCCTTGCCGCCAGTACCGATGCCGGCAATCACGTCATTTCCGTCCCCTGCATTCAGATTGCCACTGTTGACAATGCCTGTGCCACTACCACCGTAGTTGCCGATACCGCCGTTACCGCTGTTGCCGCCCTCGCCGCCAGTACCAGTGCCAGCGATCGTGTCATTCCCGTCCCCAGCATTTAGACTGCCACTGTTAGCAATACCCGTTCCAACTCCACCGTTCCCAGGGATATCAAATGGGCTACTGCCACCGTTGCCACCAGTCCCAGTGCCAGCGATCGTGTCATTTCCGTTTCCTGCACTTAGACTGCCAATGTTAGCGATGCCACTTCCAGTACCACCGTCGCCGCCGTTACCGCTGTCAACATTCCTGGCATCGCCGCCAGTACCAGTACCAGCGATCGTGTCTTTTCCATTCCCTGCATTCACATGGCCGCGGTTAGCAATGCCAGTCCCATTGCCACCTCCATCAGAACTACTCATGCTGGCAGCAGCTGTGCCCTCAATGGTGTCATTACCTGAACCCGTACAAATGAAACCTCCAGTTAAAATATCAATACCTGTTGCTGGAGATGCATTTAACTCTTTGCCGACTAAAGTGTCGGAACCAGCAGTGCCAATGAAATTGGGTGGAAAGTTAAGTCTAGGCACGATCGAAGTCCTCTTAATTGGGTTAGTAGGGTCAGTTTGTTCATTTGCAAAAATTTTCTGATTTTGCAATTATTCAGTATGATTACCAGCATTTGACAGTGTACTACAATGTATACTTAGATCTAACTCACCAGACGCAACTTGTAAAATTACCCGCTTTTGTTCATCCACCGCTGCGTTAATCTGAAAACTATTCAACACCAGAAATACTTCCATCGCAGCGTGAAGCGATCGCCAGATATGGGATTGCTTCACTCCACTACGTTGCGATCGCAATGACATCACTACTCAGCGCGATAAGCTAGAGTTAGCAGCAGAACTGATTCACAACGTCTTGCAACAAACCTAGCTTGGGATAACGATGACAACAGAACAAAAGCACAGCACTTATTTATCAGAAGCTGAAAGCCGTTTGCGTCAACTTCCTCCTGAAAAGTTGCGAGTAGCAGCTGCGATTATTGCTTATCTGCACAAAACACAAGAAAGCGAAGTAATTGAGAAGCTATTATTAAATCTTCCTGATTTTACGGAATCTTTAGGCGAAATTGAACAAAATGAAGAGAAATTAGAAAATACTGCTTCCAATCAAATTGCCTCAGATGAAGAAGTATGGCAGGCTTATTTAGTAGTTGAAAAAAAATGGGAAGAGGTTTTTCGCCGCCTTGCAGACTCCTAAATTTCTGACTATTTCTCAAGTATTAGATATTCACCAACGCCAAATTCAAAGATTTGGTGGGACATCAGGTGTCAGAAACGAAGGTTTGCTAGATTCGGCACTAGCACAACCTCAAGCGACCTTTGGCGGCGAACTTCTGCATCCAACAATTCACGAGCAAGCAGCAGCTTACCTGTACCATTTAGCGATGAACCATCCCTTTATTGATGGCAACAAGCGCACCGCTTTCGCTGTTATGCTTACTTTTTTGAACTTAAATAGCTACAGCTTGAACTTATCCCAAGAGCAAGCTTACAACTTGGTGATTCAAGTAGTTGAGAAAAAAATATCCAAAGAAGAATTATCCGCATTTCTGGAACTGCATCTACAAGGCAAGTAAATCGATAGAATAATTCTCTGTCCCCCAGAGTGCATTAGTTCCATGACTGCAACCTCAAAACCAGCTTTTTCAGCTGAAGAAATCGCCGCTGAAGGTATCAAGCCAGAAGAATACGCAGAAATTGTCCGTCGTTTAGGGCGTCATCCCAACAAAGCCGAACTGGGAATGTTTGGGGTAATGTGGTCAGAGCATTGCTGTTACAAAAATTCTCGACCTTTACTCAAACAGTTTCCCACCGAAGGCGATCGCATTTTAGTGGGGCCTGGCGAAAATGCTGGGGTTGTAGATTTGGGTGATGGACTGCAACTAGCCTTTAAGATCGAATCCCACAACCACCCCTCAGCTGTCGAACCCTTTCAAGGTGCGGCAACGGGAGTAGGAGGTATTCTCAGGGATATCTTTACAATGGGTGCGCGTCCTATTGCCATCTTGAACTCGCTGCGTTTTGGTTCCCTAGAAGATGCCAAAACTCAAAGGTTATTTACTGGTGTGGTGTCAGGAATTTCACACTATGGTAACTGTGTGGGAGTACCCACCGTTGGCGGCGAAGTTTACTTTGATGCTGCTTACTCTGGTAATCCCCTGGTGAATGTCATGGCACTAGGGTTAATGGAAACGCCAGAAATCGTCAAATCTGGGGCATCTGGTTTAGGAAACCCTGTGTTGTATGTTGGTTCCACCACCGGGCGCGACGGTATGGGAGGCGCGAGTTTTGCCAGTGCAGAATTAACTGAACAGTCAATGGATGACCGTCCTGCTGTGCAAGTAGGCGACCCGTTTTTAGAAAAGTCTTTGATTGAAGCTTGTTTGGAAGCTTTTAAAACAGGTGCTGTTGTCGCCGCCCAGGATATGGGAGCAGCGGGAATTACCTGTTCTACTTCAGAGATGGCGGCAAAAGGCGGTGTGGGAATTGAACTGGATTTAGATAAAATTCCGGTGCGGGAGTTAGGGATGGTTCCCTATGAATACTTACTTTCGGAATCTCAAGAACGGATGCTGTTTGTTGCCCACAAGGGGCGCGAACAGGAGTTAATCGACATTTTTCACCGTTGGGGACTTCATGCTGTTGTCGCGGGTACAGTGATTGCCCAACCCATTGTGCGGATTTTCTACCAAGGTAAAGTAGCAGCAGAAATTCCCGCTGAAGCTTTGGCGGAAAATACCCCGCTTTATCATCGAGATTTGTTGACAGAACCACCAGAATATGCACGTAAAGCTTGGGAATGGACTGCTGATTCTTTGCCTGGTTGTACAATTGCTGGCATCGAACTGCAAGGACGCCTGCAAAGTTGGAACGATATTCTCTTAACTTTGCTTGATACACCAACGATCGCTTCTAAAAGTTGGGTATATCGTCAGTATGACCATCAAGTACAAAACAATACCGTAATTTTACCAGGTGGTGCAGATGCCGCTGTTATTCGTTTGCGCCCACTGGAAGAAGACAAGGGGACAAGGGGACAAGGGAGACAAGGGGGCAAAGAAATTCCCAATGCCCAAAGCGCTGTTGCAGCTACCGTAGACTGCAATTCTCGTTATGTTTATCTCGATCCCTATGAAGGAGCTAAGGCAGTGGTGGCGGAAGCCGCACGCAATCTCAGTTGTGTAGGTGCCCAACCTCTAGCGGTAACAGATAACCTCAATTTTGGCTCTCCAGAAAAACCAATTGGTTACTGGCAATTAGCAGAAGCTTGTCGCGGTTTAGCAGAAGGTTGTCGAGAATTGGGAACACCAGTTACAGGTGGAAATGTCTCTTTGTATAATGAAACCCTTGATTCTCAAGGAACTCCCCAACCAATTTATCCCACTCCTGTTGTGGGTATGGTGGGTTTGATTCCCGATATCAGCAAAATTTCTGGTCAAGGTTGGCAAACAGCTGGCGATGTGATTTATCTTCTGGGATTGCCTTTAACATCCCAACTCAGTTTAGGAGCGTCTGAGTATTTAGCCGCCATCCACGGTACTGTTGCGGGAAAACCGCCACAAATAGATTTTGACTTGGAACGTCGCGTGCAACAAGTTTGTCGTGATGGAATTCGTAATGGTTGGGTACGTTCTGCTCACGATTGTGCTGAGGGAGGAATAGCGATCGCCTTAGCAGAATGTTGCATCTCTGGCAACCTTGGCGCCCAAATCAATTTAGAAATAGCATCAACCCAATCACAACGCCTAGATGAGCTGCTTTTTGCCGAAGGTGGCGCGAGAATTTTAGTTTCCGTAGCACCAGAACAACAAGAAATTTGGGAATCATACTTACAGCAACATCTGGGTCAACAGTGGCAAAAACTTGGTATAGTCGGTAATTTCGAGGTGGGTTTGGGGGTTTTAACCACTGACAACCAGACCTTAATCAAAGTTAATATTGAACATATGAGCGATCGCTATTCTCAGGCGATCGTCAGGCGTCTCGCCATCCAAACCACTACTTCAACTTGAAGAAGTTAGGAGTTGAGAGTCAGGAGTTAAGAATAAAAAGCCTAACTTTTAACTTCTAAATCCTCACTTATCGCTCCTGACTCCTAAATTGTTAATCTTTGTGAACAAAATTACGATACTGTTTTAATGGATGGTTAAAGATTTATTAAGAATTCTGCGACTATCTATCGACATAATCCCAGTGACTCGACTGCCAAATTTTAGATTTTAGATTTTGGATTGGGAGTACTTTTTCTGGTTCATCTTTCTCTCATCGGTCTTTAGCAGGTTAAACAAATCTCAAATTGTCAAGCCGCATTCCTTATAGGGTGCGGTCAATCCAAAATCGCAAATCTAAAATCCCAAATTGATTGACCCCCACCAGGAGCAAAGCTAGCATGACTTCTATTCATTCTGTCACTTCGGATGAATACCCCAACCAGACCAACAACCCAATGAATAGTTATGAAAATCATCCCGACAAGCCAGAAGAAGCTTGCGGTGTTTTCGGTATTTACGCACCAGGAGAAAACGTTGCTAAACTAAGCTACTTTGGATTGTATGCCCTCCAGCACCGGGGTCAAGAATCAGCTGGTATTGCCACCTTTGAGGGTACGAAAGTCCACCTCCACAAAGATATGGGCTTGGTGTCTCAAGTATTCAACGAATCGATCTTGGAACAGTTACCTGGTAGTCTTGCTGTTGGTCACACTCGTTATTCGACTACAGGTTCTAGCCGCAAAGTTAATGCTCAACCTGCTGTCATTAAAACTCGCTTAGGTTCGCTAGCTTTAGCACATAATGGTAATTTAGTCAATACAGTGCAATTGCGCCAAGAGTTGCTGGAGAACAAATGCAACTTAATCACGACAACAGACTCAGAAATGATAGCTTTTGCCATCGCCCAAGCGATCGACGCCGGCGCAGATTGGCTAGAGGGTGCAATTGAGGCGTTTCATCGTTGTCAAGGAGCCTTTAGTTTAGTTATTGGTACTCCTGTTGGCATTATGGGCGTGCGCGACCCCAACGGCATTCGTCCTCTGGTAATTGGGACTTTGGCTGGTAATCCCATCCGTTATGTTTTAGCTTCCGAGACTTGTGGTTTAGACATCATCGGCGCCGAATACTTGCGGGATGTAGAACCTGGTGAATTAGTTTGGATTACCGAAGAAGGTTTGGCTTCCTATCACTGGAGTAAACAGCCCCAACGGAAATTGTGTATCTTTGAGATGATTTACTTTGCCCGTCCTGATAGCGTCATGCACAACGAGAGTTTGTACAGTTACCGGATGCGATTAGGACGGCAACTAGCAAAAGAATCTGCTGTAGATGCTGATATTGTCTTTGGTGTTCCTGATTCTGGTATCCCTGCTGCCATTGGATTTTCCCAAGCTTCTGGTGTCATGTACATGGAAGGACTGATTAAAAATCGCTACGTCGGGCGAACCTTTATTCAGCCAACCCAAACCATGCGCGAATCAGGTCTCCGCATGAAACTCAACCCCCTCAAAGATGTGCTGGTTGGCAAAAGAGTAATCATCGTAGATGATTCGATTGTGCGCGGTACCACCAGTCGGAAACTAGTCAAAACTTTGCGTGAGGCGGGTGCAATAGAAGTACACATGCGAATTTCTTCTCCACCAGTAACTCATCCTTGCTTTTATGGTATCGATACTGATTCTCAAGACCAGCTAATTGCTGCCACCAAATCAGTAGAAGAAATTGCCAAGCAACTGGAAGTAGATAGCCTCGCTTATCTCAGCTGGGAGGGAATGCTAACAGCGACAGGAGAAGACACCAATAGTTTTTGTTCTGCCTGCTTTACTGGAGATTATCCAGTGGCCATTCCTGAGCAAGTGAAGCGTTCTAAGTTGATTTTGGAAAAAGAAAAGGTAGTAGTGTAGCGACTGGGGAGTGGGGAGTGGGGACTGGGGAGATGGCAAGATTTCACCCCACCCAATGTCCCATGCCCACTCTGGCTAAAATAGTTGAATACCTTAACAGATAATGATTTATGAACCAGCCGATATCTGAGAGAGTGCGCTGGACTACCGCCGATTTAGAATTGTTTCCAGATAACGGGAACCGCTATGAAATCATTGACGGAGAATTGTTTGTGACCAGAGCGCCTCACTGGAATCATCAAAAAGCCTGTGCGAGAATTATTGCTCCTTTGGATACCTGGTCACAAGCCACTTCATTGGGACAGGTTGTACCTGCTCCAGGAGTAATTTTTGGGGAAAATGATAATGTAATTCCTGATATTGTCTGGGTTAGTAATGAAAGGTTGCCTTTACTCTTAGACGAGGCGGGGCACTTGACTGGTGCGCCGGAACTAGTGGTAGAGGTACTATCTCTTGGTAGTGACAACGAAAAGCGGGATAGGGAACTTAAACTGAAGCTCTACTCTTCAAGAGGAGTGAGAGAATATTGGATTGTGGATTGGCACAAGCAACAAGTTGAAGTTTATCGGCGCGAGCAAGGGAGTTTAAAGTTAGCCGCAACATTGTTCAATGGTGATGAACTAAATTCACCGATGTTGCCTCATTTTACTTGTGCGATCGCCTCTTTATTTTCTTAACACATTCCTTTTTTTGTGATGGCAAAACGAGTTTTCAACTATGTTGTAAAAACTCAACTTTAGGTAATAACGGGTCAGTTACAATGCCCACACCAATAAAACCCCAGCGTTTAAGCAAACTTCCCAACTGTGTACCAGGAATCGATTCTATGGCAAAACGATTTGCCACCTCTGCTGCATGGGTGTTGAGATAACTAAGAGCATCAAAGTTTTCCCGAAACAATAACAGATAACCTGATGCATCGGCATTAGGACGAGCTGTCAGGTAACGACCATCACTTTTTGAGCGCACCAGATAATAGACTTCGGACAACATGGAGATGAGGGAGATGAGGGAGCTGGGGAGGCAGGGGGAGATGAGGGAGATGAGGGAGATGAGGGAGCAGGGGAGGCAGGGGAGGCAGGGGAGGCAGGGGGAGAATAACCAATGCCCAATGCCCAATGCCCAATGCCCAATACCCAATGACTAATTCAGATTTTCTAAACGAATACGTGGGTCGGCAGCTTTGAGCATGATGTCGGCGATTAAGTTACCGACAATTAGTAAAACTGCACTCATCACTAAACTGGCCATGACTAGATATAAATCTTGAGACATTACGGCTTGTAAAGTCAATCGTCCTAAACCAGGCCAGTTGAAGAATTGTTCGGCAATAAAGGCTCCACTTAATAAACTAGCTAACTCGAAGCCCAATAAAGTAATTAAAGGGTTTACGGCGTTGCGGAGGGCGTGAACATATATTACCCGGTTTTCTGGCAGTCCTTTGGCACGAGCAGTTTGGATGTAATCTTGACGCAGAACATCTAACAATTCGCCGCGAGTGATGCGTTGTAAACCAGCAAAACTAGTAATTGAAAGGGCGATGGTGGGTAAAACCATGTGCCAGCCAACATCGACTATTTTGCCAAACCAATTGAGTTCCGAGTGATTGATGCTAGTCATACCACCTACAGGGAACAACGGCGAGGTAATTTGAGCGAAGAAAAGCAGCAATAAAACGGTGATGAAACTGGGAAATCCTTGTCCGGCGTAGCTAACGACTTGTAAAACGCGGTCAGCCCAGCGATTTTGCTTGATGGCAGCAATGATGCCCAAGGGAATGGCGATCGCCCAGGTTACAATCAAAGATGCGATCGCTAACAGCAACGTTGCTGGCACTCGTTCCCACAACAGCGATACGACTGAGCGTTTATAAGAAAAACTCGGGCCAAAGTCGCCTTTCGATACAATATTCCACAACCAGAGCCAATATTGTTCCACCCACGACTTATTTAAACCCCAAAATTCCCGTAAGGCCTTAATTTGGTCTCTAGATTTTTTGGGATCTGCTTCTAATTGGGTAACAAAATCTCCCGGAGCAAGTTGCATAACCAGAAACGACAGCGCCGATGCCAAAAACAAAGTCAGCAATGCCTGTAACAGCCGCTTCATTACATATATAAAAGTTTCACTTGTGACTAGCCTAATCAGCCAATCCCAACTCGTTGCTAAAGAAATTTTTGCTGTAGATGTCATAACATTTTGTTTAGTTATTGGTTGTCAGTTGGTCATGTTTCATGGTGAGTAACCAAACAAGCAGAGGAAGCAGGGGAGACAAATGCTCAATGCCCCATGCCCCATGCCCAATACCCCATGCCCCATGCCCCATGCCCAACGATATTAATATTCAACCAAAGAAATAATCGGCACATTTGGCAAATGTCTGCGTCCTTCTAAGTCTCGTAGCTCGATAATAAACCCAAACCCTACTAGTTCGCAGCCAATCTTCTGCACCAAGTTTGCTGTTGCACTCGCAGTTCCACCAGTGGCAATCAAATCGTCCACAATTAAAACTCGGCTACCCTCGTGTAAAGCATCTTGATGTACTTCTAAGCAGTCTGTACCATACTCTAGTTGATACTCAATTGAGTGAACTGCTGATGGTAACTTACCTCTCTTGCGGACGGGAATAAAACCAGCCCCTAGTTTATAAGCCACAGGTGAGCCAAAAATGAATCCCCTCGATTCCATGCCAATGACATAATCCACCGTCATCTCAGCTTCTATGCATTTTTGTGTTAAAAAGTCAATAGTATAGCGCAGTCCCTCTGGATCGCGTAGTAGGGTAGTAATATCTCGAAATAAAATTCCAGGTTTGGGGAAATCTGGGATGTCACGAATTAGAGATTTTAAATCCATAAAAATGGGGAGTGGGGAGTGGGGAGTAGGGAATGGGGATGAGGCAGATGAGGGAGATGAGGGAGATGAGGGAGAGTGGGGAGTGTGGGGAGCGTGGGGGGAAAGATTTCTTTCCCATCCTCCCACACCTCCAATGCCCAATGCCCAATGCCCAATGCCCAATGCCCAATTCCAGATACGTGAAAAATCGTACACTATAATGTCATACGCTGGGCGTGGAGGCTAAAGCTTGACCCTTGATTGACGATAAGTAGAAACTAAATCAAGCTAGAAAAGGTATAGGACTAATAAATGAGGTGAATTAACTGATGTTTTAAACTTTTGAATTCAATATAGGGAATCCTTTGATTAGAAAGAGTTAAGTAATGTATATATCAGGTAGTCATAACTGCTGCCATAAGTCTCATGTTCAAGTCTTGGCTACTTATCTTAAATTTGTTTTACCTAGTCTGTCACAAGCGCACAAGGTATTTATAGAATGAATGTTTCTGCAAGTTTAACGCCGTTGAAAAGTCCAACTCAAGATTCACTGCCGATGATTCTGGACACTTTACCAGATCCTGCGATCGCCGGACAAACATGTCCTCGAAGAACCCGGTTGCAAATTGACCTGATTTTACTGGCTATTGAAGCTTTAGAGCTTGGTGGTTCTGAAGCAATTCTGGCTTTTGCTCAAGAGTTGGATCTCAAAGGAATTGTCAAAGATCGGGTGAATTTATGGCGGATGCGTAGCTCTAACCCGCTACGCAGAGCGCACATCCGCCGCCCTCTAAGTATTATGGAAGCCAAAGCTTTAGTCGTGATTGCTTGTTACATCGCGCGGCGTTTAACTGTTGTGATTCGGCAGTTGTTAATGATATGCCAACAAATGGAAGAAAAGCAGATTCCCCTAGAACAGAATTTGCGGCTATCTAATTACCTAGAGCGTTTTAGAGCGCATTTTAAGAGCCGGATGAATTCTCGACGTTCTGGTGTACTGGCATTGAGTTCTGATGAAAAATTAGATGAGCTAGCGATAAATTTGTTAGGACAATTACTATTTTGTACTGGTACGGCTGGAATGCAGCGGTTCTGGATTAGTCTTTTTGACGGTGAGGTGGAATGAATATTCAACGTAAGTACAGTTTGCCTAATTGTACACTGCTTTTAGAAGGATTAAGTGATGTCACTAGGGCTGCACAGTTCCAAGAACTGCGCCCGGAATTATCTATTTTGGTAAATGCAGAATGTTATTTATCTGGATATAAACAACCTCTAACTGGAGGGCGGGAGTTTTTTGAAAGTTTAGTGAGGGCAGTTAGTGGCTATGCCCAAGAATTTTTAAGTAATGTACCCAACCCGCAAGCCCACAACCACGAGTCGGAGTTAGTAGAGTTTCAAAAAATTGACAGCAACCGACATCGGTTAATTGTGCATTCAGAAGGCGCACCAGAGGGTTTCGAGTCTGGGCCAAGCCATTCTAAACGTGCGCCTCTTGAAATAGATTTGAGTACTGTGCAGTTGTTTGATTTGGTGGAAGCGGTAGATCAGTTTTTTGCTGATACCCAAACTTTACCAGAACTTTCTCTAGAACTACAACCAGTTACCAGACGCTATGGTGGTGCTAGTCAAGCCTTAATTAAGCAGGCGGTTCCAGCTGCTGTGGGAGTCTCAAGTTTAGCAGTAGCAGCGATCGCTTTTAACTTGATTCCACCTCCGCAAATGCGTCCACTACAGCCTCAACCAGATGAGCAAACGACCTCAACAACCAAAAACCTTACCCCTTCACCATCAATCGAACCAACTCCCACATCAGCCGCAACACCAATAACTGCTGCAAGTCCCACACCAACACCTACGACTAGCCCCAACCCTGAAGTCAAAGATTTAGAAGCACTTTTAAATACAGTTTCCGAAATTACCGATCCATCCCAGCTGCGTGCATTAAATCGCCAAGTGTATAATCAAATTCACCCAGCTTGGACTAATCGCTCACGATTGCAACAGGATTTGATCTATCGTTTAGGTGTAGCTGCGGATGGAGCGATCGTTGGTTATAAAGCGGTAAATCAAGAAGCAAATCAAGGAGTAGGCCAAACTCCCCTACCTAACCTACTTTACAATCCAGCTAACCGCGCTCCCATTTCCAGTGAACCGATCGCTCAATTCCGAGTAGTATTTACTACAGGAGGTGTGCTACAAGTCAGCCCGTGGCGTGGATATGCAAGAACGCCAGAGGTAGTAGGTACAAAAATTACTGACTCTAAAACAGTTAAAGGTTTAAATCAAAAACTTTATAATACAGTTCGCCAAGCTTGGAGTGGCACTCCCACATTCAAGGAAGGTTTAAAATATAGGGTAGCAGTCAACAAAGATGGTGTAATTGCTGACTATGAACCTTTAAACCAAGTCGCCTTTGACTATTTCCGAGAAACACCCCTTCCCCAAATGTTTAACGCCATCTACGGTTCCAATGTGGCACCCCCCAATAACAAAGAACCTCTTGCCCACTATCAAGTGATATTCCAACCTAGTGGCAAATTGGAAATCACTCCTTGGCAGGGATATCAGCAGTAGTAAATGAGGAGTTAGGAATTAAGAGTTAGAAGTTATGAGAAATTCCTAACTCTTAACTCTTAATTCCTAACTCTTAACCATCACCTTGTAATCCGCCGCATATAATTTCCCCACAACTGAGCTGCTTGAGCGCTGCTACCAGATGTGGGGGAATTGTTGTCGTTTCCCAGCCAAACACCAGTTACAAGCCGCCGACTGGGAATAAAACCTATGAACCATAGATCAACGTTTTTATCAGTGGTGCCTGTTTTACCAGCTTCCCCTAGTCCAATGGCGGCACTACGACCAGTACCTCTGGTGACTACACCGCGCATTAAACTAGTCATTTCATCGGCGACACCATTTGGCAAAACTCTTTTATTGGCGTCTGGGTCTTGGTCGAAGGAGTAGATGACACGGCAAGTTTTAAGATCGTTGCGATCGCGGCAATCACCACTGTCTAAAATACGATTGATGGCATGGGGGGGATTCCAGACGCCGCGATTGCCAATGGCGCCAAAAGCACCAGTCATTTCCAAAACATTAACTACACTTTGACCTAGTACCAATCCAGGAACCGCATCGAGTGAGGATTTTACCCCCAAACGCTGGGCCATAGATACTACTTTATCCAAGCCAACTTCTCTAGCAACTCGCAAAGCGATGGGATTTTCCGAAAGAGCTAGCCCAGTGCCAATATCTAAACTAGTATCTGCACCAGCACGGCAGGGTTTGTAAGTAAAGCCCTGCCAAGTTAAAGGAGCGCAAGAATAACTTTTTGATTCTGGAATCCCCTGTTGGATAGCGGCGGTATAAGCAAAGATTTTAAAGGTGGAACCCGGTTGTCTTTGAGCTTGAGTTGCACGATTGAACTGACTTTTTCTGTAATCAGTTCCCCCAACCATTGCCAAGATACTACCAGTACTAGAGTCAAGGGTAACTACTGCTCCTTGAGAAAAGTTAAAAGTTCCACCAGCCCTATTGACTGAATTATTCAATGCGTCTTCTGCTTGCTTTTGGATGGCTGGATCGAGTCTGGTTTCAATAATATAGTTTCCTTCTCTTGCTGCTCCCTCCCCCAAGATTGATTCCAGCTCAGAGAAAACGTAATTGTAAAAATAAGGAGCGATGGTTTTGGCTTGCTGTTCGCAAACTTTTGGACTAACTTGAACAGTGGAGCGTCTAGCTCGATTCGCCTCCTCTGGTTTGATTTTGCCCATCTCCAGCAACCGCTTAATCACACGATTCCGGTATTCAGCAGTTTCGAGCTTATTCGGCCCATCCCCACAAAAATCAAAAGCGTTGGGGGCTGGTAAAATTCCCACCAGTGTTGCAGCTTCCGACAAACTTAAATCTTTAGCTGGTTTTTCAAAGTAATATCTCGCTGCATCCTCAAACCCAGAGGTATCACCCCCCAAAAAAACCCGGTTTAAGTACATCAGCAAAATTTCATCTTTGCTGTAAAACGTCTCTAGTTTCAGGGCGACGATTGCCTCCCGCAATTTACGTCCCAGAGTGTCCTGTCTGCCTACATAATCGCGGAACAAACTGCGGGCAACTTGCTGGGTAACGGTGCTGGCTCCTTGCTGCACATCTCCACTGCGGCTATTAATCAACACGGCTCGCAAGATTCCCAACGGATCGACCCCAAAGTGCCAATAATAACGGCTATCTTCGGAAGCGACCACGGCAGCAGGCAAATAAGCGCCAAATTCCTCTAATCGCTTCATGTCTACGTGAGAGGTTGTCCGAGGCTCTCTCAGGGGGGTAGTGCCATCACGGGCATAAACAACTACTGGGGCGCGTGTAGTTGTGGGTAGGGGTCTGACTGAAAATTTCAGCCATTCGACGCCAATTACTAAGGCGAACAAGGCGCTGACACCGCCGATGCCATAACCTGTCCAAGTTGCAGCTTTGATATACCAAGGTGGTGGATCGACGTATTGCAATCGCACCGAGGCAGCGAGTTCTGGCGGCCCTAAAGTGAGAATATCGCCGTGACGCAATTCCAGGGAATTGACACGACGTTTGCCACGATAGATGCCATTGGTGGAGTTTTCGTCTTTGATGATGAAAACTGGTGTGCGCTGAGTGGAATTACGCGATAGCGATAGGTGAATTTGGCTGACAACAGGGTTACGGATGACGATATCGCAGGATTTGGAGCTACGACCGAGTATATAGCGATCGCCCAACAGTGGATATACCTCTGCTTTATCCGCCCCCGCATCCTGCACCCAAAGTTCCGGCACTTTGGCATTAGGCTTGAGCGCCAATTTGGAAAAATCGACCCTAGCTTGAATTGTATGTACTGCTTGAGTCAGTTGACCTAGTAACGTTTGTGGCTTGTGAGGGGGTTGGGGAGAACTCATCGGCTATCTACATCACACTTTTTAGTGAAGAATCGGGCGAACTACAACTTAGATGCTAGTCTTCCATCATTTTACTCATAAGCCAAAGCATAAATTGGCTATATGATTTTTTTGATTTATTTTATACCTAAATACTTTTCATAACTAGAATATAATTGTAATTTTTATTGCTATTTTGACAACAGATAATTTTGTTTCTTCATTATCAAATGCTTATTTGGCTTAATTTTACTGTTTGAAAAACTAGAAACAACACTCATATACTTATATTTATAGACACTTCATATTGATAAACAACAGGTTTAATTGTTACTAGTTTTACATATCAATATATTTTGAAACAAACCGAAATATCCTCTTTTAGGAAGATTTTCTAAATCCTATTGTCTGTTTTAATAGTGCGAGTGTTCCGTTGAGGTTAATTTCAGAATGTTGGGAAAATCTCTGACCCTGATTGGCACAGCTTTATCTTTGGCACTTTCCACTAGTATTGCTGTAGCTGAATCAAGTAAATCCCCCATAGCCCAATCCAGTAGCGACTCCTCCACTAGTTCACCAACGGAAATCAAGATGTCGCCAGAAGGTATGAAAATTCTGTGCGAGAATTTCCCGCTGAACTCTCGTTGCGCTGGTGGTACGGCAGTCACGCCTACTGCTCCTGGCAGCACCACAGTTCCAGCAGAAACCGCGCCATCGGAAACCACGACTCCAGATAGCACAACCACACCAGAAAACGTCACTCCACCGGCATCTGGTACTCCCGATGACAGCACCATAACTCCAGCACCAGGAAGCGTTATCCCTTCTGAGTCTGGCGCTCCTAGCAACATGACTCCAGCACCAGGAAGCGTTACCCCTTCTGAGTCTGGCGCCCCTAGTAACATAACTCCAGTCCCAGGAAGCGTTACCCCTTCTGAGTCTGACACTCCTAGTAACATAACTCCAGTCCCAGGAAGCGTTACCCCTTCTGAGTCTGACACTCCTAGCAACATGACTCCAGTCCCAGGAAGCGTTACCCCTTCTGAGTCTGGCGCTCCCGAACCAACTCCTAGCTCCCCTAATTCAGTTCCAGACTCTAGCTTGCCAAATACTCCTGCCACAGGTAACTAAATTCAAAGCTGCGGCACGATCGCAATACGGGATCTACCATCGGCGATCGCTGTAAAACTTTACATCTTACACTAGATATGATATCTGGTGTAAGAGAAAAATCGAAGGGACTCAAACCCAACAATCGAGTTTTCGCATATATGACTGAAAAAGGGTTTGAGAGATAAAAAGCCTGGGATGAATCATCCCAGGCTTAATAATTTAATCTGGCCTGCCAGTTGAAGTTGGTGTTTTTTGCAAGGAAGCAATTAGCAGGCAAACAATACCGATACTAATAAATGAATCTGCCACATTAAATACAGCAAAGTTAATCAGGCGAAAATCTAGAAAATCAACAACATAACCTAAAGCAAAGCGATCGATACCATTGCCCATAGCTCCACCTAAAATTAAGCCATAGCCTAGCTGATCCCACAGATTTAACGTTGGGCCAAACAACGCCAGCCCTATCAATACTAAACTCACTCCTAAAGATAACCAGCGCAGCCATTCTACTTTCCCACTTAACAAACTAAAAGCCGCACCAGTGTTAGTCACATAGGTCAAGTGAAATATCCCAGGTAAGAGTGGTACTGTTTGCTCCAAGCTGAAGGTTTGCACCACCCAGTATTTTGTTATTTGGTCTAAGAAAAAAGCTATGAAGGCAGAAATCCAGAAAAGGCGATTTTTTAAACGCATGGCAAATTAGTCATTGGGCATGGGGCATAGGGGAGCCACTGACGGGTACGCAGGGGTCTCCCCAAGTAGAGCAAGTGGCGTCATGGGGTATTGAACAAAGAACTAATGACTAATAAAACATTAAGTGACGCAATACATATGCTATTACAGTGACGGCACAGACTACAGTTAGTTGGCCTGGTAGTGCAAACCAAGAATATCTGAGAATTGCTTCCATCAAAGGTATATTTTCTGTGCCTTTCCACTGAAAAAGATAGCTAATAATCAAATAAGTAATACCGCATAAGTGGAGAGTTAACAACCCACAGATGCAACTAAAAGCTAGAGTTTCTAGTCTGGGTCTAGCTTTAAAGGCAAACAAGCCACAAATCCAAGCTCCAGGGATAAAGCCTAGCAAATAGCCAAACTGAGATAATTTGACGTAACCGATACCACCACCATCAGCAAATACTGGTAATAAAGTTAAGCCCATAACTAAGTAGGCAATTTGCGAGAGCGCACCAGCATTTTTACCCCCTAAACAACCCACTAGGAGTACTGCGCCTGTTTGAAAAGTTACACCTAAAGAAAAAGTCTGAATTCCGTGCTGACTCCAACTCCAAGGTGAAGTGATGCCATAAGCTTCTAGGAAGGTGCCACCCATTGTCAGGAGTAAGCCAATCATAGACCATAGTAATTGGTTGGAAGCAGCAAACATTTATCAGGCAACCAGGGAAAGGCAAAAGGGAAAACCAATAGCAACCAGTTTGACACTCCCTGGGCTAAAAGCCATAGGGATTCTTGATTCAACGAGTCCACTTAGATTAGACCCCTTGCGGTATCTAAAAAAGAGGTGGTTCTCTCCTCAAGCGTTAACTTTCCCCCTGCCCGGGGGTAGTTGGATATTCCAAAATTTGTTTGACTTAAGTTCTGAGCGTCTAGTCCCCATGTTCGCGCTTCGTGTTCCCGAAGGGTAGATTTTACCTATTCCTGGTAGGAACTAGAACTATGGAATAGAACCCATTAATCTTCAATTGTCTTCGCGTTAGCGTCTCCCCTTGGGAGAAGGTGCAGATTGCCGTTAAGCAGTTGGGTTTTTATACAGGTTGATTACTGTTCCTGTTAGACCTAATTTTACTAAAACTTGACCGAGGCGTAAACACCTCAAGCTGTTTTCATGAGGCAGTGCATTGGACGGGTTTGCCGGCTTGAAGCAACTGTGGGTTCTGATCTCTCATGTAGAATACCTGAGTTTAAACCCGCATCTTGATTGATATTTGATTACTAAAATATCGCCCTAAATTAATTTAAAAATGTGCAGATTCCAAAAAATATTTTTAGCGTAACCAAATTATCCATAATTTAGTTTATTTGCAGGAAGATAGTAGTATAATTTAAATCACGTTTTAAATTATTACTTATGTAAAGATGTGCCTTTACTAACTTGAATTTTTAGTGTTCGTGAGTATGTATTAGGATTAACTTAACCGGTTGTTAACTTTTCTGTGACTCTGGAATGCTAATGTTCATACTGTTAATCCATAGCATCATTTATTAAAGATCCTTATGTTCTCTTCAAAGGTGCGGTTGGTTGCTCCCCTAGTTGCTCTAGCAATTGGTATTGGCTCTTGCGGCGATAACAATCAAGCTTCTAACAACTCTAGTCCAGCTGATGGCGGTGCTACCCCAGCCACCAATACAGCAGCCGGATCGAATTTATCTGGAACAGTTAGGGTGGATGGTTCTAGTACCGTCTATCCTATTTCTGAGGCAATGGCGGAAGAGTTTCAAAAGGCGAATCCTGGAGTGCAAGTGACTGTCGCTTCCTCTGGTACAGGTGGCGGTTTCAAAAAGTTTTGCGCGGGTGAAACTGATATTTCTAATGCTTCCCGTCCCATTAAGCCGGAGGAAGTAGAACTCTGTAAAAAAGGCAATATTGAGTACATTGAACTTCCCATTGCTTATGATGGTCTCTCAGTAGTGGTTAGTCCCCAAAATAACTTTGTTGAGTGCCTCAAAGTTGATGAACTCAAGAGAATGTGGGAGACATCTGCTCAAGGGAAAGTCACTCAATGGAACCAGATTAACCCAAAATTCCCTGCTGACAAAATCGGTTTGTATGGGCCTGGAACTGATTCTGGTACTTACGACTATTTCACCCAAGCAATAATTGGTAAGGAAGGGGAAAGCCGCGGAGACTACACCGCTAGTGAAGATGACAATACCTTGGTACAAGGTGTGAGCGCTGACAGAGGCGGATTGGGCTTCTTTGGCTATGCCTATTACGAAAACAACAAAGAGAAATTAAAACTGGTTGCCATTGATGGTGGTAAGGGCTGTGTTCAACCCAGTGCCCAAACCATCGGTGATGGTACTTATCAGCCGCTTTCTCGCCCAGAATTTATCTATGTCAAGAAAACTGCGGCAACACGCCCTGATGTCAAGGCTTTTGTTGATTTCAATTATGCTCCAGCCAATCAAAAGCTAATTACAGAAGTAGGCTATGTACCTTTACCTAGCGACCTCCTGACTGAAGTTCAAGCACGCTTCAATAGTGGAAAAGTAGGTTCAGTTTTTGAGGGTAAAGGTTCTCAAGTGGGTGTCACTCTCAAAGACCTTCTCAAACAACAAAAATAAGAGTTAGCCCAAATGCCTTTTCTGAGTCTCTTAGGAGAAGTGAAGGTTCAGCCCTGGTAGCTGGAAGTAGGGAAACTTGATTTTAGCCTGTGTTAAAAGTTCAGTTCAATTTCCAGCCCAAGGGCAATTTTTACCAAATAGCAAAGTGTGTATATAAAGGAAGTTTGAATTAATGAGGTTGTCCCCAAATGACTTCCAAGCCGTTATCTAATCAACCAAATAATTCCAACTTATGGCAGCCCAATCGGGCTTTAAGTAAGCGGGTTGAAATTGGTGTCAAAAGCTTATTTGCTTTGTTTGCCTTTGTCTCGGTTGTAACCACGATTGGCATTGTTTTAACACTGATTTTTGAGACTGTTGAATTTTTTCAAGAAGTCCCTCTCTGGCGGTTTTTAACAGACACACAATGGACACCATTGTTTGCCAATAAACAGTTTGGAGTGATGGTGCTAATTAGCGCCACATTGCTCACATCTGTAATTGCGATCGCAGTAGCATTACCACTGGGATTATTAGCAGCTATCTGCTTGAGTGAGTATGCTCCAGCAAAGTTACGCAAATGGCTCAAGCCAGCCCTAGAAATTTTGGCAGGGGTACCCACCGTTGTTTTTGGTTACTTTGCACTGTTGACAGTAACACCCTTTTTACAAACATTCATCCCTGGGATGCAGGGATTTAATGCTTTGAGTGCGGGTTTAGTATTGGGAGTTTCAATTGTTCCTCTGGTAGCTTCTTTAAGTGAAGACGCCCTTTATTCCGTTCCGCGTAGTTTGCGGGAAGGTTCTTATGCATTGGGTTCAACGAAGCGGGAAACAATTACTTCAGTGGTATTGCCAGCGGCTCTTTCTGGGATAGTAGCTTCTTTCATATTAGCTATTTCTCGCGCTATTGGTGAAACAATGATTCTCACTATTGCGGCTGGTCAAAATCCTCAGTTAGGCTTTAATCCCCTAGTACCAATTCAGACAATGACAGCATACATTGTCCAAGTCAGTAAAGGAGACACACCAGCAGGTTCACTGGCCTATAAAACTATTTTTTCAGTGGGCATGACATTATTTCTCATGACCTTAGCACTGAATATTTTTAGTTACTGGTTTGTTCGCCGCTTCCGGGAGAAATACGAATGACAAAGAGTAATATTAACTCTAAAAATCAATTTGACTCTAGTGCAAATCCGAACTTTGATCTCTCTATCGATAAGCGCTACAATCTTGACAAAATTTTTGCGATCGCCACTTGGGTTTCAACTTCATTTGCCTTGCTGGTGTTAGTTGTTTTGCTCATTGATATTTTAGCTGACGGTCTTGGACGCTTGGATTGGTCTTTTATGACCAGTTTTTCTTCTCGCCGTGCTTCCTCAGCTGGGATATTAGCTCCCCTAGTTGGCACTATCTGGCTACTGGTAATAACGGCTTTAATTTCATTTCCCTTAGGAGTAGGCGCAGGCATTTTCTTAGAAGAATATGCCGAAGACAACTGGTTTACTCAGTTAATTGAAATCAACATTGCCAACTTAGCCGCAGTGCCATCTATTATTTATGGCTTGTTGGGTTTGCAAATTTTTGTGCGGGTGATGGAACCAATTACTCAAGGACGTAGTGTCCTAGCTGGTGCTTTAACCTTGAGTTTATTGATTCTGCCAATCATCATCATTACTACTCGTGAAGCCTTGCGTGCTGTTCCCGATAGCTTGCGACAAGCGGGTTTTGCCCTTGGTGCCAATAGGTGGCAAATCATTCGAGAACAAATTTTTCCCATTGCTTTGCCAGGGATCTTGACTGGTACAATTTTGGCACTTTCAAGAGCGATCGGTGAAACGGCTCCATTGATTGTAATTGGGGCTGTTGGCTTCATTACTTTCTTACCTGAGCTTTCTTTAAAAGGTTTGCAAAGTTCTTTCACAGCATTACCAATTCAAATTTTTGACTGGGTTTCTCGTCCTCAAACAGATTTTCACCAGAATGCTGCTGCTGGCATTATCGTTTTGATGATTGTGCTGCTTTTGATGAATTCAACAGCAATATATTTACGCAATAAATTCCAGCAGTCTCGCTAAATGAGTCAAGCACATTTTCAGTATTTTTCTGAAGTTTTTTATGGTATTAAACTCAACAACCGCTACATCCGAGACTATATTACAAGCTGAACAATTATCTGTTTTCTATGGTAATTTCAAAGCAGTTCGTGATGTCAATTTAAACATTGGCAAAAACAAAATCACAGCCTTTATTGGCCCTTCTGGATGTGGGAAAAGTACTGTACTGAGATGTTTTAATCGCTTAAATGACTTGATTCCCGGCGCACACATTGAGGGAAGAATTACCTTTGGTGAAACAGATATTTATGACAAAAGAATTGACACAGTAGAATTGCGCCGCCGGATTGGTATGGTGTTTCAAAAACCGAACCCTTTTCCAAAATCAATTTATGAAAATATCGCCTTTGGAGCTAGGATTAACGGTTATCGAGGTGATATGGATGAATTGGTAGAACGGAGTTTGCGACAAGCTGCTTTATGGGATGAAGTTAAGCATAAACTTAAACAAAGCGGTCTGTCTATATCTGGGGGACAACAGCAGCGTTTGTGTATTGCTCGTGCCTTAGCAATTCAACCAGAGGTGCTGTTGATGGATGAACCCTGCTCAGCCCTTGACCCAATTTCAACTTTGCGGGTTGAAGAATTACTCCAAGAATTGAAATCTCAATATACCATTATCATCGTCACCCATAATATGCAACAAGCTGCGCGGGTGTCAGATATGACGGCATTTTTCAATGCACAGGCTACGGAAAGTGGCTCAAAAATGGGATATTTAGTAGAATATGACTTGACAGAGCAGATTTTTAACAATCCTAAGCAGGAATATACGCGAGATTATGTCAGCGGTCGATTCGGATAAATATTTCTACTCGTTGATTTGATAATATAGTTCAGAATACTAGCTTCGTGTGCCAAATTCAACCACGCTGCTAGTTTTTGTTGCTCCCCACGGCCAGAAGCTGCCAGAAGCTGGGGGATTTTTACTTCAAGGGGTAGAAAACGAATTTTCCCTCAGAAAGCATCTTATTTTTATTTGGCGAGCAAAGTCTATGATTCACCTTACTAGTAGTCTATGTCATTAATTTTGATGAGTTTGTAGTAAGCACTTCAGTGCTTAAAAATCAAGGACTAAAGTCCCAACTACAAACTTATTTACTTCTCAGAACTAATGCGATGAACCACTACTCATAAAACGTAATTACACTCTACCCGCCAAGTTCATC
This sequence comes from Nostoc sp. CreGUA01, assembly GCA_034531095.2. Classification (GTDB taxonomy): domain Bacteria; phylum Cyanobacteriota; class Cyanobacteriia; order Cyanobacteriales; family Nostocaceae; genus Nostoc. The sequence goes on along the minus strand of JAVRBV020000146.1, from coordinate 76,386 downwards.
AACTGTTTGAAGTTTAGAAGATAAGTAATATTGTTGGCGCTGTCAATATTAATCCACCCTTTTTCATGCAATTTTTCCATGATTTTGGTGGTTTCTTCAACGCCGATTTCTGTCACCTCTGCTAAATCTTTAAAGGGAATGTTAAAAATTTCTCTTCCCTGGTTTAATTCCTGACCATAGCTTTCGCCTAAAGTCACTAAAGTATGAGCGAGTTTGACTGCTGGTGGTGAAGACCGCATTTGTAAGCGTAGGTTAATTTGCCGTAATCGCCTGACCATCAATTGCAACATTCGGTGATGTAATTGTGGGTCTTTAAATAATATTTGAATAAAACGTTCTCTAGAGATGCTAAGTAACTTCACAGGTGAAAGGGAAATAACATCGGTTGAACGGGGAGATTCATCTAAAATTGCCATTTCTCCAAAAAAATCTCCACGGCCAAAAATTGCCAGAGCTACTGAATCTTCCCCGACGGTACGTCGGACTTTCACCCAACCAGAAACCACAAGATAAACGGCATTACCCCAAGCATCTTCCATGACAACAGCTCGCCCAGATGGGTATTCATGTTCAATTGCAACGTTGAGCAGCCATTCCAAAGTTTGTGGGTTGGCTGTACTCATCAAGGGGAAAAGTTCACTAAAAACCTCTGTTTGCATGAAATATTTGTAATAATATGGATTTAAAAGCGGAAATTAACTAAACTACTATAAGTTTCTTTCAACCGCGATCTTACGTAGAATATAGACGTAAGATTTATATTTATTTGTTCTAAGCTTCTTAGAACGCTCGCTTCAGAGTTCGATTACAACATAACAATTATGTATTGCGATCGAAATCAGCGGTTTCACTGATAGACTTATCATTTGCTGTTTGTTGGTGGATTGCTATCGATCGCTAGTCTTTTGGGGACTTCCAGAAAATAAACTATTCCATCAACAATAATGATAATCATTTTAAAGGGGGGATGAAGAGGCTGCCGTCGGCAGCCTCTTCATCCCCCCTTTTGTAGTAATTTGAATAATGACGCTTGTTTTTGAGTGTGGTAACTGATGTCCATAGTATTAACTGATTCTCTCAAAAAGTTGTTGATTGAAACTGCATCTCAATTAAAAGGTGCAGCAAAGCGCAAATTTATGGCACAGACAGTTCAGGGATTAGGTTTAGGAGGGCAAAGGCTTGCACAATCAGAATTAGGATGGAATCGAGATACTATTAGGAAAGGAATAAGAGAATTAAAAAGTGGTATTACTTGTATTGATAACATGAGTGGCAAAGGGCGTTATAAAGCAGAAGAACACTTGCCAAATCTTTTAGAAGATATAAAAAATATAGTAGATTCGCAAAGTCAAACTGATCCTAGTTTTAAAAGTCAAAGACTATATAGCAGACTCAGTGCAGCCGAAGTCAGAAAGCAATTAATTGAAAAATATGGTTATAGTGATGAAAATTTACATACATCAGAAACAATTCGAGTCAAATTAAATAATTTAGGTTACAAGCTCAGAAGGGTAAAGAAAGTTCAACCTCAAAAAAAATCCCACAAACTGATGCCATCTTTGAGCAATTAGACCTAGTTAATATTGATGCTTCGGAAGATAAAAGTATTTTACGTCTAAGCATGGACGCAAAAGCTCGCGTTAAGATTGGCTCATTTGATCGAGGGGGTAAAAGCCGGGATGGAGCGAAAGCTGATGACCATGATTATAATCCAAAAACAACTGTGACTCCTTATGGTATCTTCCTTCCAGAGCTTGACGAGCTATTTTTGTACTTTACAGAATCGAAAGTTACAAGCGATTTTATTGTTGATATTTTAGAAGATTTTTGGTTAGAACAAAAGCATCGTTTTTCCGATATTCAAACCCTACTTCTCAATCAAGATAATGGGCCACAGAATAGTTCACGACGTACCCAATTTATGAAACGTATAGTAGAGTTTGCTCACAAGCATCAAGTAAATATACGTTTAGCCTACTATCCTCCCTATCATAGTAAGTATAATCCCATAGAAAGAACATGGGCAATACTAGAAAATCATTGGAACGGCAGTATTTTAGATGAACTAGAAACGGCTTTAAATTTCGCTAGTACTATGAAATGGAACGGGAAACATCCAGTAGTTAAGCTAGTACACAAAACTTATGAGAATGGGGTAAAGCTTACAAAAAAAGCTATGGCTCAAATTGAAAAACAGATTGAGCGGCTAACCGATTCTAATCATGAAGTTTTCCCAAATTTAGGTAATTGGTTTATTGATATTTGTTGTAGTAAGACAAAAGTTATTTGATTTTAATAACAGCATTTATTTAGCTACAAAACATACTAATTTTACACTGTTTAACTTCAAAGCAGACGACAAGTGTATAGATTCTTCATGCATAGATGAGGGGGAGAAAAGGGGTTGCCCTCGGCAACCCCTTTTCTCCCCCTTAAAATGATTATTATTCTTGAGAAAACCTGTCTCTCGTTTTTCTTGGAATAATTTATTCTTTGGAAGTCCCTAACTATAGACACACAAAATGTCCACCCCACAATCATAATTCGATGTTTTTTAATTCAGAAATCCCCTATCGCCTATCTCCACGACTCAAACGAGATTACCATATAAATTACTGTTAAAATTTGATTCCCAGTTGTCCATTAAAGCCACGAATAGAATTGTAACCAGCACCTACAAAAACATTATCAGTAGCACCTACCTGAACACCACCTGAAACTGCAACACCTTTATCTTCAGAATAAAGCCCAACTCCTACATAAGGTGAAACTACAGGCAAACTGATAAATTTCAAAACATCTACTCCTGTAGCACCATCAGCGCCAGTTCCTACTTCAACTCCAAAATTGAAAGCCCTAGCTCCTACAGCATAAGTTATGTCACCATCTTTACTACCGACTGAAACCCAAGGTTGCGGTATTAGTTGAGCCGATGCTTGACTTGGAGCAAATAAAGTGAAAAATCCAATGGACGTAATTAATGTTTTAGCAATAAACCTGATTTTCACGTTGTTTTCCTACACTAACTGCTGGATTTTAATGGTTTTCTCAGAACTAACTTATTTCAGCACTGCTGTTAACTAAGGTTTGTCCATGATGGCTAATGGTGACGGAATCAACCTCATTTGAGTGCCCGCTAAGATTAAACAAGTTGATGTGATATTACTCCCAAGTTGATACATTTCGTAGTAAATCGGGAATTTCCCCTTGAGTTAAGGGAAACTCTAGGATAGTTTCTCTGTAACCTAGATACCCAGATTCAGCGAACGATAATAGCATTCGGGAAAGGGCTAGCCACACCTCCGGTTCATATTCCCAATCACGATAACGGGAAGCTTGGCCAGCAATTGAACGTAGCGCCCAGAAATATGAATTTCTCACCACAGAACCACCCTTTTTAAACTCTGGCAAATCTTCATGGTGAATAAAAAGTACTTTATTTTCAATTCTGGCTCTCATTGAGATTTTAGATTTTAGATTTTAGATTATAAGCAAAAGTAGCTGTCCAGATCCCCGACTTCTTGAAGAAGTCGGGGATCTAAATCGTGGTTAAGTAAATGATATTCTCAACTAGGGTGTGTTATGACTTTAGCAATCAAAATTCGTAGCTACAAACTTGAACTTAAACCTACACGAAATGTAAAACCAGGGCTATATATGCGATTAACTCGCTCATATTGCTCGCCTAGCAAATTTTCTAGGTAAACTGTCAGTCCTAAATTGCTAGTTAAAGGTATACGACCAGTGAAATCTAAATTTACAAAAGATGGCGCAAAATCTGTAGTCCTGTCACCAGGGTTTGTGAACAAGGCTCTGCGAGTGCCACTGTTGTAGGTAACATATAAGTTAGCTTGCCAACCTGCATTTTGATAACCTACTCCAGTTTGGAGTACAGAGTAAGGAATTAAACCTAACTGTAAACCTCTTTCTGCACCTGTTTTGATTTGGGCATCTGTATAAGTATAGTTGAGAAAAGTTGACCAGCCAGCAGCAATTTTTAATTGCAATGCGGCTTCTAAACCATTGGTATCTACTAATCCAATGTTTTCCCATCTTCCTGCGATGATTCCCAGGCGATCGCTTATACTACTACCAAAGTAAGTAAACTGTCCAATCAAGTTGTTAGAAAATTTGACATCCACTCCCGCAGTCCAAGTTGAGCCATTTTCTGGCTCTAAATTGGGGTTAGGTTCCCAACCATGAACGGTATCATAAACATATAATTGATCTAACCCAGGATTGCGTTGTCCCCCAGCCCAACTTCCACGTACTGCTACTATTGGTGTAACAGCATAACGTAAACCAACACTAGGATTTAAATAACTTCCAAATTCGCTGTCAAAACTTTGTCTGAGTCCTAAATCAACTAGAAAACTTTCGCCAATATTCAAAGTATTCACAGCAAATAAAGCTGTATTGAACAAACTTCTATTTTCAGTTTCGTTATTGCCAATTCTACTAGGACTTGTACTCAAAACATCACCGTTTAAGTCGGTGTTTTTCAAATCTAAACCCCAGCGCAATTTATTATTGGCAGTAATTTGCCATTCATGATCTACTCTAGCTGTAAGTTGTTGTGTATCTAAAACTCCTGTACGGGAAAATGCTCCTGTAGGGCCGTAGGTACTGAAATAATCTTGGTTATAACCAATTGATGTTGTCAGATTAGAGCTTTCTCCACTAGCAAGCCGAGTTTTCCAAGATAAGCCAACATTTAAACCATCGTGGTCTAATCTATCTCTTTGGAGAGGAAAACCAAAATAAATTAAACCGCGACGACTGCTGAGTTTAGTAATATCTAAATTCAAAGAATTTCTTTGATTTAAATCTACACCAATGCTACCAAAGTAAGTGCTGGTAGCTGTGTCTGCATTCGATAAATATCCTTGACTATCACGATTGGCTGCACCTACAGGAACGCGATAACGGTTATCTGAAAAGAATCTTTCAAAACTAAAGTTGTACTTTACAGAACCAGCCGAACCACCATAGGTTACTTGTTGATTATTTAAACTCAATGAGCCAAATTCTGTACTCCCAGAAAATCTCGGCTGTCCATAACCTTCTTTGGTGATGATATTAACAACTCCGCCAAAGGCTGAGGAACCATATAAAGCTGAGGCTGTTCCACTATATAATTCTACTCGTTCAATGGCTTCTACAGGAATGCTATTTAAGTCGGTTCCACCATGATAAGTGTTGACATTATTATTAATTGGTCTGCCATTAATCAAAAATACAGACTGATTAATTGAGGCTCCCCGGTAGTATGTTCCTGTGTGAATATCTGCACCGGGGCCTACATCATTAATAGCAAAACCAGGCATTCTTTTCAAAACATCAGCCAAGCTGGTTGCACCTTGCTTTTGAATTTCTTCTTTTTCAATTACGTAAGTTGGTGTAGACTGAGGTAGGTTATCTGGATCTGCGATCGCTTCTATATTAATCTCTGCATCATCGCTAGGTTCTGACTCTATTTCTGGTTGAGTTTCTGACTCAATTTCATTCGGTACAGATTCTTGAGTTAACAATTCGGCGTTAGTGGCGGGTAACTCAATTTGACTCAAACTAGGAATATCTGCAATGACTTTGGTTGATTTATCGCTATCTCTGTGCTTAATTTCCATATCAGCAGCCAAGCCAGGAAACGCTATCAGTAAACTCGATAAACTTACTGTTAGCAACAAAAAATCTTTTTTCACCTTTTCTCTCACACCAAGTTAAAACAATCACCAAGTATTATTGTTCCTATAGTGTTGAAATTGTGTCAAAAGACAGGCTGTCATATTTCCCTGGCTGAGATTAGCGAATGCTGACAAATCTTGGTAATCTTGTTGTTTAAAAATCGTTAAGTGAGTAGGTCAACATAAACAATTGAAGGTATTTTTTTTGACTTTATTCTTCAAAAATATAAAAGAAGGATTAGAGAATAAGCAGCTTGCTGCACTCTATCGTGTATAAATTTGTATCGAGGGTAAACAGAGTTATTGAGTAGTAAGTTTTGGGGTTTTTCACGATCAAAAATTTCTACTGAAACATCAGGATTTTGAAATAATTTATAAGCTTCAGTTTGAGGTAAAACCAATCCTTCATATAAAGCTTTCCATATTTCAGATGCTGTGTCTAACGTAAAACCCTTGTAAAGACGTGATATTCAGGTCTGTGAATTACTATCACTCAAGGCGTCACCCCACCCCGGTTTTGTCTAAAGCCAAAACCGGGGTGGGGTAAAACGTATGTCGGCTATGCATTTGAGCTTAAGTTGACACCAATGCACAGCTGTGCGCCCCTACAGCGTATTGCATCCAAACGAGAATCGCTATATCTGTGTTAACCTACACACAATTACAATTATAGGAATCATATTTGATTTCTGAAAAAATCTAAGTATTTGTAGGGTGTGTTAGGCGTAAGCCGTAACGCACCATCTTAAGCTTTTGGTGCGTTAGCGGAGCGTAACGCACCCTACGTAATATTTCAAAAATCAAATACTAGTCCTATAGTATGTTCCAAATATTTTTTAAACTTTCAGCAGCAATAAAATTAGCGGGACAAAAAGCCCCGCTAATTATTAATTCTTGAAGTTACGGTAGTTTGCAATTAAATTAAGTCGAGAACTCAAAATTCTGACCCAGATATGAAAAATTTTGGTTATCTCTACAGAATTTTGAAGATTTCGGTCTTACTTCCAGTCTTTATCTGCTTGTGAAAGCACATAAGCAGTGACATCTTCAATTTGCTCAGGTTTTAAACGTTTGCCAAAAGCAGGCATGGCATTTTTACCATTTGTAACTTGGGCAATAATCGCTTCTGCTGAGTACATATCATACTTTAACAAAGCACTCTTCTTCAAGCTCTTATCAGCTTGAACTAAATTCTTGCCAGCCGCATGACAAGAAGCACAATTAGCACTAAATATTTTAGCTCCACTAACAGCATCTGCGGCTAAAGCTGGACTACTAAAGGCAAAGGTGAAGATTGCTATGCCTAACAGCATGACTGTGATAATTTTTTTCATTTCGTGTTTCCTCTCTGCAATAACGGCTGATTCGGTGGAATATCCTTCATAATTGTCAGTTGAGCCGCTGTTCTAGTCAAATGACAAGCTGTCAAACTAGCCTTAAAATTTTTTGAATTAAAGATTAATGGCTTAATGCATCTCGGTAGTTTAAAAACTGTCCCAAGGCTGTATGAAATTCTGAAACATTCGATGGGCTAATAAAACTTTTAATTTCCACTGCTATTTTTTGTCCTTCTCGCTCTGCTCCTAAAAGTTGCTCTGCTGCTAAATCAATCTCAAAATCTACATCATCTACATTAATTTCATAAGGGTCAGCCGTAATCTTCCAACCGTCTTTTTCTAAAGCATTTCTGACAACATTATGAAATCTATCTTTTGCCATAGGAGTCAGTAGGGTGTTTTACGCCGTAGGCTAACGCACCGCTACATAATATGGTACGTTAGACGCTGATATCATAATTTTTTGTGAAAAAAATATCACAATATGCGCCTAACACACCCTACAATAATTTTATTTTTACACAGTCCCTAACTTCTTGAGTGCATCTTCTGTGACGCGACAAATTCGCCAATCATCTAATATGGAAGCTCCCATACTACGGTAAAATGCTTGGGCTGATTCGTTCCAATCCAACACACTCCATTCTAACCGCCCACAATTGCGTTCTACGGCTATCTGGGCGACTTTAGTTAGGATAGCTTTACCAATACCTTGTCTGCGATATTCTGGTAAAACAAATAAGTCTTCTAGATAGATTCCTGGCTTAGTTAAAAATGTTGAATAATTATGAAAAAATAGAGCGAAACCAACAGCTTGACCATCAAATTCTGCTAATATTGCTTCTATATATCTGTGTGAACCAAATAAATGTTCTTTAAGTTCTAATGCATTACCAGTGACAGCATGAGATAATTTTTCATACTCAGCAAGCCCTTCAATTAATTTAAACAGTACGCCGTAATCAGCTGGCTCGGCAAAACGCACAATCAAATTACTACTCACAGTCATTTATCTATAGTCCATAGTCAATAGTCTATAGTCTATAGTTAACTGTGCAATTTTTGTGATTAATGACTAAACCAAAGCCGAAAAAAGGTACAAAACACCCGGTTTTTGTAGTTGGCGATCGCCCCCGTTTCAGAAATGTTTCGTTATCAGAGATAATGAGGTCAGGTATCATACCAATTTGGGATTTTAAGTCGCACCTCTGGTGTGCTGGAAGCGCAACTGGGATTTTGGATTTAATGTCTGTAGTAAAGACTGTTCCAATAATCTTTATTTATCCTAATTTGGTATTAAGTCTTGATTTTCCGGTGAAATTGTTAGATCAACCAACCTTTTAACCGTTTGGCTATGTGGGGACGCCGCAATTTTCGCATGGCTTTACTTTGAATTTGTCGCACTCGTTCGCGGGAAAGATTGAACATATTGCCAACTTCTTCTAAAGTACAAGGTTCGCTAGTCGTTAAACCATAGCGCAAAGAAATTACATCTTTCTCCCGTGGAGTTAATACGTCACCCAATACTTCCCAAATCTCCTGACGCATCATGTTTTCGTTCATTTTTGCTTCTGGAGACAAGTTATCTTCATCTTCTAATAAATCCATCAATTCTGTGTCTTCTTCTTTACCAACACGGTGGTTGAGAGACAGTGCTTGACGGCGTAATTGTTGCAGTTGACGTAGTTGTTGAACACTAATTTCTAAAGCTTCTGCCATTTCAGCTTCAGAAGGATTACGACAGAGTTTTTGCTTGAGTTCTCGTTGGGCTTTTTTGAGTTTGTTAAGTTTTTCAACAATATGAATCGGTAGCCGGATTGTTCGCGCATCATTAGCGATCGCTCTCGTAATCGCTTGTCTAATCCACCAATAGGCATAGGTAGAAAACTTGTATCCTTTATCGGGATCGAACTTTTCTGTGGCGCGATTTAAACCCATTGCTCCTTCTTGAATTAAATCCAGAAAAGGTACTCCCCGATTCAAATATCGCTTCGCAATCGAAACTACTAATCTCAGATTCGAGCGAATCATTTTACGTTTTGCAACTCTACCTTGATACAAGCGACTTTCTAATTGCTTCTCCGTCATTTCTAGCTCAGAAGCTACTTCTAACTTGCTAGGTTCTTGTCCTAGTTTAATCAGCAAATTAGCTTGTAATTCCCTAACTTCTTCGAGAAACCTAACTCGCCGTGCTAACTCCACTTCTTCATCAGCTTTGAGCAGTGGATAACGCGCCATTTCTTTAAAAAACGCGCCTACAGCATCATCATGTTCGGTCTTATTGTATCCCGAAGGACGAGCCGCCGCCATTTCATCTCCATCCCGTTCCTCCGATTCCAAATTTTCTACTAAAATAGGAGACTCTTCATCAACAACTGCATCTAAATTCTCTAGTGATGGTTCTTCACTATCAGCAGTATTCTCCAGTATTTCCATTTTTCCCAATTCAAGAATATTCATAGTTTCCTTTAGGGATTGTTGCTTTGTTTGGTACATAATTTACTTACAGCTACTCTTTGAGGCTTGGTAGTTTTCCCTAAGGGACGAATGCACCCGTTTATATAGCCAAATACAAGCTTATGCTAATTTCTCTTGCGGAATAAAAATTGCTTAGTACCTACTAAATAACGGTTACAGTTAGATACAAGCTATAACGTAACTGGCCTTCGCACCCAATAAAACTTACTTCTCAGGCTGACAACAGATATATTCTTCATTTTTTTCTTAATTACCAAATATGTCAAACCCCCTCAAACTTTCTCAACTTAACAAATGTAAAAATCTCAGCTTATTACCCAGATTTCTTAAATCTTCATATATCTTTCTAAATATTTTTAATGTCTAGGCGCTGGAAGTCACTGGATAAAACGAAAACCTGGTGTTGGGGTTATGCATTCCCGATTGTAAGTTACCCTGATGATACAAATTACAATAATGGCAGCTTAATTTCGGGATATTCTTATTTGTATAAAAGCATCTCATATGCACAAAGGGTTGAATATCTATCGATAGGCGGAAAAAGGCTACTCCCTATTTAGTAGATAGAGCCAATAAATCCAGCGATAGCCAAGATGCTTTTATTTGTATAGAGAACCCCAAATATTTATTGCATGTAAAGTTGATACGAATTTGTCTAGTAGATTACATAAGAGGAAACTTATCAAGTATTATGAAGAATAACAGTATTGAGAAATACCATTTATGTCTAATAAAGCAAAAAAAATCAAGTTGAGTTATCCACAAGCTAGGTGAGTAAAATATCTAACTATCAAGTCAGCAACTATGTATATTAATGACCTAAATTTATCTCCTTTAGTGGTAGCAGAACCAGGGGAATCTTATAATTCAAGTGCGACTCTGAATCGTTGGGTTCAAGTATTGGTAGACTGTCCAGGCTCTACAACAGAAGTAGAAAAAAGCGCAAATCTATATCTATATCGATTGCCAACCGGGTTAGAAGTAAAACCTGGGGATATTTTGAATGTGCCATTTGGCGCACAATATCTAACAGGAATAGCCGTTAGATTGCTTTTCAAACCTCCAGCAGACTTACCCTTAGAAAAAATTCGAGATGTAGAAGATGTTATTCAAAAGAATTTTTTCCGCGATAGTTACTGGACTCTCATAGAACGAGTATCGCAGTATTACTACACACAAATCATTCAGGTAATACGTACAGCACTACCACCAGGATTATTGGGGCGATCGCAGCGTCGCATCCGCTTAACTGTAGCCGGTGCAGCAGTATCTCCTAACACTAACATCAATGGTTTGTTGGATACACCATTGATGCGTGTGATTCGCCAACCTTATTTTTGCTTAATTAGGTTTTATTTACTCAATACAATCAAAAATAATTATTTGATTAAAATTTTGGCTTTACTCAGCTTTCAAAGTTTAGTAGCCAAAGTTAACAATAAAGATGCGAATAAAATTCTCCAACTCCTACAGCAACAATCAGACGGAGACTATAGCTTTCGGTACTTACAGAATCAAGTCCCACGAGCTTATCAGGGAGTCCGCGAACTTTTGCGACGAGGTTTAGTAGAAAGTTACTTAGAACCGCCCCAACAGACTAAACCGAAATTTGAAAAAGCAGTGACGTTAGTGGGGAGTATATTTGCAGGTGACTTAACAACTCGCCAACGAGAAATTTTGGAAGTGCTGCGGCGGCGTGGCGGAGAGTTGTGGCAAAGCGAATTATTGCAAATTTGCAATGCTAGTTCCTCTATTTTGGAGAGAGTAGCACAAAAAGGTTACATTGTCATCGAAGAACGGGAAGTATTGCGAACAGAGCAAAGCCCAGCATTAGCTCAAGACCAACCAAAAACATTAAATCCAGACCAAGCCAACGCCCTAGCAACAATCCAGTCATTAAATGGATTTGCTCAAATTTTGTTGCATGGGGTAACAGGTTCCGGCAAAACCGAAGTATATTTGCAAGCGATCGCACCACTACTTAACCAAGGCAAATCCGCCCTGGTTTTAGTCCCAGAAATTGGACTCACACCCCAGCTAACCGACCGTTTTCGCGCCCGCTTCGGCAATAAAGTGAGCGTATATCATAGCGCCCTCTCAGAAGGTGAACGTTACGACACCTGGCGACAAATGCTCACCGGAGAACCCCAAGTCGTCATCGGTACCCGCAGTGCCATTTTCGCCCCTTTACCCAACTTGGGTTTAATCATCTTAGACGAAGAACACGACAGCAGCTTCAAACAAGACTCACCCATCCCCACCTACCACGCCCGCACCGTCGCCCAATGGCGAGCCGAACTAGAAAACTGTCCTCTAGTTTTAGGTTCCGCCACCCCTTCCTTGGAAAGTTGGCTGAGTGTGGGGAAAGAGGACACGGGGACAGAGAGACGCTCTGACGCGGGGAAAGAGGGACACGAAGACACAGAGAATTTATCACAAACACTCTCGGTGTCCCCACGTCCCCCCCTCTCTACATCTTCTTCCCTCACCGCGTCCCCGTGTCCCCCCCTCCCCGCGTCTTCTTACTACCTCCCCCTCCCCCAACGCATCAACTCCCGCCCACTACCCCCAGTCGAAATTGTGGATATGCGTCAAGAGTTGCAGCAGGGAAATCGTTCTATATTTAGTAGATCATTGCAAGAGGCTTTGGAACAGCTAAAACAAAGACAGCAGCAAGGAATTTTATTTATCCATCGCCGGGGACACAGTACTTTTGTATCTTGCCGCAGTTGTGGTTATGTGCTGGAATGTCCTTACTGTGATGTCTCCCTGGCATATCATCACACCGAACAAGGAGCGCCAGAATTATTGCGGTGTCATTACTGTAACTATACGCGATCGCATCCCAAATTCTGCCCCGATTGCAGTTCGCCTTACCTGAAATTCTTCGGTAGCGGTACTCAGCGAGTCACCCAAGAACTAGCCCGACAGTTTCCCCAATTGCGCTTGATTCGCTTTGATAGCGATACCACCCGCAACAAAGGCGCACACCGTACCTTACTTACGCAATTTGCCAACGGCGAAGCAGATTTATTAGTAGGTACGCAAATGCTCACCAAAGGTTTGGATTTACCCCAAGTTACACTTGTGGGCGTTGTCGCCGCTGATGGTTTGCTGAATTTATCAGATTATCGCGCCAGCGAACGGGCATTTCAAACCTTGACTCAAGTAGCTGGACGTGCTGGGAGAGGAGACGATCCGGGTAGAGTTATTATACAAACTTATACTTCAGAACATGCAGTAATTCAAGCAGTGCGATCGCACGATTATCAATCTTTTTCTCAGGCAGAATTAGAACAGCGCCAAGCCCTGAATTATCCCCCTTATGGAAGGTTAATTTTGTTGCGTTTAAGTAGTTTCGATCCCATTCAAGTGCAGAACACAGCCCAAATTATCGCCACAGCTTTAAGTGCAAACGAAGAATTAGAGATATTGGGGCCAGCACCAGCGAGTATTTTACGAGTAGCTAATCGTTATCGCTGGCAAATATTGATTAAATTTGCTCCTGATGAATTGCCGCAATTACCAGATTGGGAACAAGTGCGATCGCTTTGTCCTTCATCTGTTAATTTGACAATAGATGTAGACCCATTAAATATTATGTGAATTTTGGTTGAGAAAAAATATTTGAAACCAATATTCAGAATTCTTCTATACGAATGAATTCTGAATTCTTATTACTGCTATGCTCAATCCCCAAAAACTACCCTTTTTAGAGTCTATTGGTTGGCAGTTGAAAAATGTATCTCTATTGAACGAGAAAGAAATGATTCAATTGTATCAACGCAACTGGCATTACAGATCTACTTTCAATAATTTAGAAGATGAAGAACAAGGATTTGTTTATTATTTAGCAAAAAAATATAACTCTTGGATACTGCCAGATTTAGAAATCTTCAATCTCGATCATCACAATAAAATACTTAAAATTCTTAACACTTTCAATCCTGAAGTATTGCGAAATGCTTTCGCCCTGTTTGCAGGTGGGACATTACTAGCGTTGGAATATGACGAATATAGATTGAGTAAAGATATTCATTTTATTTTTCCCTATGGAATTCAACATTATAGATACTTAAAAAATTTAATCTATGATAACGGAATTGCTGCACTATTTACAAATACCACAAACATTAAATTAGGTGACAGCACAACAAATCAGTATGGTATTCGATTTCCTGTTACTGTTAATGGAACAACTATTAAAGTCGAAATTATAGCTAACGGAAACTTTAACTTAGATCCTCCTGTTTATCCTCAGTGGGCAAATATTCCATGCTTGAGTATAAGTGACAGATTTACATCAAAACTAATGGCTAACGCTGATCGGTGGAATGATGCCAGTAATCAATCTAGGGATTTAATTGACTTGGCAATTCTTCGGATAAATCACGATATGCCTGTCAATGTAATTACCAAAGCTGAGGCAACTTATGAAGTGCGATCGCCACTCATGAGAGCAATTAACCAATTTCTAGAAAAGCCAGAATACAGTCATAAATGTTTTGATGGACTAAGTGTTACTCAAGAAAAAATTCCAATCATAATGGATGGAATAAATTTGCTGAATGTTGATTTTACAAAAGATATTTCTACACATCAAAAATAAAAAAATGCAGGTAATAATTCAATACGTTTGGGTTAATACCAATTCTGTATGAAGATGCGTTTAATTTTTTTTAACGAGCCGCCAAGATCGCCAAGAACGCCAAGGTAAGAGCTTGAGAGAGTTTGGCGCAGCTTCACAAAGAAACGGTATTACCCAACAAAGTCTGAACAATGTTGGGTTTCGTTCCTAAATTCTGAATTCTGAATTCTGACTCCTGAATTCTGAATTCTATATTATAAATCAACTCAAAGTAATGAAATGACTACCATTTAAATTTGATGCCGTAATTCCAGTTAATAAACCAATACTTTGGTTACCAGAAATCACCTTAATCAAGGTATCATTTCCACTTTGAGTAATAGACAAATCTGAGTAGCTCAAACCACCCGATAAAGCAATCAAATCTTCACTGATATTGAAGTCTTTGACAACATCTCTACCTTCACCTTTGGCAAGCACAAAGATATCATTACCTGCGCCTCCTGTAAGATTATCAGTACCCAAACCGCCATAAAGTTGGTCGTTTCCATCACCGCCCACAATCACATCATTACTAGCAAAGCCAAAAATCAGATCGTCTGAGCTAGTTCCCTGCAACGGGTTATCGGCCTTGGCTGAACCAGTGATGATACTATTAATTTGGTTGCCACTTTTAATGTTAACGACATCAACATCGTCAGGGTTGAGATTGTTATAATTGGCATCACTACTAACCGCTTTAGCAGTAATAATTTGGTAAATAACATTATCATCTGCAACACCATCATCAACACCTGTAACCGTGATGGTTTGGGGCGTATTCCAGTTAGCTGCGGTAAATGTAACACTAGAGACTGAAACAGTACCTTCACTCACCTTGGAACTACTTAAATTTATGGTGACATCGGCAGTAGGTTGAGTATCCAGTTGAATACTGAAGTCAGCAGTGCCACCAGCTTCGGTAGTTACAAGTGCAGTGATAGGAGAGATAGTAATACCCGCTGTATCGTCGTTAGTAATCTTACCAACAGCTTGATTATCGCTAATACTGGCATTGGTGGGGTTGGTGAGATTAACAAAAAACTGCTCAGTTAATTCGTCAATAAAGTCATCGAGAATCGGTACGGTGATTGTTTGAGTAGTAATTCCAGGGTTGAAAGTCAGAGTGCCTGTGAGTGGAGTGTAATCAACATTGGCGATCGCACTATCATTATCATTATCATTACTAGTGTTGTAATCGACTGTAATTACATCACTGCTGGTATTAGAGAGTTTAACAGTAAAAACAAGATTGCCGCTATCTTCCTTGCCGCTTTTATCTGCTATGGAAATAGTCGGCGGGGCGTCATCATTAACTATAGTCACTGTAGCTGGATTGGTAACAGGAGTTAACTGATTCGGGTGACTCAGCGTCAGATTAATGGTTTCATCAACTTCAGTCACCTTATCACCCAAAACGTTTAATGTAATAGCCTTGGTTGTTTCCCCAGCAGCAAAAATTAAAACTCCAGATACACCGCTTGTCACACCCGCAACCTTAATAGTGCTGTAATCACTGCTAAAAGTTGCTGTGCCGTCCAAGGCATAATTTACCGTACTGGCAACAGCAGTATCACCACTGCGGGTAACTGTGAAAGTAACAGTTTGGCTACCGCTATTACCTTCAGTCACAGTTGGGGTAGCAGTTGAAATTGCGTAATTGATATTAGTAGGAGGAGCAAAGTTAGTATCCCCTATGTGATTTAGTGGTTGACTAGCAAAGCTTCCTGGTGATGTGTTACTAGCATTTCCTAATGAAAAATTTGGTGCAATGCCAGTGATTAAACTTGCCACCCAATCTGATGTTGCTGAACCTGTGGTATTACCCGAACGCCCTACATATCCAGCTGTAAATGAGGTATCAACAACTGTGGCATTGGTTGGAACAGAAGCGCCAGAACCTTTTTTAAATACAATCGAGCCGTATGCTATGTCTGTAGTTGCCCCATCTAAAACCGACACTGAATCCAGCACAGTCCAATTTGAGTAAGTAGCACCATCAACAATACCATCGTCATCCGAGTCAATATCATTGCTGAGGTTAGGTGCAGTAGTAGTTTGAATCAAAAAGAAACTCACAGACCCATTTTCGATGTCATTTGCATTCGCCTGACCAATGTGACCGAGTGAACTTGAAGCCCCACTTCCCCATCCGGCTCCAGTTCCAGTATTAGTTACTACATTTGCATTGGGGTTAACTGCATAACTATTGCCTTTTTGCAGAAGAACCAGCAACCCATTGCTACCAAACTGCTTACCAGACAAATTAAAAATATTTTGAACATTGCCAGGGTTAGTAGCAGAATCACCCTCAACCGCAACTAAATAAGTTCCAGGTGCTAAAATCGCACCCGGAGTACCACGCAGTTCGATATATTCTTTCGAGGTATCTGTACTTGGAGGATCGAACAGAATTTCGTTGATAAGTATCGGTTGAGGGGGAACAGGTTCATAAGTTTCATCATCAGCGTTTACCAGCGAAACATTTTTAGATTCGCTGTTTGCCACTGCCAAGTCAGATTTACCATCCTTGTTGAAATCACCTACAGTGAGAGAATAGGGTTTTGTCCCCACGACAAAGTTCGTAGCAACTCCAAAGCCACCATTGCCATCTCCCAGCAGCACTGAAACCGAGTCTGAGCCTGCATTTGCCACTGCTAGGTCAGAGTTACCGTCATTATCGAAGTCAATCACTGTAACAGATGCAGGATTTAACTCGACATCAAAGTTAGTAGCAATTCCAAACCCACCAGTGCCATTACCCAACAGAATTGAGACATTGTTAGAATCTGAATTTGCCACTGCCAAATCTAATTTGTTGTCTTCATTGAAATCGCCAACAACAACAAAATTAGGATTTATTCCCACATCAAATTGTGTGGCCGAACTAAAAGTGCCGTCACCGTCTCCCAACATTATTGAGACGTTATTGAAGTAAGAACTCGTCACCGCTAGGTCAGATTTTCCATCCCCGTTGAAGTCGCCTACTGTGACGGAACTGGGACGGCTAGGAACTTTAAAGTTTTTGGCAGTTCCAAAGCCACCACTACCATTTCCCAACAGCACTGAAATATTTTGGGAGGCGTTGTTTACTGTTACTATGTCAGATTTTCCATCTTTGTTGAAGTCACCCACTGCAATAGATATGGGTGCCGAAGCTGACTCCAAAGCAAAATTCACAGCAGTTTGAAAACTGCCATCACCCTTGCCAAGCAGCAACGAAATGTTATTTGAGATACTGTTTGCCGTTACCAAATCCAATTTCCCATCTTTGTTGAAGTCGGCTACACCAACAGAAGAAGGACTTAAGCCATTGAACCCCACCGTACTAAAGTTGCTAGCAGACTTAAAAGTGCCATCACCATTTCCCAAAAGTACCGAAACGGTTTGAGAGGACTTGTTTGCCGTTACCAAATCTGTATTTCCATCTTTGTCAAAGTCGCTAGCAACAATGGAATAGGGTCTTAATCCCACATCATAAGTATTATGTATAACAGAGATACTACCAATTTCAGTATCAATACTGTAAGCTGTTGTACCTCCACCAACGCCGGGATCTACATTAGTAGTGCCGCTAATGTTGCCGTCTGAGGTATCCCAAGCCCGAAAACTGAATTCCGCTGTGCCCTTGTAGCCAGGGTTGGGGACAAAACGAATTTTTCCTGTATCTCTGAGCAATGTAGCAGAAGTATCGGATACAACGAAATTAATCCAGTTGCCACTATCATTTATGGAGTATTGCCAAGTACCGTTGGTATTATCTACACCAATGACGGCAATTCCTTCTACTGCACCTGTGTCAGGATCGGTGATGGGGTTACCACCTGCACCTCTAGCAAGGATGACGGAAATTAAAGTGCCAGTGTTATTGGTATCAGTTATGTCTTGGGCAATGGCGCCGAGTCTGGGATTACCCGTATTGTTCAGTGTTGGTGCTGTGTTGGAGGCTAAAATTGAAGTGTAAGCGATCGCTACCTCTGGTATCAAGGCTAAATCTGACTCAATTTCTCCAATCTTCACTTCTAAATCCCAGTCACCCCCCAACTCGGCATTCCCTGTGATGTCATCAGAAGCAGCCACATCTGCACCTGTGATTTGGCTCAAAAGCTGCACAAAAGTTCTATCTAAAGATGCCACGTTGCAACCGTAAAGCAGAATGTCGGCATCATCAGTTAAATAACTTCTCCACTGTTGCAATTGATTGGTGTAGGAGTTCAAATTGTTGGCATTG
The DNA here is from genome assembly GCA_034531095.2 of Nostoc sp. CreGUA01. Classification (GTDB taxonomy): domain Bacteria; phylum Cyanobacteriota; class Cyanobacteriia; order Cyanobacteriales; family Nostocaceae; genus Nostoc. The sequence continues at coordinate 58,029 of JAVRBV020000146.1, read as the reverse complement.
AGTTGAGTTGCCCCTAGTTGCAAAGTTCCGCTACTGCCGTGGGAGATAATTTGAACTGATTGGTATTTGCCACCCTGCAAAGCTTGAGTGATTTGTTCTACTCCATCTGTGGTGGAGTCAAGGATTACTACACTAGTACCTGGTTGAATGCCAGTAATCAAACTTTCGTAATCTGTAATTGCTCTGTCGATAAAAACAATATTTTGATTTGGCATTTGTAATTCCTTTGTAAAATTAGTTTGGATTATAAGTTGTGTGGTCTCTTAGTTGCACGATGATTATTGTTGGTCTATGAAATTTGGCAACTCATAAATAATTTTTGACTCTAATCTAAAACTTTATAAATACACTGCTAAATAGTAAGCGAATGCTTAGACATCCGCTTGTTTGCCGAAATGAAATCGGTAAATATAACCTTTTTATTGAGATAAAACAGAAAAAATTAATATGATAACTGAGTACAAACCTATGCTAAAAATCCTAAATTTTCTACTGTATTATTACTGTAATGAACTCAGTATGCGAAAAATTAAGATTTAGGGTTACAGCAGATTACAACAGGCGTGACATACAGATAATCGTAGGGAACATGGCTGTGACCTTACCCGTGTACTTCATTTACCTGAAATACGCTGGAATTTAGAGTACTCCAAGTAAAAAAATGCCCAATTGTCATTGCGTTCGCGTAGCGTCTCGTAGAGAGCGAAGCGAAGCAATCGCAAAGACTGGGATTGCTTCGCTTCGCTCGCAATGACTGGTTTTGGATCATTTATTTTTTGGAACACTCTTATAAACTAAAGCTGAAGTCGGTCAACTCACCTTGATTACCTAATTTTCTTGGGGTAAAAGATTGAAAAACCCGGTTTATCTAAATAAACCGGGTTTCGTTGCTTTATTGATATCGCACTGTACTAGTAACTAATGAAATGACTAGCGTTTAAAGTTGATGCTGTAATTCCATTTAACAAACCAATGCTTTCATTAGTGGCATTAACCTTAATTAAGGTGCTGGTGCTACTTTGAGTAATAGACAAATCTGAGTAGCTCAAACCACCCGATAAAGCAATCAAATCTTCACTGATATTGAAATCTTTGATAGTATCTCTACCTTCACCTTTGGCAAGGACAAAGATATCATTACCTAGTCCCCCTGTGAGATTATCAGTACCCAAACCGCCATAAAGTACATCGTTTCCGTCACCGCCAACAATCGCATCATTACCACCAAAACCAAAAATCAGATCGTCTGAGTTAGTTCCTTGCAACTTTGTATCAGCTTTGGCTGTGCCAGTGATAATGCTATTAATTTGGTTGCCACTTTTAATGTTAACGACATCAATATCATCAGGGTTGAGATTGTTATATTTGGCATCACTACTAACTGCTGCGCTAGTAATGATTTGGTAAGCAGTGTTGTCATCTGCAACACCATCATTCACACCTGTAACCGTGATGTTTTGGGGCGTATTCCAGTTAGCTGCGGTAAAGGTGACGCTAGAAACTGAAACAGTACCTTCATTGACATTGGAAGTACTTAAATTGAAGGTGACATCAGCAGTGGGTTGGCTAGTGAGTTGGATACTAAAGTTAGCAGTACCACCAGTTTCTGTAGTTACTAGTCCAGTGCCGGGGGAAATAGTAAATCCTACTACGTCATCCTCAGTAATAGTACCATTAGCTTGATTATCAGTAATGGTGGCATTAGTAGGATTAGTGAGATTGACAAAAAAGCGTTTAGTGGATTCAACAACGAAATTGTCGAGAATCGGTATGGTGATTGTTTGAGTGGTAACTCCAGGGTCAAAAGTGATAGTGCCTGTAAGTGGGGTGTAATCAACGTTGGCGATCGCACTATCATTATCAGTATTGTAATCGACTGTAATTACATCACTGCTGGCATTAGAGAGTTTAACAGTAAAAACAAGATTGCCACTATCTTCCTTACCGCTTTTATCTGCGATGGAGATAGCAGGCGCGTTGTCATCATCAATTATCGTAACTGTACCAGGAGCGATCGCAACTGTTTGGTTAGGATAAGTCAGGTTAAGATTAATGGTTTCGTCAGCTTCAGTCACCTTATCACCTACAACATTTAAGGTGATATTCTTTGTTGTTTCCCCAGCAGCGAATTTTAAAATCCCCGATGAACTACCTGTGACACCTGCAACTTTAATACTGTTGTAATCACTGCTAAAAGTTGCGGTACCATCGAAAGCATAATTTACACTAGTAGCAACGTTAGTATCACCACTACGAGTAACAGTGAAAGTCACCGTTTTGCTACCACTATTACCTTCAATCACAGTTGGGCTATCAACTGAAATCGCGTAATCTACATTAGCAGTAGGGGCAAAATTCGTATCCCCAATGTGATTTAACGCTTGACCAGCAAAGCTTCCAGGTGATGTGGTAGTAGCAGTACCTAATATCAGATTCGGTGCTGTGCCAGTAACTACACTTGCTACCCAGTCCGAGGCTGCTGAACCTGTGGTATCACCTGAACGCCCGACATATCCTGCTATAAATGAGGTGTTAACAACTGTCGCACCACCTGGAACTGAACCAGCAGAATTTCTTCTAAATACAATCGAACTGTATGCTTTGTCTGTGGTTCCGCCATCTAAAACCCCAACTGAATCCAGCACCGTCCAATTTGAGTAAGTATTACCATCAGCAATACCATCGTTATCCGAGTCAATATCACTAGTCAGGGTGGGTGCAGTATCACTTTCAATCAGCAAAAAGCTCACAGACCCACTTTCGATGTCAGTTTTTGCACCAGTGTGACCGATTGAACTTGTAGCTCCGTTGCCCCATCCGGCTCCAGTCCCAGTATTAATTATTACATTTGCACCAGAATCGGGTACATAAGTACTGCCCTTTTGCAACAGAACTAGTAACCCATTGCTGCCAAACTGCTTACCAGACAAATCAAAAATGTTTTTCACTTTGCCGGGATTGGGAGAGCCAGAATCACCTTCAATGCTAACTAAATAAGTTCCAGCCGCTATGGTCGCACCAGGAGTACCGCGCAGTTCAATATATTCCTTGGGTGTGTCTGTACTTGGAGGATTAAAAAGAATTTCGTTGATTACCATCGGTACAGAAATTGCTTGATCGTTGTTAATGATGTCTACTTGAGCTGAACTGGTAGTAATTGTGGAACTTGCAGGCGCAGTTGTGAGATTGGGATTACTGAGAGTAACAATAATGTTTTCATCAAGTTCAACTGTATCGTCACCCAAAACATCGACTGTAATTGTCTTTGTGGTTTCCCCAGCCGCAAAGCTTAAAGTCCCCGACAAACCAGCTGGCGCATTCGCAACTTGAATATTGTTATAGTCACTGTTAAAAGCTGCTGTACCACTTAAGGCATAATCCACCGTACTTGCCACACCAATACCACCACTGCGGGTGACGGTAAAGGTAACAGATTGAGTACCACTATTACCTTCAGTTAAAGTTGGGGTGGTGGTGGAAATTGCGTATTGAATCGTATCGTTAGCAGCAATATTCAGAGTTGTTTGAGTAATTGTTCCTGCGACTGCTCCCGTGAGTGTGCCGAAGTTGACTACAACCGTTTCGGCATTCTCCGGTAAATCGTCTGGTTGAATGGTGAAAGTTACTAGTTGGGTTAAACTTGAACCTGTTGCCCCAGCACTAAAAGTAACGCTGGTGGGGGAAAAAGTGTAATCGCTACCACTGCTAGCGGTGCTACTGTTGTTGATGACAATGGGAACTGTGACATTAGTATCAGGAGTGGCGTCTAAAGTAACGGCAATAGTTACCTGAGTAGCAGCACTACCTTCTGTAGTATTGTAAGTAGCTGCACCAAAGTTAACTTTTGGTTGTACACTGCCCCCACTAAAAGTACTATTGAGCAGCACTGAAACGTTATTGAAGGTTGAATTAGCCGCTACTAAGTCCAAGTCGTCGTCTTTGTCAAAGTCCCCCGCTGCTACGGAATAAGGATTGCTTCCCACTCCCAAATTAATGCCAGTAGGAAAACCACCACTGCCATTACCCAACAGCACTGAAACGCTATCGGAGTAATAGTTACTCACAGCTAAATCAGAGTTGCCGTCTTTGTCGAAGTCACCCACTATCAGTGAAACGGGACCGTTTCCTACGATAAAATTCGTGGGAGCCCCAAAGCCACCAGCCCCGTTGCCCAACAGAACTGAAACGGTATTCAAGCCAAAATTAGCTGTGGCTAAGTCAAGGTTACCATCTTTGTTGAAGTCCCCCACCACCACAGAATAGGGATTGTTTCCCACGCTAAAATTGTTGGCAGCCCCGAAGCTACCAGCCCCATTGCCCAAAAGCACTGAAACATTGTTGGAGTCAAAGTTAGCCACAGCTAAGTCAGCGTTGCCATCTTTGTTGAAATCCCCCACTGCCACGGAAATGGGACTGCTTGCCGCGTTGAATGTGAGAGCAGTGTTAAAACCACCACTGCCATTGCCTAATAGCACTGAAACGTTGTTAGAGCCAAAGTTAGCTACTACTAAGTCAGAGTTGCCGTCTTTGTTGAAGTCCTCTACTGCCACGGAATAAGGATTGCTTCCCACATTAAAGTCGCTGGCAGTCCCAAAACCACCACTGCCATTGCCCAACAGCACTGAAACGTTGTTGGAGTCAAAGTTAGCCGCAGCTATGTCAAGGTTACCATCTTTGTTGAAATCCCCCACTGTCACAGAAACGGGACTGTTTCCCACGTCAAAGTTGTTAGCAGCCCCAAAACCACCACTGCCATTGCCTAACAGCACTGAAACGCTGCTGGAGTCAAAGTTAGCTGTGGCTATGTCAAGGTTACCATCTTTGTTGAAATCCCCCACTGTCACAGAAAAGGGACTGCCTCCAACGCCAAAATTGCTAGCAGTTGCAAATGATAAGGGTAAAATTGAGCTGTAAGCCTTCGTTGCTTCTGGTGTCAAGGCTAAATCTGACTCAATTTCCCCAACCTTGACTTCTAAATCCCAGTCACCCCCCAACTCGGCATTCCCTGTGATGTCATCAGAAGCTGCCACATCTGCGCCTGTGATTTGGCTCAACTGTTGCACAAAAGTTAGATCTCCTGATGCTAGGTTGCAAGCATAAAGTAGAATGTCGGCATCATCAGTTAAATAACTTCTCCACTGTTGCAATTGATTGGTGTAGGAGTTCAAATTGTTGGCAGTGAGTTGAGTTGCCCCCAGTTGTAAAGTACCTTCGCTGCCGTGAGAGATAATTTGAACTGATTGGTAGTTCCCACCTTGCAAAGCTTGAGTGATTTGTTCTACTCCATCTTGATTCGAGTCAAGGATTACTACACTAGTGCCTGGTTGGATGCCAGCAATCAAACTTTCGTAGCCTGTAACTGCTCTGTCGATGAAGACAATATTTTGATTTGGCATTTGTAATTCCTCTGTAAAATTCCTTGAGTTTTAGAAGTTTTGTTTTCTCTTCGTTGCACAATAATTCTTATTCGTCTATGAAATTTGGCAACTCGGAAATGATGATTTTAGTCACGCAACACTAAACAGGAAGCAAATGATTAGACATATACTTCCATAGGTAAATAAAATGGGTAATTCGACCTCTTTTTATTGAGGTAAAACAAAAAAGCTTGATATCATAACTCAGTACAAAATTATGCTATAAATACAATAATTACTACAGTATTATTACTGTAATAACTTAGATATGGGACTAGTGTATTAAAAGTAGAAGGCTGGGCTGTCATCATTTCTGATTGTGGCGATGCCTCGATTATCTGCGATCGCCACATTCGTCGCACCATAGAGATTGACAAAAAACGTCTCGTTCGCTTCAATTTTTTTGTCACCTCTGACGCCCAAGCTAATAGTTTTTAAGGTTTCCCCAGGATTGAAAATGATTGTTCCCATGCCAAAATTGTAATCGGAGTCTAAAACTTTGGCAGTACCATCACTAGTGTTGTAATAGACGATAACCCTCTGGTAGCTGGGACTGGAGAGAGTGACAGCAAAGTTAGCATTAGTTATCATCCCTGTGCTACCTTCGCTGATTAAGACATCTGAAATCCGGATACTTGGTGTTTGATTAATGTCATCATTAAAAATTGTGGCAACTCCTAAACCATCAGCAATTGTGCCATTGCCAGCACCATACAAAGTAACAGCAAAGGTTTCGTTGGCTTCAAATTTACCATCGCCTTTGAGTGCAATGTTAATAGTTTTCAGAGTTTCGTCAGGATTGAAAATAACTGTTCCCTGCGCCGAATCGTAATCGAAATCAGCAATTTTAGCTGTGCGATCGCTCGTGTTATAATTAACACTAACTGGCTGATAGCTGGGATTGGAAAGACTCAGCTTGAAGTTGGCATGACTGGTTGTGCTGATATCACCTTCAATGACAGACACGTTGGAAATTTTGATGCTTGGTTGTTTGTCATCATTGATGATTTTGAGAGTTGCTGAATTATTAGTAATGACAGAACTTTCCGGCGGTGATGTGAGATTGGGGTTACTCAATGTCACAGTAATATCTTCATTTAACTCAAATTTTTTGTCACCGAAAATATCGACTGTAATTGTCTTTGTTTTCTCCCCGACTACAAATTCTAAAGTACCTGATAAGTCACGATTGATAAACTCACTAATTGGACTAACTTCTCCACTCCGAATCAGAACATTGTTATAGTCAGAGTCAAAAATTGCTGTACCGCTAAAAGCATAATCTACAGTACTCGCCACACCAATACCGCCGCTACGGGTAACTGTGAATGTAGCAACTTTAGTACCACTGTTACCTTCTGTCAGACTGGGAATAGTGGAAATTGCATATTGAATAGGATCGTTAGCAGCAATATTGATAGTAGTTTCAGTTATGGTTCCTGCCTCAGCACCAGTCAATGTACCGAAGTTGACTACTACTGTTTCAGCATTTTCTGGTAAATCATCTGGTTGAATGGTGAAAGTAACAAACTGGGTTAAATCTGAACCCGTAGCCCCAGCCGCAAAGGTCAGGGTAGTGGGGGAAATAGTATAGTCTAGGTTTTGAGTAGCTGTGCTGTTACTATTGATGACTATGGGAATAGTGACATCTGTTCTGGGAATTCGACCTAAAGTAACAGGAATAGTTACTGTGATGGCAGTGCTACCTTCTGTGGTGTTGTAGGTAGCAGCACCAAAGTTGACTTTTGGAACTACATATTCAAATGCTCCGATGTCAAGTCTACCGTACTCAATCCGATTAAAACCCGTGCCACTTTGGTCGGTAGTTAAGCTACCACTGTAATTAGGATCGCCAGCATTGAAAGCCGGACTGTTCGATTCTAAAGCATGAGTCTGGGTGGAACCGCCATAATTTCCTAACGGTTTGAGTCCTGGGTTAGAGTTAATAATATCTGTACCAGTTCCCAATGTACTAAATAATACGTTTAAACCAGTGAGGTTACCAATCAGGTTGTAAGCATTACCGTCAAAGTTCAGACCAAATACATCATTGCCTAAATTCAGTAGGCTAGCGCTGTTAGTAGCAACGATGGTATTGCTGAGGGTGGCATTTGTACCAAAGATACCGCCACCGGTGTCTGCGGTGTTATTAGCAATGGTACTATTGTTGACAGTGAGATTGGTACTAGAGATACCGCCACCAGCAGCGATCGCTGTATTTCCAGAAATAGTACTATTGGTAAAAGTGGCATCAGTACTAAAAATACCACCGCCGTTAGCCAGCGACGTATTCCCAGAAATCGTACTATTGTTGACGGTGAGACTGAGACTAAAGATACCACCGCCATTGGCTAGGGCTGTGTTCCCAGAAATTGTACTGTTACTAACACTCACACTGCTAGTGCTGAAGATGCCGCCACCACCTACAGCAGCGTTTCCACCAGTTATTTTTAACCCATCAATTGATAGGGGTGCTGTAGCCGTAAAAACACGGGAAGTATTGTTGCCACTGATGGTAAGTTTATCAGCCCCAGTTCCTTGAATGATAACTTCCTCTGTGACATTTAATTCCCCAGAAGTGAGGGTAATAATGTCAGGAATAGCATCACCGAAGATTCCAGTCGGGTCAAAGATAATTGTCTCAACCCCAGGATCGTTATTAGCATCAATAATGGCTTGTCTTAAAGAGCCAACACCACTATCATTGGTGTTGGTTACTACGTAGGTACTTTTGTCTACTTGGACAAAAACATCATCAATTGCTAAGCCATGATCGTTACCTGAATCATCAATGTCTTCCCAACGTAATATAATTTCTTCACCAACAGCTATTGGGGTAGCTAAATTAATTAATATTGATGTTTTGACACTTTTATTAGTTGCGAAATTTCCATCCAAAGGAGTGGCGATCGCAAGTGCAATTGGCCCGGTAAAATCAAGTGATGTGACAGGTGTCCATGTTCCTGTTGTCAAACTTGTAAGAGTTGTTCCAGTTTGATAGCTAAAATTCAGTTTTTGGGGAGATATATTACCACCATTGCGCCATTGTTCGCCCGTGTAACTTACTCTCAACTGACTAATTGCTGAATCTGTATTGTTTTGCAGGCGCAATCCATAATAAATAGTTCCAGAAGCCAGAGAACCAAGTGCCCGGTCTGTTGATGAAGTCGAACCAAAACTATACAATGCGCCTGTATTAGAACCGCCATTTCCAGCATTATAGCTTGTTGTTGTCGCATACCAGCCTGAAATAGTTGAATCATTAGTCCAAGAAATAGATGTTCCGGAATTAGCTAACGAGTTAAAGTTTTGCGAGTAAGTTGTTCCAGTAAAACTAGCTGGCAAAATAGATTGGTAAGCCTCCATGACCTCAGATTGAAATGCCAAGGAAGCTTCAATTTTTCCTATTTTTATCTCTAAGTTCCAGTCACCATCTAAATCTCTGCTGCCTGTTTTGTCATTAGAAGCTGCAACATCCGCCTCTGTAATTTGGCTCAGAAGTTGTACAAATTTCGTGCCTTCACCGCTGGCTACATCACAACCATAAAGTAAAATGTCAGCATCATCAGTTAAAGCATTTTTCCATTTTTTTACTAGATTTATATTGCTATTGAGGTTGTTGAGATTCAAATAATCTGACCCCAATTGTAAATTTCCTTGTCCGCCGTGAGAGACAATGTGAACTGATTTCACTGAGTTAGATTTAACTTTTGCTAGAAACTCAGTAATTTGCGTTAATCCATCTTGATTGGAGTTGAGGATAACAACTTCACTGCCAAGTGTAACTCCAGCTATGAGGCTTTGGTAATTGACAACTGCTGTATCTATAAAAACAATATTTCTCGTTGCTTCTAGTAAATTATTGACAATATTGTTTTGGTTATTAAGCTGATTATCTAACTGGTTTTGCATGATTTTTATTTCACCATAATTATTGATTTTTCATTGGCAAAATGATTGCATTTTTAGCCATAAAGTAGTAAGCGAATGTTTTAAACTTCGCTTCTAAGTAAAACGATGTAAATAATTAAAGGTTTGTAGTAAGGACTGAAGTCCTTACTACGAACCATTTAGTCCAAGTTTTTTACATTACTTCACATAGTTTTATTTTTTCAAGTCGTTCTACTAATTTGCAGATTTAATTGGCAATCAAATCTCTGATTGATTGGTAAAAATTGCAATATTTCTAATCTTTATATACTCTTGATTTTTTACACAATCTGGAAAACTTTCAAAAAATATTCCTGATAGCAATTTTGGATTAAGATCTTTCGCGGCAAAGCTGTTAGAAAAATTTCCAACAATACTTTTTATGCCAATTTGCTATTATTAGGGAAAAAGAAAAATCAAAGCCTCTCCGTTTTCAAACAGAGGTTTTGCAGCGTAAAAAGTCATACCAATTCTGTATGAAGATGCGCCAAACTATATGAGAGACGTAGGTGTTTTGCGGCAAGACAGAGAGGGCGCATAGGCTTCTGACGGGTAGGAAATAAAGAAGAAGCCAAGAAAATTTGGTGCAGCTTCACAAAGAAATGGTATCAGTACACTCTAGAAAAACTAAGTCATATAGGAATCCGTTTTGATTTTTGAAATTATCTGCGTATGCTGGGAGTGGGGAGTAGGGAGTAGGGAGTAGGAAAAAGTACTTTGTAAGTGTACGGATTTTTTTCAGAAATCAAGTATGAGTCCTATATTTTATAGTTATAGCTTTTAGCTAAATAATTTATACAATGTAAATGAAAATTACCAACCGTGTTTTTACTTAAAAAAATGCCCAAATTCATAAGAGTCTTAATATCAAGATAGGATTTACGTTTGATGTGAATTATCGAAATCAACGAAATATCAATAATTATTCGTCCTGTAGAGACGTTGCAATGCAACGTCTCTACAACGATAAATCAGGGATTTTAGCGTCTAATCGACATAATGGGTGATTTATATATTTTTACTGTTCGATCAATAATTCTGGTGCTACCAATCCTTTTTGGATAGCTAAGACTGCGGCTTGAGTGCGATCGCGTACTTCTAGTTTCTGTAAAATTGCATGGACATGAACCCGCACTGTACCAGGGGCGATGTAGAGAACTTCTGCAATTTCTTGATTGCTTTTGCCAGCTGCTACCAATGCTAAAATTTCTTGTTCGCGCTTTGTTAAAGGATTTTCTAAGGTTTCTTGAGTTTTTGTTGGTATTGCTGTTGTAGTACCTTCAAAAGCTGCCCTAATTTCTGTTGTTGCCGTTTGATCCCACCAAGAAGCCCCCGCTGCAACCGATCGCACTGCTAAAATCAGAGACTCAGCGGGAATACCTTTGAGGCAGTAACCTTGTGCCCCAGCAGCAATTAACCGTGAAATTAGGGGTTTTTCCGAACGAGACGTTAAAACCAGAATTGGTAAATTTGGGTGCTTCTGCTTAATTTGACGGCAAGCCTCAATCCCGCCAATTCCGGGTAAACCGATATCCAGCAAAACCAAATCCAGAGGATAGTGATTGGCTAATTCTACAGCTTGTTCTCCGTCTTCGGCCTCTGCAACAATCTCCAGACTAGTTTCTTGTTGCAACCGCATCCGCAAACCAAGCCGAAATAATTCATCATCTTCAACAAGTAAGATTTTTGTCATTTTTCATTGGGCATTGGGCATTGAAAGAGGATGGGGGGATAAGGGGATGGGGAGATGCAGGGAAAGAAGAATTACTTTCTCCGTCATCTGGCTACCTCCCCACCTCCCCATCTCCCTCATCCCCCTCATCTCCCTCATCCCCCTCATCTCCCTCATCTCCCTCATCTCCCCGGCGATGGACAAGCCGGGAGTCGAAAACCAAACACAGCACCTCTTGGTGAGCGATTTTCTGCCCAAATTGTACCTCCGTGTGCTGTAATTATTTGTCTGGTTAAATAAAGCCCTAGTCCCGAACCACAGACGTGGCGATCGCTGTGTCCTTGATAAAATCTCTCAAATAAGTGGGGTAACTCTTCTTCGGTAAAGCCGGAACCAGTGTCGAGTATTTTTACCACTTGCTCGCTAGAATAACTTTCAAGTACTACTTCCACTTTACCGCCACGGGGGGTATGGTTAATACCATTACTCAATAAATTGGTGAAAACTCGCCCCAGTTGTAATGAATCACCATTTACCCAAAGAAAGCTGCGAAAATCTGATTCGCCATAGTGCAGAGAAATATAAACCTGACGTGTTTTTGCTAGTTCCATCAGGGTGGCTATTACCTCTTCTGCTACAGTTACTAAGTTAATAGGCGATTTCTGTAGTTTCAGCCCTTCGGCATCATTGCGGTAGACATCTAAAAGAGTTTGGACTAATTGTAGTGTGCTGCGATGGCTACGAGCCATTGTTTGCAAAACTTTTGCTTGCATGGGTGTGACTTCACCAAATTGCTCATTTTGAAAATATTGCAGCGTTTCAATTGCTCCAAGTAAAGGGGTTTTCAAGTCATGAGTCAGGGTAGAAATAAAGTCTTCACGCATTGCAGCTAGTTGTTCTTGGGAGCGTAATTTTGCTTGAGTATTAGCGATCGCTTCTTCATTACGGCGGTTGCGTTCGCTTAAAGCCGCAGTTACTACTAACGCCAATACTGCAATTAACCTATTTGCCAAAGTTGGAAGATTAATTATTTCTCTTCCTGGGACAAACAAATTTAATAATGTGAATCCTGTAGCTGCAAGAGTGACCCCGAATACTGCTCGCCGATTTAATCGAGAATCTGCTAATAAAATGGTCGCAGTATAAAGGTAACCAAATACGTATTCAGGCGGTGTTATGTATTCTAAAATTATCACTATAAAAAAGGCGATCGCTATTAGCAAATATGTCCCACCACTATCTCTGAGTCCTTTTTTAATAGCCAATAATTGAGTTAACATATTTAAGGTACGTTCTGCCATAATGGCGTGAAAAAACTAATTGTTTGCAACTTTCTTGTGTTGCAGACCGGAAAACCTTCATCATAGTAGCTAAATAGTTTATCCAACGAGAGTTTTCTAATTCACTATTTTAGTTTTGTCACACCACTAATGGTCTATCGCATTAATTTTGCGGGGTTTGTAGTAAGCACTTCAGTGCTTAAAAATCAAGGATTAAAGTCCTAACTACAAACTTATTTACCCATCATATTTTATGCGACAGAGTACTAATTAAAAATTCAAGAGTCAGAATTAATAATTCAAAAGTAATCCAGGATAAACATTATATTAAATAATCATAATTTATTTTGATTATTTAACTATTCTGAATTCTGAATTCTGAATTCTGAATTCTGACTCAGTTATGTTTCCACGCTGTAAACCTAGCTACCTTCTGCCTTTAAGATAAATGTCTTTACTTTTGGCGAAGAATTCTGCAAAATTTTAATTTTCAGATTCTTCAGAGATAGGTTCAGATTCAGTTTCAACTTCTGTTGTAACTTTGGCTGGAGGTTTAACGGGTTTCGGCCCACGCATTAGTGCAGGATTAACAGGTGGTTTGTTTTCATCTGCAAACGATCCTTTTTTTCCTTTACCAGATGAGCGATTACCATCGGGTTTTGAAGTTTTCGGTTTGGATTCAATAGGAGGTATGGAATCCAAATTTTCCGAATTGGTGTCAGTATTTGCTTGGGACTGACGCTCTGATTTTTTGATTGGGCGTTCTACCATTGTTTATTTTGATAAATTTACAGAATTCATCAACTACCTGAAAAAGCATTCACAACAAATCAGCAATTAATTGACTAAATGTAGTAATGAGTGCGTTATTAATAGCGTAACGTACTCTATTACCACTACTCAACGAAATTAGGTCGTGCTTGTTGTGTTGATTTCAACTTTGACTCTAAAACTGCCCAATTTTCCTGCTCAATTAAATTAGTCAACTCGTCGAGATGGTGGCGATACTGGTGCAGCGACAAGAGCAATGCTTGGCGATTATACCGCGCCATCATAATCCCCAACTCTGGATTTCCACCACCCACACGGCTGGTATCCCGAAAACCTGAACTCGCTAGCTTTTGGGCTAATTGCAAAACTTCTGGGTCAGTTTCACTTAAACAAGCAGCAATCAACGAAGAACTCACCATCACGGGTAAATGAGAAATCCAACTTACAGCGCGATCGTGTTGTTCTGGCTGACAATGATAGATATTTGCCCCTAGCGATCGCACAATTTCTTCAACAATTGTAATTGCAGTGGTTGGTGTTGTAGTTAACGGTGTTAGCACATAAGGTTTATCGACAAATAAATGCTTTTGTGCAGCTTCTATCCCACTGTCTGCTGTTCCCGCCATTGGATGACCACCAACAAAATTATCCCAAAGGGGAGAAATAGCTTCCACTATTTGTGCTTTTGCTGAACCTACGTCAGTCACAACTGTAGTGGGAGACAAATAAGGAATTAATTGTACAAATTGGGGCACAATAAGTGCTAAAGGTGTACAAATAAATACAACTTCTGCGGCTGTTAACAGACTCAAATCCACTGATGCGCCATCGACACTGCCAAGGGCAACCGCCTTTTGACAGGTAGATTCACGGCGACTAACTCCTAAGATATGATGTCCTTGCGATCGCAAATCGAAACCCAAAGATCCGCCAATTAGTCCCAGTCCTAAAATCCCAATATTCATTCTTTAATTTTGACATTTTATTTTTTACGACTTTACCGAAAAATTGGGTTTAAAGCCCCGTCCTAAAAGTACGGCTTTTCTTTAACTTTCGGATCAACTCTCTAAGTACATCGTTTTGAGTACGATCTGTTTCTTCGCAATACGCTACAAGTATTTCATATTCATCATCAGAGCATCGTATTGTTAATCTTTTCATGCTGTCATATTGCTGTCATACTATGGTATGATATTAGCATGAAAACACTACAGTTTAAGTTATACAAACACAAACGGAATAGACACCTCAAACGGATGATTAACACTTCTGGGGTGATTTATAACCATTGTATTGCCCTGCATAAACGGTACTACCGTATGTGGGGCAAACACTTAAACTGTGCAAAACTTCAGTCTCATATTGCCACATTGAGAAAACGTAATTCATTTTGGCAATCAGTAGGTTCTCAAGCAGTACAGGATATCTGTCAACGCATTGAGAAAGCTTACCAACTATTTTTTAATCACAACAAAAGAGGAGTTAGACCACCAGGATTTAAAAAAGTAAAGAAGTACAAATCTTTCACTCTCAAGCAGTCTGGGTATAAGTTTTTAGGTGGTAACAGGGTAAAAATTGGCAGTCAAGTTTATCAATTTTGGAAATCTAGAGAGATTGAGGGAACAATCAAAACTTTAACCATTAAACGCACACCATTAGGTGAATTATTTATGGTTGTGGTTGTTGATGAGGGTAGCAAACCAGAAGTTGAAGTTAAGACGGGTAAAATCGCTGGTTTTGATTTCGGTTTAAAAACATTTCTCACTTGCTCGGACGGTACTTTAATTGAGTCTCCCCAATTTTTTAAGCAATCCCTAAGCGCTATCAAAAAAGCTAGTAGTAAGCTTTCTAAAAAGTTGAAAAATTCAACTAATCGTGAAAGAGCAAGAATTAATCTAGTACGAAAATACGAGGATATTTCTCATCGGAGACACGATTGGTTCTGGAAACTGGCACATCAGTTAACTGATGAGTTTGATGTGTTATGTTTTGAAACTTTAAACCTCAAGGGAATGCAGCGTCTTTGGGGTAGAAAAATATCTGACTTAGCTTTCGGTAAATTTCTGCAAATTTTAGAATGGGTTGCCAAGAAGAAGAACAAATTGGTTGTTTTGATCAACCAGTGGTATCCCAGCAGTAAAACTTGTTCTCATTGTGGACACGTTTTAGAATTTCTTGATATGTCTATTAGAGAGTGGCGTTGTCCATCCTGCCAGTCAGTCAACGGAAGGGACAACAACGCCGCACGTAATATTCAACGGAAGGGTCAAATGGTTGGGGCATCAACCATTGGGCTAGGCGATGTCAGACTGGCTGTGCCTGCAATCGCTGTTTGACCCCAGAATCTCCGCCTTTCTTGGGCGGGGAGTATGTCAAAACTATATAAACTTGGCATCCCAGAGGTAGCATCGATGACTGTAGAGGAATTGCTGGAACAATACGCGGTAGGAATTTTAGACTTTAGTGGGATTGAACTATCTGAAGCTAATCTCAGTGGGGCTAAGCTCAGTGGTGTGAATTTGAGCGATGCTAATTTAAGTGTAGTTAACTTGAGTGGTGCCAATCTCAGTGAAGCTAACTTGAGCAATGCCAAGTTGAATGTAGCAAGATTGAGTGGTGTAAATCTATGCAGCGCTGTCCTGAACAACGCTAGTCTGAATGTAGCTAATTTGATTCGAGCAGATCTCAGCCGCGCCCAAATTAGGGGAGCTTCCCTCATCCGCGCTGAGTTAATTCGGGCTGACCTCAGTCGTGCTGACCTGTTCGAGGCTAACCTTAACAGTGCGGATCTGCGAGAGGGGACTCTGCGCCAAGCGAATCTCCGTCACGCTAATTTGAGCGAAGCTGTTTTGAGAGGTGCTTCCCTCACAGGAGCTAACTTAGAAATGGCTAACTTAAACGCCACTGACCTGAGTCGTTGTGACATCACCGGCGCAAATTTGCGAGATGCTGAACTCAGACAAGCAAACCTCAGCCACGCTAACCTCAGCGGTGCAGATTTGAGTGGGGCAAACCTCAGGTGGGCAGATTTGAGTGGGGCAAATCTCCGGTGGGCAGATTTGAGTGGGGCAAAATTGAGTGGGGCAAATTTAATTGGTGCAGATTTAAGCAATGCCAATTTAACGAATACGAGTTTAGTACACGCGAATTTAACTCAAGCAAAATTAATTAGGGCTGAATGGATTGGTGCTGATTTAACCGGAGCAACTTTAACCGGAGCAAAACTTTACGCTACTTCCAGATTTGGTTTAAAAACCGAAGGTATGACTTGTGAATGGGTCGATCTTAGTCCTACAGGCGATCGCTCAATTATCCAAAAATTCCATTCCGAAGATTCACGAGATTTTTTTAACGAAACACCCCCAACAATTCGGATTATTATTGATGCAGCCCTAGAACACGAAGCTAACTTTGCTTTGGCTGGCGCTTACTACCAAATTGCTCAGGAATACCGGGGATTAAAACAACCCCCAAGCATGGAAAGTGGTCGTCGCCGCACTATTTTCACCTTCCGCGTAGATAGTGATGAAGCATTATTTCCCACCGCTTATATTGCAATCCTTCCTTTTATAGATGCCTTATCTACCCAAAAGAATATTTCTCAAATGGTAGAAATGATTAACACTGAAGTGGTAGCAAACCCAGATTTAAAAGATTTTAAATCTCCCCACATGGTAAAACAATTAAATATGCTCGTAGAGCAAGCTATAAGTAAGGCTATAACAATTAAACAGATGAAAAAAAATTTAGAAGTAGCTGCCAAGTTAAACTTTTGTAAAGCCCCAACTCAAATAATTTTAACAAATTCTAGTGCCCAGACTTTGATTGTGCATGACAATCCCAACTTTGGTAAAAGATTTATTAATAGGTCTTCTCTCAATGCTTCAGTTTATGATGATAAATCTAGTGAATTAACAAAATATACATTACCTTCGTTAAACATGGTTATAGATTTTGTTAAAGGGTTTCATTATATTAGTCATTAATCATTGGGCATTGGGCATTGGGCATTGGGCATTGGATAACTGACCAATGAGTAATGACTAAATGGAGAAAATTTTGGAGGAAAAATGCGCGATTCATTTAATAAAATGATTGGTCGAACTCGTTATGTGGTCTTTCGCCTGTTTCTACACTTGGGGGGAGGTGAGGTAGCACCAATTTTGGGAGTATTAAATAGTGCCGGACGGAATGCGATCGATGCTGATGGCGACTTAGAAGTTTTGGGAGAAGCATTGGTACAACTCTGTGAAACCCTCTTGCAATACGATGATTACTGGCTTTCGGCTGCTAATGAAGGCGATGTATTTTGGGATGAAGGCGAAGCAGGAGATTATGTGAATGAGTTGTTTACCGATTCCGCCCAAAGGTATCTCAGTGAACCAGATTATAGTTCTGCCTCCGGGTTTAATGAACCTTTATCTGTACCTGTAACTCGCAATGTCATTGTGATGATTACAGTAGCTTATGAAGGAGAAGTAGCACAATTAGAAACCGATCTTTCTAATGTTCAAGCAATCAAGGAAGCATTTAAAGCCCTAATCAATTTGCATTACAGTCATAAACTACGGGCAGTTCAAGTACATTTCTCACCAGCCCAGTTAGGCGATGAACTTACTAGCGATCAACTGTTGGAATATTATCCTGAATTGGTTCCTTTGTAATACAGTGGATTTCCAGGAAAGTGAAGTACACAACGTAAGTTTAAAAGCCTGTTTTACTCCTGAATTCAGAATTCTGACTTCTGACTCCTGAATTCAGAATTCTGACTTCTAACTTCTGCTATATGTTGGGTAGTCCGTACTTACTACTCACATCAAGAAATTGTTAAGCTCGGAGATAGGACGATAATGCAATGATTATGACCATACTACGTAAATTTACAGTCGTTGTTTTAGCACTGAGTTTGTGTCTGACAACTGTAGCCTGCGGCGGGGGACAGCAAGCTAGCCCTCCAGCAAAGAACGTTAGCCAAACCTCGACTACCACAAAATTAAGTGACGGACAGTATCAAATTCAACAAGCTACTTACGACGATGCAACTGGGCAATATACCCTGTTTTTACTGAACAATACGCCACCAACCTTTGCAACTGAAAATTTGCAAATGGCACGGCTAACTGATGACGAAATTAAGCAGGGCAAAAAAACCTATCTCAAGGTAGAAAATGGACAGCCAAGTTTATATCTCACAGAAGATTTTAAAATTGCCTACGTCCACAACGTTACCGAGAATAGAACTAATCCCCAAACAGGAAGGCAAGAAACGGTTGTAGTCCGTCAAGAAAATAGCTTCTGGACACCCTTTGCTGGGTCTTTGGCTGGTAATTTGGCGGGTCAAGCCATTGGTGGTCTATTGTTTAGACCCCAGTATTATGTACCCCCTGTCTATCAACCAGGAGGACTGCTGACTGGCTACGGTGGATATGGCAACAGTTATGACCAAGCAGTTCAAAGCTATCGAACTCGCTATAACGAACCACCCGCTGCGGTGAGAAATCGCACTGCTTTCCGCAGTACAGGGACAATTAGAAGGTCATATCCTAGTAATTCAAATGTACGCAATACACCACGTACTACTACAAATAGCCGTCCTTCCGGTTCTGGTTTTGGTGGTAGTAACTTGCAACCCTCTGGCAGATCTAGTACTACCAAACGCAATTCTGGTAGTAGTTTTGGCACTGGCCGACGTTCTTCAGGCAGTCGCTCATTTGGCACGGGTAGACGCCGTTAGTCAATAAATTTTTTCGTTTTCCTAGATACAAGGTAGGGTAGCACAGATGTGCTACCCTAAAAATTTTTGTAGGTCATATAATTGAGAACGGACTGGGGACTGGGGACTGGGTGGGAATAAGGAATAAAGGTGTACCTAGCTTCCTAAAAATCAAATATGAGTCCTATAAAACGATTTGAATTAGCCTAATTAAGAGGGATAATAGCATAGCAAATCAGGACAAAATCCACGTTCATAAAGATAAGTAAGATAGTAAGAAATACTAAATACAAATATTGTTAAAACAACAGGAATTACTTTATTAATATCTATTTTCTTTTTTTTAAACATTTCTAAAGAAGACATGAAAATCATCAAAGGCCAAAAGATAGTTGTGGTTAAAAACATCACAACAGACAAAAATTTATCTTCTGGAGTAGAAGTGGGATGACGTAGGGAAAATATTAACCAATTGGTCAAAAAATAGCATGTCATTAAGAAGTAAGCAATAGTTAAACTTAATTCTATCTGATTCACTCTGTGTACTCCTTGAGTTATATGAGATTCACCAAACACGATCCGTACAATGTTATAGCACACTTTTCTCAGCAGGTAGTTACACTTTTATCCATTCGACATTATATTAGAACTTACGCAAACTCTACGAAACCTTGGCGTTCTTGGCGTCTTCTCTACGAGACGCGAAGCGCGAAGGCGGTAGCCTACGGCAAGCCGCAAAGCGTCTACGATAAATTAAGCTTTTTAGCTATTTTTGCGTAAGTCCTGTATATATTAGTAAGAGCTTCAGTCAAGAAGGATGTAGTTAAAATTAAGACGTAAAAATTAAGTTATTTTACTTAAAAAAATATTTTTTGCGATCGCTAACACTTTTCCCTGGCACGCACATCTTTATGAATCATGAGTAGCTGTCTAAAAAATCAAAAACTAGAGAAAACTAAAGATACCAGTATCTTGGCACTTGCTCAGTCTCGATAATCATTTTGAGGAAACAGATAAGCGATCGCCGCGTAACCAGATACGGTGAGTAAACTAACCAAAAAAGCAGCCAGAACAAAATAAGGCATAAAATCCTAAATGCCAAATCAACGTTATATTCTATACAAATTGAAAATCTTAACGCCCTTCAAAAAATCAAGATTTTGGATACTTTTAAACTAGCAATTGGGTATGACACCACCGTGACTACTTGATGTCAATTTTTTGTATTGCAAATCTTTTGGCTGGGAATTTTAGATTTTGAATAACTACAAAATTCAGAATCAATTAATGGTGGATTGGGGATTAGGCACGGGATGTCGCTTGCTCCTTTACAGGAGTACCGAAATAATTTTTAATCTAAAATCTAGAATTAGCACGCTCAATCCAAAATTCCAAATCCAAAATTGATTGACTTAAGCCAAAGGTAGAAAAAAACGAAATGTGCTGCCAATTCCCAACTCGCTTTCTACCTGAATTTGACCACCTTGCAGTTCAATCAAACGACGGGAAATAGTTAAACCAATACCAGTGCCTCCAGAATGGCGATCGCGCGATTGATCGGCTCGCCAGAAGCGCTCAAACACGTGGGGCAAATTTTCTCTTTCGATACCAATACCTGTATCTATAACTGCGATCGAGAGTTTAGATGCTTCAATCTCAGCACGAATAGTAATTGAACCTTTGCTAGTATAACGCACTGCATTACCAAGGAGATTAACTAAAATTTGTTCTGTGCGATCGATATCTGCCAATACAGGAGGCAGCACAGGCGGACATTCCAAGTGCAAAACTGGCCCATCTTCTAGCAGCTGGTCAGTAAATTTTTCTACTAATGACTCTAACAATGGACGCAAATTTACCCGTTGTATATTAATTGGCAGATAACCGGCTTCTGCCTTCGACAGTTCTTGTAAATCATTGACTAACCTTTCTAAACGCCTAGTTTCTTTAGCTAAACGTCGATAAATTTCCGGAGACGCTTCAATTTCTCCATCAGCTAGTTCTTCCAAATAACCGCGCATAACTGTTAATGGTGTCCGTAGTTCATGGGTCATGTCTCCAATCACTTCTCGTCGCCGCACTTCCACCCCTTCTAAACTAGCTGCCATGCGGTTGAAACTAGTACCTAATCCATTGAGTTCTGGAATGTCAGACACAGGTAATCGTGCATCCATCTGACCAGCAGCAAATTTTTGGGTGATTTGTTCCATCTCAGTCAACCGCTGCATAATCCTTCTGGACACCCAATAACTCAATCCTCCAGCGGCGGTACTACCAACTAAAACTGACCACATAGTGCTTCGCTGCCAAGCAATCTCAAATCCTGTGACTAATTCGGTACGAATATCGATTAAATCAAATCCCTGATTTTCTAGTCGTTCCAAATGTAAAACAAAGAACCGAGGTGAGGAAACTTTGCTGATAATAACTAGACTAGCTACCCCCACTATCATTACTACTAAGTGAGAAAAAAATAGTCGTCCTCTCAGCCCCATCTTCATAATACTTATGCCACCGGCGAGTCTTCAAATTTATAGCCAACCCCAACAACAGTTTTAATAAAAGTGGGATTTGCCGGGTCAGGTTCAATTTTTTTTCGCAACCGAGCTACATGAGTATCTACCACGCGCTCATCACCAAAAAAGTTATCTCCCCAAAGTTTGTCAATTAGTTGGGTACGGTTCCAAACTCGACCAGGGTTGCTAACAAAGGTAGTTAGCAAATTAAATTCTAGGGTAGTTAAGTCCAGAATTTCCAGTTGCTGGGAATTCATCTGCCGACTAGCAGTACGCTGGTCTACATCTACTATAAAATGTTGGGTACGATTGACTTGATGTTGTCCCCCTTGGCGGAGACTGCGCCGCAATAGCGCCCGTACCCTAGCTACCAACTCTCTCGGGCTAAAGGGTTTTACCATGTAATCATCAGCACCAGTAGATAAACCAATCACGCGATCGATTTCCTCACCTTTAGCCGTGAGCATTAAAATATAAGGATCTTTTGTGCCTGGTTTCTGGCGAATTCTGGCACAAACTTCCAGCCCATCCAAACCAGGAATCATTAAATCTAGGATGATTAAATCAGGTGATTGCTCCTGAAACATGCGTAAAGCATTGATCCCATCACGACTAATACGGCAGAAAAATCCTTCTTTTTCTAAAGAGAGTTGGATTAAGTGTGCAATTTCTGGTTCATCTTCAACTATTAAAATATCCATCTAAATTAGCGTCGAGTGAAATACGCAGATTTAAGAAGATTTTGGGAATGGGGAGTGGGGAATGGGGCATTGGGCATGGGGCATTGGGCATTGGGCATAAAAAAGTCAAAAGTTAAAAGTCAAAAGTCAAAAGTTCTTTAATTTTGAATTTTGAATTTTGAATTTTGAATTGATTTATTTCCCTCATCTCCCCACTCCCCACTCCCCACTCCCTCTTAACCTATAGGTTTGAATTCGTCGGAGTTCGGTAACTATAGCCAAGATTAGAGTCTTTTTGAATGTGTGCTTTAATACTATCTAGGTCAATAAAACAGTCAGCAACATCAATTAAGCTTTCGCTAGTCGTCGTTTGTAGACTCACGACTTCGACTCTAACTCCCATTCTGCTGACAGCATTTACAGCATAGGCTAGATCTCCGTCGCCACTAACTAACACCGCAGTATCATAGTAAGGAGCTAAAGTGATCATGTCTACAGCAATTTCTACGTTCAGATTTGATTTTTTAAAGTTATCTGGGGACACAACCAAATCTTTTGCCACTACGCGATAGCCATTACGACGCATCCACAGTAAAAAACCCTGCTGCTTCTCATTTGTGATATCAACCCCAGTGTAGAAAAAAGCACGTAACAGTCTTGAACCATTGGTTAAATGACAAAGCAATTTAACGTAGTCAATTTCTATGCCGAGTTGTAAAGCCGTATGAAATAAGCTTAAGCCATCAATAAAAATAGCAACTCGACCGCGATTCAAGGTATTTAAAATGGAAGTATCAGGTGCAGTATCTCGCATCTTGGTATCTTTACCTTTGAGAGCAGTATCGCTTAAGTTTTGCCCTTGCCAATGTGGTTTAGCTTTGAGTACTTTAGATTCATTTAATTCATTTCTTTGTTTGCTAAAATTAGTTATAATCATTGATACCTCTGAATTTAAAATCTGAAAAGGGTTTTAGCTAAATTGTCTATAGTATAGTCTGTGCTGAGTTATAACCTAGCAGGAAATTGACTTGAGTCACTACATGCAAATAAACTTAACTCATCTTGAATAGAGTCTGAAGTACTTTAAGGAAAAATTTTTGAGTGGTGTTCGAGTTGATTGAATGAAATATCATCTGCGATCGCCAATATGTATGCTAGTCTTTAGCCATTGGAACTGCAATAGTTGGAAGAAAAATATCTTCGTGTGAGGGTAGAAGTTTGAATCAGGGGTGCTTTGGTGCGATCGAGCTATTTTTATTTTACCTCTGTGTTTTAATCACCTGACAACCAGGAAAGTTTTTGAATCTTTTTTCAATAGAATTTAATCCAACCTGTGACGCTCAAATTTTAACAGAGTTTGCAGCAGTAATAATGTAATGGGCGATCGCGTGCAAAAGAGAAGTTATATTAAGCTCTTTGGCTAATATTTAATGCACCTTAGATAAAAATTTGTTTTAACGACAGAGTAATCATTGTTCAGTAGTAAGAAATTACTGACAACTAACAATACAAGATTTGCGACTTCTTGAAGAAGTCGCAAATCTCAAGTTTAGCGTTTAGCTAACTTGTTGTTGGATGTGTAGTAAACCTTACTTCCAGTATCGGGTACAAAATGGCAGTTTACAGAGGAATTCCATAATGATTTCCAAATTGGTTCCTCTGATTTGCGGAAATACTCACCCATCACTGGTTTTATCGCCTCAGTGGCCTTCAGCAAATTGTAGTGAGGGATATTGAGGAATATGTGGTGAGCAACATGAGTGCCAATATCATGATGGATATGATTAATCAAACCATAATCACGGTCAATGCTGGAAATCGCGCCTTTTAAAAAAGTCCAATCTTCCCCACGATACCAAGGAATATCTGGTTCAGTGTGGTGCAAGAATGTCACTAAATCGAGCCAAATTACGAACACAATGTAAGGTGCAGCGTAATACTTCAGCAACCACATCCAACCCCATAGATAGGTAAGAAAGCCCAGCAAACTTACCATGCCAATCCAAAGAACAGTACTAGTGATGATATCCCATTTTTCTGATGGTTTAAACAGCGGACTGCTGGGTGAAAAGTGAGAGCCTTCTTTATTGGGAGAACGCTTAAATAAATACACAGGATAAGCCAAGAGAAAAACATAATATCGGCCTATCTTTTGTATTAGCGGCATTTCCTTATACTGTGATTCACTTACAGGATACCAGCTTTCATCATTATCAAGATGACCGGTATTTTTGTGGTGAGTTCTATGGCTGATTCGCCAACCATGATAAGGAACAAGTATCGGTGTGTGAGAAAGATGTCCAATCAAATCATTCAGCCATTTATGCTTAGAAAAAGATTGGTGTCCGCAGTCATGTCCAACGACAAACAAAGCCCAAAACATTGTTCCTTGCATTAACCAAAAAATCGGAAAGAAAAACCAAGAATCCAGGTAGTAAGCAAGTGCGTAAAGCAGACTAATAATCAGGATGTCACGAAAGAAGTAAAAAAGTGATTTTGTCACATTGGGCTGAAAACATTCAGCAGGGATCGCAGCTTTTAAATCCTGAAGAGTAAAAGGCAGTTTGGTAGTATCCTCAGATGATTGACTACTATGAGGATCGTTGAACGTGATGATATTTGATTGCACTGGATTCTTTATGTTGAATATAAGTCGGAACTAACAAGGCAAAAATGAAAATTCAAAAGGCAAAAGAAAGAAGACATAGTTTGAGAAAAACTAAATTTTTGGCCAAATAATCTTTTTACTTTTTACTTTTTCACTAGTATGCCCACGAGACTAACTCTTGTAACATCCAAGAGGAGATTTTCTGGCAATTTACCTAACAATTTTAGTGAGTCAAGAATTGCCAGATTTTATTTAAACACACACGACGATAAACGCTCTGGTTGGCTTCAGAAGCGTGAAAAAAGTTAGCAACGCTATTTATCGTTTTGTGTAATATTCATTGAAAGTCTTATAGCCGACATCAGTTGTATACAGTTGACATTCGTCTGTAATTTGCTTCATTAAAGACCAAGAAAACTGACACTCATCGTGCAGATAAGGCCCCCAATTTTCTTTGATGCTGCTGTAAGCTAGCCGCAAATTATAAGAAGGGATGGCGGTGGAAATATGATGAGGGACATGAACATTGATATCGTGACAGAGGATTTCTACCCAGCGGGGATAATCGCAATGAATAGTACCAAATAGCTGGGCTAGAGCCTCATTCCACTTGTTTGCTGCCACAAAAGGAACATCTGAAGCAGTGTGGTGAACGATGGTAAAAGTACTCATCCAAAAGTGGTAGACCAACCAGGGCACTAGCCAAAACTTGACAAATCCCCAGATCCCTGTAGTGGCGATTAGGACTGGGAAAGCGATCGCAGCAAACAATAGTACCACAGCTACAGAAAGCTTGATACTGGATTGGTCTTTGGTTTTGAATTTCCGCCAATCAAAATGCACAACTGCCCAATGTCCAATGGAACCTACCCACCAGAAGCGTTTGCGAATGAATACTTCAAAAGCCGACTGTCGGGTTTTATCCCAACTTTCAAACACTTCTGGTCTGATTGGATGCCAAGCATTGTCCTCATCCAGCTTGTTGGTGTGAGTATGGTGATAATTATGTTTAATCCGCCAACTGTGAAACGGATAAATTAACGGCGCCATAAAAAAGTGCCCCACCAAATCATTTACCCAACGACGTTTGGCAAATGACCTATGACCACAATCATGGCCAATTACAAAAAAACCTGTTAAAGCAGTACCCGTAAAAACCCAAGCTAGGGGCAAAAGAAACCAAGGAGTGATGGTCAGACAGTAGTAGCCCAAAGCAACAGCTAAGACACTCAGTATTACTTGTGTCCAAGCCTTGCGACGGCTTTGCTGAAAACATTCCCGTGGCAGAGTTTTGACAATATCTTTGAGCCGGAAGTCGGAATTCCCAGACTCGTCAGTTAATTTCTGGCTGTTAATTATTGATGTAGTCATGAACACCTGAAATACAAAAAACTCCTCCACCAAGTCATCAAAAAATAACTTGCCGCAAAGTTGCTTAATATTAGCGTCTCGGATTATAGCAACCTAACCTATACAAGCGCACCCGTAAATAGGTTTTTCAAAAGTTATGAGTGAGGAGTTATGAGTTAGGAGTTAGGAGTTATGAGTGAGGAGTTAGGAGTTTAGATTCTTAACTCACGCTTGAGGTGAATTAGAAAGGCTCCTTGTCCCATAGGGATTGAGAAAAATCGACGGTAACATAAAGATTTGGACGCCTGATTTCCATTAAAGGTAACTCCAAACTCCAAACTCCAAACTCCAAACTCATAACTCCTAACTCCAAACTCCTAACTAATTTTCGTAGGAGCTAACTTGACATTAGTAGCTAGACCAACTGCTTGCAGCAATTGAATTGTCGTCCAAGTTAAATCAATTTCCCACCATTCCAGCCCGTGACGAGCTGAATATTGAAAAGCATGGTGATTATTGTGCCAGCCTTCACCGAAAACTAGTACAGCTACCCACCAGCAGTTAGTTGAGCGATCGCCAGAATCATGGCTTTGATAACCAAATTTATGAGTAGCACTGTTTACCAACCAAGTACAGTGGTAAACCCAGACAATGCGAACAAAAATGCCCCAAATAACAAAAGGCCAGCCACCAAGAAACAAAAGCAATAAGCCCAAAGCAACCTGGAGCAAAATGAAATATTTTTCTAAAAACTGATAAACTGGGTCTTCGGCTATGTCTTTGGTGAAACGAGGAACTTCAGCGTGAGAGGGACAATAATGAATCAGCCAACCCATGTGGCTCCACCAGAAGCCTTTATTAGAATCATGGGGATCGCCGTCAGTATCTGAGTGCAAATGATGGATACGATGTGTACCTACCCACTCTATTGGCCCTCCTTGACAGGCGAGTGTTCCGAAGAAAACCAGGAGATACTCTAGCCACTTAGGAGTTTGAAAACTGCGGTGGGTAACAAGGCGGTGAAATCCCAGAGTAATGCCTAAACCACCACTGACCCAGTACAGCAACAAACCCACGCCAACTGCCGTCCAGCTAAAGTTACCAGGAACAAAGGCAAACATAGCACCGATGTGCAGAGCAATGAAAAACAGGGTATTAACCCAGTTGATTTGAGGTTTAGTTGAAGTAGCAATTGTCATGCAGTAACCTGAATTGGAATTGTTCGGCCGAATTTGCGCGATCTGAAAATCGGCATATTTATAATTTTTTGTGAACGAGGAACTAATGAACGCGATTGAACAGCTGCGGCAAGCAGAACACGCACTGTTAGAAATTTTTTCTGGTATTGACACTCAGGTCAAGCATAATCTAAAACGAGTGCTAGATGCCTTTCGTAATCACCGTGTCGGCGCACACCATTTTGCTGGTGTAAGTGGTTATGGCCATGATGATTTAGGGCGAGAAACTTTAGATAAAGTTTTTGCCGAAGTTATGGGTTCCGAAGCCGCAGCAGTGCGAGTGCAATTTGTTTCGGGAACTCATGCGATCGCTTGTGCTTTGTTTGGGATACTCCGTCCTGGAGATGAGATGTTATCAGTAGTTGGTTCTCCCTACGATACGCTTGAAGAAGTCATTGGTTTGCGGGGTCACGGTCAAGGTTCCCTTATTGAGTTTGGCATAAAATACCGCCAATTGGAGCTAACCCCCGAAGGAGGGGTGGATTGGCAAGCTTTAACCCATGCAGTGCTTGACAAAACTCGTTTAGTCACGATTCAGCGCTCTTGTGGCTATTCTTGGCGTCCGAGTTTATCAATTGCTGATATTGAAAAAATCATCCATATAGTTAAACAGCAAAACCCCAACACAATTTGTTTTGTAGATAACTGCTACGGCGAATTTATCGAAACCAAGGAACCCACAGCCGTAGGTGCCGATTTAATGGCGGGGTCATTGATT
The DNA here is from genome assembly GCA_034531095.2 of Nostoc sp. CreGUA01. Taxonomy (GTDB): domain Bacteria; phylum Cyanobacteriota; class Cyanobacteriia; order Cyanobacteriales; family Nostocaceae; genus Nostoc. The sequence goes on along the minus strand of JAVRBV020000146.1, from coordinate 30,136 downwards.
AAAAATCCTGGTGGCACCATTGTCGTTGCTGGTGGTTATGTCGCCGGTCGGGCTGATTTGGTGGAAGCCGCCGCTTGTCGCCTGACGGCTCCCGGTATTGGTAGTTATGGTGGTGCTACTTTTGACCAAAATCGTTTGTTGTTTCAAGGGCTATTTCTCGCGCCGCAGATGGTGGGCGAGGCGATGAAAGGGACATACTTAACTGGTTATGTATTTGATAAACTCGGTTACCCAGTGAATCCGCCACCGCTAGCGCCCCGTGGAGATGTGATTCAAGCAGTTAAACTGGGTTCAGCCAAAAAGTTAATTGCTTTCTGTAAAGCTATACAACAGTATTCTCCCATCGGTTCTTACTTAGACCCCATCCCAGATGAAATTCCGGGGTATGAGAGCCAAGTGGTGATGGCTGGGGGGACATTTATTGAGGGGAGTACTTTGGAATTGTCGGCGGACGGGCCTTTGCGGGAACCGTATGTGGTTTATTGCCAAGGGGGGACACATTGGACTCATGTGGCGATCGCATTGGAGGCGGCGATCGATGCAGTGGGGAGGGCTGAGTGAGGATTATATAATACTTATGTATTTATATTTTTCCTAATAATTAGGATGCAAACAATACAAGCGCGGGATATCAGTCTTTACGAACTAGAAGAAAAATTTGGTTTGCAATTGCTGAAAAATGATGATTTTTTCACAGAATCTACAGAAAATTTGCCTTCACTAACTGATGTCGAAAAATTGTCTTTAGAACGAGTAAAAAGCAACTATTTAAACTTAACTAAACGCCGCCCAATGTCAGAAGAAGCAGTGAAGATGATAGTGCTGTCTCCACTGCTCGATTTAGCTGGTTTTTATCAACCTCCTTTCGAGATTGAAACAGAAACTTCAACTGAAATTTCTGCTGTAGATGAAGGCGTTATCGTTAAAGGCAATATTGATGTTTTAGTCTTGAACAAAAGATTGTGGATACTCGTTATTGAATCTAAAAGCACTAAATTTGATGTGATAACCGGATTACCCCAAGCACTTGCTTATATGCTTGATACTCCTAATATTGAACAACCAACTTTTGGCTTACTTGTTAACGGTAGAGAGTTTGTTTTTCTCAAACTAGTTCAGCAAGAAAAGCCGAAATATGCTCGTTCTGATGCATTATCAATTGAACGCGATGCAGAATTCCAACAGGTACTAAGTGTTTTGAAAAACATTGGTCAATTAATTCTGTTGTAGTCAGCACCCAGATCCCCGACTTCTTCAAGAAGTCGGGGATCTAAATCCTGGTTAAGTGAGTGCTATTCCACCCTACATTTGAATGGCACTTAAACTCTCTGCGCCTCTCTTGCCTCCTGCGTGAGACATTTCTACTTTGCTACACTATCAGTATATGCAAATACTCGAAATCTCTCCCCTCCAAGCATTTCGCCGCAGCGTAGCAACAGTGGTACAAGTAGTCCCAATGGAGCTACGTAATGTAGCAATCCTGACATTACTAAGTGGTGCAAGTCCAGCGATCGCCATTTGGCTCAACAAGACGATCATTGATGAAATTACTCAGCTACTGAGCCTACCAACAACAAAAAATGCCATCAGCTTAATACTTTCCCAACCCCTGCTGCTTTACAGTGTTGCAGGTTTAGTGGTGCTAAACTTGCTCAGTGATGCCCTCAGTAGTATCACTAGTTTTGTCTATTCTTCCCTACGCGATCGCATTCTCGGCTTTATCCAAGGACAAGTAATCGAGAAGGTTGCCACTTTTGAAGATATTGCCCTATTTGAAACACCTGATTTGCTCAATTTGGTGCAGCTGACAGAAAAGGGAGTGCAACGACTTCCAGAACTTTGTATCAGGCTGTTGAGTTTGTTACAAGGGATTTTTATCTTTATTCCAGCTATCTTACTCTCCATGTCTCTGGCTTGGTGGGTGCCACTAATTTTGTTTAGCTGCGTTACCCCTGTGATGTACGTGGAAATGAAATACCGCAAGCAAAGTTGGAGGGTAGAAAGAACTCAAGCCAGTGTGGCTCGTGAAATGAATTTATACAAGACGGTTTTAACTGGGGAGACATACGCCAAAGAACTACGTTTGTTTAGTTTGCAACCCTTACTACTGGAACGCTGGCGCGGACTTTTCCGCACAATTTTTCGCGCAATGGAACAAATCCGGCGTCGGGGGACAACAGCGGTTATTAGCTGGTCTTTATTGAGTGGCTTAGGTTTGGCATTACCGTATATATATGTAGTTCAGGGTGTGCTAGGTAGAACTCATACATTGGGAGATTTAGCGCTTTACACCGGGGTGATTCTGGAAGTGCGTCGAAGTTTGGAAAATCTGATGTCTGGTAGTTCTGAGTTGTATAATATTGCGCTGGCAACAACACCTATTTTCCAGCTTTTGGATTTAGAGCCGCAATTATCGCGTTCTCAAAATTTTCCAGTAAATGGCAAAAATTCGCCTCATTACGCCGTTAAGCCGTCGCAAAAAGGTATTCAGATCGAAAATCTCTCCTTTATCTATCCCAATAGCGACCGTCCAATCCTCAAAGACATCAATCTGACCATTCACCCAAACGAGATGATTGTACTAGTGGGTGAAAATGGTGCTGGGAAGACTACTTTAGCAAAGCTATTGTGTCGCCTGTATGACCCTAGTGGAGGTGCGATTATTTGGAATGGGCAAGATTTACGATCGCTCCCTTTAGAAGAAGTGCGATCGCGTATTGATGTAGTCATGCAAGATTACGCCCGTTTTCCGACGACGGTGCGCGAAAATGTTGCCTTTGGTGACTTACCGAAAATGCAGGATGACGAGGACATCAAAGAAGCGATCGCCGAGGCTGGTTTGACGAGAGTAATTGAGAAGTTAGATCGAGGCTTGGAAACCCTCTTAGGCAAACAGCTAGAAGGAGGTGTTGATTTATCCGGCGGACAATGGCAAAGACTGGCGATCGCTCGTGCTTTGCTGCGACTGCCTCAAACCGAACTCCTCATACTTGATGAACCAACAGCCAACCTTGACCCCAAAACAGAACACGAAATTTACAACATTTTTCGCACCCTAGCAAAGGGCAGAATCGCCGTTATAGTCAGCCATCGCCTAGCCTTAGCAAAACTAGCAGACCGAGTAGTAGTACTAGAACACGGTCAAATCATCGAGGTAGGCACCCACGACGAACTCATGGCACTAGGCGGACAGTATCACTTGATGTTTACTCGTCAAGCTAGTAGTTACCATTAATTGATACAAAACGAACTGTAAAAAACGCTAACGCAGAACTTTTCAGTCTGCTAAATGTATAAAATAATCTTGTTAATTGCTACTTGAGACTAAATTCAATTGATTTTAATAATCCGTGAGCCTGCTAGCCGTGAAGAAATAGACGAAATGGTGAAAACTTGGGATGTATTTATTAAAGTAGCAGTGGACATTGAACGCAAGATTCTTGCAGGTGGTGGCGTTCGCCACTATGAATGCGAACAAGAGTTGTTGAAAGATGGGAGCAGACAACGGGATATTTGGGGTGCGGATTGGTCTCCTTTGACTCAGGAAATCGTGTTTGAGTCAATCATTAACATCCGCCCAAGCCAGAATAACCGTAGTATGATAATACAGTCTAACCAAATTCGAGAACAAGTTAGCCTGATTACCAAGCGATTGCTAGGAGGATTTTAATGCCTAACTGGAGTGTAATTGAAGCAAGTTTTTTACGCCAATCCCATGAGCAACAACTGGGAGAATTGGCAGCTAGTTTGGCACGCCTCAACTCTTGGTCACAAAAGAGTGCTAGCCGTGAATTAGTTCCGGTATTGTTGTCAGAAAGTTTGTTGTACTTGTCTTTGATACAACAAGAAACTGAAATGAATAATGTTGAATTAAATCAACTCCAAGACTTATTACAAAACTGGATCGATTTTTGTGACAAATCAATAGAAATTACAGATATTGAATCTGTTGCGTCTACTTGGTCACAGCGACTATTGGAGATGTCGGGTTTGCTGACTTCTGAATCTATGAGTGCATAGTTTCAACCAATGGTATAACAGGTGGCTTATCTTAAACAGCAAAGTGTCTTACGCTTCATAATTTAACTGTTCAAGATATGGTGCAAGTCAGAGCTTGCTATCTAACATTTTTAAATTTTGGATCTTGAATCTTCAATCCAAAATCCGTCTTGAAAAGTTTAGATCGGAGGAAACCTCCGCTCTAACTTTTCGCAAAATTTAAAATCTAAAATTTGTTGATATTACTCCGGCAACTCATACTGCCCAACAATACGCTTTGCATACTCCGGAACATGCTCCTCTAACTTTTCCGGGTGATTTCGCTTCACATACAAATAATTGCGAGTAAAGTGTGAATCAATGGAAAACCGCGCATATTCCAAACCCTTAGGGCCGATTTTCTCAATCACCACACCCATAAGTTTTGCAGCCCACATTGGCAAAGTCACCCCTTTATCGTAGGCAGGAATGCTTTGCTGTACAGCTTCCTTACGATTTCCTTTGGACATCACCAGTTGTGTATCTAACTGGTCTTTCACCAAATCCAACATTTCCTTACCAGTGTCATTTCTAACTACAATCCATTGCCAGCCGAAGGGTGCCCCCATGTAGCCGACAACTAAATCTGCTAGGGAATTGACGTAATCAAAACAACTCATACAAGATGGGGCAAAGACATCTTTGAGTTTATTAGTTTTCAAGCCAAAGAAAGGCACGGTTTCTGTTGAGCCATCTTCATGTTTGAAGTGAACCCGAAAGTCTTGCATGAATTCATAATGTACAACTGTGTCTGGCGATCGGCTAGTGGTTTCTAAGAATTTTTGCAGCCCAGCACGGTTGACATTATCTACACAAGGCGTACCCAAAACATACAGCTTTTCCAAACCAAGTTGTTTTTCCACAGCTCGTAATGCTTGAATTTGGCAACCAACACCAATTACCAATAGCCGCTTCATCCCCGATTTTTCTATTTGTTCCAACACAGAAAGATTAGGTGAAAGTGTTGGTTTATTTACTCTTGCTGCAAGTATTTCTTCTGGGGTGCGGGCGATGACAGGCATGGGTTGAAAGCGGTCTTCTTTAGTATTTTGTACGCAAACAACACCTTCAACTAAGCCGCGATTGAGCATTTCAATTGCAATGCTGCTAACAATACCCGTCCATTGTGCGCCTTCGATTGGTTGCTGTTTTCGCGCTGCCATCATGTCTTGATGAACACCAAAGTATAGCTCATCAGGATTATCAAGATCGCGCGATCGCCTATGCGCTTGTTCTTCAAGTTCACCTATTTGCTGATTAAGAAAAGCACAAGCTTCCTTGACATAATGAATATAGTATGTATCGCACAGTCCGCACTCGCTACAAAGTTCTTTAGCAGGGCGACGGCTAGTAGGTTTTAAGGCTTTGGCTTTTTTGTGAGGAGAAACTGAGGTCATATAAATTTTTTGTTTTATCCAGGAATCGCTTTTATTACAATACATTCACTCGCTGTGAACTTGGCGATCGAGATTGAACAAGAAGAAGATGGACGCTTCCTAGCTGAAGTGATTGGTTTTCCTGGTGTACTGGCTTATGGACAGACACTAGAAGAAGCAGTTGCTATTCAAGCTAGCATTGTGTGTGTGTCTTGGCAGCTAAGCTAGAACATGGGGAAGTAAAGCACAGCAGCAGCTAGCACCAGTGGAGTCCAAAAATTTTATGTTTTTAAGCAAATTCGCATCTTCTTCGTATTAACTTTATAATTTATATAATTACAAATTTGGTAAATCATAATGTTGCAATCCATTGAAGGAGTGTATAAGAACGGTAATATACAACTTTCAGAATTACCATCTGATGTATCTGAAAGCCGGGTTATTGTAACTTTTTTAGAACCACAAAAAGTTAAATTTCCAAAACAAATAATGCAGTTTGGTATGTTTTATGGAAACAAACAATCAACAGAAAAAGATTTCCAAATTACTGAATTTCATGGAGATACTGAAGACGGCTTAGACTGGACATAAGTAATCATGAAATATGTGATTGATACTCATGCTCTTATCTGGTTTCTCGAAGGAAATTCGCGGTTAGGCGTGAAGGCCAATGCTATTCTTTCTAATCCTGATTCCCAGTTAGTTATACCAGCCACAACATTAGCTGAAGCTGTTTGGATTGTTGAGAGAGGAAAAACATCTATTCCTTCTGCAAAGAATTTACTTTCAGTAGTTGAATCCGATCTACGTGTGGTAATTTATCCGCTTGACAAAGATGTAATTGAAACAACCATAAGCTTATCTGCTATTAACGAAATGCACGATAGACAAATTGTTGCTACTGCGCTAGTTTTAGCAGGGAAAGGTGATGAAGTGCAATTATTAACTTGTGACTCAAATATAAGCACATCAGGGTTAGTTCCAATTATTTGGTAATGAATTAGTAAAGCTATTTCCAGGAATCGCACAAAATCATTGTGTCAGTGAGACTGAAATCTCACTAAAATTTGTAAGGACATGAGTTTACTAACTAAAAATTTGTACTAATATTTTAAACTTTATAAAGAAGCTGGTGAATTTGAGTATTTTCGCTTTTTTCTGCTTTGCGGACATTTCTGATGGCGTTGTAGATTTTGCTAATTAAGCTAAGGTAGCTTGACTCAGGAAGCTATCAACATTAAATTTAAGAGACGAACCCATGCAACGTATATTTCAGAATGCTAAAAGATTAATTTCAATTTGCTTAGTTACACTACTTATAGTGACTAGCGCTCTGACTATCTCACCAGCTCCAGCTCAGGCATTAGGAGATGTAAATATAAAATTTTAGTGTCAGTCAGAATGTGGAAATATGACAGCATTTGCAGCGGGGGTAGTTTCGGGTAGCGCGGTAACGCTTGCTGCTACAGGAACCAGTGGAAGTATAGCAGCAGTTGGAACTGTAATTGGACATGCAGCTATAGCGACTGCGGCTCCATTAGCAGCAGCAGCACCAGCAGTAGTAGCAGCAGCGCCAATATTAGTTCCAGTAGCGGCCACAGCAGCAGTTGGGTATGGTGCGTATCGCATTTGGGAAAGTTCCAGCCAAAACAATACTAAACACACTGCAAGATAACATTGGCTATTATCTGAACTGGATAAACCATCTCATTAATGAGTATTTCTAATCCTTCCGTTAGGTTACGGGAGGATTTAACTTTTGCAAAACCGCCATATTTAGTAAAGCCGATATTTGGAGATAACAATTAATCCATAAAACAACTGCTATGCAACATTTATTTCAAACTTTCAAAAGACTAATAGTATGCTTAATTACATTAAGTCTGGTGATTACCAACTCGATAATTTTACCAGATACAGCCTTAGCAGATATCTGTATAGGTTTGGGGAATAGTTGCAGCCAAACTGGAGATAGTGGAACAGTATTAGTAAAACCAGAAGTCAAAAACCCTAACGACAAAAACTTCACAAACCTTAATCTTCAGGGGAAAGATTTGATTGAAGCAAATTTAAGTGGAGCTAATCTCAGTCAAGCAAAACTTGGTGGGGCTAACTTAAGTGGAGCAGATTTAAGTGGAGCAACATTAATTGGAGCTAATTTCAAAGGGGCAAATATAAGTGGTGCGGACTGGAATGGAGTTAAGTTAACTAAGCAAGATTTACTAGCTCTGCTTAAGGTTAACTTGACTGGAGGTGGATGGTTTCATTCAGCTCCAATTATAAGTAGACAGGATATCCTTGACCTTATGGAGTCAGATCTACACCAAGTAATTTTGACTGGTGATAACCTAAGTGAGGTTAACTTAAGTGGAGCAAATCTGAGCAAAGCAAACTTGACTGGAGCAAACTTGCAAGGAGCAAAATTAGGCGGAGTAGACTTTAAAGGAGCTGACCTAACTGGGGCAAAAATGCCCAACGGTAAAATCTATAAGCCATAATCACATAGCACGATTCTTATAATGTCAGGAGCAACGCTTATACTTGTATGCTCCTGTTTGACTATTTTGCTGCGCTTATCTTGTCGCGTGATAAGACTTGAATGTTATTGAATGTTACTTCTGTTTACTTCGCTTTTTTTCGCTTTACTTCCACAAGCACCGCATATTATCTATCGATAGGGTAGGATATATAGCCCCCCGGATGTATTGACATATTAAATTGTTTTACCTTTTGTCTTGCATATTATGACAAAACGTTATAAATTATTATGTTATGGGGGAATAATTGGATCTTTAGTGTCAAAAACTAATTCTAATTAAGTAAAGATACTGTAACTAGTTTTAACTTCACGCAAACCTTAAACAGCACTGAAGATATGTTTTTGTTTGGTAAAGTAAAGATTCCGGACATGAAAACGGAAACATAAATAATTTAAAAATATATCTGATGTGACTGTTTGATAAATCAAATTACTGCTGACAATGAAGACTAATCTTAACTCATCGAAAGAATAATTGATTAAAAGGAAATTAATTATCAATAAAGTTGCATAGTTATGAGCAGCTTTATTGGTTAATATTTGACAATTTTGCAAAATTATTTTTGCTATTCAAAACTGTGTTTTTGTTATGCTGAGAATAGCAAAAATAATTAATGAAGACGCATCTACCACAAATTCACAAACCAAATGGAGTTATTCTGGCGATGCACTTAAACGAATTAAAATCTACTGAAAATTCAAGAGAGGTAACAGAAGCATGGGAAGCACTAGAAAAGACAATTATCTACTATCAAGGACGCCCTGTGGGCACGGTAGCCGCTTATGATTTATCTGTAGAGGCTCTTAATTATGACCAGTGCTTTATTCGAGATTTCGTTTCTTCGGCTCTAATTTTTTTACTCAAAGGTAGAGCAGATATTGTTCGCAATTTCTTAGAAGAAACCTTAAAGTTACAGCCTAAAGAAAGAGCGTTAGATGCCTATAAACCTGGACGAGGATTAATTCCAGCTAGCTTCAAAGTGTCATCAGAAAATGGGCAAGAATATCTGGAAGCAGATTTTGGGGAACATGCGATCGCCAGAGTCACACCAGTTGATTCTTGTCTCTGGTGGATTATTTTGTTACGTGCTTATGTAGTCGCCACAGAAGATTTTTCTCTAGCCCATCAGCCTGAATTCCAAAATGGTATCAGGTTAATCATGGAGATTTGTTTGGCGAATCGTTTTGATATGTACCCTACGCTGTTAGTTCCAGACGGTGCTTGTATGATTGACCGTCGTATGGGTATTTATGGCCATCCTTTAGAATTACAAGTTCTGTTTTACACAGCTTTGCGTGCATCTCGTGAACTGCTAATTTGTCAAGGCAATCAAGATATTGTCATCGCAATTGATAATCGCTTGCCTCTTTTATGTGCCCACATTCGTCAACATTATTGGATAGATATTAATCGCCTGAATACAATTTATCGCTTCAAAAGTGAAGAATATGGCAAAACTGCTGTCAATTTATTCAATATATATGTAGATTCCATTCCCTATTATGAATTAGACAAATGGTTGCCGAAAAAAGGCGGTTTTCTAGCAGGTAATGTTGGGCCTTCACAGCTAGATACTCGCTTCTTTGCAGTAGGTAACTTGATGGCAATCATTTCGGATTTAGCTACCGAAGAACAGTCACAAGCAATTATGACTCTCATTGAAGAACGATGGGATGACTTGGTGGGAGATATGCCGATGAAAATCTGTTTTCCAGCTTTAGAAGATGAAGAATACAGAATTGTCACGGGATGCGACCCGAAAAATATACCTTGGTCGTATCACAATGCAGGTAGTTGGCCAGTCTTAATGTGGATGTTGGCAGCAGCCGCGATCAAAACTAAGAAAACAAGTCTTGCACAAAGAGCGATTGAAATTGCCCAAGCACGCCTGTGTGAAGATGAATGGCCGGAGTATTACGACGGCAAGAAGGGGCGATTAATTGGCAAACAAGCCAGAAAATATCAAACTTGGACAATTACCGGGTTCTTATTAGCAAAAGAACTGATGGCGAATCCCACTTATTTACCATTAATTACCTTTGGAAAATTACCAGCAGAAGTGGTTTCTAGAGCATGTGAATTTGAAATCGCTAGTGTAGACCCGTATATGCCTCGATAGGAAGTTAGAGTTAGGAGTTAAGAGTTAGGGAGTTAGGAGTGATTCAATTTTGGCTTTTGGATTTTTCCTGCAATCCAAAATCCCAAATCTAAAATTGACTGAGTGAGGAGTTAGAATACAAAAGCCTCGTGACTCCTGATTTGTGTTTACATGACTAACGCCCGTCAACTAGCTTTTATCGCCCTGCGAGATGTTCACAAGGGGGCTTATGTTGATGTTGCCTTAGATAGAGTGCTGCAAAAAGTTAATTTGCCTGATAGCGATCGCCGTTTAGTGACAGAATTAGTTTACGGCAGCGTCAGAAGACAGCGCACCCTAGATACTCTCATTGACCAACTCGCCCAAAAAAAATCTCACCAACAACCAAAAGACCTCCGTAGCATAATACATCTAGGCTTATACCAACTCCGCTATCAAGAGCGCATTCCCCCTTCAGCTGCCGTTAACACCACCGTCCAACTAGCCAAAGAAAACGGTTTTTCTGGACTGGCAGGTTTTGTTAACGGCCTATTACGCCAGTATCTCAGAAGAATGTACGCGGAGAGTGGGGGACGCGGGGACACGGAGAAAGAGGACGCGGGGACACGGGGACGCGGGGACACGGAGAAAGAGGACGCGGGGACACGGGGACGCGGGGACACGGAGAATTCTTTCCCCGCGTCCCCGCGTCTCCCACTCCCCGCGTCTTCTTCATCTCTCCACACTGACCCGCTACAACTCCCAGAAAACCCAGTGGAACGGCTGGGTATTTTACACAGTTTTCCTGACTGGATTATTGAAGTTTGGCTAGAACAACTGGGTTTAACGGAGACAGAACAACTGTGTGAATGGATGAACCAGTCACCAACAATCGATTTGCGTATCAACCCGCTTCGCACTTCAATGGAGGAAGTTGAGGCGGCGTTGCAATCTGCTGGTGTTTTGGTGAGGCGGGTTCATCATTTGCCCCAAGCGCTACGATTAATCAGTAGTGCTGGGTCGATTCAAAAATTACCTGGCTTCCAAGAAGGTTGGTGGACTGTACAAGATAGCAGTGCCCAACTTGTAGGTCATTTGCTTGACCCACAACCAGGTGAAGCGATCATTGATGCTTGTGCTGCGCCAGGAGGTAAAACAACTCACATCGCAGAGTTGATGCAAGATAAAGGAAAGATTTGGGCTTGCGATCGCACTTCTTCTCGGCTTCGCAAACTCCAGGAAAATTCTCAACGCCTAAATTTAAAATCTATTCAAATTTGCATCGGCGACAGCCGCAATTTTACCCAATTTCACAACATCGCAGACCGCGTATTACTTGATGCTCCATGTTCAGGCTTGGGAACTATGCACCGTCATGCTGATGCTCGTTGGCGACAAACACCGGAATCTGTCCGAGAACTTTCGATGCTTCAAAAACAACTAATATCACATACATCAACTTTTGTCAAGCCTGGTGGTGTATTAGTTTATGCCACTTGTACGCTACATCCAGCAGAAAATGAAGAAGCGATCGCGGCATTTTTAGCAGAGTCACCTAATTGGCAAATTGAGGCTCCCAGCAGCCTTGAGTTCCCGGATTCTGGACGTACTACACCTGAAGGCTGGTTCAAAGTCTGGCCTCATCGAGAAGATATGGATGGCTTTTTTATGGTGCGCTTAAGAAAAACCAATAATTCCGAGTGAATACTGTTTGGGATTGTACGATTTGGTGGAAGCCTGAATCTACCAGAGGGGGCACCAATGGTTACCCATTCCAATGTGAAAAACTTAGTTAAAATCTTGATTGGAGCCGCTTGGCTCGATGGCAGAATTCAACCAGAGGAACGGCAATATCTACGCGAAATAGCTCAAGCCAAAGGTTTGGCTAGCGACCCAGAAATTAAGCCTTGGCTGTACGAGTTAGTTCCCGTACAGCCAAAAGAGTGCTATGAGTGGGTGAGGGAGTATTTAGGCGATCGCCCTAGCCTTGAAGATTGTGAAAATCTGATTGAAGCCATCAGCGGCTTAATTTACAGCGACGGCGAAGTTGCGATCGAAGAAGCTAGACTCTTGACCGAATTGCAAGACATAACAAAGCCGAATGGGTCAACCCAGCCGGCTCATACTCAGCTTCTCAAACAAATTCAAAAACTTTACCGCCGTTGGGTTGAAGTTCAAAACTAACAGGGAATTTTGAGTTAGGAGTTAGGAGTTGGGAGTTAGGAGTTAAGAGTTTTTTAACTCATCACTCATCACTCATCACTCATCACTGTTTATGACTTCGGTTCGCCCAGACCCGGAGTTTCTTCTTTATTTACCTTAGGTATAAAATCAGGACGCTCTTTACTTTCCCAACCTGCGGGGCGTTTTGAGTTGTACCAAGCTATTGAACCAATGGTGACAGCAGCTATAAAACCAACGACATACACCAAGGTAAAAGCTACGGGAAACTGAGGGCCATTTGCTGCGGCTGGTGCTGCCGTTTCCATCAATAAATGCATGGGTATATTCTCCAAGGTTAGGTTAACACTATTTAACACAATATAAAATCAGCGTATCACCTAACATCCCTCTGTAGTTTGAGCAACTTAATATTGCAAAGGGGAGAGGGGCATGGGGCATGGGGAGATGAGGGGGATGAGGGAGATGAGGGGGATGAGGGGGATGAGGGGACAATAACTCCCAACTCCTAACTCCCAACTCCTAACTCCTAACTCCTAACTCCCAACTCCTAACTCCTAACTTGTTTGCCCAATTTATCACTGAGAAGGTCTAAGTCTATCCCGCCAGGATGGCTGTGATGATGAAGAACCTGAGGAACCCGAACCATTTGCCGGAGAGGACGATCGGCGAGTTCTTCGAGGTGGGGGAGAATCTGATTCTACTGTTCTAGAACGTCGCCGTGAACGAGATGATTCTGATGAAGTGTTATTGGAAGTTGATTCTTCACTGGTGCGATCGCGTCTTCTGCGTCTTGGGGTATAGTTGTTGGTTGATTGCTGTTGTTCTTGAGAATATCTCCTTCGGTTTCTACGCCTCCTTGATGAACCGCTATCTTCAGAATTTCTGGAAATTTCCCGTTCTGATTCATCTTTTTTAGAGGCAATGGAACGATTCAGCACTTGTTTGGGTTTGATTGATTGTGCTTTGATGGTGGCTTTGCGACCTTCTAATTTTGGTCGTTTGGGAAACTTTTCTACGGGCATCCCTTCCACTGCTTTTTCCATGAACTCGTGCCAGGTGTAAGCGGCGCTGCCGCTGCTGCCATATGTGGGGCGGTTGTTATCGTTACCTAGCCAAACTCCTGTCACTACTTGGGGAATGTAACCAATAAACCACAAATCCCGGGCTTCGTCGGAGGTGCCTGTCTTGCCGGCAACTGGTCTGTTAGGTAATTGGGCGGCGCCGCCAGTTCCTGCTTCCACAACGTTGCGTAGCATCCAAGTCATGATGCCGGCACTGTCAGCGTCAAGAACCCGTTTGGGTTTGAAATTAGCTGACCAAATTACTTTGCCTTGACGGTTGATAATGCGGCTGATACCATGAGGTTGCGCGTGCAATCCTTGGGTGGCAAAAGTGCCGTAGGCGCTGGTCAATTCCAGGAGATTCACTTCATTGGAGCCGAGAGCTAGGGAATAAGTAGGCTTCAAGTCAGATTTAATCCCCATATCATGGGCAAGTTTAATAGTTGGTGTAAAGCCTACGTCAATCAATACCTTCACTGCGACGATATTAGTGGAACGGGTCAGGGCATCTCTTAAGGTGACTGAGCCGCGGAAGCTTTCACTATAGTTTTTGGGTTCGTAGCCGTCTACAACAAAGGGTGCATCCTGATAAGTAGCATAGGGGCTTTTGCCGCTGGCGATCGCAGTGGCATAAACAAATCCTTTAAATGTCGATCCCGGCTGCCGCTGTGCTTGGGTAACTCGATTGAACTGGTTTTTACCAAAGTCTTTTCCCCCAACCATTGCCTTAATTTCACCGCTGCGGGGATCGATGGCCACCATTGCTGCTTCTTTAAAGTTTTCCCAGCGTCCTTGATTTCGTAGGGTTTTGGCAACTGCTTCTTCTGCTGCTTTTTGCCAAGTCGGGTTCAAGGTAGTTTCCACTACTAAACCTCCGGTGGACAATACATCAGCAGAAACGTACTTGGGCAATTCTTTCTGAATGAAGGTAGTAAAGTAGGGTGACTCTACTTGCAGTCGCTTGGGTGAACTGGTTTTTAGTGTCAGTGGTTCTTGGACGGCTGCCTGCCTTTGCTCTGGCGTAATAAATTTATCTTCCTGCATCCGTAGTAATACCAAATTCCGCCGCTGTTTGGCAGCTGTTGGATTTTTGTCAGGAGCGTACAAGCTAGGAGCAGGAGCTAGTCCAGCAATCGTAGCCATTTCGGCTAAAGAAAGTTGATCTGGAGATTTACTAAAGTATACCCAGGCCGCATCTGCTACACCGTAAGCGCCAGCTCCCAAATAAACCAGATTGAGGTAACGCTCTAAAATCTGATCTTTGGTTAATTCTGACTCAATTTTTTGGGCTAGGCGGATTTCTTTGAGTTTACGCCAGATTGTCTGTTCTTGTTTCAAAAACAGAATCCTGGCTAGTTGTTGGGTGATGGTGCTACCACCTTCTACCACACCTTGCGATCGCAAGTTATTCAAACCTGCTCTAACAATCCCTTGAGGATCAATTCCCTTGTGTTGCTGAAATCTTCTATCTTCTGAGGCTATGAAAGCTTTTTTTAAATTATCTGGTATTTGCTCTAGCTTGATCTGTTCTCTGGCTGCTTCACCTTGTTGTTGTAATATACTACCATCTGCGGCTTTGATGGTCAGTGTTTGTTCTCTAACAACGGCACTGAGTTCTGTTTTATCTGGCAAGGTGCGATCTATTTCACCGATACCATAGAGCGAGGCAACTATCCCACCACCCACACCCAAGCCTGCCCAAAACCAAATCCTACGATAGATTGGTTTATTGCCAGTTGCCTGATTAGCCCTGATTCTTGATGGTAAAATTTTCATTTTGCTCAGTAACTGCCTCGCCTGTGGCACACGTGCTGGTGGTAAGCTTTCATTTGTTGTGCATTCCTCGTGTTGATGATGATTACCAGGTGGCAATCGCGGTTCCTTGTTAGAGTCACTCAAATTAATTGGTCTTGGTTTGAACCAGGAGGTCAGCTTCCCCACGTCAGTTCCTCGATCGAAGTAGTAACTACTTAACCACCATCAATAAGCTTTGGGGTTATAGCACCACGTTGTGTTAGTATACTATCCTATAAATAATTAACTTAATTCAGTATTAAAAAGAATTCAAAACTAAGAATAAAAGTATATTTTTATACAAAAAAATAATTTTATTGAGTAAGCCGAAGGGCTGGTATATTAAACCTGATTGATTCATATTCATTCTGAGGAGTTTTCAAATTAAAGGTATCCAATGGTTCTTGTAGGATGAACATCTTGTCTAACCTTAGTTAAGGGCGGCAAGATACCCACCCCACAAGTAGTGTTAATTTATTGGTCATCTGTAGAATGCTGACGACCTAGTTATGAATTCTAGTTGAAAAATAATGTTTTTTCGATTTAATGAATTGGGTTTTGTCAAAATACTGCAAGATTCATCAGTATTCGGAATCTCAAAACTATTGACATTTACCAAACCAAGTGCTAAAGAATATCCGCAAAAACAATCTGAACACAGCTTGCAGACGCTAAAGCGTGCGAAAACAGCCCTTGCCCTTGGTAGTAATATGGGAGACTCCCAGGCAATTTTAGAAGCAGCGATCGCCACTTTAGCTCAAACCCCAGGCATTTTTTTAGAAGCAAGATCCCATTGGTATAAAACCAAAGCCGTCGGACCGCCACAGCCAGACTACCTAAATGGGTGCGTTACATTACAAGTAGAAATGCTGCCCCAAGAGTTATTAGAAAATTTACTCCAAATTGAACGACAATTTGGGCGTGTGCGTCAAGAACGCTGGGGGCCAAGAACCCTGGATTTGGATTTGTTATTATATGATGACTTTGTTGTAGATACAGCAAACCTCCAAATCCCCCATCCAGGAATGCGGGATCGGGCTTTTGTACTGGTACCACTTGCCGAAATCGCCTCAGATTGGGTAGAACCAGTTTCTGGGCGTGTCATTCAAGAACTGCTCAAAGAGGTAGACTGTTCAGATGTACATTTATTGGTGGGCAACTAAAATTACCATGCATAGATCTACAAGAGTGCTAATTTTACCTCGATATTGCAAAACTTTGCGGATTCTATTGCCATAAGTTGTAAAATATAGATATATTCCCACACTCAATGACCTAATTTAAAAAGGTGAAAGTGTTAATCTACTTTGCAAAAAGCACGACTTCTGTAACTTCTTCCTTCATTAACCTCTAGTCTAAAAATAGCGAGGTAATCAAACCAGGAATTTGTCAACAAAAGTAGTTTTGTATGCATTATTGCAATGGGATAGAAGTTATATAGTTCAGCCATGAAACTAAAACTTCTAAACTAATAAAATTGGATATTTGTCCATATAATTTTCAACTATTTACACATAATTCAGATTTTTTGCCATGCCATTAGGTAGAGAATTACCACAACTTTTGAAACAACGCTTGTTTCATAAAGGACGCAAATTTGATTTTGAAGTTAATCGCTTGCGTTTACCCAATAAAGCAGAAGGAGAATGGGAGTGTATTCGTCATCCCGGCGGCGCTCTAGCAGTGCCTGTGACACCAGAAGGTAAACTTGTACTTGTGCGCCAGTATCGTTTTGCAGTTCAAGGACGGATATTAGAATTTCCTGCCGGAACTCTGGAACGCAATGAAGATCCTTTAGAGACAGTACAACGTGAAATTCAGGAAGAAACTGGCTATAGTGCCCAAAAATGGCACAAACTAGGAGAATTTTTCCTAGCGCCTGGTTATTCTGATGAAATTATTTATGCTTTTCTCGCTCAAGATTTAGAAAAGCTGGAGACACCACCAGCCCAAGACGGAGATGAGGATATCGAAACTGTATTTTTGACTCCAGAAGAATTAGAAAAAGCTATTCTTCATGGAGAACCGGTAGATGCTAAATCAATTTCTAGCTTTTTTCTGGCGCGTCCATTTTTAGCTTAATAGTAATATGCTGCTAGAGTTAGCCATCGCAGATGCCTACGGTGCAGGCTTTGAATATGCTGACGAAATGATCCTTAACAACGATTTGAGTCGATACGTGGAACACCCCCGTTTTCGACTCATCCCTGGCAGCTACACCGACGATACCCAGATGAGCATTGCCATCGCTGAAGTGATTGTTGCTCAAGCACCGTGGACACCAGAAGTTTTAGCCCAAAGCTTTGTTACAGCCTTCAAACGCGATCGCAGACAAGGATATGCGAAAAACTTTTATAATTTTCTCGTGGAAATCCAAGATGGGGAAGAATTTTTAACAAAAATTCGCCCTGACAGCGACAAAAGCGGGGCAGCGATGCGTGCAGCCCCCATTGGTGTTTATCCGACACCAGAAAAAGTCATTGAGGCCGCAACAATTCAAGCCGCAATTACTCACAATACACTAGATGGAATCAATGCTGCTGTTGCCGCTGCCCTGATGTCACATTACTTTATCTATCGACTGGGAGCAAAACGCAAATTAGGCAAGTTTTTAGAAGCTTATGTATCTGGGCAGTGGTCTAAACCGTGGCAAGGTAAAGTAAAATCCAAGGGCTGGATGAGTGTTAGAGCAGCCATTACTGCCGTCATGCGAAATGACAGCATGAGCCAACTTTTACAGGATTGTATCGCTTTTACCGGGGACGTAGATACAGTGGCGGCCATCGCACTAGCCGCCGCTTCTTGTAGCGAAGAAATTACGCAAGACATCCCCAACCATCTCGTCGCAGGCTTGGAAAATGGGGCTTACGGTCGAGATTATCTCATTGGGCTAGACCGACAGCTAATGAGTTTAGCCATTTAAAGGCAAATTGAGGTTTTCAAATACTACGGTTATTCTATAATATTACAGTATTTTACATAGACTAAAGCTACCTAGCCCTGTTAAAGTAGCTTAGGGACTTTCAACCAATAACAGTTCGTCTGCTAGCCTAAATAGGTACACAGGGGCGGGCAGGATGCCCACCCCACAAAATTTATCATATTAAGATGTGTACTTTATTTACCTGCAAAATGCTGTATTTCTGAATTCTGAATTCCGAATTCTGAATTCTACTATATGTGTCTGCATTAAGACGCATAAATTTTTCAGATAAATGAGAAAAAATACAAATTTTAACCGTGCTGGTAAACTGACTGCTCTTTTGTTCCTGATAACTCTCTTACTTACGCCTTGCATAATTATTAATGCAGGAGAACGTGGTGTTTTAATGAAATTTGGCGAAGTCCAAAACCAAATATTGGGAGAAGGAATTCACTTCGTTATTCCTGTATACAATACTGTCAAAAAATTGAGCGTTCGAGTCCAAAAACAGCAAATTTCTGCGGAAGCTTCTTCTAAAGACTTACAAAATGTTTTTACTGATGTGGCTTTAAATTGGCATATTATTCCCCAAGAAGTAAATGCTATTTTTCAAGAAATTGGAGATGAACAAAATGTGATTGACCGCATTATTAATCCAGCAGTTGAAGAAGTATTAAAAGCCGTCATGGCAAAGTATACTGCTGAAGAAATTATTACTAAACGAGGAGAAGTTAAAGGTGAAGTAGATGATGCACTAACTACACGCCTGAATAGTTACCACGTTGCAGTTGATGATATTTCTTTAGTTCATGTCCATTTTTCAGAACGATTTAGTGAGGCGGTAGAGGCAAAGCAAATTGCTGAACAAGAAGCAAAACGAGCAGAGTTTATTGCTTTAAAAGCAACAAAAGAGGCTGAGGCACAAGTGAATTTAGCAAAAGGAGAGGCTGAGGTACATAGATTATTGCGTGACGGTCTAACTCCACAAATACTACAAAGGCAAGCAATAGAAAAATGGGATGGGAAACTGCCGTTAATTGTCAGTAAAGACGCGCCAAAAATGATGAATATAGGTGAATTTTTAAAATTTAATCAAAATTGAAATTATTTTTGACAAAAAATCCCAGAATTCCATTAATTTTGATGGACTGCAAGATCCTGCAAGATCCCTGACTTCTTGAAGAAGTCGGGGATCTGACCACCGCTAACCAGTCAGAACTAATGGGATAGACCAGTAGTGGTCTGTCCCATTAATTTTGATGAGTTTGTAGTAAGCACAAAGCGTGCTTAAAAATTCAGGACTAAAGTCCTGACTACGAACAGTTTTACCCATCATATTTAATGGGACAGACCAGTAGCTTGAAAATAGTGATGACTGGGAATAGTCTTATATATTAGAAATAGGGTATTGGGAAGTGTGGGTAGGAGTAAAGAAATTTTCATGTTAGTATAGTATAATTTATTACATTTTATTGTTCATTCAAAATAGGGAGTGGGTAGAGACGCCATTAGTCACGTCTCTAGAGGAATAGATATTTTGATTCTTCGTTGTACTTTCCTATACTGCGCTTGGCGCTGACTTTATTCCTTTTGTCTGTTGCATAAATATTTTTTGTTTCATCTTTAATTTCTGATTTCCTATTCAATTTGCTTCCCAAAATTATTTTAATTAAAAATTAACTCAGTCCCTGATATGGATGCCGATAAAATCAGAATTTTATTAGTTGATAATAACTTAGAGAATTTAGATTTTTTATCAGATATTCTTCAAGGTGAAGGTTATCAAGTGCAAACTATAATTTCTGGAAAACTAGCAATCAATACGGCGCTTGCTTGTCCTCCTGATGTGATTTTGCTCAATGTTAGTTTACCAGATATGGATGGTTATGAAGTTGGCGATCGCTTAAAAACTCACCAAAAAACTCAAAATGCTGCAATAATTTTTTTTGGTGCTTCAGATGAATTATTTAAAAAAGCCAACGTCTTTGATTTTCAAGATGTTGATTGTATTATTCAACCATTCCAAAGGCAAGAAGTTTTATTACGCTTAGAAAATCAACTAACTATCCGCAGGCTAAAAAAACAGTTAAAAGAAGAGATTCGAGAACGTCAACGCCTGGGAGTTGAGTTAATTATTCGCAATAGACAAACACAGAATATCTTACCAGATATTAATGTTAGTAAAGCTTTACCAACGGATTTTAAAATACTGGATGAAAGTGCCATTAAGCTCCGCACTCATAATTTAGTATTAACGCGATTAGCACAAAATCAAACCCTTTATCAGGGTGACTTGAAAGCCGCTTTGAATGCAATCACAGAAACGGCTACCCAAAATATTGGAGTGGAACGAGCCAGTGTTTGGCTATATGACGAAAAAAGGACGAAAATCGAGTGTATTGATTTATTTCAAGCGAGTCAAAATCAACATAGCGAAGGAGTTTTCTTATCGGCAGCAGACTATCCAGCTTATTTTGCAGCTTTGCAGCAAGACCAGCCAATTGCCGCTGATGATGCTCATATCGATCCCAGAACTAAAGAATTTTCGGTGTTTTACTCAAGATTAAATATCAACTCCATACTCGATACACCAATCAGGTTAGAGGGAAAAACAGTAGGAGTTTTATGTTTGGAAGCAGTGGGAAGCGTCCATTCTTGGACATTGGAAGACCAAAATTTTGCTCGTTCTTTGGGTAATTTAGTCTCTTTGGTACTGGAAGTACGCTCTCGCCAGCGTGCAGAAGCAGCGCGACGTGCTTCGGAAAAAAAGTTAGCATCAGCTTTTCGGTCATCTCCTGACCCAATTGCCTTAATCACTGTTCCTGATAAACGCTATATCGAAGTTAACGACAGCTTTTGTCGGTTTTTTGGTTATTCTCGCTCTCAAGTGATCGATCGCACCGATGAAGAATTGAATATTTGGGTGAATCCACAAGAATACAATCTCCTCACCCACACCCTCGAACGAACTAAAGCTATTCGCAACCACGAAGTTGATGTTCGCATTTGTTCGGGAGAAATCAGGACGACTTTATTTAGTGCGGAAATGATCGACATTGACGGACAGTGGTGTGTATTGGGCACCGCCAAAGATATCACTGAACGCAAGCAAGCAGAAAATGAAAGCCGTTTGTTGTTGTTGACAACCCAAGCCATCGCTCGCGCCAGTGATGTCAACAACGCTTTAAGAGTGGTTTTGCGGTTAATTTGTCAAACCATCAACTGGGATTTTGGGGAAGCCTGGATACCAAATGAAAATAACAGCGTTTTAGAACACAGTTTGGGTTGGTATGGAGAGGAAGACAGTTTAGAAGAATTCTGTCGTCAAAGCAAAACTGTTACCTTTGCTTGCGGAGTGGGACTACCAGGGCGAGTTTGGCAAAACCAAGAGCCAGAATGGATAGAAGATGTTTCCCAAGTCAGGAAGCCGATTTTTTTGCGATCGCTACAAGCTACAAAGGTCGGATTAAAAGCTGGTTTTGGCGTTCCCATACTGGCTGGCAAACAAGTATTAGCTGTTTTGGTATTTTTTAAACGTAGTTCAGTGTCGGTAGATCGGCGTTTGCTGCTACTGGTAAGTGCTGTTGCTGCTCAGTTGGGTGGGTTAATTGAACGCAAACGCGTCGAACAAGAGCTGCGTTTAGCAAACGAACGCCTACAATATCTGCTCACTTCTAGTCCTGTAGTGATTTTTAGTAGCAAAACCTCAGGAGACTTTAGCACTACTTTTATTAGTAAGAATGTCAGAGCAATGGTTGGCTACGAAGCGGCGGAATTTATTGAGAATCCCAGTTTTTGGCAGGATCGCACCCACCCAGAAGATGTTGAACTAGTCTCAAGAAAATTTCAGAACCTAGTTGAGCAGGAATACAATTCCTATGAGTATCGGTGGTTACACGCTGATGGAACTTATCACTGGTTTTATGAAAAGATGAGGTTAATTCGTGACGAAGCTGATAACCCAATAGAATGCGTTGGTTACTGGGCAGATATTAGCGATCGCAAACTGGCAGAATACGCAGTGCAAGAAGGTAGACAACGATATCAACTTTTAGCAGAAGCTTCACCTGCTTGTATATTTTATACCAATCTTGATGGCAACATTTTATATTTTAATCAACGCTGGAGTGAAATTACTGGTTGCACCGTTGAAGAATCCCTGGGAACCGGCTGGACAAATGCTGTGCATCCAGATGACCTAGAGCAATTGTTAAGAACATGGCATCAAGCAACAATATCCAGCAAAGAGTATAAATACGAACATCGTTTTTGTCATAAAAATGGCTCAATCGTCTGGGTAATTTGTCAGGCTTTGCCGGAATTTGGAGACGATGGAGAAATTAAAGGTTATATCGGTATGATTACGGATATTACCGAGAGAAAATTGGCAGAAGAAGCCTTACGCGAGAGTGCAGAACGGGAAAGAGCGATCGCCCTGGTAATTCAAAAGATGCGGCAAACACTGGATTTAGAGAGTATATTTGCAGCCACAACCCAAGAATTACGGCAAGTACTCAACTGCGATCGGGTTGCTGTCTATCGTTTCAATCCCAACTGGAGTGGTAAATTTATCTCTGAGTCAGTAGCAGAGGGGTGGATTTCTCTGATGGAAGAACTGAAAAATGACCCCCATCTGACAAAAGGGATGATAGAAAACGGCCGTTGCTTAATGAAAATCTTGGATCGGTCAGATAACCAAAGCCAAAATGCTTACGTCCAAAGTCTGTACACACAAGGTGCGAGTTTCCGCTGCATCCCAGACATCTACAACGCTGGGCTTCATCCTGGTTATATCAAACTTTTGGAACGCTTTCAGGCAAAAGCTTACATTATTGTTCCTATTTTATCTGGTAATCAGCTTTGGGGGTTGCTAGCAAGTTATCAAAATTCCGATGTCCGCCAATGGAAACCAGAAGAAGTCAACATGATGGTTCAAATTAGCAATCAGTTGGCAGTTGCTTTGCAGCAAGCGCAGTTGCTGGCACAAATGCAAAAGCAATCACAAGCACTACAAGAAGCGGCGATCGTTGCTGATGCTGCTAACCGCGCCAAAAGCGAATTCCTCGCCAACATGAGTCACGAACTGCGTACCCCACTCAACGCTATCCTTGGTTTTACCCAACTCATGAGCCACGATGATGCTTTATCTACCGAACATCAACAAAACCTAGTAATCATCAATCGTGCTGGCGAACATCTTCTCAACTTAATTAACGACATTCTGGAAATGTCTAAAATCGAAGCTGGAAGAATGACATTGAATCTCAGCAGTTTTGACTTAATTCACCTTTTGCAAAACCTCGAAGAAATGTTACGCTTCCGCGCCACCTGCAAAGGATTAGATTTGGTATTTGAATATACATCTGACCTTCCCCAGGTCATCCAAGGCGACGAAAGTAAACTGCGTCAAGTCTTACTCAACCTCCTGGGAAATGCAATTAAATTTACCGATGCTGGGAGGGTGATACTGCGAGTGGGCATGGGGCATGGGGAAGCCACTGCGGTCTTAGGGTCTCCCCAATGCCCCATGCCCAATGCCCATCTCTGCTTCGAGATTCAAGACACTGGTTGCGGTATTGCTCCAGAAGAAATTAACTTGTTGTTTCAAGCTTTTGGGCAAACCGAAACTGGAAGAAAATCGCAACAGGGAACAGGACTGGGTTTAGCCATTAGTCGCAAATATGTGCAATTGATGGGGGGAGATATTAGTGTCGCCAGCAGTGTTGGCGAGGGGAGTAGATTTACCTTTGATATTCAAATTGGTCTAGCCGCAGCTAGTGAAGTACACGTTAAACAGACTACACAGCGAGTTTCTAGTTTAGTGCCTGCTGAAAATCAATACCGCATTTTAGTAGTTGATGACTCTACAGATAGCCGTTTAATGTTAATAAAAATTCTCACAGCCATCGGTTTTGTTGTCAAAGAAGCTGCGAATGGTCAAGAGGCGATCGCACTTTGGCAACAATGGCAACCACACCTCATATTAATGGATATGCGGATGCCAATTATGGACGGCTACGAAGCTACAAAAATTATTAAAACTAGACAACTCGAACACCAAAAAGCAATTTTGCCCCATGCCCACACTATAATTATTGCCTTAACTGCTCATGCCTTCGAGGAACAACGAGAAGCAATGATCGAAGCGGGTTGTGATGATTTTATCAACAAGCCCTTCCGTCAAGAAGAATTACTAGAAAAATTGAGAGAATATTTAGGAGTCCAATATATTTATCAACAAGAAACTTATCAGATAATAAATGGAAATCAAGAGAGAGCAGAATCAATTTTGACCCTTACAGATTTAGCTCCAATGATATCTGCAATGTCATCTGAATGGGTGAAAGAAATATATAATGCCGCTGCTCAATGTAGCGATGACCTAATTTTAGAATTGATTGAGCAAATACCATTGGAAAACGCTGCTCTCAAAAACTTTATCAGCGATTTAGCTCAGAATTTCCAGTTTGAGAAAATTATGGAGTTGACTAAATAATTACAGAGTTGAGTAATTCGTATCTAAGTTTCAACTTTTTGAAAGTGTTCAACTGTGGGAAATGGCTCGTAAAAATGATGCAGAAGTTTCTTCCACTCTTGATACTCAGCAGAACCTCGAAATTCCACAGTATGAGATTCTAAGGTTTCCCATCTGACAAGTAATAAATATTTTCCTTCGACTTCTATACATCTGTGTAATTCATGGGATAAATATCCGTTGATTGAAGAAATAATTTGAGAAGCTTTTTGGAAATTATTTTCAAAATCGGATTCCAAACCCGGTTTAACATTAAGTATCGCAGCCTCAAGAATCATATAATTTTTGGTGATAATTCAGATGACGTTATTTAGTATAATTTTAGTATTATATCTTTGACTGCCTACGCTTAGATGCTCATCAATTAAAAATAATTTTTGATATGCTTCATCGGTTAAGAATTTCCTTGCGCCAAATCAGTACATCAGCTTTCACAAACTCCGGTTCATCTGCTCCA
The DNA here is from genome assembly GCA_034531095.2 of Nostoc sp. CreGUA01. Classification (GTDB taxonomy): domain Bacteria; phylum Cyanobacteriota; class Cyanobacteriia; order Cyanobacteriales; family Nostocaceae; genus Nostoc. The sequence goes on along the minus strand of JAVRBV020000146.1, from coordinate 5,151 downwards.
ATTTCATTGGCTAATTGTTGACGCAATTGCCTAGCACCTTCCAAATTTCCAGCATCAATTAATCGAAAAAGTTGTAAAAGACTTTCTTTAATTTCCTGTGGACGTTCTGGTACACCCATAAGGTCTTCTAATATGCGATTGCTATCTCTACCAAAGGAACTTTCATAGTTTTAATAATGCTGAACGTAATTCATTCGATATGAAATTACCATTTTATAGCTACTCCTTTCCTCCACAAAGAATATCTAATTTTTTTAACGAACGCCCGCTGACTAAAATCGCATTTTTGCGATAAAATTCCTAGTATGCGTAACCTTATCCTAGACAATGCCAGAAACACGGATTATTTTCTTTCAGAATGATAGAGGAGAAGTTCCAGTCTTAAAGTGGCTAAACAAATTACTCAAACAAGATCGTAAGGGATATGCGAACTGCATCGCCAGAATTGAGCAATTAGCTGAGTATGGTTTTGAATTAAGACGACCCGCCGCAGATTTTCTACGTGATGGTATTTATGAACTAAGAGCCAAGCACATCAGAGTACAGTATAGAATTCTATATTTTTTTCATGGTCAAAACGTAGTGATTTTAGCTCATGCCATCATTAAAGAGGATAACCAAGTTCCAGATCGAGAAATTGATTTAGCATTAACATACAAAAATTTATTCATACTCAATTCAGAAGTTCATACTTATATCGAATCAGACGAAGAAACAGATGAAGAAAACTAATGATGCACTGAAAATCATTAAAAGAATGATGAAGGAAGATCCAGAATTACAACAGATGGTTAGAGAATCATCTTTAAATGCTCAAGTATCTCAAATCATCTACGATGCACGCAAACAAGAAGGACTAACCCAGCAACAACTAGCCGATTTAGTCGGTACTACCCAGTCAGTCATTGCTCGATTGGAAGATGCTGACTATGAGGGACATTCTTTGTCTATGTTGGCTAGAATTGCAGCAGCTTTAAATCAAAAAATAGAAATTAAAATGTCACCTAAATAAGTTGCTTGAAACTTACACTCTGACAATAAAACAGCTAATCAAAAGCTGACTTGACGTAATCAACTGTTAAAGGTGTAATTCTTTGCACAATATTATTAATCACCATTCGTTCGTATTCAGTCCAAATTCTCGGATGACCAAAAATGCATGGTTGTAAAACACCCCAGAGTTGGCCATCCTGTTGAATATGGGCATGAATTAGGGCGCGATGCCCAAAATTTTCCTGTTCAAATTTGCGATTTAAAACTTTAGAATCAGCCGTTTCTACATCTTCTACAAAGATTGAAGGTTTGCTGTGCAGTGCAGCAGCAAACATTGGATCTTCATCTGAAAAAGAGAGGGGTTGCGGTTGCCAATGTTCATTATAAATTGTCGGAAATTCTGGCGTGCGAACCCAACAAAAGGCAACTTTACCAAGATTTCTCTGGGGATTGTGCAAATATAGAAAACATCGATCGCACCGTAAAAAATCACCCACAACTGGTAACAGTTCCGAAAATAGAATATCGGGTGTTGGAGATGATTCTATAATATTGGCAATCGCAGCAGGAATATCTGGCTGATTCATTGTTTAACTAAGCTGATTTCAATTGAATTATACCTCGATCGAAAACGCTGTTATTAGTAGCGATCGCACTTACTTCTATTCTATCTGGATACACTTCATACGCTGCAAAACTCAACCTCTCGGCAGCATATTCTGTCCACTCCGAACGCCCCACAGGACGAGTACCCGCACCACTACCAGTAATTAAATAAGTCGTCCCATTAATTGCCCGCGTGCGTTCATAATGATGTTCGTGTCCATTGATATAAAGTTGAACTCCGTATTTTTTAAATAGCGGAGTAAAAGTTTTAATAAACTCTGGACTACTTCCATAAACACCAGATGCATAAATTGGATGATGACCAAATACAACTTTCCACGCAGCATTACTCCGACTTAATTCTTTTTCTAACCAAGGTAATTGGTTTTTCCAATCAGCATTACCATTAGTATCTAAAGCGAAAAATTGTACGCTTCCACGGCGGAAAGTATAATATCGTCTTCCATTCATATTAAAACCGACATATTTCACTTGTGGATCGCCATTTGCAGTACGAATATCGTGATTACCTAAACAAGCGTGAAATTTCACCCCTTGCTTGAGCAAAGCTTGATAAGGACGCTCAAAAACTGCACTAATTTTCTCAATCTCACCGTTGTTGTAAATGTTATCTCCAGCTAAAACGACTAAATTATAAGGATTTTGTTTGTGATAAAAATTCATTGCCCCAGCAACAGCGTACTGTCCTTTAGCCCCGGTTCCTGTATCCGCAACAGACACAAAACGTAATAACAAGTCTTTTTTCGGTGGGTCGGCGGCTATGGCTGTTGTGGAATCGCTAATATCAGCATTTTGAGAATTGTGATGATTTAACATCCAGCCCAAAAATCCTGTGCCGACGGCACCCAAGCTACTTAAAAATAAAAATTGACGGCGTTTCAAGTTCATAACTCACCAAATTTAATAAATAGTCAGTTTCCGCAGATGTAACGTGCAATGAAGTGATACATTAAGGCAAAAGAGGCAGCACCTGTAATAATGTACGTTGTTTGTCTTTGATTCGCTGCTTTTGGTGAAAGTTCCATGTCACAAGACAATCCCAAACCGACCGATGAGCAGGTAACTCAACCCCCCCAAAAACCTTACCAGAGAGTCCAGCCAATTTGGAAGGCTAAAATTATCCAAATTCTGAGAGGGACAATTGGGGTTTTAGAAGTAACAGTTCAGAAACTGGAGACAGCACCCCCACCGGGTGCTGAGGAAACCCCCAGTTTTTTGCAGCAGCTTCAGTCTCGCTGGGGTGGACTATTAAGGACAGTCCGCTTATTTTTACCATCAAATTTATCAACAAAGTTATCAGATACAGCTTTGACGGGAATTCTTACTGGAATTGCCGTAATACTTGTTTGGACAACTACGACTATCTTTACTGGTAAACCTACGGAAGTCGCAACACTACCTCCAGTTGAAGAAGTTCCCATCCCAACACCAACGATAACTACTCCACCGGAGTCAGTCGCACCAGAACCACAGCCACCACAAGAAATTACGCCGCCGCCAGAAGCACAACAACCACCAGAAGAAATTACGCCGCCACCGCCAGAAGCGCAACAGCCACCAGAGGAAATTACACCGCCGCCAGCAGAACCGGAAGTAATTCCCACGCCAACACCAACGCCAACCATAGAATTGACACCCGAACAAGCCTTAATTGTGGCTATTGAAAATCAGGTAGCCGAAATTAGCGATCGCATTGCCTCTGGTCTGATAAAGTCAATTCAAGCAAACTTCCGCACGAGTAATCTCACTGTCAAAATTACTGACGATTGGTACACTCTTGCAGAATCTCAACAGGATAAACTCGCTGCCGAGATTTTACAACGCTCTCAACAACTAGATTTTACCCATTTAGAAATTATCGACTCCCAAAATCGCCTGATAGCTCGTAACCCAGTTATTGGTACCCAAATGGTAATTTTTATCCGACAAGCAACAAGTTAAACAACTACTTAAAAATTGGCGATTTTTAGATTTCAATATCTAAATTTCATGCCATGTTTATGCAACGCCCTAAAAAATTGAGATAGGCAATGGTGAGTAGGGAGTGGTGTAGTTCGATTACTTGAAAAGGGCTGTAAAGTCCCCCTTTTTAAAGGTAATTTCGGGGGAGCTCAAACTTTTTGCTACCAACAACACAACTGTTTAAACATCCTCCGATCGCATTTTTGTGTTCACTATAAAATTGATGGGAAACTGTTGCATTATCTAGTAGATAGGTGTATTTTAGAGAATGGCTTTTCTAAAAAGCTCTAGTCAAAAATAATTCAGCAACTAAGAAAAAGCGCTCGATTGATGTTTGTCAATTTGGCAAAATTTTTCTTGTTAATTTCTATAAACACTTAACTTATCAGTTTAACTTCAAGTATTTATGTTAGACAACGTTTCGCTATTGCTCCAAGCTTGTGAAAACTTAAATATCAGCTATGAAATTATTTATCCTGCTGAAAATTTAATCAAAGTAAAATTTGATAATAAACACCACTATTTTTGTAATTATAGCACTCCTTTAATTAATCAAGCAGTGGCGAAAATTGTCAAAGACAAGGAATATACTTATCATATTTTAAATCAAAAAATTAAACTTCCTAGAACAATAGGTTTTCTCTCACCTTTTTGTGACACCCGATACAAGATGTATTTAAAATTTCCCACTATTGAAGATATTATCTTAGCAATTAAGGAAAATTTTGAAACACCTGTGATTGTAAAAAGGAATTCTGGCTCCAGCGGACACAACGTATTTTTATGCAAGAATCAAGATGAAATTGAAAATGCATTAAAAGAAATTTTTAATATTAATGATAAGTACGATTATGTCGCCATTGCTCAAGAATTAATTCACATAAAATCTGAATATAGAGCAGTTTTCTTAAATAAAGAGTTAATTCTACTCTATGAAAAAGATATAAGTAACGCGAATTTTACTGGTAACTTAAGTCCTCTCCATTGGGATGGCGCAAAAGCAAAGTATATCAGCAGTCCACAAATATGGTCAGAGATTGATAATTTTGCCAAACCTATTTTTGAAGAATTAGACCTTGATTATGGTGGCTTAGACATTGTATTAGATAATAATAACCAATATTGGTTAATTGAAATCAATTCTCACCCCAATTTTACGATCTTCACCAGAGACAATGGAAAAGAACATGCGCTGAAAGTTTTTGAAAAAATTCTAATTAGTTTAGCTTCTAAATAATAATTTAGGGCATGGGGCATGGGGATGAGGGAGATGAGAGGGATGAGGGAGATAAACAGAATAACTCCTAACTCTTAACTCCTAACTCTTAACTCCTAACTCTTAACTCCTGTACGGGCGGGTTTACAAAAAGACTTTGTTGCTAAAAGAGATTCTGGCTCAACCCGCCCCTACTACTCCTAACTCCTAAGAGGTTGTTTGAAAAGTCTAAATTAATACTAGCCCCGGCGATTAGAAATCGCGCGCCACTTGCTTCAAGTCGGCAGAGCCGCCCAACGCAGTGGCTTGGCTACACAGACGAAACCCACCTGCGTGGGTTTGAAAGGCCTAAT
>JAVRBV020000145.1:0-16511 GCA_034531095.2 Nostoc sp. CreGUA01 | reverse complement strand
GGGGAGTGGGGAGTAGGGAATGGGGCAAGCAGGAAGTGCGGGAAGTGTGGGAGGTGTGGGAGGTGTGGGAGGATGGGGAAGCATTAATTCTCTTTCCCCCATCTCCCCATCTCCCCATCTCCCCACACTCCCCACACTCCCTCATCTCCCTCATCTCCCTCATCTCCCCCATCTCATTTAATTAAAAAAATTAGGAGATTCACAATGGAACAGTTATTTTTACTAGTCTTTTTAGCCCTTGGTGGTGGTGCTGTAGCAGGAACTGTGAAAGTCGTCAACCAAGGCAATGAAGCTTTGGTGGAAAGATTGGGTAGCTATAACAAAAAGCTGGAACCAGGTTTGAACTTTGTAATTCCTTTCCTAGATAAAATTGTTTATCAAGAAACCATCCGCGAAAAAGTCTTAGATATTCCTCCCCAAAAATGCATCACCCGCGACAACGTTGGCATTGAGGTGGATGCAGTGTTTTATTGGCGCATTGTGGATATGGAAAAAGCCTGGTATAAAGTAGAAAATCTCCAGTCGGCAATGGTAAACATGGTGCTTACCCAAATTCGCTCGGAAATGGGACAACTGGAGTTGGATCAAACTTTTACTGCCCGCACTCAAATTAATGAACTTTTGTTAAGAGAATTAGATATTGCGACAGATCCTTGGGGGGTAAAAGTCACACGGGTAGAACTGCGAGATATTGTACCTTCTCAAGCTGTGCGCGAATCAATGGAATTGCAAATGTCGGCAGAACGGCGCAGACGGGCAGCAATTTTAAATTCTGAGGGTGAACGCGAGGCTGCCGTCAATAGCGCCAGAGGTAAAGCTGAGGCGCAAATTTTAGATGCAGAAGCTCGTCAAAAAGCAACAATTCTGCAAGCGGAAGCGCAACAAAAAACCATTGTCTTGCAAGCGCAAGCGGAACGTCAGCAACAAGTTCTCAAAGCCCAAGCAACCGCAGAAGCAATGCAAATTATTACCAATACTCTCAAATCTGAAGAAAACGCACAACAAGCGTTGCAGTTTCTAATCGCCCAAAATTATCTAGAAATGGGTACAAAGATTGGCAGCAGTGAGAGTAGCAAGGTCATGTTTATGGACCCACGCACTATTCCTGCCACCATAGAAGGAATGCGTTCCATTGTTGCAGACGCTACTAATAGCAACTCTAAGCCCTTGTTTGGTGGGGAAATATCCACAGGGAATAATCGGCCTGGGTGAGGTGTGGGGAGTGGGGAGTGGGGAGTGGGGAGTGGGGAGATGAGGGAGATGAGGGAGATGAGGGAGATGAGGGAGATGAGGGAGATGAGGGAGATGAGGGAGAATAACTCCTAACTCCCAACTCCCAACTCCTAACTCCCAACTCCTAACTCCTTTTACAAAGTTTGGCATTGGCTACACAAGCCAAAAAACTCTAGGGTGTGGTAAAAAATTTTAAATTTATGGCTGGTTTCTAGCTGGTCTTCTAGGTTATGGACGGGGCATTGATTGATTTGAATTGAAGTACCGCATTGCAAGCAAGTAAGATGGTGTTTGTCTTGCTGCGCTAGGCTGTAAAGGGCTTCACCGTTAGCCAAATTCCGCATTTGTACCATGCCTTCTAGTTTTAAGGCTTCCAGGGAACGGTAAACCGTCGCTAAACCCATGCCTTGATTGGTGTTACGTAGTTCTACATAAATATCCTGGGCAGAAATGCCTTTTTTGATGGTTTTTAGCAGGTTCAAAATACGGTCTTGACTGCGGGTGCGTATGACTGTCATAGACAATTATTTAAATATGCCACTGTAATTTAAAGCTGGAAGACTGGCTAATTTATTGATTCAGAATTCAGAATTCAGAAATAAATTAACCCTAGCCGCTTCCTGATCTTATTTTCACTCAGTTGGAACAGAAAGTTATCGAAAATCTGGGTGTAAAATCCCGTCCTAAAGAAGCGGCTTTATATTTGCTTTGGTAGCCTAGAGATGTACTTTCTAACTAGAACCGACATCGAGCATCCCTATTTTTCAGATTCTCGTTCAACTGGAGGAATTGGTACTGACAAACACGTATTTCCAGTCTTTTTGTCCTTGACATATACAGCCGTTTGTACGTAATCTCTAAGTAGAGAGTACAGGCTGAAAAACCGCACTAGGACGTGACTATACAAATCTGGGGTGTCCCCACACGACTGCCTAGAAAGTAGTAATGCTCGGTGGGTAAGGAAATTCCACTTTAAAAACCCAGTCGTAACCTAACAAGTTGCGCGTGAACCTAGAAAAGATAACAACTTAAAACACAGTGTACGGTGGGGCGCACCGGAACACAGCGAAAAGAGAGGAACAGACTTTTTAAGGCACTCTCGGCAAAGTACCTAAAAGCTTGGGGACAGATGCCCTCTAGGTCTTTTGTGACTTTGGCTCGACATTGCCCGGTTCACTTCGTGGAATGTCCGGTTGGAGGTTTGCCCGTGTACCAACAGCGTTGGGAATAGGGACGCAAAGGTTTACGGCTTGCTGGTTGAACCAAGAATCCTCAGCATGAAGGCTCAGGAGCGTCAAAGTATAACGATCGCAGCATTCAGCAAAAAGCCGTGCAAAGGAAGTATCTAGCCAAAATTCACGTGACACTTCGTCCTTCTGTCTTAGACCCTGCTGGTGTGGCTGTACAATCCGGTCTTCAGCAGCTGGGATATGACAACGTTGAGCAAGTAAGGATTGGTAAGTACATTGAACTCATCATCGTCTCGCCTGATGAAAAAAAAGCGCGTCAAGACCTCAATAACATTTGTGACCAAATGCTAGCAAATACGGTAATTGAAAATTATCGCTTTGAATTGATTGAGGTTGAATCACAGACAGGGGTGTTTTAGGGGAGATGGGGAGATGGGGAGATGGGGAGATGGGGAGATGGGAAGATGGGGAGATGGGGAGATGGGAAGATGGGGAGATTATAAAAAAGCTTCCCATCCTTGCCACACCCTCTGTTTGGCCAATGTGCAATGCCCCATTCCCTACTCCCTACCTCCCTACCTCCCCACCTCCCTACCTCCCCACCTCCCCACTCCCCATTCCCTATTCCAAGTTGACAAATGACTAAATTTGGTGTTGTTGTTTTTCCGGGTTCTAATTGCGATCGCGATGTTGCTTATGTCACCAGAGACTTGTTAGGGCAACCGACTCGTATGGTTTGGCATCAAGACACGGACATTGCCGATTTGGATGTTGTTGTTATACCCGGTGGCTTTAGTTACGGGGATTATCTCCGCTGTGGTGCGATCGCCCGATTTTCGCCTGTGATGCAGCAGGTTGTGGAACATGCCCAAAAGGGTAAGTTTGTCCTCGGTATTTGTAATGGGTTTCAGGTATTAACTGAAGCTGGGCTGTTGCCGGGGGTGTTGACCAAAAATCGGGATTTGCATTTTATTTGCGATCGCGTTTCCATTAAAGTAGAGCGTACAAATCTGCCTTGGACGCAAGCTTATAAGGATGACGAAATTATCACTTTGCCCATTGCCCACGGCGAAGGACGATTCTACGCTGACGCAGATACTTTGGCAGCAATTGAAGATAACGGCCAAGTCTTGTTCCGCTATGCACCAGAGAATCCCAATGGTTCATTGAACAACATTGCGGGGATTTGCGATCGCCAAGGCAATGTCTTGGGTATGATGCCGCACCCAGAAAGGGCGTCTGATGCCATGTTGGGCAATACTGATGGTTTAAGGTTGTTTCAAGGATTGTTAGAGAAGATGGCGGCGTTGGTTTAATAATTACTAATTCGTAATTAAAAGGATTTGAGTCAGTAGCTCAATTTGAAAGAAAATAAGCGGTCTACAATTAGCTAGGACTTACGCAAACTCTACGAACTCTTGGCGTTCTTGGCACGCCAGTTGCTTCAAGTCGGCAGAGCCGCCCAACGCACTGGCTCGTCTTGGCGGTTCGATAAATTAGGCTTTTTGGCTATTTTTGCGTAAGTCCTATTAGCGCTAAAGTTACATCAGACGAAACCTCCGATATGAACTTTGTCAGAGAGTTTGGATCTAATATCAAGTTCGGATAATCACTTATTATTACAATTTCTCCGCGTCCCCGCGTCTTTGCTTCCCCGCGTCAGTCCTAATGATAAGTCTTCACCCGAACATGATATAAATCCCCTATTTGATCAATTACGAATTACGAATTACGAATTACGAATTACTTTAAGCCTTTTGCCTAAAATCCTCTAACTTCCCAACATCTGCAAATTATGTAAGGTGGCATAAAGTCCACCTTGTTGCAGTAATTGTTCGTGACTTCCCTCTTCGATTAATTCGCCGCGCTTCAAAACAAAAATCCGGTCTACATTGCGAATTGTAGACAAACGGTGAGCGATAATAATCGCGGTGCGTCTGAACAAAAGCTGGTCTAATGCTTCTTGAACTAAAGCTTCTGTGCCAACATCTAAACTTGCGGTGGCTTCATCTAATACTAAGATTTGCGGATCGCGAATGGCTGCACGGGCAAAGGCTAAAAGTTGCTTTTGTCCGCTAGAAATATTTGTGCCTCTTTCTCGGAGTTGAGTGTCGTAACTTTGGGGTAATTCTTCTATAAACTGGGCAATGTTGGTTTTTTCTGCTGCTTGTTGAATCTGTTCGATTGTATAACCATCTCCTAAAGAAATGTTGCTTTTAACATCGCCAGCAAACACAAAACCGTCTTGTAAAATTACTGCCATGTAACGCCGCAGTTCTGCTTGTGGCACTTCTTTAATATCTATGCCATCTATAAGAATGCGTCCTTGGGTAGGTTCGTAAAGACGGCATAAAAGCCGAATAATCGAAGTTTTACCCGCGCCTGTGGGGCCGACTAATGCCACTTTTTCACCAGGATGAATGGTGAAATCTAAATCTTTAATTACATAATCATCGTTTTTATAAGCAAACCAAACGTGTTCAAAACGAATTTCTCCTAAATCGGGTGGAATACTGAAATCTGGAGATTCTAAGTTTGCAACTATTTCGTCTATGTAGCCAAATTTTGCATCAAGAATTGAGTAGCGCACATTAGTCCGATCGCGGATTTCTATCGGTTCATCTAATATATCGCCGACGCGTTCAATGGCAGTGAAACCAGCTTGAATTACGGTAAATTTTTCGGCAAAGTTCCTTAATGGGTCAAATAATCGTTGGGAATATAAAATAAATGCCGATAAAGTCCCAAAAGTCAAGGCTTTATCTAAAAGCATCAAACCACCCAACCACAAAACACCAGCGATCGCTACTAATCCAATCCATTCCAAAGTGGCGGAAACAGCAGCATCATAAAAGATATTTTTATCGACTTGTTGAGTGTAGCGGCTGTTGGTGGCGCGAAATAATTCGGCATTAAATTTTTCTCTGCGGAACAACTGCACTACGTTAATACCAACTACATTTTCTTGTAGTTGTGAATTTAGTATCGAAAGTTCTTCCCGTCCTTTGTAATTTGCTTTGCGATACTGTTTTTGTAAGTAAACGATCACCCAGGTAATCGGTAACAGCATCAATAGTAATAGGCAAGCAAGCTGCCATTGAATAGAAAGCATTAAAACCACAATCACCAGCATGGAAAACAAATCGGACACGATGCCAATTGCCCCAGTAGAAAAGACATCGCCTAACACTTCGACATCACTGGTGATTCTGGTAATTAATTTACCTACGGGTGTCCGATCAAAAAAACGTACTGCTAGAGATGTGACATGTTGAAATAAGTCTTGGCGAATTGCTGTGGTAATTTGTTGGCCTAATTTCTGTACGAGATAACCCTGATAGCCTGTGAACACCAATCGAATGGCGATCGCAATTAGCAATGATCCTTCTAAAATATTGAGTGCTTGGGAGGAGGGGCGACTTGTCAAGAATTCGTAAGTACTTGGTTCATTGCGAATCAGGGAAATAATTTGCCCAATTAACAGCGGTTGTACGGCATTAGCAATGGCGATCGGTACGAGTAGAAACATCGACAGCGCCAAAAGTCCCGTATTGCGACGGGCATAAGGCACTAGACGCAAGAACAATCGCCAGTCATTTTCACCCCGACTGTGCTGCGTGTATGATTTTTTGTTGACAGATTGGTAGATGCTCATAATAAGAGCATTATATTCATGTTTGTGAAAAACAGACTTTTTAATAGTTGTTAGTTCAAGGGCATAATGATGGCTGTTAACCGTTAACCGTCAACAACCAAAGCTTAATGTTATACGTATTTCGCCTCAATACTTACTAGGATATTTGTATTAAGCGTTGCATGGGTATGCTTTTAAGTATGAAACAATACCATACTTCTCTCTTTACGTCTTATATCTAAAGGTAGAAGATAAAGGTTAACTCAAATTTGGGAAACCTAAGAGAGTTCATTCCCAAGAAATATCTCGCCTACTTATCGCAGAGTGCAACTGAGGTCAGATGACGCAATCTTTAAATCCAGTCAAAGAATGGGAACAACGCCGCGATGAAGCAAACCGTTATTATCACCGGGGAAAATTTCAAGAGTATCTCGATCTTGTGACTAAGAATTTACAGCTAGCAAGAGCGATTCCAGACCGAGTTAGGGAAGGTTACACATTGAACGACCTTGGTTTAGCTTATTTGGGTTGCTGGCAACCTCAAAGGGCATTAGAACGCTTTCACCAAGCGCTTTGTGTTGCTGTTGAAATTGGTAACGCCGCTGCACAAGCAACAGCACTGAGCAATCTGGGTTCTACCTACAGCCGTCTGGGACGCTTTTCTCAAGCATTGGAGTACTTTAATCAAGCACTTCCCATCTTCAGGGAACTGCAAGACACTCCAGGAGAAGTTTCCACTCTCAATGATGTAGCCCTAATTTACACTCGATTAGGAGAAGCAAAACGCGCACTGTTGCTACAAAACCAAATTTTGACGATGCGTCGGTTGTTGAATGACTTTTCCGGTGAAGCAACAACTCTAAATGGCATTGGGTTTGCTTACAGCGTTTTAGGCAAATTCGATCAAGCTCTCGAATTTTTTCAAGCAGCACTACCGATTCAACGAGCTGTGAAGAATTTAGCTGGTGAAGCAACCACCTTAAATAACATTGCTTCAGTTTACAGTGATTTAGGACAACCCAAACAAGCGCTGTTGCTTTATCATCAAGTTCTTTTGACACGTAGAGACATCGGCGATAAAGCAGGCGAAGCAACAACTCTTCACAACATTGGTTTTACCTACAGTATCCTCGCCCAGCATCGCCAAGCCATGAAGTTCTATAAACAAGCCATTGCCATTTACCAACAACTAGGTGATTGTCTCGGAGAAATTTCCACTTTACTAAATATGGGAAGCCTTTACGCCACAACCAAGCGCAAAAAAATGGCGCTATTGTGCTACCAAAATGCCCAAGAGCTAGCTGAGAAAATTGAACATCAGCCACTCTTAGAAAAAGTAGAGCAGTTCATCGATTCTTTGTAGCCTAAAAAGGGCGGTTAGAAACTGCAACTACACAAACAAAACACACGAATGTAGCGTAGCACAACTGTGCTACGCTATCCCATAGTCTCAAAAAAGAATTCAGGAGTAAAATTCTGTATTCTGACTTATGTTTTAATTACCTAAAAATTGCTGTAATGTAGGCTGTTTTTGAGCAGATGAACATTTCTATTAGGTTACTCCAAGAGAATGAATTAGCCGCCGCTGACCATATTTTTCGCTTGGCCTTCGGTACCTTTGTCGGACTACCTGAACCAACCGACTTTTGTGGCGATGCTGCTTACATACACCATCGCTGGAAAGCCAATCCAAGTGAGGTGTTTGCTGCTGAGCTTGATGGAAAATTAATTGGGTCTAATATGGCAATAAATTGGGGAAGCTTTGGCTATTTTGGGCCGTTAAGCGTTCACCCTGACTTTTGGAATCAACGAGTAGGTCAACATCTCATTGAAGCTGCGATCGCCTACTTTACTGAATGTAATACTTCGATGCTCGGACTATTTACTTTTGCTCAAAGTCCCAAGCATCACATACTATATCAAAAATTTGGCTTTCGTCTGCGTTTTCTCACTGCAATTTTGGCAAAACAAGTACAGCAATTACAGCCAATACCCCAAGTAATTAGATATTCACAGTTGAATGAGAATGAACGTGCCGAAAATCTCAAAGCAATCTATAAACTCACTAATTCTATATATGAAGGACTAGATTTATCACGAGAAATTCAGACAGTTCAGGCTCAGGGACTGGGTGACACAGTATTATTATGGGATGATACAGGCTTAGCGGGATTTGCAGTTTGTCACTATGGGGCAGGTAGTGAAGCAGGTAGTGACACTTGCTTGGTCAGATTTGGTGCAGTACATTCTGGGAACCATGCACAGCAACGTTTTGAGCAGTTATTGGATTTGTGTGAAGCATTGACTGTGGCTCAAGGAATGTCACGTTTAGTGGCTAGTGTTAATACCAGTCGAGACGAAGCTTATAGCACAATGCTAACTCGTGGTTTTCGCAGTGAAATGATCGGAGTTGCAATGCACAGACCTAATGAACCGGGATTTAATCGCCCAGATGTTTTTGTACTGGATGATTGGCGATAAGTGTGGGAGTGGGGAGATGAGGGGGATGAGGGAGATGAGGGAGTGTGGGAAGATGGGGAGATGGGGAGATGGGGAGATGGGGAGATGGGGGAAAGAGAATTAATGCTTCCCCATCCTCCCACACCTCCCACACCTCCCACACTTCCCACACTTCCTGTTTGCCCCATGCCCCATGCCCAATGCCCAATGCCCCATGCCCAGTATTGTTACTCAATAGCTAAAATACTGATGGAAACCCAGCGGAATCTATCGTGTCTAATAAAAATACTAAGGTTTGGTTGATTACTGGTAGTTCTAGCGGCTTTGGGCGTAATTTAGCTCAAGCAGTACTGAAAAAAGGCGATCGCTTAATTGCCACTGCCCGTAAGCCAGAGCAACTTCAAGATCTCGTCAATCAATACCCAGATACAGCCAAGGCAGTTTCTCTAGATGTTACCAATCCTGTCCAAGTCAAAGCGGCTATCGATGAAGCAGTTAAGGCATTTGGACAAATTGATGTGCTGGTTAATAATGCTGGATATGGTTTAATTGGAGCGCTGGAAGAGGTGAGTGATGAACAAATTCGGCGTAACTTTGATACTAACCTTTTCGGTGCAATTAACACTATACGGGCGATTTTACCAATTATGAGACAGCAAAAAAGTGGGCATATCATTAATATGTCTGCAATTGCTGGATTCAGTAACGAACTAGGTTTTTCTATCTACGGTGGTGCTAAGTTCGCCTTAGAAGGAGTATCAGAAGCCTTACATGGCGAAGTTGCGCCTCTGGGTATCAAAGTGACCATTGTCGAGCCTGGCCCTTTCCGTACTGATTTTATTGGGCGATCGCTTGATCGCGCCGCTAGTAGCATGGATGCCTACAAACCAACTGTGGGAAAATTCTTAGAGTTCCTAGAAAAAATTGAAGGCACTCAACCAGGCGATCCAGAAAAAGCAGCTCTAGCATTAATTAAGGTTGTGGAATCAGAAAACCCACCCTTGCGCTTAGTGCTGGGTAAGTATGCTTATAGCAAATTCCGCAATAAAATTGCCTCATTGACTACTGAATTAGATGCATGGGAAGCAGTGGCAGCAAATACTGATTTTGAAAGTTAAAAATGTGGCATTGGGCATTGGGCATGGGGCAAGCAGGAAGTGTGGGAGGTGTGGGAGGATGGGGAAACATTAATTCTCTTTCCCCCATCTCCCCATCTCCCCACACTCCCCACACTCCCTCATCTCCCTCATCCCCCTCATCCCCCTCATCTCCCTCATCTCCCTCATCCCCCTCATCCCCCTCATCTCCCTCATCTCCCTCATCCCCCTCATCCCCCCCATGCCCCACTCCCTATTAGCTATGAAAGTTTACGAAATTCAAAGCAATGCCGGCATTGATGCCCTGGCATTAGTCGATCGCCCCGAACCCAAACCCGCAGCTGGTGAAGTTCTGATTCAAGTCAAAGCAACATCTCTAAATTACCGTGATTTGCTCGTGATTGAAGGAACCTATGGTGCTGGACAGAAATATCCCCTAATTCCCATGTCTGATGGGGCGGGGGAAGTTGTGGCGGTGGGAGAAGGTGTGACGCGGGTGAAAATAGGCGATCGCGTGGCTGCTACTTTCTTCCAAGACTGGATTTATGGCTCTCTAACTAGAGAGAAAATGAAATCCGATCTCGGTGGCGGTATCGATGGTATGTTAGCTGAGTATGTCGTATTACACCAAGACGGTTTGGTGATTTTACCAGAGCACCTATCCTATGCTGAAGGTGCAACTTTACCCTGTGCGGCTGTCACAGCTTGGCATGGATTGGTAACAAAGGGCAATATTGGCGCAGGTGATAGTGTTTTATTACTCGGTACTGGCGGCGTTTCAATTTTTGCTCTCCAGTTTGCGAAGATACACGGTGCTAGAGCGATCGCTACTTCCAGCAGTGATAAAAAATTGGCACGAATCAAACAACTTGGTGCTGATGAAACAATCAATTATAAAACCACACCAGATTGGGAAAAGCAAGTTTACCAATTAACTAATCGCACAGGTGTAGATCATGTAGTTGAGGTGGGCGGTGCAGGAACTCTCCCAAAATCATTACAAGCAGTCCGCATTGGCGGACGTGTTAGTTTGATTGGTGTTTTATCAGGCAGAGGCAGTGAAATTGACCCCATGCCAATACTTTTTAAAAGTTTAACAGTTCAAGGAATTTATGTTGGCAGTCGGGAAATGTTTGAGGTCATGAATCAGACAATACAACAACATCAAATCAAACCAATTATTGACCGAGTTTTCCCATTTGCTGAAGCACGAGAAGCATATCATTACCTCAAAAGTGCGGCTCACTTCGGTAAAATTGTAATTAATATCAATTCCTAAAATGATCGAACAAAGCAAATTTTGCCTTGCTCAGTCCAAGAACAAATATAGCGATTCTCGTTTGGATGCAATACGCTGTAGGGGCGAACGGCCGTTTGCCCCTACGAACGGCCGTATTTTACCCAAATTTAATAAATGAGCCGCGATGGAAAACAGAATCAACTGTAAGCCAAGCAGCATCAATTCCCTTAGTAGTTGAGGTAGTTAGTACTAACTGGGATGATGATTACTACACAAAGCAAGGTAAGTATGAAGGTATTGGAATTCTTGAATACTGGGTTGTAGATTATCTCGGTCTAGGTGCTAAAAAGTTCACTGGCAACCCCAAACAGCCTACTATATCTATTTATCAATTAATTGATGGTGAATACCAAGTTACTCAATTTAGAGGTAGCGATGCCTGCGGCGGTAAACAACGCATCATATCGCCTACTTTCCCAGAATTGAATTTAACTGCCATACAGATTTTTCAAGCTGGAGATTTGCCAAGGTAGCCACGACCGTGCAAATCAACAAATACAACATTCCACGCTTAGAGGATGTTATAAATTGAAAAAAATAGGGATAAAACTATTCCCTATTCCCTGCCTTCACCAAAAGACTTTTTCAGCAAGCCCTAGTTAATTCCCATCGCTTTGGGTTTGATTTTCAAAAGGTAAATTTTGCTTTTCTAGTGTTGGTACTACTACAGAAGAAGAAGAATTTGGGGGTCTAAATTCCCGTGGCAGTGGTTCTGATGGTATGACTACAGAATTTGCAGGAATTACAGGTTTAGGAGCAGGAGAATTTTGATTAGAGGTTGGTGAGTTATTTGGTAATTTTGCGGGGGAAGCATTACGAGATGACCGAATTGCCCGCAGTTTTTCCACTAGTGAGGGTGTGGGGGAAACGGTAGGTGCAGGTGCAGGCGCTGATTGTTGAGAATTACTGCGTTGTAATTCTGTTGTAGGGCTGCTGCGAGAAGATTCTTCTTGGGAAGAAGGACGATTACGCCGGCGTTGCCTGAAATTAGAGACAGGTGCAGATCCGCTTTTTGAAGTAGTGTTAGCTTCTGGAGGTGGAGAGGAAGATGTGTTGCCTAAGTTAGGTACTTTCGCGGCTGGTTGTTGAGTAGGTTGTTGAAAAAGTGGTTTGGCCGTTGGCTGGGGCTGAGATTTGGGTAACATGCTAGTGATGCCAAATCCGGCTGTGGCAGCAACTACAGCTATACCCACACCCAGAAATATTTTAGATGGCTGTTGTTTTTTAGGGTGTGAAGTTTTCTTAGCGTTGGGGGTAGCCTTGCCTGGAGGCATGGCTTTTTTACCAGGTTTGCGAATCAGAGTTTTTGCCTGTTGGGCAGATAAATTCACAGTTTGGACTGCGGAAGTGGGTATGGCTTGGGGTGTGACATTCACTCTGCTTCCCGGTAGCAATTGCAACCACTCAGCAACAGTCGCCGGACGAAAACGAGATTCCACCGCCATACCGCGCATTACTGCTTGGTTGACAGCAGCACTTAAATGTGGTTGGAGTTCGCGGGGGGATGGCATTTGTTCGCGATCGCGCAATAATGCTGGCATGGGAACTTGGGCTGTTAACAGTGCATACAAGGTTGCCGCTAAACCATAAACATCGGTGGCGGGTGTCCGTGCTGCTTGGGTGAGGTACTGCTCAATGGGAGAATAACCTTCAGAAACCAAACCCGTATGAGTCTGTCTGACACCACCATTAAATTCCCTGGCAATGCCAAAATCAATCAATATCACTTCCTGAGTTCCTTGGCGCAGGATGATATTATCTGGTTTGATGTCCCGGTGTAGCAAACCGTTATTGTGTACTACCTGCAACGCTGCGCCAATTTGCTGGATGTAATGAATTGCTGTGGCCTCCGGCAAAGGTATTCCTGGCAATACAAAAGCGTCGCCCAAAGTTTCCCCAGGAACGTATTCCATCACCATGTAAGGCAGGCCATCTTCAATAAAAAAGTCACTAACTCGGACTATATTTGGGTGGATACAAGTAGCTAATCGTCTGGCTTCATCTTGGAATTGGCGCTCAAATTTGGGGAAATCAGGATGTTGTCGCAGTCGTTCATTGATGGTTTTCATCACCACCTCATGACCCAAGTAATGATGCTTCGCTTTATACGTAATGCCAAAGCCACCCCGCCCGATTTCTTGGATTAGGGTATATTTTCCATCTTGTAAAATTGTGCCTGCTAACATAAAAAGTCCTGAGTCTTGAGTGAGCAGATAACTAGCTAGTCCTGAATTTTGAGGGATTTCCCCAAAATTTTCCCATATTTTTGGGAGAAGGCAGGCTTTTCGCCCATCTGTTTTACGGGATGATTAGTTGTTGGAATTCCCTGGGCGGGAAAATCTCCCCAGCGATCGCAATAGTTTTATCTTTTTCATAGGATAACGCGAGAGTCAACAAATCCTGAAGTGGGAAACAGACTCAAGCTGTCTTTTACCTCCGTGATGTTAGCAAGGAATTACGACTTGATAGGCTACTTGCTATAACCTCTAAAGCCAAAACCGCCCCTCCCCTTGGTAAGGTAAAACCTATGTCTGCTAAGCGTTTGAACTTAAGTTGACACCAATGACGGCTATGCTACCCTACAAATGTACAAAAGAAGTTATTATAACTAACTAACTGCAAATCCATTGAACTGCCGCATAAATGGTGAATGATATGCTAGTACAATATCCTCTCTAGCAACTCCTAAATTTACAAGTTCATCTGCAAATCCAATCTCAGTTCCATCATACTGTATCCAAATTTTGCCATCTTTAATATCAATATGCACTGAACAGCCATAGATTCGTCGCTCGTCTTTCCATCCGGCACTAACAACTTGATAGTGATCTCGTTCTAAATCAAAAACAGGCATTACTTCAATTTCAGCCGATGAGAATTTATAGCTTGCATATTGCTCTAAAAGTTGTTTTACTAAATGTCGATATTTCTCTACTTTTTCCATTCGACAATGACTTCCTTTTTCGGATCGTAAATCAAAAGTTTCAACTGATACTTAGATACCATTCTTTGCACAAATCGCTTTTCAAAAAAGTTTTTATAAGCTTGGTTGGGAACTGCTAAATACAAAGTTCGCTCTGGTTGATCGAGTTCTAAAGCTTCTTGATAGTTGAGAAATTGCCCTAATGCTGTATGAAATGTTGAAATAGCAGATGCTTGCAAGAAGGTTTTAATCTCTACTGCTATTTTATCTCCTGACTTTTCGGCTGCCAGCAATTGCTCTGCTCCCAAATCAATTAGCAGTTCAACTTCTTCAACTTGAATACGTAACGGGTCATCTGTAATAGTCCAACCATCTTTTTCGAGCGTTCGTCTAACTGCATCGTGAAATGCATCTCTTACAGACATTGCTGTTCAAGCTAAATTTATATTACTTAATTTTACCAGCTAAACACTGATACCATTTCACGAAAATCTTGATACATATAGATTTAGCGTAGGGTAGCACAGCTAGCTGTGCATAGGTGTCAACTTACAGCAGTTTTCATCTATTTGAACCACATCTATCGTAGGGGCACAGCAATGCTCATACGTGTCAACTTAAGCCTAAATGGGCTGATATTGAGTTATGGTTACTCATTGTGTCACCCCACCCCGGTTTTGTCTAACCCTAGTTATAAACAACGCTCATCTTCTTAAAACCGCTGCCCAATACCTAAATGTATTTGGCTTTCTCCCTGGTCATTAAAACCATAGTCAGCTCGAATTAAGCCCAAGGGTGAATCTACTCGGACTCCAGCGCCATAACCAAAACCAAAACCGGGTTTGTCCCGCACACCCGCCGGATTTCCCAATACAGTATCACCAGAACCCAAGTCGGAAGCGAAGTCGGCAAATAATACACCGCCGACGATTGGTATAACGGGGAAGCGATATTCTGCTGAAGCTAATACATAACTGCGACCACTGCCGACTTCTCCAGAATCGTAACCGCGCACTGAGTTGGAACCACCCAAGTTAAAGCTTTCGTAGGGCGGTAAATCGCCAATGACGGTACCAGCTTGTAGATTAACTGCAAATACTTGTGGCTGTTTGCTGCTAAATAACTGCACTGGTAAATATTGACTGTAATTGGCTTTGAGGCGATTGAGGGAAATATTACCTTCACCAATGGGCACAGATTGTTCTGTACTCAGACTCAAAACGGAACCTTTAGTGGGATTAAGAGGGTTATCTCGTTGGTCTTTGGTGGCGGTGAAGGATACGGTGGTGAGGTCATCTACGCCGGTACCACTGACAGATAAAGGATTGCCTTGAACGTCGGTTGGGGTAATATTACCTTGGCGATCGCGGATACTAGTTCGGGTATAGTTGACTCCTAATGAGGTGTTCCAGTCATCAATTGGCCGCTGTAAACTGATACCGCCACCAATTTGGCCTTCTTGGACTTTATCGCCGTTAGCTAATCTAATTTCATCATCAAAGGTTTGAGAAACTTCCTGATTACGGAAAACATTCACAGTGTAACCCAAGCGATCGGGGTTAGTTAGCCGATAGGGACTGATAAATTTTGTATTAAATTGCAAGTCTCGGCTACTGACGCCAACATTCACCGCTAAAGTATCGTTAATACCGCCCACATTCCGGTCTTGATAACTGATAGTACCTATCAACCCTTGTTCGGCGTTGTAACTACCACCCAAGTTAACACCACGCGCCCCAGTTTCTTTGAGTTGATAAACGACATCAAGTTTTGTCGCGTCTCCTTCCAAAGCAACATTCACACTCTGAAATAAACCGGTGCCATATAGCTGTTGGATGTCTTGTTTAACTACATTTTCTTGGAAAATTTGACCGGGTTTGAGTTTGAGTTGCTGTTGGAGAAAATCTGGTTTGGTGCGTCCTCCCACAGGATTACCTTTACTATCTACGGTTTTGCCATCCTCACCCACAAAGCGAAACTTAATATCACCCACCAAGCCTTCAGCAACATTCACAGTTAAAATTCCTTGGGGGCTGGGTTTAATTGATAGCACCCGTGCCAAATTATAACCATTGTCAGCGTACCATTTATTAATTTGTGCCACTGCTTGCTGGAGTGCAGCGGGACTAATGGTGGTGCCAATTTGAGATTGCAAACGCTGTTGGGCTACTTGGTAAGTCAGGACTTTTGCACCAGATAATTGCAGCGATCGCACAACTACCGGTTGCACCTGATAAACTACATTCAATCCAGCAGATGTACTTTGGCTATTTACACTGACATTGCTAAATAAACCTGTATCTAAAATTGCTGCGACATCTTTTTGTAACTGGCTTTGATTCGTTTCTCCACCAACCTGAGTTTTAATGACTTTACGAATGATTTCCTGTAATTCTTGATTCGCTCCCACTATCTGTACACTTGTAGCTGTGACTACTAAATCGTTGGTAGTAGGAGACGTTTGGGGTAAGGGGGATGAGGGAGATGAGGGGGATGAGGGGGATGAGGGGGATGAGGGGGATGAGGGGGATGAGGGGGATGAGGGAGATGAGGGGGATGAGGGTATGAGAAGGGGTTTTACAGAGGAATTAGCGTTGTCTTTTTGGTTTTGTGTTAGTGTGGCTGCTGGTTTTAAGATGATTGTGGAATTTTTGTTTGCAGTTGTTGGCGCCAG
>JAVRBV020000144.1:0-24641 GCA_034531095.2 Nostoc sp. CreGUA01 | reverse complement strand
TCCGCTCGGCACCGATCCCAAGCAAGCTACCGCCGCCTTCCAGCAGCTCGTGCGGCCACTGATTGATAAACCGATCATCACCGCAGACGGACGCAAGGTCACTTACACCGCCGCAATTGGGGGCGTGATCACTGGGCTTTACAGCGAGACGCTCTGGCCTGCGGCGATCAAAGCCATCACCGAACTCAAGGCCGGAAGCGGTAACACCCTGCTGTTCTTGCGCGACATCCTCAGCCAGCGCAGTGCCGACGGTAGCTATGGCAATGGCAACGAGTCCCTGCTGGCCATTAACTGCCTCGACGAGGAACGCCACACGCCCGAGCAGGAGAGCGCAATGACGCGCGACATTTTCAAGGCCGCACCGTTTCTGGACACTGGCCGACCCGTCAACGCCCGTGACCTCTGTGAGCATTGGCGTGTGAAACCCACCCTCGGCTACCCCTACGCTCAGAACATCAAAGGACTCCCTAAAACCTTGGTCGTGTCGGTCACCCGCGATCCGGCTACCCCGCACGAGGGCGGCATCAGCCTCGCCAAGACGCTCGGCGCGAGCCTGCTGACCGTCGAGGGCGAACAGCACGGTGTAGCCCTCACCGCCGACAATGCGTGTGTCAACGACATCGTCGCCGACTACCTCATCGGTCTCAAAATCCCCGCAGACGGCGCTCGCTGCGTCCTTTAGGCGCGTTAGGACACTAGAGCAGCCTGAACAGAGAGTGTGCGTTGCTGCCGCAGCGCTCACCATAGTGTGGGTTCCCTCCAGCGCCAAAACTAAGGATTTAAACTCTTGGGTTTTCCATCAGGGCAAAGTGGTCAGCAATCGTAATTTTGGGTTTGAGCTTCACGCTTTTTAGGGGCTTTCCTCTATTTCTAGAATGACTTTATCCTCCATCCCATCAGCGATCGCTACCTTTCTCACCTCCTTAGTATACGTGTACTATATTTAGATGCGTTTGCCCTGCTGCTTTAGGTTGTATTCATCCTATTTATACAGGCGTTGAACCCTCGTAAATTAGCAAAGTATTGTTTAGAGAATAATTTATTTTATGCAAGTTTATTATTAAAACATAAATCCCTTAATTATGAGCTAATAAATGCTTTCTTAGTCTTAAAATTACAGGCTTGATTATATAAATTGAAATTGAGGTTAGTTGAGTTAAAGCTAATTTCATTCAAGTAACTGAATTTAGGATAGTAAGGACAATGGCACAAATCAAAGTGTTGAATCTAGATGAATCTTGCTCACTATCTGAATTAAACTGCGAGGACATAAATATTGTTAAAGGAGGACAAGCAGCTACATTAATACGTACTAGAAATCCCTTAGATGCGGCCCGTACATATTTGGTTGTTCTGCGTAGAACAGAAAATAGACGGCGAGCTAGGGCGGCTTCTTTATATACTTGAGATTATAAACCAAATAAAATCTGAGTGTTAGTATCATAACTGTGTTGTTTAGTGCCTTTGAGATAGGTATTAGATGATATAAAATTCCTGAACTGAACTTGATTTAGTTTCGGCGGATTAATCAATCCGTGTAAATATATTTTGTGAATTAGTCAATAAATAGAGACTTTACCTGCATTTGCTAATGATGCAGGTAGAGTTTTTTGTTTGTAGCTGTAAATGCAGAAAATGATGCTTTATTTGAAAAACAAAACACTCTTACTTATGCATCAAAAATAAGCTTTTACCTCTTGTAAACATTGATTAAAACTAATATATTTGAGTTGAAGTTAGTTAAATCAAAACTAATTTCAACAAAACACTCTTTATTAAGGAGAAAGAAAACAATGGCACAGATTAAAGTATTGAATCTATGTGAATCTCATTCATTGTCAGAATTGAGCCACAAAGACGCAAAAAATGTAAACGGAGGAGCTGCCGGATTTGGCTTTGGTGTGGGATATTCAATTGGTAGAGCAGTTCGTGGTAAAGGAAGCTTTACCGATGCCGTTAGTCTCACAGGTGCTACTACATATCTTGGTAGTTTTCTTGGGCCTCTCGGCACTTCTTTATCTACTCCAGAATAGAAGCCAAAAGAAACTTGACTACTGACAAATCTTCTACATTTCTTAATGCTTCATAGGCTGACATTGAGCGTAGCACAACCCAACCAAAGCGAGTTTGCTTTGGTTGTAAGAGTTCAACCAACCTACACAAGCAAGATTTGTTGGTCAATCAAGTAAGAAACACTCTACTAGCATTAATTTCTTGATGCTAGTAGAGTAATTCTACAAACAATTTACATTAGCTATTAAGCTAGAGACCTAGTAAGCTCTACAACCAGATAATTGACAACCAGCTTTTTGTTTTCTTCGTAGTTCACATTACCTTTATCAAACATCATGGTTGGAAAAGTAACAACATCAGGCGATATAGCGATTAGAGCAAACGTAGCTCGACAGCTTTTTGGTGTAGATGGAAGTGGAATAAAAGTAGGGATTATCTCGACTAGCTTTAATGCGTTATCTGGGTTAAATACAGATGTAAAAAGTGGAGACTTACCAGGTGAGGCTAATCCTCTTGGCTATAATAAACCTGTAAATATTCTTGCAGACAGTAGGAATCCTTTATTTGCTGATGATGAGGGTAGAGCTTTAGGTCAAATAGTTCATGACATTGCTCCAGGTGCAGAACTTTTTTTTCACACTATTTTAGACGATAAAGACGAGGTTATTGTTACTGAGGAAAGTTTCTCTAAAGCTGTTTCCACACTTGTAGCTGAAGGTGTAGATATTATTGTTGAAGACTCTCTTCTACCATCTCCCCTTCTTCAGGATGGCAAAGCAGCCGAGTCTGTAAAAGATGCGATAGATAAAGGAGTAACTTTTATTTCTGCTGCTGGGAACAACGGTGGAATTTCTTATGAAAGCACATTTCGATCAGGATCTGAATTTGAGTTAGGAGGTGTTAAGCTTCAAGCTCATGATTTTGATGTTGGAGAACGCATAGATATCTTTCAAAACATTAACATATCCGAAGATAACACGCTGATTAGACCGTTACTGAGTTGGAATGAGCCTACTAGAGAAATAGAGTCAGAATACATTCAGTTTTTAGTCAGTACACCAGAACTGCCTAATCCAGACAATATAGTTGGAATTTCTCTTCCACCTAATGAATTTGCCCTAGACGCTCCAATTTCAGCGCTTTCATATACTCCTAAAAAGGGTGAAGAGCTATACTTTATTGTTGCAAAACCTGCTAATGCTGACAAAACTGATTTTTTTAAGTGGGTTAGTAGTGCTAATGGACTAGACCGCAGCACTGATTATGAGTATATAGATGAAGGCGCAAACAATCAAACAGTTTATGGTTCTAGCAACGCACCCAACTCCATTACAGTCGGTGCAACGAACATAGACAACCCTACAGAAATTAGGAGTTATTCAAGTCGGGGTAGTTCTCCTATTCTCCTAGACTCTGAAGGCAATAAACTGGCTGAACCTACTTTAAGAAACAAGCCAGAAGTTTATGCGCCAGATGGAGTTGAAACTGCTTTTGCTCCTGACTCTCCATTTGCTGACTTTAGAGGAACATCGGCATCTGCGCCTCACGTAGCAGGCTTAGTAGCACTGATGCTAGATCGAGCCGATGGAAATCTTACCCCTGAAGAGATTCGTACTAAAGTCCAAGATACTGCCCTTTCTATAGAAGAAGGTTCAGGACTTGTACAAGCAGATCGGGCTGTTATAGAGTCATTTGTTTCACAAAAGATAGGGTCTGACTATAAGGATTTTATCTACGGGACGGATTCTGCTGACAATCTTTATGGCAACAATGGTGCTGATATTCTCATTGGAGGCCGGGGACGCGACTATTTAGTAGGAGGAGAAGGAGCAGATATTTTAATAGGAGGTAGCGGCAATGATGTCCTCGATGGCGGTAAAGGCAACGATATCCTTATCGGTGGAGAAAGAGCCGATCGCTTTGTGTTGCGATCGCTTTATGGACAAGATCAAATACTTGACTATCATCCTGGAGAGGACTTTTTCATCTTAGAGGATCTAACATTTGAGCAACTCACAATTACGCAAGGCAGTTTTAGCACTTCAATTCAGGTGACAAATACACAAGAGAGATTAGCAGAACTTATTGGAATACAAGCTAGCACCATTGGTGTGGAAAACTTTATAGCCTTGGCATAGCAAGAAAGGGTTGGCTTTGGAGGTTGGACTCGACGCGAAGAAATTGATGTGGCGATCGCAGTCCTTCAGTAAGATAATTACAACCAATTGCCCACAAGAACATAAGGTGCCCAAAAATATGGGCGATTTTCTTTAGCTAAAATTGCCAGTTGGGCGCGTTGCAAAGCTTGGGCTTTAGTTACCCCAGCATCCAACTGTCGGTATAATTCACCCATAAACTCGCTAGTAGATTCATCATCTATTGTCCACAAAGTTGCTAGGGTACTGCGTGCGCCCGCCCGTACCGCCACGCCAGCTAATCCCAAAGCAGCTCGTTTGTCTCCCGTAGCAGTTTTACAAGCACTAAGAACGAGTAATTCAATTGTTTCTGGTCGGCTTTCACCCCTAGTTCGTAGTAAATTATCTAATTCTCTAACCTTCAGTAATTTATCCCAGGTAATAATATAGGTTTGTTCAACATCTGAACTAAATTGCCCGTGAGTTGCTAAATGCACCACTGAAAACGGAGTAGATTGAATTTGCTTTTCCAGATTAGTTTGAGTGAAATCCTGATTTAAAAGTTTTTTACTTGTTTTAACTTCAGACTGGACTTGTTTTAATTCCTGTGTCACATTTGAGAGTTCAGAAAAGGATTGACCTTCAATTAAACGTTCTTGCTCAACTCCGGCAACTAAAACATTTAGCTGCACGTTTTGTAAAGGTTTGGGATCGATAAGTTGCAAACCAGGGGTCAAAGAAATAGCATAATTTTCTATTAGATATTTTTGCTGTTGTTTGTCGTAGAGAATAGCCATTGGGATATTCCGCAACGCACCATCTAGTACAAAGACTAAAGTTTTTATCTCTTGGGTTGCTAAATTTGCTTCAATAGGTCTAATTAACCAATCATATAACTGTTGTGAATACTGCTTAACATCAGGCTCTCGGCTAGCAATCGGTAAATCTTTTTGTAATTGTTCTACAGTCTTTTCTAATACATTTTTAGATATTTTAGTAGTATTGTGGTAAATTGTATCTCGCCCTGGCAATCTAGTAATAATTTCTAGTCGGTTATCTAAAATAATTGGATAGATAACCGCTGTGGATTTTTCTTTTTCAACTAATTTATCAAGTCCAACTCTTGGTAGTAAACAAGGCGAACGAAAGAAGTTATCTAATTCCGCTAACTGAAGAGATTCAATTACCTGGCGGGCTTGCAGAAGATTGTCTGACTTTTGATTTGTATTTTCCTCCAATTGCAACAATAAATCAACGTACTCTCGATATACGGGTTCTATGCTCTCGCGGAAAGAAAATTGTACGTCAGGATTAATTGCAACTAAATCGTTACGAAGGGATTTAAGGGCGTTATAAGCTCGATTATAAGCTGCTGTTGCTGCTGGGATATTAGATTGCTTTTGAAGTATCCGTCCCATCTGCCAATGCCATTGATAAGCAATGTCTTGAGCATCAATAGACTCGGCTTTCACCAAGGCTTGCTGCGTAAGTCCTTTGGCATCAGATAACTGTCCGCTTTGTTCGTACAGTTCGCCAAGAGTACCAATTGCATAAGATTCGCTTCGTTGATCTTTTAAACTCTTAGCAATTTCTACAGCTTGGGCTAGCATTTGAGCAACATCTTTTGGCTGAACTTTGTTTTGGATGATTTTGCTCAGACTTTGGGCAAAGTTAATCCGGTAATTAACAGCCGTCCGACTTGGAGGCAAATTGTTTATCTGAGACTGAATTTGGGAGAATAATACTTTTGCTGTGTTAAATTCCTTTTGTTCTACCAAGAGTCTTAATAGAT
Organism: Nostoc sp. CreGUA01; assembly: GCA_034531095.2. Taxonomy (GTDB): domain Bacteria; phylum Cyanobacteriota; class Cyanobacteriia; order Cyanobacteriales; family Nostocaceae; genus Nostoc. The sequence continues at coordinate 18,701 of JAVRBV020000144.1, read as the reverse complement.
TTAGTTGAGCTTGGAGGCGCACAGTAGATGTTGCAGATGCAATTTGCACCGCCTGTTGATAGTATTGGATTGCTGTTTTAGTGTAATTATCGGCGCTGTTTGAGTTAGCTAAACTAACTTGAGCGTATGTTTGAGCGCGGGCTGTATTCCCTAAACTTAGTAAAGCATTACTTTGAGCGATCGCATCTCCCACTTTCCTAGCCACAGAAGAACTTTCTTCTAAAATTTTGTGCGAATCGTTTAAATAACCCAAACCTCGCAGCACATTCCCTAAGCTCTGCAATCCTGTGGCTTTGAGAGAAGAATCTGCTTGTTTTTGGAGAATTCCTTGTACCAAAATTAATGTTTTATGTGCTTGCAGATAATTTCCTAAAGCTTGCATTGCTTGGGCTTGATTAATCCGATTGCGAATCAGTGCCGATGTCTCATCTAATTGTTGATAAATTTTAGCTGCTTCTTGCCAAGTACTCAAAGCGGCTTCAGTTTGTCCCTGTGCTAATTCTAAACCTCCTTTAACATCTAAAGCTTGGCCAAATATTTGCGATTTAGCTTGGGAAGAATTAGAATTTTTGAGAGTTTGTAATAGTTTAATACTTTGTGTGATCGCTTCAGTTGCCTCTTGCCATCGTCCTAGTTGTTGGTAGGCTAAAGAAAGATTGCTCAAAGCTATAGCTTCATTCAACACATCATTATTAGCTTTAAATTCATTCGCTGCTTTTTTTAAAATTTGTACTGTCTCCATAAACTGTCCTGCTTCATAAAGTGCTTGACTTTGTTGCACTAGCAGGTTGACAGTAGACGTTGTTGCTAAAACAGAAAACGGTAGGGTTGTAGATTTTGAGCTATGCGTAACGGCGGTCACATGAGAAGGGTTTGAGGTTGCAAACGCCGCCGTTAAATAATTAGATGACTCAAAAAAATGCGGTAAAGATATGCACAGTAATACAGTCAACAATGCTATTAAAAAATGCTTTAAAAGTTTCATGTAACTCTAAAATGTCACTTTAGCTACCATGACATTGAATTGGGTTCTGTCTGGAAGTGCCAGGATTAGCGGTAGATGAATTAGCAGTGAGGACTATTTGCCCTTTGGCGTTTAGCACTACACCTGTGGCTTCAACAATACGTTCGGGAGTGGAGGTTGTTGATTTAGTGGCAATAGGTGGTAGGGAACGGTTGTGATTGCTGGGTTTGAGAGACACCCAATCTATTTGGGTTGCATCAGGAGTGAGAATGTCTTTGGGGTTAGTTGGTAAACCACCGCGTCCGGCGATCGCAAACTTGCTTTGAGCGTAACTTGGACTATAGCAGCCTTGGGCTATTTCAGTATCAACTGATATTGTTGGCAATTCAACTAAGCCACTGTTAGGGTCAATGTCAGGTGTATTTAATTCCACAGAACCGCCGAGATCGGAACTTGCTCCCGTGGCGGTAATATCACTTGTGCTATCAGATGCCACATCTCGGAACTGTATACCAAAGATGCCTTGAGCATTGATTCGCACATTCCCACCACGGAAATTAGCAGAATTAGCACTGATGTCACTATTTTCAAAACCAATGAGAAAATCGGTCTTAATGTTGATGTCGCCGCCGATGACGTTTTCTCCAGCGGCGTTGGTTCTGATGTTGCTATTGCGACTCATGATTAAATTTTCTGAGTTAATGTTAATTGTCGCTTGTTCTTTGTCGGGGATAACTTTAGTGCTGCGTGTATTAGCAGTAAGTAAAGCATCGTTATTTAGACGAATAGAGCGAGCGTTTACTGTCATATTACCTGCGGTTCCTGTTCCTAGACTCTGCACACTTACTGCTGCTCCATCTTGCACAAGCAAACTATTAGTATTAATCGTCAAATCTCCAGCATCTCCTGTTGAATCTGGCTGTGCAGAAGCAGACAAAGCACTAGGAAACTCATAACTATCGGCATTTGTGCCAATCAGTTGTATGTTTTCAGCATTAACGGTTAAATTTCCTCCCTCACCGACACCAAATGTACCAGCACCTATCTGCGCTCCATCTTTGACTAATAAGATATTAGTATTAATCGTCAAATCTCCGGCATCTCCTGTTGAATTTGACTCTGCGGAAGCAAACAAACCACTACTAATCAGTTGTATATTTTCAGCATTAACAGTTAAATCTCCTCCCTTACCCGAACCAAAAGTACCAGCATTCACCTGCGCTCCATCTAGCACTAACAAACTATTAGTATTAATCGTCAAATCTCCGGCATCTCCTGTTGAATCTGGCTGTGCAGAAGCAAACAAACCACTAATAAGCGAACCATCGGCACTTATCCCAATCAATTGCATTTCTTCAGCATTAATAATCAAATTTCCACCCTTGCCAGAACCAAAAGTACCAGTATTCACCTGCGCTCCATCTCGTACTAGCAAGGTATTAGTTTGAATCAGCAAATCTCCTGCATCTCCTGTTGAAGTTAACCCTGCGGAAGTACTTAAGCCACTGGGAAACGAACCATCGGCACTTATACCAATCAATTGCACATCTTTGGCATCAAGTGAAAAATTTCCTCCTTTGCCCTCGCTAAATGTACCAACACTTACCTGCGCTCCATCTCGTACTAGCAATGTATTAGTTTTAATTGTCAAATTTCCCGCATCCCCTGTTGAGTTTGACTCTGCGGAAGCAAATAATAAAGCACTACTAATCAGTTGGATATCTTTAGCATTAATAGTTAGATTTCCACCCTTGCCTCTACCAAATGTAGCAGCACCTACCTCTGCCCCACCCTCAACTTGCAAAGTATTAGCACTGATATTGACATCGCCTCCTTGTCCATTTGCTTCTGGTAGCACGAGATTACGAATTAAACTCCTATTGTCAAGATTAATTGCTCCAGTCGCATTAACATCAATATTTCCCGCCTTACTGTTATTAGAATTCAGCCTATTCTGTATCCCTGCAAATAGTTCACTCTCTTCTGTCATTTCTAAATTTCGGGCATTAACCGCGATACTACCACCATCCTCAGCAGCCACATATACAAGAGCGCTATTGTGAAGCGAAATATTACTTCTTTCTACACTATCGGGAAAACTCAAACTCAGGTTATTACCATTCCCATTCAACCCAACTGTTCCCGCACTTGCTAATCCACCTAACTCGACTCGCCCACCAAAAGCAAACAATCTTCCACTATCCATATTGATATCACCACCTACCAACAGCAAACTATTGTCATCTGGTACGCGCAAACCAACTGAGTTATTTTGAATCGGCGCAGCAGCAATTTGATTAAATAGTAAGGCGGAAGGATTGACCGTTAGCAAAGATGGAGAACTTTCTGGATTAGTAGCACTAAAAAAACCGCGATCGCCAAATCCAATAGCATTAGCTGTAGTCCCTACAAACGAACCACCAATATTCAACCTCGCACCTTGCCCAAAAATAATCCCGTTGGGATTTATCAAAAACAAATTAGCTGTACCATTAGCGCGAATTAACCCATCAATATTAGAAACTGAACCACCCGTAACCCGACTAATGATATTTTGAATATCTACAGCATTCTTGAAAGAAGCAGCGCTACCATTAGGCACAGAAAATTCGCCAAAGCTATGAAACAAATTACTTCCTGCTTGCGTTCCTTCAGTAATATTGAAGATATTACCCTCCCTGGTGACGCTGGAATTATTAGGCAAGGTGTTATCCGGGGTAATTTGAGCCAAAACAGACTCTTGCCAAGAAGCAATTAACATCCCACACGACACAAAACTACTACACCAACATCTCCAATCTTGAGTTATTTCTGACATAACACCTCTAAGAAATTAGTAACTTCACTATGTGAATAGTCTTATTTTTATAAGTTGTAATGCTCTACAATTGGCTCCTTAGTAATATCTTGCAAGCCAACTACATTTAATAAGTCAACCCAATCTTTATTAAGAGTTGCATTCTGCGGATTAGCACGGCGCAGTTGACCTAAATTAGTTAGGGCATCATACCAAATATCATTGGCACTATAGGCAATATACTGCCTTGATTTTGCCGTCTTCAATTGCCTATCAAGAGCCGCTGTTAACATTTGCTTTTGCACAAACCCATCTACATAAAAATTGTCAGATGTTTTTTGCGGATCGCCACAATAAATATGAAAATACCAGCGATATTTTTTATCTGCTTTTAAGGAAGATTGCGATTCTGATGGCAAACTAATGCTAACAATACCAGATTTCCCAGACAGAGTAAGAGGTGTTCGATAGACATTTTGTACATCTTTACCATCTAGCACTTGTAACACGAATTCTCCATAACGCGTGGTTTGTGGCAATTGGGGAACATAAAACCAAAATGTTGGATTTTCTGCAACTGTTGATGCTAAAAATGATTCCTCTGCATCGCCAGGTACTAAAGCAGTCAGACGTGTCAGAGAGTTAGGACACTCAGGATTACGCCCAGCCCCTGCTCTGCGCCGACCTGTTGGTGCGCCATTTCTGGGCAATTTCGGTTGGCGAAAAGATTGGAAGTGCGAATTTTTAACAGTGTTTTGAATTGAATCATTCAGCTGTGCTTGCACTGATTGTGAGTAAATTGTTGTACTAAAAATTAGCAGATGAATGACGCAGATACGTTGAATTATTTTTTTTCTAATCATGGCGAAAATTTAATTGTTTTTTCTTATCAATATGGAAATGTTTAAACCATGAAATTACCATTATTTGGGTAGCTAGTAATGCTAATGCTGGAGGAATAAATGGTATCCATCCAGCAAATGTAAAAATACCAAAACATAACCCAAACAATATTAGTAACGTTCCTACCACCGCCAAGCCAAGGTACAGGGGTTTTGAATAATACCATGCTGTAATACCTCCTATTAATGACCATCCCCATATCCAAAGTGCCTCGAACCATCCAGACCACCACCACAACAAAGGTCTGCGGTCTAAAACAGCGCTTAGGATTTGACTTAGCATCTGCGCTTGTACAAATACACCTGGTATTTGCTTTTGCTTTGGTTTTGCATTAGAACTAAAAGGTGTTTTCCAAAAATCGTTTGTATTGGTGGGGGCGGAAAGACCAATAAGAATAATGCGGTCTTTGAGTAATTGAACTGATTCTAATGGGATTTTTTCATCTAACACATCTCTCAAACTAATTTGCTCAGCAATTTTTTCTACAGAAGAGAGAGAACGATAATTCAACAATATTTGATAACCAGATGCATCTACTTGTTGATAACCGCTAGTGTGTTCATTTAGTTGTTCAAACACAACGTTACCAATCTGTAAATAACCTTCATTTGTAACACTTGATGTTTTGCCTTCTTTATCTAAATAATGAAGTGCTAGTTGTAGACTAAAAGCGTATTCTGTGGTACACAGAGATTTTGAGGGAGGAGTTAAATGTAAAAGCTGGCGACGAGCAATATCTTCTTCGTCTGCAACAAAATCACTAAAACTCAACCGTTCTCTGGAAACTCCATCAGGTGGCGGAATTCCATCAGTATCACCATCATCATAAACAGTAGCAACTTTGCACACAAAAAATAGACGATTATCTTCCTGAAAACGAGTAGCTAAATTTGGATATTTCGGGTTTAGAATACCATCACGATAAATATCTAAACCGATAGTTCTTGGTTGATACTTATTTAATTTTTCTAATAGTTGAGCAAGGGCTTGGTCAGATAACGACCATCGCATTTGCATTCCTTTATTGAGTTGGTACTGGATATCCGCTTCATCAATAGTGATAATTAAAAGACGTTTGTCGGGTTGTTCAGTGACAAGTTGCGATCGCAGTTGCATAAAATGGTCAAAAGCCTGCAATTCCGATGTTTGCAGATAACCCCAATACCGCACCCCCAAAACTAAACTTGTTACCAACAAGCTTGTCAGCAATATTGCCATTCCACTCTTGAGAGCAAACATTTTTCGATGCAACTGCCAAGTCATTGGCACTACCGCAGGATCTTCACTAATCACTGGCAACCAACTTGCACCTGGATATTCCTTTTCTATTCCTTTAAGCCTTTGTCTGGCAGTGCGAACCGCAGCATATATAGATTGTCCTGATGAAAAAACCTCCAGAAAATGCTTTAAAAATTTTTGAGCTACGAAGTCTGGCACTGGTTCTCGCATAACAATAATTTGCGGAATCTGTAAGTCTTGTAACTCTCGCGCTAATCCTAATCCATCACAGGAGTTGAAAATCGCTAGTTGTAAACCGTTGGCAACAGCATTTCTCAGGTCATGTCTGAGTTCATCAATTGTTAATTTATCTGTCTTATTAATATAGATACAACCAGTATCACCTTCACTTTTGCTATGACCTGCGAAAAATAAAATATTCCAAGGTTGTTTCCACAATTTTTCGTTGATATCTGAATATTCAGGTTCTACTAAAAAAGTTGTAGCGGCATTAGGTAATTTCTCTAGTAACTGGCGGTCTTGCTCCACATCAATACCGTCACTATGGCCTAAAATTGCCAAAATTTTGATTTTGTTTCTCCAGGTAGATGTCTGCAATAGTGGTGTTACTGATTCTGATTCTGGAATACTGAGAACAACTTCAGCTTTGAGGTAATCTCTATCTATCAAATCCCACAAATGCCAGGGAAGTTTCTTGAGTTGCAAACAGTGAGTGCGAATTAAGACCCGCACTTCTTCATTTGGCATTAGATGTTTGAGCCATTTTTCCCGCACGGGACGAAAAGATTCTGACAGCAACCATTTATTCAGATGCTCCTGCACCTCACTAGCTTTTGTGTCGTACTCCTTACGTCGCTGGGAAATAGAACCATCGTAAATAATTTTTTTTGCTTTGATGCGGGTAAATTTCCACAAACTGCGATAATTCAACTGCCACTGGTCAATTGCTGTTGCCATATCTAGATTAGAGGGCAGCTTGCCAGTAATTTCTGTAGTGGGGCGTTTGCCTTCTTCTCCAATCTCCAGCGTTACCTGCACGCCTAAGTGCAAATCGCCATCTAGCTTCAGCACAACTAATTTTCTCATTGGCAGTACCCCTGCTGTTGTTATTAACAAATGACAAAATTTTCTGTAATGCTGATATCTCCCAGAGCTAGTTTAACGCTGAAACGTTCTCCCATCTCACAACTAAATTCCAATTGAATATTCTTATTACTGCTTCTAGTTTGGGCTTCCATCACAGATGCTCCCTCAAAATCTAGTATCATTAGATGGAGATTTGGTGGTAGATAATCTTGCCCATTTGTTGGATGTACTTCTACGATAACGTCCATTTCTTGCTCGTTATCTGGTGGCAGAGTAACAACTAAAACCACTGCGCGTTGGCGTAGCCCGCCGTAGGCATCGCTCAAATTTTTTCCTAAATCAATCAGCTTACCTCTACTAATAAAAGCGCCATTAGCACTTCTCAAACTCCAAGCTGGATTAATGCTTTGAGTAGCTAGAAGAGTCTCAATTTCTTGCCAACCAGATTCAAAAATATTCTCTAACCATTGCTTCAAATTAACTAAATTCTGATTACACTTCAGGGAATTATCGGCAAGTTGGATTTGAGAAAGTTCTTCTAAATACTCTAATAGTTCATCTAAAGGTTGCAATTGGTTAATGGGTAACAAATCAGTTTGTACCTGCTTGACAAATCCCAGCAATTTCGCTTCTCTAAATGATTTGCCGATCTCTACAACTACATAGCCAATTCGATTTGACTGTACTTCCGGCGGCACATAAACAAATTGTGCATCTGACAATACTGGGCGACATTCTAACAAGCCCAAGTTTTTTAGCGACAAATCAGCGACATCCATCAGTGTCTGTTGGATGACATTCCAACTATCACTTTTATTCAAGTCTGTCTCAAACCCCATGCAACATAGATAATAGTTTACAAAAGATACAGACAAAGTATTGAGATAAACTTGTTCGCCTTTTGCTGGCGTGGCTTGTTGTCTGCGTAACTCTTCTGCTCGATGCCTTCCATCCACAGGTATAGGGGCTGAAAATGTTAAAACGTCTACGATTTTTCTCATATTTTTCCTAGCCAATTAGATAAGATTAAATATACAAATATTCTTGAAATTTATTAGCAAATTTTTTCAAACAACGTTGGTAAAAATTGTGTAAAGATGTGATTCCAATACCCCATTCCGCTGAAATATCTTTCCAAGAAATGCCAGAACATCTTCTTTGAGCTATGGCTTGAAAATTTGCCTCTGGATGACCTTTGATGTGTTCTTTGCAAAAAATGAACTCTGGATCTGATTCTATACATTCTCTTACTTGTTCAAATAAAGATATGGGTTGAGATGAGGGTATATTTTCCCAGTGAGAGTTTTCGAGATTTATTTCATTTTCTTTGCCCATAACTTTAGGAATAGCCTCTGGGAAAAAACGTTTAGTTAATAGCATATTTACCCAAGTCATAACTTCACCGCGTTCTGGGTCATATTTATTAATATTGTTATCTTGACAAAGATAGAAAAATAAATTTTGTACTGCCTCATCATAGATATCTTCGTAAAGTAGTTGAAACTGACTTTTATAAGGACGAACAAGCTTACCTGACTGCCAAATAGTATTAATCAGGCGTGTTAGAGCTATGCGCTTTTCCTTAGTTAGGTGTGTGTATTGTTGGGCTGCGATCGCTAATTCTTTAAGTTGTACATCCAGTTTTTTTCTCCTGTCATTAGTCATAAAAGACCTCGAATCAGAACGCACCAAGTTGCGAATTCATATATATCTCATGTATGGATCGCGACTTTTACACAAACTAGCCACAATTGTTACAAAACTTTGTATCGTTATTGATGCAGCCGAGGCCGATAAACCAATACGCTTGGTGTTAAGGTCAAAACTCTTTGTAAAAGTCAATTTTTTTAGGACTTACGCAAAAATTGCCAAAAAGCTTAATTTATCGTAGACGCTTTGCGGCTTGCCGTAGGCTACCGCCAAGACGCCAAGGACGCAAAGAGAAGAAAGAAATGCTTAACTGAACTGTATTGACTGATAAACAGCTTTACCGAAATCAGCACCAACCCAATGCTTCACTGATTTGTGTTGCGAGTTTCAGAGGACGAAAAGGCTTGGCAAAGACAGCAGCTACATCTAAGCCTGTAAAGCTGTCCCGATCTGAATCTTGAACTTTCGCAGTTAGTAAAATTACTGGAATTGACTGAGTGACGGGGTTAGCCTTGAGTTGTTGCAGAGTCGCACGCCCATCCATCTCAGGCATCATCATATCTAGTAAAATAACATCAAGTTTAAAGTTGGCAGCTACATTCAACGCTTCCCGACCAGAACAAGCTGTCAACACGTTCCAACCAGCACCCATTTCTAATCCCAATTTTGCGATCGCTTGCACATCTTCTTCATCATCAACAATCAAGATACTTCTGTTCATTATGTCACTCTCGCATGATATGTGATGCTGGTTAGCTTGACCGATCTGCAATTATTTTAAAATGCGATCGGGGAAAAGTAGGGGAAAATTTGTCATTGGGCATTGGCACTGCGGAGTTAGGAGTTAGGAGTTAGGAGTTAGGAGTTAGGAGTTAGGAGTTAGGAGTTAGGAGTTAGGAGTTAGGAGTTAGGAGTTAGGAGTTAGGAGTTAGGAGTGTGGGAGGATGGGGAAGCATTAATTCTCTTTCCCCCATCTCCCCATCTCCCCACACTCCCTCATCTCCCTCATCCCCCTCATCCCCCTCATCCCCCTCATCTCACCTGCCCAATAACTAGTCAGTTAAAGGTAACAATACATAAAATGTGCTACCTTCGCCTAAAATACTCTGAACCCAGATTTTCCCGTTGTGTTGCTGCACAATATTCCGACAAATGGCAAGTCCTAAACCGGTTCCTCCTTTGTTACGGGAATCAGATGCATCTACCTGCTGAAAACGCTCGAAGATAATTTGTAATTTATCTTCAGGAATTCCTCTACCTTCATCTTGGATTGTAATTAAAACATAATTCGGTGGGTAATTCTCTTTTGTCAGGGAATGCTGATTTTCTGGGGATTCAATGGTTTTAGATTCTGAGACGATGGCACTAATCCAAACGCGATCGCCTGGTTCCGAAAATTTAATAGCATTACTTAGTAAATTTGTCAATGTTTGTATTAGGCGATCGGCATCTGCCCAAAGTTCAATTGTCAAAGGATTGACAATGAGTTGGACTTGTAATTTATCTGCCATTGCTTGCATTGCTTCGGTTGCAGTAATTAGCAATTCGGCAACATTGCATTTAGTATTTCGCATGAAGATTTTGCCGGATTTCATGCGTTCTAAATCGAGAATATCATTCACCAAACGCATCAGGCGTTCAGTATTAGTTGTCGCAATGCTCAGGACTTTTTGTCCTTGTGGGGTGAGAGTTCCCAGTTGTCCAGCGCCTAACAAATCCAATGCTCCCATTGTGGAAGTTAAAGGAGTACGCAATTCATGACTGACTAAAGAGATAAACTCGTTTTCTAGGCGTTTGCGTTCGGTAATGTCATTGACAATTAATAAAGCACACGGTACTCCGGCTAAGTCAATTAATTCCAGAGAAATTAGTATAATTTTAACTTCACCAGACTTAGTAGAAAATTCAAATTCTTGATTGTAAAGTGAGCCAGTTTCTGGCAAAAGTTGAATTTTTTGAGCGAATGCTACTGTATTTTTACCTAAATCAAGTTCAGTAGCGGTGTGTCCAATTACTTCTTCTAAAGAATAGCCGCTGATTCTTAAAAAGCTGGGATTGACATCAAGAAAACGAGCTTCTGATACTGTAGCGATCGCAATTGGATTGGGACTAGAACGAAAAACCTTAGCAAACTTTTCTTCGGCTTTAGTGCGCTCGTGGATTTCTTGCTGCAACTGCTGATTTTGGGCTTGGAGTTGTTGTTGCAATTGCCGAATCGTCAAGTGATTTTCAATACGTGCTAAAACCTCTTCTAGTTGAAAAGGCTTAGTGATGTAGTCTACCCCGCCAACTGCAAAAGCTTTGATTTTATCTAGGACATCACCCAAAGCACTGATAAAAATTACTGGGATTTCACGGGTGCGATGGTTTGCTTTCAAATTTTGACAGACTTCATAGCCATTCATCTCAGGCATATTCACATCCAACAAAATCAAGTCTGGAGGAACTGCATTTGCTCCTCGTAAACCCGTAGAACCTTTAGTTACACTCCTAACTTTATACCCTTGTTCCGTCAGCATGGCAGAGAGGAGATTCAGGTTTTCTGGTGTGTCATCAATTACCAAAATGTCAGCTTTGGGGAATTTGAGTGACTCGTTAAGCATCACAATATCGACTTTAGCCAGAATAGGTTACTTATTATTCCTAGAAATTTTCACGTTAGTTCAGTTTCTTAATAATCAGTAACAAAAAAAATATCAATTACCCAATTCTCTCCCCTAGTTCTCCCCCATTGATTACTAATCTAATAAACATCAAATCAAGTTTGTAGCTGACATCTACTAAATTACACAACAAGGAGTAACTTATATGCAAACTTCAACCATGCGTAAACCAATTATTCTGACACCAGGCCAAGGTAATCAATTTTCAGTTCTGGGCGCACAATTTACAACCAAAGCAACAGGTGAAGAAACAAATGGAACTTGGGCAGTTTATGAAATTACAGATACACAAGAAAATGGTCCGCCATTGCATACTCACCCCTGGGAAGAAGCATTTTATATTCTAGAAGGTGAAATAGACATCCAAATTGGTACAGAAACAATTTTGGCATCACCAGGCTGTTTCGTTAACATTCCTCACAATGCACCACACGCCTTCAAAGTTCGTTCTGCTACTACTAAATTTTTAATTTTAATTGCACCCAAGGGAGCGAAAAAGTTTTATGAAGAAATGGGTGAAGTAGCAGATAGTCCAACAGTAAATATGGAAAAAGCACAGCCTGTTTTCAACAAATATGGATTGCACTTTTTTGACTGATGACTGATGACTGAAGTATGTATTCAATAACAAATAAACAACTCAATTCTATGCTAAAAACTACTCGTTTCTTTGCTGCTAGTGCCCTCAGCTTGAGCCTTGGTGCCAGCCTTGTTTTTTACCCAACCGCCAGTCAGGCACAAAATGATACTGGAGTGCCTAGCGAACTCCAAGGCGAGTGGCGGTATGGTCGAATTTCGTCCATCCAATACCAAGACAGCTACACAGGCCGACCAGCAGCCCCGAACGGTTCTAGCGATCAATTTCAACTCACCTCTAACGGTAATTATCAGCGAAGGAGGCTGATTCAAGTCACCACTTACAACTGCACGTCCAACCTATTCATCGAAGAAAAAGGGAAAGTTAAAGTTGAAGCTGGGCGTTTGACTTTTCAACCCAGCGACAGCACATCCCAAGGGCAAATCTGCAATAGCGGCCGCACCTACTCCAGTCGCAATTCAGCAAAGCCTGAAACCTACCAGTGGTCGATTCAAACCAATGAGTATGGCCAGCAAGTTCTAGTGCTTGAAACTACTGATGGTCAAGGTAAAGCTCATTATGGGCGGCCTCAGTAGGGGCGCATAGCCCTGTAGAGACGTTGCACTGCAACGTCTCTACAACGATAAATCAAGGGTTTTAGCGTCTAATCCACATAATGCGTAAATCCAAAATCCAAAATTCGTCTCCCCTAGTTTTCCCCGATTGTTTTGTAATCTACAAAATATTGAACAGAGGTTATTCTATGATTCACCATATTTCCATTGCTGTTAAAAACCCTAACCACGTTGCCCAAGTTTTTGCAGAAATTTTAAAAGCACAAGCTGTTCCTTTTCCTCCTAACCCAGGCAGTTATATGGTTATACCTTTCGATGAACACGGTACAGCCATTGAACTTTATCCTCTAGGTTCTCAAATCGAGCCTGGTGAAGGTGATGAACAAGCAGTATTTGTGCATACTGCTATGACTTCGAGATTTACCGATATTCATGCAGCGATTTCTGTACCTACTAGCCAGGAAGAAATTGAACAAATCGGTGTCCGTGAAGGCTGGCGTGTAGTCCGCTGTAACCGCGATTCTTTCTTTGATGTAATTGAATTCTGGGTAGAAAACAGATTAATGATTGAGTTTCTAACACCAGAAATGGCATCTGTGTATTTGAAATTTGCCACTGATAAAGAGAATCTGAAATATTTTTTGGCAGAACCAGCATTAGCAAGAATTTGATAGATATCTATAGCAGTTCTGTTTTTTTAGCTCCCCGACTTCTTCAAGAATTCGGGGATATTTTTGAGTATTTAATTTTGCCTTGTTTGGTCAAAGACCCATGCTAAAGCATCATCAACATTAGTAACGTAATTCCCTGGTGGTATGGCTGGGCGATTTACCATCACAACTTTTACCTCAAGTTCTCGTGCGGCAATGATTTTGGCGTAGGTTGCATGGCCACCGCTATTTTTACTGACGATGGTATCGATGTTGTGGTGAATTAGAATTTCCCTTTCATTATTGAGAGAAAAGGGACCGCGATCGCACAATAACATCCCCGGTGGTACTAAGGCATCACGGGCAGGAGGGTCAATCATCCGCATTAAAAACCAAATTTCTTTGAGGTGAGCGAAGGCGGCGAGTTCTTGCCTACCAACGGTCAAAAATACTCGCTGTGCTTGGTTTTGCAGAGTTGCGGCGGCGGTTGCAACGCTGTCAACTTCAATCCAGCGATCGCCACTCACCTTTTGCCAAGGCGGACGAATTAACATTAGATGGGGTATTCCAACTTTGGTTGCAGCATCTACAGCATTCCAAGAAATCTGGGTAGCAAAAGGATGGGTTGCATCAATTAACAAGTCAATTTGCATTACTTCCAGATAACTAACCAATCCAGCTACACCACCGAAGCCTCCAACTCGCAAATCGCCCAAAGGAACTAATGGTTCGCGGGTGCGACCAGCTAAGGATGTGATTGCTTCTATCTCTTCCATAGCCGCGAGTCTAGCAGCTAATTCTGCTGCATCTCCCGTTCCGCCCAAAATTAAAACACGCATCATACAGGTGGAATTTTGGCCAAAATACCATTTTTCAGTGCTTTTGGACGCTCTGACCAAGGCAGTAAACCATCTGCCTTAGCATAGTATTGACTAGCACACTCCAATACCGCAGATGCACTTTCATTAACAGCTAGATCGCCGAATAAATATGTTAATTTGCCTTTGGCAGCAAAGGCAACTACACAAGAACGATTACAAGCACTCATGCATTCAACTTCTTGAATTGGGAATTCGTCTCGCAACTTCCAATCTTGTGCTAGGTGCTGGAGTTCCTGTAATAGTTGTTCGCCACCACTTCCAGGTAAACGTTTTCCATCTTGCCAAACACTGGCACAGGTTTTGCAAACAAATAAAGTGTGGTCAGGAACATCACAGCGATCGCTTGGGGAAATATTTGCAGTTGCAGTCATCTGTACCTCGCTCAAATATAAATCTACTTCGGCGGGTATCCTGACTCACTCAATTGAGAATTTGCGATCGCCAAGGCAAGCTAATCTCAAATCTCAAATTTAGTTCACAGTTGTTCCCAAGCGCCGAATTTACACCGAACTTTAAGAGTTACCTCTGGTAGCTGACCCCCACCAGAACCGAATAACCTTAACGATCATACACTAGGGTCGAATGCTACTGAAATCATCTGGATTCTTTATCTTGCTTTTTGATAAAAGTATGTGTTATTCTTGATAATTGTGTGGTTAAGGACGTATAGCTCAGTTGGTTAGAGCGCTACGTTGACATCGTAGAGGTCACTGGTTCGAATCCAGTTACGTCCATTGTTGGAAGTCTACAGTGACTAATTATTTGTCGTCGGTGACAGATTAATGTCGTCAGAGACAAATTGTTGTCATTAAGCTAATTAAATGGCTGTTAAAGTAGCGATGACAAATTATTGTCGTTATCCTGAATGTTCCGCTATAAACCATTAATATTTTAACTGCTTTAGTCTGATTAAACAGTTTTAACAAACGCGCAACTCAACAAAATGTCAACGTAGCGCTCTCTTTCAACCCTCCAAATTCAGAAGATGCAAGTTTTTTGCGACACACCTCACCTAAAAGTGCGTAGGCAAAGCTGATTGTAGACATCACTCACTGATGAATGAGTTTTTCAACTTTCCTGTTAAGGAAAAAACAGTTGCAAATATGTTAGCTCAAAATGTAGAAATTCTTAGAGGACTTTCAACCCTTTTATTGTCAGGAAGATAGTTACAGTGCAACTATTTCAAATTTATATACACAAATATGCTACAAGGAGTCAGCAATTTTAGACTTGCTTTAGTTCAGACAAATAAAAAATTAGGGAGGGTTCCCCCTTGGTCGGGGGTGATTCAGTAGCCACTACAGCAGTACATCTGCACCCTTATTGCTGGGAGCGCACCTAATTCCTGTCTTGCGACAGCAGCATCAGGGTGAGCAGCTACTAGGGTCAGAAAGCAAGATTGTCTCACAACAGTCAAACTAACCCACATTTTTCACAATTCAGAGGCTCTTTACAGCATGAACTGCGGCGCTGTTAGATATTCAATTGTCAAGGTTCAGAAATTTGTCAAACTTGGATCAAACGAGCGCGGTATACTGACATGGCCAATACATAAGCTTTTTCCTGTGGACTGCCTCGAACTGGCTGCTGTCCTTCTTCAACAAGAATTCCAGCTTTTTTAGCCTGACTTTTAATGTTCTCAATTAATCTGCCGTAACTCCAGTGATGCACGTTAATGCGGTACTGTTTAGCATATTTTTGCTGGGCTTCTAGATAACCAGGGCATTTTTGCTCGGCTCTAGCTTGAATTTCACTTTGGACAATTTCTCGCATATCTAAGAGCTTGGGCAAGACTATACTGCCAGCTTTGTGGGTTTGAGTGATCGCCACGATCGCTTGAGCTAACAACCGATCTACATATTGCCCTAACTCCGATTCTCCTAATTGGCTGTTGGCTTCATGTTTCTGTGCTTTATGGCGTTGGTGAGCTAAAAATTGTTTTTGTCGGCGCTGGCGGTTTAGAAGATTGTAATTCTTACCCAGCAATTGACGGACACTTTGGTAAACCAGAACTTTGTCTGCAAGGGCATCCACTACAGCAACGGTGGCGGGCTTTTCTAATCCCAGGCTTACTCCCACCAAAATATGAGATTGACCTTGATAAACAGATTTGCTAGGACGCTCAAAGGAATTGTCAATTCTAGCCAGTGTAGATTGTTTGCGCTTGATAAAAGCTTGTTGTGTTTCGCTGAGGTCATTTTTTTCTTTCATTCGAGTGATGACTTTATCAATCTCAGCAGCTTTTTCTTGCCTGACTTGTTCTGTTCCTTGGGAAGTCCATAAGCGAGTGTCAATAGTGCAGTAGAGAGTTAAGTGGTTCACATTCCAAGGTTCGCCTTCTTCTTCGCCTTCAAGCCAAGCTAGACGACCATTTCTGAGGGTGAACAAGCTACTGGAATGTTGATTTTTGCTGTTGCGTTTAGTCTGTTGGTCTTTTAAAAAGCGTTGAAACCAATGAAGTTGGCGAGTGTCGCAGTAAACCTCGAAGGTAAGATCGCTCAAGCCATTAAACTGAACGCACAACCGTCCTTTTTGGTTCTTTGACCAAACCATGTATTCGTTGGTTTCAAAGACTAGAGGAAAGGGGAGAGAACTGGGTTTGCTTAACAGAATATTCTGCCAGTGCTTGGCTTGAGCCTCGTCTTGAGGGACTGTGTTAGTAGCAATCAAGAGTGTCTCTAACCATTTTGCATTGAGCAAGTCTCGACCTTTAGGTATGCGGCTAGTAAGTTGTTCAGAGAGCCTTTCAATCTGAATTTCGACTTTGCGCCGACGTTGAGCAAATTTCTCTAAATCTTCCTCTTTTTCACTGACTTTACAGCCATTTTTGAGCAAGTAACTAATGACGCAGCGTGTTACTATGTCGTCTGTTTCGCGGTAAGCCTGAAAGAGGATATTTTTTAAGTTGGAGCTACTGTTTGATGAAGATAATTTTTGAGACTTTTTGCCTTTTGCCCTTTGAGGTGTACTATCAAAGCCAGATTCTGTAATGCAATCAGTCAGCATTTCGGCTGCTTTAGTACGAATCGCCTGTAAGGTTTGTCCACTGATTTCTACTAATTCCGCATCACTTTTGAGCATTGCTAGCCAGCGCATTTGACCCTCTAGCGATGCTCGTAAAAGTTTCTGTACGGCTAGCCAAGATTTGTAGATGTAGTCTACAACATGAATTGCTGACATATAGAAACTAGCGGGCTGACCGACAAAGCGAGGATCTGTTTTCAATGGTTGACATAATTGAAGAATAGCAGTGGCAGGAAGTTTGCCTTTTTGTCGCCACTTCTCGAAGTCGGGGTGCTGAGGAACCTGTTGCAGCAATTCGTTAATTAGGGGCGTATTTGCCTGTGCCATCAACTTCCAGAGTTGTTGGCGGACTGATTCACTAGCAGTAAGGCGACTTTGAATAGTAATCATACTCATGAAACTAGACTATCACAAGAACACATTATGTGTTTATGAAAAATTGTGTGTTTGAAGAACAGCTTATGTACGATAAATTATATGGATGAAAAGTTCTATACAAGTACAGAAGCCGCTGAAATTACCAACTGCACTCGCAGGCAGTTGCAGTATTGGCGTGAAAAGGGAGTTGTTGTGCCAACAGTTAACATTACTGGCAAAGGTCGTAATGTTTACTACTCCAAAAGCGATCTGTTAGTGTTGACAGTGATGGAGTATCTGCTATCAATAGGTTTAAACTTTGAAGTTTGCCATGCAGCATTAGAAGCATTGCGCGAAAGGGAAGCATGGTTATTTGATGAGTTTGTTCCTCAAGAAAAAATGAAGCAGCTAATGTTCTTACCTACTCGCTCCCAAGAGCAACCTTTAAAATTAGCAGAGTTTGACAAGCAAGTGGCACTGGATGCCCTTTATCAAGGACAAACTGTGATTCCTTTTTGGAGCGATCGTATTCATCAACAATTGAGAGATAATCTCAATAGTTTTAGACATTTTGCACAAGATTCTTAGTTTTTTCTATGGATGACAGCTTGATAATAATCCGTAAGTGCAGTTATGATTACACTATTTGATTAATATTTGCTGCATCAAGCAAATCACAGCCAAGCCTCTTTTATCGCTAAAACAACTATAAATATGTTTAGAATTACAAAAAAGCTTTTTACTGGTAAAAAATATTTATCCCTATAGAAGTAGAAAGTGAAACGATTTGTTATCACCCATTAGTCTCTTGACTCATGGTTTCTTTGTTATTGAGCATAGATTTTTTTCTTAATTTATTTATGAAGTGATTCAGTATGTTCCTTAAAAAAATTAATCCTACACCAGAACAACGCAAAATCTTTTTTCTAAATCCAGATCAACCTACTTTATTGTCGGGGAGAGCAGGTAGTGGAAAAACAACTACAGCAATTTTGCGAGCAAAACAATTAATCAATTTTTTCCAAAGACAAGGACTTGAGCCTAGAGTTGGATTTTTTGTTTTCAACAATACATTAAAAAGTTATTTACAAACATTAGCGAATATATATTTACAGGAAGTAAATTTTGAAGTATGGGTTATTGATAAATGGTGCAAAAATTTCCTAGAAGCAAGAGGTCTTTTAAACTATATTATGGTTCTTGGCAACTTTTGGTGATCTTGGTTGGGGCAAGGCAGAAGGCAGAGGGCAGAAGGCAGAAGTCGGAAAAAGAAAGAAGGAGGAAGGTATACAATTGAATTAGTAACTTCAAACTTCACTCCATCAAACTTTTGGT
>JAVRBV020000143.1:0-72663 GCA_034531095.2 Nostoc sp. CreGUA01 | reverse complement strand
GCCCAACGCAGTGGCTTGGCTACACAGACGAAACCCACCTGCGTGGGTTTGAAAGGCCTAATTTTTGGTTAGTCCGCGCAGGCGGACGAGAGTTTGTGTAGTAGCGAATTATATTCGCCCAAAACTTTTCAAACAAGCTCTAAGATCCGGAGCTAGGAACGGCGAATCACATTAAGCGCTACTGTTGCAAAATATCTACTCTAAAAGTTACGCTACTCGTTCGGGTTACCGCACTAGGAGCGTCTCAACTAGCATGTTCGTCATTTGTCACAATAAAATGACGATAACATCATTCCAGGAACTTATCGGCAATAACATCAACCCCAGTTGCAAGCCGTGAATGACGACGGTTGCAAGCTATGGAGATGTACTGCCATAAAAAGCATCTGGAATCAGTAGACAATGATGGATGAAAATAAACAGATAAACAATACAAGCCAGCAATTGGGTGAACCAACAGAGGTAAAGCAAGCAATGATGAGCGACTCCCCAGCCCAAATCAATTCCAATGAATCTGGCAGCGAAGTGACTGAGCAAGTAGCAGCCCAAACCAATGTAACGGCGGATACGGCTACTCTTAATCAAGAAAACGGCGTCGCTGCAAGGGAGAAAGCCGAACTGGAAACAGCTTTGGCAGAAATGACTCAACAAATCGAGTCTCTTAAAGTGCAATTAGAAGAACGTAGTACTCAATATATGCGGATTGCCGCTGATTTTGAGAATTACCGTAAACGCACCAGCAAAGAAAAAGAAGAGCTAGAGGTGCAGATGAGGCGGAACACAATTCTGGAATTGCTGCCAGTGGTCGATAATTTTGAACGGGCGCGATCGCACCTCAAACCGCAATCCGATGGCGAAATGACCATCCATAAAAGTTACCAAGGTGTTTATAAACAATTAGTAGATACCCTTAAACGCTTAGGTGTCTCACCAATGCGTCCTGAAGGTCAAGAATTCGATCCTAACCTGCACGAAGCAGTAATGCGGGAACCTACGGATGAACATCCTGAAGGAACAGTGTTAGAAGAGTTAGTGCGCGGATATTACTTGGGCGATCGCGTACTACGCCATGCAATGGTCAAAGTAGCTGCTCCCAAGGAAGATACACCTGCCGCACCAGACGATCAGTCGAGTCAAGCCTTCAGTTAAACTGTAATCGCTCGCCTCGCTGATGGGTTTTAGCAGAGGCGAGCATCATTACTGAGTTTTGGGAAGATGAGGAGATGAGGGAGATGAGGGGGATGAGGGAGATGGGGAGGCAGGGGAGCTCTTAGCAGGGAGCAGGGGAGAAAATCTTCCCCTCTGCCCCCCGCCCCCTGCCCCCCTGCTTCTTCACCATGCCCAATGCCCCATGCCCAATGCCCTATTCCCTATTCCCCATTCCCAGATGCTGTCGTTTGAGCTAGCCTTGGTTCGGAGCAAAAAAAATTAATCCGCAACATCATAATTACAGCATAAAAACTCAGTAAAAATACTGGTAAATATGGGAAAAGTTATTGGGATCGATTTAGGCACTACTAACAGTTGCGTCGCAGTTTTGGAGGGCGGTCAACCACTTGTGATCTCCAATTCTGAAGGTGGACGAACTACTCCAAGTATTGTGGGATTTGGCAAGAGTGGCGATCGCTTGGTTGGTCAACTGGCAAAGCGCCAAGCCGTAACCAATGCCGAAAATACAATTTACAGTATTAAAAGATTCATCGGTCGGCGTTGGGAAGACACTGAAGTAGAACGCGAACGGGTACCTTACAACTGTGTCAAAGGTCGAGATGATACCGTTGATGTTCAAATTCGCTCAAAAAATTTTACGCCACAAGAAATATCTGCCATGATCCTGCAAAAGCTGAAGCAGGATGCGGAAAATTTCTTGGGTGAAACTGTCACTCAGGCAGTGATCACCGTACCAGCATATTTTACAGATGCCCAAAGACAAGCAACTAAAGATGCTGGCACCATTGCCGGACTCGAAGTCCTGCGAATTATCAATGAACCAACGGCTGCGGCTTTAGCTTTCGGATTAGATAAACAAGAACAAGAACAGTTAATTTTAGTCTTCGACTTGGGAGGAGGTACCTTCGACGTGTCGATTCTGCAACTTGGGGATGGTGTTTTTGAAGTTAAGGCAACTTGTGGTAACAACCACTTGGGTGGAGACGACTTTGATAATGCGATCGTGCGTTGGATGATGGAACGCTTCCAGCAACAGGAAAAAATCGATCTTTCCCAAGATAAAATGGCACTCCAACGCCTGCGGGAAGCAGCGGAAAAGGCAAAAATTGAACTCTCCACTATGGTGAATACCTCCATCAACTTGCCGTTTATCACCGCCGATGACAGCGGTCCCAAACATCTGGAGATGGAACTCAGCCGTTCTAAATTTGAAGAACTTTCAGGGCAATTAATCGAAGCTACCATTGAACCGATGATCCAAGCCCTCAAAGACGCAGCTCTCAAACCGCAAAACATAGATCGAATTATTTTGGTGGGTGGTTCTACCCGCATTCCCGCAGTCCAAAATGCGTTGATTAAGTTTTTCAATGGCAAAGCTCCCGATCGCTCTATCAATCCTGATGAAGCTGTAGCACTAGGAGCTGCTATCCAAGCAGGGGTTTTGGGTGGCGAAGTCGATAATCTCTTACTATTGGATGTCACCCCTTTGTCTTTGGGGATTGAAACCTTGGGTGAAGTATTCACGAAAATCATTGAACGTAACACCACAATTCCTACTAGCAAGTCACAAATATTTTCCACAGCAGTTGATGGGCAAACCTCGGTGGAAATTCACGTCCTCCAAGGTGAACGTGCAATGGCACGAGATAACAAAAGCCTTGGTAAGTTTCTCTTAGCAGGAATTCCCCCATCACCTCGTGGTGTACCGCAAATTGAAGTATCTTTTGAAATTGATGTTAACGGAATTCTCAAGGTTGGAGCGCAAGACAAAGGCACGGGTAGAGAACAGAGTATCAGGATTACTAATACAGGTGGTTTAAGTACCAACGAAGTCGAACGGATGCGCCAAGAGGCCGAATTGTTTGCCGAAGAAGACAGAAGACGTAAAGAATTAGTTGAACTGAAAAACCAAGCAGATAATCTGTTGTTCAGTTACGAATCCACCATCAAAGATAACGGCAACTTTATCGGCGAGCAGATGAAAACCTTGGCTAGTGAAAAAGTTGGGCAACTCCAAGCTGCAATGACTGACTCTAGCATCTCCACAGCAGAATTTAGGCAGCGCTTAGACGACTTCCAACAAACCCTGTTTGCCATTGGTGCCGATGTCTACAACCGAGCTAACAGCCAAACCGACGAAATTGACGAAGTTTCAAGTGGTGTGTTTACGCCAGAAGTAGACTCAGCAATGAATGGTACGCTTATACCCCAATTCAACTTTGATTTTGATGAAGAAAGTACCGCGCAAGCTGATTATGAAGCGATAGATTAGGGATTGGACATTGGCCAAACAGGGCACTGGGTGCGGAAGATTGGCTAGAATCCAGTCCCCAATCCCCAGTCCCCAGTCCCCAGTCCCCATGTTTGAGATTTTTTTTAAAACACTTCACTATATCTAAATATATTGATGCTAAATTTAGCAAAGTTTCACAAGACCCCAGCGGTTTGCTAGATTGTAGAAGCAAATTACTGTGGGCTGGTGTGCTAGTTGAGATGCGATCCAAAGCATATGGGTGGTTTTCCACACCTGATGGTGCGGTTAGCCCCTCTGGTTGATGGGCGGGGTTTTCCTCTCCTACGTAGCACAATTGTAAAAGAGACAGCAAACTCGGCAGTGAGAAGTTTGAACAGAGCTTTCCTCTGTTTACAGCTATTTCTGTAACTTTTGTCGTCTTCCACGAGGAAACCACCTGTTGCTCAAGATTTGTCGGTGATTTTTGTAAAAGGTAAAGGGTAAAATCAATTATTAACAAAAGTTAATTTTATCTTCTGCCTATCCTCCGGCAAGCCGCCCTCCCAAAGACGCTTTGTAGGCAAAACGCCTTTTTGTAGGGTAGCAAGTAACCGTAACGTTCTACTGCCTCCTGCTTTGTTCCTTCTAACTTTACCTTTGCTATATGGCCCGCGACTATTATGAAATCCTGGGTGTCTCTCGTGACGCCGACAAAGAAGAAATCAAACAAGCCTATCGCCGTTTAGCCCGGAAGTATCACCCAGACGTGAACAAAGAGCCGGGGGCGGAGGATCGCTTTAAAGAAATTAACCGTGCTTATGAAGTACTCTCGGAACCAGAAATCCGCGCTCGTTACGATCGCTTTGGTCCAGAGGGCGTGTCAAGTGGAGCTGGTGCAGGCTTCCAAGATATTGGCGATATGGGTGGTTTTGCTGACATCTTTGAAAGTATTTTTAGTGGTTTTGCTGGGGGTATGGGTGGTCCAGCGCAACAACAAAGACGCCGCAGTGGTCCGGCGCGAGGTGATGACCTCCGGCTAGACCTGAAGTTAGACTTTCGGGAAGCAGTATTTGGCGGTGAAAAAGAAATCCGCATTTCCCATTTAGAAAATTGTGAAGTTTGTAACGGTTCTGGTGCCAAACCAGGAACACGTCCGCGTACTTGTTCAACTTGTAGCGGATCGGGTCAAGTCCGTCGTGTTACTAGAACACCCTTCGGTAGTTTCACTCAAGTCTCGACTTGTCCCACTTGTAATGGAACGGGGATGGTAGTTGAAGATAAGTGTGATGCGTGTGATGGAAAGGGTGCAAATCAAGTAACAAAGAAACTCAAAATTACCATTCCCGCTGGCGTGGATAATGGCACACGCTTGCGGATTTCCAATGAAGGGGATGCTGGTCAACGCAGCGGTCCTCCTGGAGATTTGTACGTTTACTTGTTCGTGAATGAGGACGAGGAATTCCAACGTGATGGTATTAATATTCTCTCGGAAATTAAAGTGAGCTACTTGCAAGCAATTTTAGGTTGCCGCTTAGAGGTCGAGACGGTAGATGGGCCAGTGGAGCTAATCATTCCTGCGGGAACCCAGCCAAATACGGTGATGAAGTTGGAAAATCGCGGCGTACCCAGACTAGGAAATCCCGTAAGTCGTGGCGATCATATGCTGACGGTATTAATTGATATTCCTAATAAGGTGACCCCAGAGGAGAGGGAACTACTGGAAAAGCTAGCTAAAATTAAAGGAGATCGTACTGGCAAAGGCGGTCTAGAAGGATTCTTGGGAAATCTGTTTAAGTAATGAAGTCCTCTTCTATTTCAACTCCTGATGCTCAACTTGATTTACGCGGCACCCCGTGTCCAATTAATTTCGTGCGGACAAAACTACGTTTAGAGAAAATGCCACTGGGAGGTTTGCTAGAAGTCTGGCTAGACCCAGGAGAACCCATTGAGCAGGTTCCCGATAGTTTGACAATGGCAGGTTATCAAGTGGAAAAAATTACAGACTGTAGTAGTTATTTTTCCCTGTTAGTGCGTCGTCCAATAAATCACCAATGATAGCGGAAAGTTTTGCCGCAAGTGGACAGTTATTAGGTACTGTGCTGGCCGTACAGGCTAATTTTTATCGGGTACAGCTGGATCGAGAGCAGGGGGAGATGAGGGAGATGAGGGAGATGGGGGAGCAAAATCTTCCTCATCCCCCTCATCCCCCCTTTCTGCTTTGTACTCGTAGAACACGGCTGAAAAAAATTGGGCAACAGGTGATGGTGGGCGATCGCGTTGTTGTAGAGGAGCCAGATTGGGCTGGAGGACGGGGAGCAATTGCTGAGGTTTTACCCCGCCAAAGTGAATTAGATCGTCCAGCGATCGCCAATGTTAACCAAATCCTCTTAGTATTTGCTGTGGCAGATCCGCCTTTGGAACCTTATCAATTGAGTCGGTTTTTGATTAAGGCTGAATCTACTGGTTTGGATGTGCTTTTATGTTTGAATAAAAGTGATTTAATTTCATCACAGGAACAACAAAAAATTGGCGATCGCCTACTAGGTTGGGGTTATCAACCGATATTTATTAGTGTGACAAATGGCATTAATATTGACCAAGCAGCTAATTATCTGGGCAATAAAATTACTGTAATTGCTGGGCCTTCCGGCGTCGGCAAATCTAGCTTGATTAATCAGCTAGTTCCCGATGCAAACCTGCGAGTGGGGGAGGTTTCTGGTAAATTAGCTCGTGGTCGTCATACCACCCGCCATGTAGAATTATTTGAATTGCCTAGCGGTGGTTTGTTAGCAGATACTCCGGGTTTTAATCAGCCTGACATGGATTGTAATCCAGAAGAATTAATACATTATTTTCCCGAAGCAAGAAAGCGGTTAGCAGTTGCTAGCTGTCGATTTAATGATTGTCTCCACCGAGATGAGCCTGAGTGTGCAGTGCGCGGAGACTGGGAACGATACGAACATTATTTGGAATTTTTGGATGCAGCGATCGCTCGTCAAACACAACTTCACCAACAAGCCGATCCTGAATCCACTCTCAAGTTAAAAAGTAAAGGTAAAGGGCAGAGTCAATACGAACCCAAACTGGAAACTAAAAAGTATCGTCGTGTTTCCCGAAAGACTCAGTTACAAGACTTGCAACATCTGTATCAAGAAAGCGAAGAATAGAAAAAGAAGCCGTCAAAATAATTCGTAATTCGTAATTCAAGCCCCCACCTTTAGGTATGAGCTTGAATAATAAATAAGTTTTTATTATGGGTAATCATCCGGACATCATATTAGCTCGACTTTATCCAAAATTAAGAACTTGGCTTTCCTTATCCGGCAAAAATCCTGGTTTTTTGGCAAATACTTTTTCCATGTCATTGATTTGTGCTTCAGTCCAAAAACTAAAACTACCGTCCCACAATGGTTTCAGCGTCGGGTTTTGGGTTTCCTAAAAATGGATAAAGTCGAGATTAGAGGTTGTTTGGAAAGTGACAAACTCTACTAAAAACCCCCTTTCCCTTGTAGGGAAAGGGGCTGGGGGGTTAGGTTTCTAAGATTTTGATGTTAGCAATAATACTTTTTAAACATCCTCTTAAGCTTGTTTTTTATTCTTAGCAACCAACGCTCCCAAGGATAAACCTAATAAACCTAAGATGCTACCTGGTTCAGGAACAGGGGTAACATCTACCTGTGCTATCCCCTGATAAGTTCCAAAGCCAGCTCCTGAAAAATAAAGCGATCCGAAACCGGGTTGGAAACTTAAACTACTAGCATTTACAAAATCGATAGACCCTCCGAAGGGGCCACCACCTGAACCACCGAAGTTGATGAAACGATCGCTACCATTAGTTTCGATTCTTGCAAGAATATTAGCTAGTGGCGTTACAAGAGCAGTGTTGGTAAAGCTATTTCCATTAACATCAAAGGAAAAGTTAAAGTTTGGTAAAGACGTAAGTGCGAATGTTCCATCTCCAGGGTCTCCGTCAAAGCTAAACGTTCCTGTTCCTACGAAGGGAGAAGTTACAGTCGCATCAGGCGTATTATCAAATTTAAAATCAAAGGTTAGTGCTTGTGATTTGAGAGGTGAAACGGCGATCGCAGTTACGGCTACTATGCTTGATGTTAAGACAGTAAAGATGTTTTTGCTCATTTTGGCCTGGTGTAGTCCACTATGTTAGATGTACTGAAAAGAATGCTAACATCATGTATATATTGAAACGGTAAATTTATTTTGTAATTTGAATGAATTTCAATCATACTTATATATAATTATACCTGTACTACTAATCAAGAAAACAGAGCAAGTTCATACTTGAGAAGTCCAGCAATCAAGTTGCAATGTATCCACAACTTTTTCTGCGGTTACGATATTCTTCTTTGAGGATGCGAAAACTCTTCAGTTGACGATGAATGTGTCCACCAAAAATACTTATTTAAGGTGTATTCTTTTTATGCTTTTTCTATTCGCGCAAGAGGTCTAATTTTTATATCTAAAAGTAGCGTCTTATGCCATTCTCACTTTAAGACTGATATAAATATTGAGCCGAGATATGTGTAATTTTAAGCAAGATGGGCTGAAACTGTTCAAATTAAAAGATAATTCCTTGGTTAATGCAACACTAATTTTGACTATTTTTTAGCTTTTCAACATTACGAATTTTTTCGTCACGATAGCATAGATACAAATAAAAATATGGTCTTGTATGTCTCAGCCCCTTGCCACCACCTCTAGTGTAAAATTTGTCACAGACGGTATAATTTTTCCACCAGGCGATATTTATAGTGACGAACCCCCCTTGGAATCTGATTTACACCGCGAACAAATCGATTTACTCATCCGCTTGATAAAGTGGTGGTGGCGCGATCGCAACGATTTTTATGCTACTGGTAACTTGACTATTTATTTCAGCCCTAACCAAAAAAAGTCAGAAGAATTTCGAGGGACGGATTTTTTTGTAGTTTTAGATGCAGAAAAAAAAGACCGCAAAAGTTGGGTTGTGTGGCAAGAAGACGGCAAATACCCCAACGTGATTATAGAACTGCTATCTGATTCCACAGCCTCAGTTGATAAAGGTTTGAAAAAGCAAATATATCAAAATACATTTCGGACTCCGGATTACTTTTGGTTTGACCCAGTGAGCTTGGAATTACAGGGATTTCACTTAGTTGATGGGGAATATCAAGAAATTGAAGTTACTGCTAAAGGTTGGTTGTGGAGCCAACAGTTAGGGCTGTATTTAGGCGTTGAGTCTGGGAAATTGCGCTTTTTTACACCAGATGGGGATCTAGTAATGTTGCCAGAAGAAGAAACAAACCAGCAGTTACAGCAAGCAAACCAACAACTAGAACAAGAACGTCAACGGGTTGCAATCTTGGCAGAACGTTTACGAGCCGCAGGTATTGACCCTGAGTAAATATTCTGAAAATAAAATTTGATTTCTCAACTAGACGTGGAAAAATAGTCCTATGAACCAAACAATATCCGATAGAGTCCGTTGGACAACCTCAGACTTAGAATTACTCCAAACTGACGAATGGAAGCGCTATGAAATTATTGACGGAGAATTATTTGTGACTAGAGCGCCTCACTGGAGACATCAGCGAACTGGTGGTAATATTTATTTTGAATTAGAAATTTGGTCTCGTTCGAGTCAGCTGGGTGAACCTATTGCAACTCCTGGGATAATTTTTACAAATGCTGATAACGTCATACCTGATGTAGTTTGGATCGGTAATGAGCGTTTAGCACAATTGCTAGATGACGAAGGACATTTGAGAGGAGCGCCAGAACTGGTTGTGGAAGTGCTTTCTCCTGGGACAACCAACGAACGTCGAGACCGCGAAGCTAAGCTGAAACTATACTCATCCACGGGAGTCCAAGAATATTGGATTGCTAATTGGCAATTACAGCAACTAGAAGTTTATCGCAGAGAAAACGCTCAACTAAAACTGATAGCAACCTTGTTGGCTGATGACGAAATCACATCACCACTGTTGCCTGGTTTTAGCGTTAGAGTCCAGCGCTTTTTTGTATAATTCTGGCGTAGGCGTAACCCGCCATAGGCATCGCTCCTGAAACTCAACTTCATCAAACACGGGAAAAGTAAAATTATTCTGTAGCCAGATGCTACGGGAAGCTGGCTAAAAAATAATTCTTAAATTCCAAGGCGCAAAGCTCACAAAAAACTGTAAATAAGAAAGCTGATTTTTATACTCAAACAAGCTAACCAAACAACCATAACAAAAATCCGAACGAAGCCAAAAGGTTTTTAAAATAATTGAAAACTGCTATAAACCTATCTGACGATCCCCATAAAGTCTTAAAATATTGTTAATTTCTGCCAAACCCCTCCACCTTCAACTTACAAGTACCACCTAAAAATCACTATGGCTATTGGCTATGTCGCGCTTGTCCTTCATGCACATCTGCCCTTCGTTCGTCACCCAGAAAGTGACTATGTGCTGGAGGAGGAATGGCTCTATGAAGCCATCACAGAAACTTACATCCCGTTATTGAAAGTATTTGAAGGCTTAAAGCGAGACGGTATCGACTTCAAAATCACGATGAGTATGACACCACCTTTAGTGTCGATGCTTCGTGACCCCCTGTTGCAAGAACGCTATGACGCCCATTTAGCGCAACTAGAAGAACTTATAGAACTGGAAGCTGAGCGTAACGTCCACAACGGACATATTCGTTATTTAGCGGAACATTACGCCACTGAATTTAATGAAGCCCGTCAAATATGGGAACGCTACAACGGTGACTTGGTGACGGCTTTTAAGGAGTTCCAAGACAGTAATAACCTGGAAATTATCACTTGTGGTGCTACCCACGGCTATTTACCGTTAATGAAAATGTATCCCCAAGCTGTGTGGGCACAAATTCAGGTAGCCTGCGAACACTACGAGGAAACCTTTGGACAACCACCCAGAGGTATTTGGTTACCGGAATGCGCCTACTATGAAGGTGTAGAGCGAATGCTGGCAGATGCTGGTTTACGCTATTTCCTCACTGATGGACATGGCATCCTTTACGCCCGTCCCCGTCCGCGTTTTGGCACTTATGCTCCGATTTTCACAGAAACTGGTGTTGCTGCTTTTGGTCGAGATCATGAATCTTCGCAACAGGTATGGTCTTCTGAAGTTGGCTATCCTGGGGCGGCGGAATATCGAGAATTTTACAAAGATTTGGGCTGGGAAGCAGAATATGAGTACATCAAGCCCTACATTATGCCCAATGGTCAACGCAAAAACACGGGCATTAAATATCACAAAATTACTGGGCGTGGTTTAGGGCTGTCAGATAAAGCACTCTACGACCCTTATTGGGCACGGGAAAAGGCAGCGGAACATGCCGCTAACTTTATGTATAACCGAGAGAGGCAATCTGAACATCTTTATGGTATAATGCAACGCCCGCCAATTATAGTTTCGCCTTATGACGCCGAGTTGTTTGGACATTGGTGGTATGAAGGGCCTTGGTTTATTGATTTTCTATTCCGCAAGTCGTGGTATGACCAAGGAACCTATGCAATGACTCACTTGGCAGATTATCTGCGATCGCATCCAGTACAGCAAGTCTGTCGTCCTTCGCAGTCAAGTTGGGGTTTCAAAGGTTTCCACGAGTATTGGTTGAACGAAACAAACGCCTGGATTTATCCGCATTTGCACAAAGCTGCTGAACGAATGATTGAAATATCTCAGTTGGAACCGGAGGATGAGTTGGGGTGGCGAGCATTAAATCAAGCAGCACGGGAGTTATTGTTGGCACAATCTTCTGACTGGGCTTTTATTATGCGGACGGGAACAATGGTACCCTATGCAGTCAGACGGACGCGATCGCACCTGATGAGGTTTAATAAGCTTTACGAAGATGTGAAAATCGGCAAAATTGACAGCGGTTGGCTCGAAAAAGTCGAGGTCATGGATAATATCTTCCCTAGCATCAACTATCGCGTTTATCGTCCGTTGTAGTAGTAGGGTGGGCAATGCCCACCTTATATTAGTAGTGAGGAGCATAAGCATAATTAGGGTGGGTAAATCATACTCACCCGCTTATTTTATTAACACTGTTGAATTTAGCTAAAGGCTATCTGGATCGATATTTAATTCTCGGAGTTTAGCGGCTAATCTTTGCGCTTTCTCTTCTGTGGCTTGTCGTGCGGCTACTTCCTCTTCATGAGTTAAGAGTATTTCACCCGTTGCTGGGTTGTAAAAGCGTAATTTTTCTGCTTCTAGGCGCAACTCTAGTCCTAAAACTTCACTGGGTAGGGATATTGTACCATCTGCCAAGGTATTGGCTGCTACCGGGAAATAATTACCTTCGATTAAGCGTAAACCTTGGAGTTGAGGATTAAGATAATCGCCTGTGGGGTCATATTGAAAATATTCACGCACTCCCAGAAAGGCGTAAATTCCTTTCTTTGCACCTTGGTCTTTACTGCGGGTGGTTTTTGAGGTAATCTCTAGGACAAAATCTGGAGTTTGATTATTTTCTTCCCAGGTTTTATAAGAGCGTCTGTCGCGGTTTTCCACTCCAAACACCACAAATACATCTGGGGCTACGACTGATTCTGGATAACCTTTTTCGTAATAGATAAATAAATTACCAGCGACATATACATCTGGGTGATTTTGAAAATAAATATCCAGCACGGTTGTAGCGTATACGAGACACTTGCGCTGTAAATCACCTTCAGCCATTGGCTTACCGTCCTCGTCTGGGTACTCAATCGGGGTAACGGGGATATACTCTACTGAGGTTGTCATGGTCGGATACCTCAACTCAACTAGGGCTAGATTCAATAATATCGCTCATTATTACTCCATACATAATGCTCGGTAGTTTGTTTACTAATCATTTGCTCTGTGGTTTAAGTTTTGCTAGCATTAGCTGTATTTTAATCTTCACTTTTGTCATCAGAATCTTCTAGCCCACATTCTGAAAGCAGATTATCAATACTTTCAGGAAAATCGCCATTTTCAACTTTTTTATTAAAAACTTGATAACAATCTTTTTTATCGCCTTCCTTCCGAGGAAAGCCTAGCCAAAGAATAATAATAATTTTTTGTTTTTTGAATGCTCTAAAAAACAATCTATATCGTTCAGGTAACCCCATTTTTTTGAGACGACCGTACTTTTGCAAAGGTTTTTGCAAAGCAAAGTGACTAGCAAAAGGATCTTGAGGAATTTTTTCTTTAATGCCAATATTCAATACTTTTAATGATTTGACATCTGAATGTGTAATAAATTCTTCTTTAGATAACTCATTTTTTAAAATACGAACCCTATTACGCAATTCTACCCATTGTTCGTTAAACAATGGGTAGAAAAAAATCTGCCAACCATTACAAGTAAATGCAGCCATTAATCTATAACTACATCAGCTAATAAATCATCCATTTCATCGCTCATTTCTTGGGTATAAGGAACGAGTTTAGAAGGGTTTTGCATGGCATCCTTCATCAAAAAGTCAAGAAAAAGGCTCATCATAATGCCCTCATCTTCATCAACTTCATCAACATTATCAGTTTCTAATCTAACTAAGAAAGTGTTATCAGATAGGACTTCGATACGGCCTGAAGCATTAGCTAAATGAGGATAGTCCCTAGAGAATGCGCGAGGTAAGCGAAACCCATCTTGATTTCCTACCTTTGCATGAGTTATGGGATAAATTTTTCCAGCCATGAGGTAATTCCTAAGTAGGAAGATGTTAGGCATTTAAATGTAATACCTAGACATCATAAATTTGATATGAGAAGTTATATTTTTGTTATAACAACTGTTATAACTTACAACTAAACTATAACAGATTCCGCAAAAACACACTATAAGTTACAGCTATTTTCAGGTAAATAGACCATGCGGTAGGGAACATTGCTGTGCGCTTACGACAGATGTGGTTCAAATAAATACATGAAAACTGCTGTAATATATCAATTGCTGTAATCAGCAATTTTCAGGTAAATAGACCACGTTGTAGGGGCGCACAGCTGTGCGCCCCTACTGAGGATTGTGGTTCAAATACATGAAAACTGCTGTAAGTACATATATAGCGATTCTCATTCAAGTGAGGTACAAAATTATATTGCACGTTGTAGGGGCGAACGGCCGTTCGCCCCTACGGGTGTACCTCATTAGACCGAGAAACGCTATACTTTTAAAGTAAATTGCATATTAAGGTTGGAGTCTCATAGATAGACTTAGAACCATAATTAAGGTATAAAAAAAGACAGGCAATATGCCTGTCCAACAAGGAATGATTTAGCAAAGAATTTAGAAATTCATCTCAGCAGCTTGGACTCTTTCAACCTGCTTCTTCTTCAGTACCAGCATCACTTGAGCCAGCATCACAAGAGCGACGAATGCAATTAACCCTTTGACTCTGCCGGCGTCTTGGAGTACGATTTCTGCATCTCTTTGACCGAATCCACCGACGTTGGGGTTATTGGTCAAAGCATCACCAGCCTTAACTGCTTGTCCTTCGGAAACAATCAATTCGGGGCCTGCGGGAACTGTATCAACAACAACATCGCCAGACTCAGGTTGGATGTTCACCTGATATTTGACGTTACCATCTTCATCTTCCTCTTTGGCAATTTTGGTGATTGTGCCAGTAGCGGAAGCATTGTAAAGGTTGTTGTTGCTCTTTTCGCCAGTGGGATAAACTTGTCCGCGTCCGCGATTACCACCTACGTGAACTGAATATTTACCGAAGTGGATGTTTTTGTCGGTTGCGGGGTTGGGGGAAAGAACTGGGAAGACAATTTCTTGATATTGTTCGCCGGGTAAAGGACCGACGATGACAATATTTTCTTTGTCTTCGCTGTAGGGTTGGAAGTAAGTATCGCCGATTTCTTCTTGAAGTTCCTCAGAAATGCGGTCTTCAGGAGCAATCTTAAAGCCTTCGGGTAGCATCAGCACAGCACCGACGTTTAAGCCGACTTTAGAACCATCGGCACCAACTTGCTGGGCGCTCAAATCGTAGGGAATCTTCACCACAGCTTTGAAAACAGTGTCAGGTAGTACCGATTGGGGAACTTCCACTTCTGTGGGCTTGGCTGCTAGGTGACAGTTGGCACAAACAATCCGCCCGGTTGGTTCGCGGGGGGTTTCAGGATAGGTTTGCTGCGCCCAAAAGGGATAGGCAGCAGCAGATTGGGGAAGGGCAAGATCGCAACTGAAGTAGAATGTCACGGTGGCGATCGCTATGAGCAATGTTTTTACAATTGCTCTAACACTGCGAGTTAACCTCGCTGTTACAGAAGCATTTCTCATCTCTATAAGGACAATCATTGAATTAGTCATTGGTCATTAGGCATTGGGGATTGGGCATTGGGCATTGGTTATTAATTCTTATCCCTGACTCCCTCATCTCCCTCATCTCCCTCATCCCTTACTCAGCACTCAGCACTCAGCACTTAAAATTAAGCCCACCAAGGTGCATCGCCGGTGCGGAAGTCGGTTTCAGTCCAAGGAGTCAAGACAATTTTGTCGTCTGTTGTGTTGGCGTGGGCTAAAGCCAAAGACAGTGGTGCTGGACCCCGAACAACTTTACCGGTTGAGTCATACTGAGAACCGTGACAAGGACACTTAAATTTGTTCTCAGCAACGTTCCAAGGGACGACGCAACCTAAGTGGGTGCAAATAGCGTTAATGCCATAATCTTTGATGGCCTCTTTGTTCTCTACCACAATATAGGTGGGGTCGCCTTTTAGTCCTTGAACTAAGCTGCGATCGCCTGCATTTCGGTTTTCGATAAATTTAGCCAGACTAACATCATTGCCCAACTCGTCTTTTGCTGTGGTTCCACCACCAGCACCACCGCTAGCTGGTGGAATAAAGTACTTGACAACGGGATACAATGCACCCAGAGCTACTCCAGTGACAGTCCCAAAAGTGAGCAGATTCATGAACTGACGACGCCCCATATCTGGCACGTCTGCTGATTCTGAAAATTGAGCCATAATCTACGCGCTCTTTGTGTATTTTGTTAAGCATTTTGACAGGAGTACTTGTACTTGAGCAACTCTTGTCTAAGTCGAAATGCTAACGCTTACGACGATGCCATACTTCTCTGTTCCAAGATATATTTAGCATCTTTTCTGTTAGCATTACATTTCTTTATATCCTTATCATACTGGAGTTACGGAACTTAACATCATAACTAAATGTAAAATCTGATTGAGAAAAGCTATGACAGGACAGGAATTACGTCAACTGCTAGTTGAGAAGTGGGGATACTCTTACGATGTCCAGTTGCGACGGGCACAGGGGAAGATATTTTTGCAAGTAATGTGGAAGTATTTGGAGCAAGCTTCTTTTCCCTTGACTGAGGCAGAGTACCAAGAGCATCTTGATAGCATTGCTAGTTATCTTCATGCCTTGGGTGGAACAACACAAGTGCAAACATTTATCACCCAAACACGCGATCGCCCCCGACTCGGCAAAGCTGTTAGCATTCCTTTAGATTTGGGCGAACGAGCTTCTGAATGGATTTTATAAGGTTTTTACGGCTACAAGAAAATCAGTAAATGATACAAGCTAATTTAAACTTTATCTAAAACAAAGGCAAAAATTATGGCACAATCTCTACAAAAAGTATTTACATTTGATGAATTTTTAGAATTTTTGTCAGGTCTGCCAGAAAATATCCGTTATGAATTACACGATGGAGATATTATTCAAATGCCGCCACCATCAGGGAAACACGAGCAAATAGTAGCATTTTTAATAATGATTTTAGCGTCTGAGTGTCTTCGTCTTAAACTTTATTACGGTATACCTAAAACCGCTACAGTGAAGCCAGAAAATAAAACGTCAGGGTACTATCCAGATGTTTTATTAATGAATTTTTCTAACTTGGGTAATGAACCACTATGGGAGAAACAATCAATCCTTAGTAAACCTGATTCAATTCCATTAGTGATTGAAGTGGTCAGTACTAACTGGAGAGATGATTATCATAAAAAGTTTGCTGACTATGAAGAAATGGGTATCCAAGAATATTGGATTGTCGATTATGCAGCTTTGGGTAGCAAGGAGTTGATAGGCGACCCCAAACAGCCAACAATCACAATTTACTCTTTAAGTGATGAGGGTGAATATCGTGGTAAACAGTTTCGGGTAGATGACCGTATAGAGTCACCAACATTTCCAGATTTAAATCTAACTGCCGAACAAATTTTTTCAGTGCGTTATTGATAGCAAGTAAGGGCATAACTGCGGGGAAGAAAATTTGGATAACAGCCAAGCGTAGTTGTCTGTTAGGTTACCAAGAAATTTAACTGCAAAGCTGTCTGTCCTCTCAAGTTGTAGTCAATAGCACCAAAACCAGCTATCTGCCGTCCTTGGCTAGTCCACAACTGCATTATCAATATTAGTCAAAAATATGCTATAAAATTCTTTTGCCAAGGGGTACATCTCTATCTGGCTGAATTAACACAACCTCTCCATCATCTAGAACTACTCCTAAGACTAAAACTTCGGAGATGAAATTGGCAATTTGACGGGGTGGAAAGTTTGTAACAGCTAATATTAATCTGTTGATTAATTCCTTTGACTCATAAAGCTTAGTAATTTGGGCACTAGATTTTTTGATGCCCAAATTGCCGAAATCTATCCATAATTTATAAGCTGGTTTTCTAGCTTGAGGAAATTCTTCAATTTTGATGATTTTCCCAACATGAATTTCAACTTTTTCAAAATCATCAAAGTTAATTTGTGCCATTTAATTTTAGATTTTAGATTGTTTCTTGAGCGTTAATGCTCTTTAAATATCAGCTTAAATGAATTATTTTTGATTTTAGCTTTCTCCCATTTCTTGTTATCAGACTTTTAAAATTTTGAATTTGGGATTAAAAATTCAAAATCTAAAATTCCCTTGGTTTACATTTTAAGTTTTTAATTTTTTATTGAGGTAGCAATCGCTATTTTCCTGTGAGCTTCACCAAACCAATCCCGCCAAAGTAAAGTCCCAGAACTGCACCAGCTAAAAGGCTTTGGGTGAGGGGGTCAGTAGAAGGTGTGAGGATAGCTCCTAAAATCACTGCTCCCATAATTACGTAACGCCAACCAGAAACCATCTTCTCAGATGAGACAATATTCAAGTTACCGAGTAACAGTTGAATGATGGGAATTTGAAATGCTAAACCAGTGCTAAATAAAAGTAGCAGTACAAATTCAAAATATTTGTCAATTGACCAAAGTTGCTCAACTACATCTGCTCCGTAGCTGATGAAAAATTTCAAAGCTGCGGGAATCAGAAGCAAATAAGCAAATACTAAACCCGCTGCAAATAAAACACTCGAACCTAAAACCACAGGCCCTAATAAGCGGCGTTCGCGGCGAGTTAGTCCAGGCAGCACAAACTGGATAATTTGGTAAAGAATGAAAGGACTAGCAAGTACCAAGCCAGTGTAAGCTGCGACTTTGAGGGAGACAAAGAAATATTCCCCTGGTGCAAGTTGCAGAAACTTTACTCCTTGTGCTGGAACCTCAAGTAGTTGGACAATGGGCTTAACGGCAAAGAAACAACCGATAATGCCTATTGCCACAGCAATCAGCGAATAAAAAATTCGCTGTCGCAACTCTTCTAGGTGGTCGAAAAGTGACATTTCGATTTCACCTGGCAACTCATCTAGAGGATCTGTTTGTGAGTTGCCATCTGCTTCTGTATCTATATCAGGAATTTTTACAGTATCTACGTCTTGTGAAGGCGTCATGAGTCTAGTAGGCAGGCAAAATTTTTCACTGAGTGCTCAGTAGTGAGTTAGGAGTTAGGAGTTAGGAGATGGGGTGGTGGGTGAAATTCTCTCCCTCATCTCCCTTATCTCCCTCATCTCCCCGATTCCCTACTGAGCATTCCTAACTATTTTATCTGGCGATCGCAGCCACTAAAATATGTTTTTGAGTGTTGTGGATTTTTTTGTCCTGTTTTTTGGGTTTGCATGTGCATAAGTTAGTAGGAAGCCATCTTGTAGGCAATGCCTAACCTCAAAAAGGGTGGAACCGATAATTTGTAAATCACGTCTCTGCGGCTAGTAGGACTGAGTAAGTTAACACAACATCAACATACAATGCTCAGTTTTTCAACTCCGGTTCATCAAGGTGGCATCTAAGTTTAACGCAATCGGAAATTTTTCGCTGAGGTTGTATGAACCGGACAATTTGCATTGGTCTGATGGCATTGCCTATTTATTTATCCAATACTGAACTAGGCAATGTTTGTAATAATGTGTCAATTGTCAAAAACCAGCTTTCTACCATAGCTGCTCTCGTGGTTTACAGCACAAATACCGCTTCTAATATATTTCCCTGGCAAATATCGGCTAGAGATGACCAAACTGAAGATTGTCTTCGCTCTGGTATCTGCAAGGATTGATACTAAGCTATTACGCATTTAAGTTGCACATTAACTAATGATTAATGACACTCTTAAGGAAAAAATGCGACATTTAGGCGCGTTAGCTTAATTCGTAAGTAGGACGCACAGAGAAATATTACAGTAGTTTCATAATCAAAAAAACTAATGGTTGTAGGAAATTATCAAGGTACAGTCCTGATTACAGGAGCGTCAACAGGAATTGGTCAGGCCTGTGCTTTGCTTTTAGACCGATTGGGATTCTCTGTGTTTGCTGGCGTGCGTCAAGATATTGATGCTCAAACACTCCAACAAAAAGCTTCGTCAAGACTGATTCCAATTTTTTTAGATGTTACTGATGCTGAATCCATCGCTTCTGTAGTCGATCGCTTAACAAATACAGTTGGTGATGTTGGGATTTTAGGTTTAGTGAATAATGCTGGTATTGCTGTTCCAGGGCCTTTAGAATTATTACCAGTTGCGGAATTTCAACACCAGATGAATGTTAATGTCACTGGACAATTAGCGGTGACACAAGCATTTCTTGGTTTATTACGCCAAGGTCGGGGTCGAATTGTGAATATGGGTTCCATTGCTGGTAGAAGTCCTACGCCGTTTTTGGGTGCTTACAATGCTTCAAAATTTGCTTTGGAAGCACTCACTGATGTGATGCGTATGGAGTTAAAACCCTGGGGAATTTCAGTTTCAATAATTGAACCTGGTTCCATTGCTACGCCAATTTGGAATAAATCTCTAACTCAAGCTGAAATCGGACAAGATAGCTTATCAGAATCGGCACTAAATCTTTATGGTCAGGCGATGAATACTGTTCGTCAAAAAATGCAGCTGATTGCATCTAGAGGAATTTCTGCGGATATTGTCGCTCAAGCTGTTGTCCACGCGCTGACTGCAAAACAGCCAAAGACACGCTATCTGATTGGACAAGATGCGAAAATTCAAGCTGTGCTGAAACATATTTTGCCCGATCGCCTCCACGATCGCCTAATTTTATATTCAATGGGTTTGTAGAAGGCAAGATCCCCGACTTCTTGAAGAAGTCGGGGATCTGACCACCACTAACTCTTCAGAACTAATGAGACAGAGTATTATATCATGTCCGGTTGAAGACTTATTGTTTAGACTGACGTGGGGACACGGAGACGCGGGGACGCGGAGAAATTTTAATCATAAGTGATTAGCCGGACATGATATTACTAGCGATCGCACTTCATTAATATTGGGCACCTAAAGACCGTTCTATTGCTCGTCTAATGTAACGTTGATAAGGTATCCCTTCTTTCTTGGAGACAGCTTTTACTGCCTCTAACATTTGCTCAGACATTCTTACATTGACAGATTTATCTTTAGGCTTGAATTCAAAGGTTACTGGCTTAAAATTTTCAGGATGAAGATAATCTGACAAATCTTCTTCTAATAGCGCCTCTATCTCTTCATCAGTTTTAAGTCTTGGGAAATCTTTGTCCATATCTCTCTATCTCTTTAGGGACTTCCAATAAAAAAAACGTCCCATCGTAGGGGCGCACAGCTGTGCGCCCCTACAAATGTACAAATAATTTGGAACAATTTATTTTTTGGAAGTCCCTTATCTCGCATATATCTGACACTAATTGGTCTAATGAGTATTCGATCTTGTTTATTGCGGAATGTAAAAGCCACAAAAATATACCTTTCTCGGCTTGAAATTCCTATAGCAAGATACCTGTCCTCATTCTCAGAATGTTGTATATCTGGAGCAATGAGAATACCCGGCTGTTGAAATAGATACTCAATTTCTTCTTGAGAAACACGATTCCAGCATTTGGCAGAGTTCCGCTTCGTCCCAATCAAAGCCATTTATATCTTAAAAAATTACATTTGTATATACAATTGTATTAGATTGTTTTACTGTATTATCTTATACAAATATTCAATAACACCACAAAATTGTACCTAATAGTACCTTTTTTTGTGTAGGATATTTTTAATATTGATAAAAGTAGCTTATTTAGTATTAGACTTTTTTGCTGTTTATACTTATAAAAGTATTTCTGCTTAGTTAGAAGCAAATGTTAGCATTGCGGTGTGTTATACAAAACGTATATATGAAAAATCAACCAGAATTTTGCTAACTTACTTAGTAATTTCAGCCAGATGTAGTTAAATAAACAGATAAATTCCCAGAAATAAATTTTGTCATCCCCTATTCGTGAATGAACTCGGTTAGTTATGCTCCTAGATTTAGAAAGATTTTATCAGGCTTGCAATCCAAGTAGACCTCTAATGATAGGAGATGCAAGCGATCGCCGATATTATATCGATTTTGCGGTGGTGCGGGGTGGGAAAATTATTGAGGCTTTACAGCGCACCATCACTCGCATATCTCCAGATTCACCAACTTGTCAGCTATTTACCGGACATCTCGGCTGTGGTAAATCAACGGAATTGTTGCGCCTGAAAGCTGAGTTAGAAGTGCAGCAATTTCATGTGGTTTACTTTGAGTCTACCCACGTTTTAGAAATGGCAGATGTGGATGTGACTGATGTTTTATTAGCGATCGCTGGTCAGGTGAGTGAAAGCCTAGAAGCGATGAAAATCAAACTTAAGCCTACTTATTTTACCAAATTGTTTGGCGAAATTGTCGATTTTTTGCAAACACCAATTGAACTGGGAGTTGAAGCTGAGTTATCTGTGGGGATTGGCAAAATTACAGCTAAAACCAAAGAAAGTCCGCAATTGCGGCGGCGGTTAAGGGATTATTTGGAACCACGAACGGCGAATATTTTACAGTCAATTAATCAAGAACTATTAGAACGTGCCAATAAGGAACTCAAAACCAGGGGAAAAAGAGGACTGGTAGTAATTGTTGATAACTTGGATAGAGTAGCAATTCGACCTTTACCATCGGGGCGATCGCTACCAGAATACTTGTTTATTCAACGGGGCGAACAGTTACGCAAATTAAATTGTCATATTGTCTATACTATTCCCCTAGCTTTGACTTTCTCCAACGATAGCGCCGAACTTCAGCATCGTTTGGGCGGAGGAGTGGCACCAAAAGTGTTACCAATGATACCTGTGCGTTTGCGCTCTGGAGAGATTTTTCCCCAAGGGCTAGCAATGATGCGACAAATGGTGCTAGCGAGAGCTTTTCCGGACATTTTGCCTAGCGATCGGTTAGGCTTAATTACAGAAGTGTTTGATAATTTGGAAACCTTAGATCGGTTGTGTTTGATTAGTGGCGGTCATGTGCGCGACTTGCTAGGGTTGTTGTTTGATTGTTTGCGGGAACAAGATCCACCCTTTGAACGGGAGTGTGTCGAATTGGTGATTCAAAGACAGCGGGATTACCGAGCCAACGCCATTGACCCCCATGAATGGGAACTCATCTTTCAGGTGGTGCAACAACAAAGGGTTAGAGGTGATATTGAATACCACACTTTATTGCGGAGTTTATTTGTATTTGAATACCGCGACAAAGAAGGGGCTTGGTTTGCCGTCAACCCAGTTTTAGCAGAGACGCAAAAATTTAAATCATGGTTGAACGACACCCAACAGCAGATATAAGAGCAAATAACGAGCGAGCATTGCGGAGTTTGGGGAGAGCGATCGCACTTTCTAACGGTCAATTTTCCTTAGTTTTAGTCTCCTGCAATTATCGAGTTTTGCAAGAGGAAATGTTGCAACGACTTGAA
The DNA here is from genome assembly GCA_034531095.2 of Nostoc sp. CreGUA01. GTDB lineage: Bacteria > Cyanobacteriota > Cyanobacteriia > Cyanobacteriales > Nostocaceae > Nostoc. The sequence continues at coordinate 50,216 of JAVRBV020000143.1, read as the reverse complement.
GAAATTTCTTCTGGATTATACCACATTCAAAAAGTAGTTTTACCCCACAACGCTAGAAGTCTTTACACAACTATTCATTTACAATTAGTTACTAGTAATCAACCGCCATCGGCGTTAATGATTTTGGGTTTAGAGTTAGTGGATGGGCTGGATGATTTTTTAAGGTCTATTAATCATATTCGTGATGAATTTCGCAAGCGCCATCCATTTCCGATAATTGTGTGGATGAATGATGAAGTTTTGCAAAAAGTGGTACGTTTAGCACCAGATTTTGCGAGTTGGGCGGCGACACCAATTCAATTTGAAATGACAACTCGCTCGTTGCTAGAATTTTTGCAACAAGAAACTGATTCTTTGTTTGCTAGAGTGTTGCCAAACAATCCTACGCAACCCCAAGCACCTAAATTTACCCAAAATTATTCTACTCTAGAGCAAGTTTGGGAACATAACTATGAACTCCACTTTGCCATCGAAGAATTGCAAAATCGTGGTATTACCCTAGAGCCAGAATTGCACGCTAGCTTAGAATTTGTGTTTGGCTTAGATAATTATGTTAGCGATCGCATCAATCCAGCCATAAATCATTTTCAGAAAAGTTTACAAGTCTGGCAGAAGTTGGGGGATGAGGGAGACGCGGTGACGGGGAGACGCGGTGACGCGGTGAGTGAGAATGTCTCCCTGTCCCCGCGTCCCCGTGTCCCCGCGTCCTCTTCCTCATCTCCCTTCTCTTCCCTATCTCCCCCATGTCCCCCATCTCCCCTATTTCTCAGGCAGGGAGTTTTGCTGTTTTATCTGGGATTATGTTCTTGCCGTTTAGCTGAGCAAAATCAAGCGGAAAATCGCCGTCATTGGTTAGCAGCAAAATCTTATTTTCAGCAATGTTTGAATATTTTACAAATATCTGGGTGTCTAAATATAGTTGCGGAATTTATTAATCAACTTGCTGAAGTTTTGCAAAATCTCCAAGACTGGGAACAATTACAAATTGTTGCTCAAAGGTCTTTGGAGTTGCATCAAATTTATGGTAGTCAAATCCAACTTGCTTGTGACTACGGTTTTCTTGCACAAGTAGCTGTGCAGCAATCACGTTGGGTACAGGCGAGTATTTTAGCACATGTATCATTGCTGAAATTAGGTGAAGCGCAAAAGCAAAATGACCCTTATAACTGTTTATTTCCTTTACTATTAGCACAAATTTACTATTTAATATTAGCGAAAGCCCAGCGCAATTTAGGTGAGCAAGAAGTTGCTCGTGAATATTTAGAAAAGGCAACAAAAGAACTACCAGAAGCGTTAGAATACAGCGCTCATCAATATGATGCCCATCGTTATATTCGCTTGTTACGAACACTGCGATCGCTTTATTTTGAAGAAGGACGATATTTAGAAGCTTATTATATTCGTCAAAAACGCCGTTCTGTTGAGCAACAATATGGTTTTCGAGCTTTTATCGGTGCGGGACGTTTGCAACCCCAAAGACAAGCGACAAATCCAGCATTGATGTCACCAAGTGGAAGTAGCAGTGTTGCTTTAGAAATTGCGGCTTCTGGTCGAGAACGAGATATTAATAATTTAATTGGTAGAATTAGCCGCGCTGACCAAAAGTTAACGGTGATTCACGGTCAATCGGGAGTGGGTAAGAGTTCCACGGTAACTGCTGGTTTAGTTCCAGCATTGCAAAATCGAGCGATTGGCGATCAAATTGCGGTACCTGTGGTGCTGCAAGTTTATACAGATTGGGCCAGAGAATTAGGCAAATCTTTAAGCGAGGGTATGTCTCAGATTAAAGTAGAAACAGCCATTGAACCAGAGGTTTTACCAGAGTCTGTTACGCCTAGTACCGTTGTCAATATTCTACAACAATTAGAAAAAAATGCTGAGAATCATTTGATTACAGTTTTAATTTTTGACCAGTTTGAAGAGTTTTTCTTTGGATATAGCGATCGCCATCAAAAACAAGCATTTGATAAATTTATTAGTGACTGTCTCCAAATACCTTTTGTCAAGGTTATTCTTTCTTTGCGAGAAGATTATTTACATCGTTTATTAGACTTTAAATATCTTTCTTTACTGGAAGCAATTAACAACAATATTCTTGATAAAAATATCCGCTACCAATTAAATAATTTTTCGCCAGAATATGCAAAAGCGATTATCAAAAAATTGACAGAACGTTCTCAATTACACTTGGAGCCTGCCTTAATCGACGCCTTAATTGCAGATTTATCCACAGAATTTGGAGAAGTTCGCCCCATTGAATTGCAAGTTGTGGGAGCGCAAATTCAAGATGAGCGAATTACCACCCTGGAACAATATCAGCCATATAGACCCAATAAACTGATTGAGCGATATATTAAGGAACTCATCAAAGACTGCGGCCCGGAAAATCAACGAGCAGCTTTACTAGTTTTATATTTATTAACAGATGAAAGTAACAATAGACCTTTTAAAACTCGCGCTGAATTAGCCGCCCAACTAACGGAATTAGAAGAAGCTAGCAAATTAGAGTTAATTTTAGATATTTTAGTACGCTCTGGATTAGTAGTTTTGTTTCCCGACGTACCAGAACGTTATCAACTAATTCACGATTATTTAGTAGACTTAATTCGCTACTTGCAACAACAGGAATCAAGCTTACAAGTCCAACTCAACCAGCTACGGCAAAAAGTAGAACAAAGTCAAGCAGAAATTGAGCGACTCAAAAGCGAACTTAGTCAAAAAAAGCAGCGAACCAAATTGATAGATACTCATCCCCAACAGGGATTGGGCTTTTTAACAGAATTGCGGGAATTACAAAAGCGCGAAGAATTAAGTCAGTTAGAAATTGAGCAATTGCGAGCTGAACTGAAAGAAAAAGAGTTAACAGCTAAACTAGCAGAAAGCCAAGAAAAACAAAGACTTAGTGAAACTAAATTAAATCGTTCCTTAAAAATCGCTTTGGCTGCTTCTGTGTTGGCGATATTTGGTTTAAGTATTTCCATAGTTACAGCAATAGATAGCGAAATTAAAACCCTGAGTGTATCCAGTGAAGCTTTATTTGCCTCGCAAAAAGGTATTGATGCTTTAAAAGAAGGTATCAAGGCGGGGAAAAAATTACAACAAACAATTTGGGTAGATTCTAATACAAAAGAACAAGTCCTGACGGCTCTTTATCAAGCGGTTTCGGGCGTCAAAGAATATAATCGTTTTGACGGGCATATATCAGGGGTAAATAGTGTTATATTTAGTAGCCAACGCGATTTAATTGCCTCAGCCAGTGCAGACACGACAATTAAACTCTGGCGTCTTGATGGTACTTTGGTCAAAACTTTGTCAGGACATGAAGATGTAGTCAACAGCATCAGTTTTAGTCCCGATAGTCAAATGATTGCTTCCGCCAGTCAAGATAGGACAGTGAAATTGTGGAACCGCGAGGGTCAACTACTAGCGACTCTCTTAGGACATCAAACTGTGGTTAATAGTGTTAGTTTCAGTCCCGATGGTCAACTTATTGCTTCTGCAAGTACAGACAAAACCATCAAACTTTGGACTCAGGACGGTAAATTACTCAAAACCTTAAACGGACATAGCAGTGCAGTTTTGGCTGTCGCTTGGTCACCTGATGGACAAACCATTGCTTCTGGGAGTGCTGACAACACCCTGAAACTTTGGAGTCGAGACGGTGAGTTCCTCAAAACCCTTCCAGCTCATAATGATGCAGTTTTAGCTGTCGCTTGGTCGCCCGATGGTAAAACAATTGCTTCCGCTAGTTTAGACCAGACTATCAAATTATGGAGTTTAGAAGGCAACCTACAGAGAAACTTATCAGGACATAGTGCAGGAGTTACCAGCGTTAGCTTCAGCCCCAATGGTAACACCATAGTTTCCGCAAGCACCGACGAAACGCTGAAACTTTGGAGTTCACAAGGTGTGCTGCTTGCGACGCTCAAAGGACATAATAATTGGGTGAATAGCGTTAGTTTCAGCCCAGATGGCCGCACCCTTGCTTCTGGGAGTCGGGACAAAACAATTAAACTCTGGCGTTTGGACGATGTGCTGGTGCAAAAACCCAAAGCCAGCAACAACGATTGGGTAACTAGTATCAGTTTTAGCCCTGGAGGTCGCACTTTAGCGGCAGCAAGTCGAGACAAAACTGTAAAAATCTTTAATAGAGAAGGTAAATTACTCCGTACTTTCACTGGGCATGAAAGTCAAGTTTGGGGAGTTAGTTTTAGTCCTGATGGTCAAGTGATTGCCTCAGCTAGTAAAGATAAAACAGTAAAACTTTGGAGTCGGGGTGGTCAATTGCTCCACACATTACAAGGTCATACTGATACAGTATTGGGCGTAGCTTGGTCACCTGATGGTCAAGTAATTGCCTCAGCTAGTAAAGATAAAACAGTAAAACTTTGGAGTCGTAACGGTATCCTGCTGAACACATTGCAGGGACATCAAGATGCAGTGAATTGGCTAAGCTTTAGTCCTGATGGCAAATTGCTAGCCTCAGTTAGTGATGATAAAACAGTGAGACTATGGAATAAAGATGGTAAATTAATACAGACATTAACGAGTCATAGCCGTCGGGTAAATGGGGTAGCTTGGTCACCTGATAGTCAAATTCTCGCCTCAGTTAGTATTGATAGCACCGTGAAGATTTGGAATCGAAACGGTGAGTTGCTAAGTAATCTGAGTGGGGATGGTGATAGTTTCATCAGTGTCAGCTTTAGCCCAGATGGCAAGACTCTAGCAGCTTCCAGCGATGACAAAGTGAGAATTTGGAATCGTGATGGAACATTGTTGATTGCGTTGAAAGGTTATAAAGATGAGTTAACCAGCATTAGTTTTAGTCCTGATAGCAAGACTTTAGCTGTGGGAAGTGCCAGTGGTACAGTGGTTTTCCAGGATTTAGCAGATATCAAACTTGATAAATTACTGGCACGGGGTTGCGATTTGCTGCATGATTATTTGCAGACTAATCAGAAAGTGATGAACAGCGATCGCGCCTTGTGTTCTGGTAGATGATGCGGTGCTAAGATAAATAAGCCGATTCGCTCCCGCCAAAGTTCAATGACTACCCTCAAGCTGTCCGAACTAGGGATTACTCACCTTCCCGACCATACTGAATTACCAGAGTCGGATGGAACTTTTGTGAAAAATTTTCAAGAACACCCGCAAAGCATACTTCTAACTGACTCTATTCAATGTGTATTACAGCAAATTCACTCAGATAATCAGTATTGTATTGGTCAAGATTGTGGCATTTACTGGCGTTTGACCGAACCACCTGAACGCGGCGCCGAAGCACCTGATTGGTTTTACGTCCCGAATGTTCAACCTATGTTAAATGGTCAATTTCGGCGATCGTATGTATTGTGGCAAGAATATGTCGCTCCCCTAATTGTACTGGAATTCGCTTCTGGGGATGGTTCCCAAGAAAGAGATAAGACTCCAATTACTGGTAAATTTTGGGTATATGAGCAAGCAATTCGCGTACCTTTTTACGGCATTTACGAATTTAGCAAAGCTGCTGTTGAGGTTTATCACCTAGTTGATGGCAGATATCAGCAACTCGCCGCTAACGAACGCGGACACTATGAGATTTCCTTGATGGGTGTGGAATTGGGTATTTGGCAAGGAAACTATGGAAATACTACAGCGCCTTGGTTGCGTTGGTGGGATAGACAAGGAAATTTATTACTCAGTAGTGAGGAAAAATTGCAGTTATTAACACCCCAATTAGAACAAGAACAAGAAAAATCCCAGTTATTAACATCCCAATTAGAACAAGAACAGCAAAAAGCGCAGCGTTTGGCAGAACGTTTGAGACAGCTAGGAATAAATCCTGATGAAGTTTAATATATGATTGGAGACGGATTCAAGAGTGTTATAAGTCAATATACTACTTCTTTAATACAGTAGATAATTGGCGCAAGCGATCGCTAACTTCTAAGTTAGACTCTTGCGATCGTAATTGTGGCGGTATCTCTGCCAACAAAAGTGGATTTTCTTGCAACCATTCATTAAGGGCAATCCCCGTCCAGGTGCCTTGCTTTTCCCTAAAACTATCAATCAAGCCCTTTAGTTCTCAGATAATGTCGGAGCCGTCAGTTTAACTTCTGGCGGCTCCACATTTTCTATTATAGGACTTACGCAAAAATAACCAAAAAGCCTAATTTATCGAACCGCCAAGACGCCAAGAACGCCAAGAGTTCATAAAGTTTGCGTAAGTCCTATATTATTGAAAATTCTGGAACATTTTCTGACATCACTCAAATTCAGACAACCCTTTCAGCAGATGGCTGAGTTAATGGCACCTCATCAGTTTCCGCACTAAAAGCCGCTGCTAACTCAGGACTGGCGATCGCAATAGCACTCTCATGCCATTCATGTATAATCGCATCAATCGTATCCCAACCCTGACTAGAAAAATCAATCAACCGAAAAGCTTCACTCAGTTCCTCAATCAAGTCTTGCAGTTCGTCAGATTCAAATACACTCAGCCATCCATAAGGATGTTCAAAGCCGATTTCTTTGCCAAGTAATAAAGAAAAAGCAACAGTTAATACCTCAAAAACAACTTTACTTTGTGTTGCTGCTTTCACAAGAAAAGTTACTTCCTCACGGCGCAACAAAGCAAAAGACTGATCGTTGCGAGTAATTGTGATTGGATGTTCTAAAGCTTTGTCTAGAACTCGTCCGGGCTGACGATTCAACTCGGTGGCTGTAATTAGCTCATCTGAATAAATATTGCCAAAATTCCCGATAGACATAAAATATGCGTTTTCAGGAAACGCCGATTTCATTAATCAATTACATATACGTATAATTATACGTACCCTTTATCTAGTTTCAATAGGGATTTTTTGGCACATTTTTGCTCGTTGCGACAGCAAGCCACAATTGAGCAGATCTAGAATGCGATCGCCACATTACTGAGTATTAATCATGGCAACAATGGTAGATAAAGGCACCTCTGCAAAGTAGTTTTGCTGGAATTGTTCTTCGCTGATGGCGGCTAAAAATTGTGTAACAGCGGCATCCGCATTGGCTTCAGAAAAACTGTTGGGATTCCAGGTGATTTTTAAATCGCGGTCTTCTCTTGTTACTGTAAATCCGTAATATTTTAAAGCTTTGATTCCTAAAAATAAGGTGCGATCGCTAATCCCAAGTTTATCTAAAAGTTGTACGCGAGTAACTAATTGATTGGTACGACTGAGATATTTAGCAACCCCAACCAAAGTTCGCCAAATTTCTTTTGGTGGTTGTTGATTGGGTTTAGACCAAGCGATCGCTAGTTGTTGTTGATTATCAAACTTAGTCGTTAAACATCTCTGCAACCATACACGTAAATCATCCCAGTTCTTCGGACAATGTTCAAGCAGAAGCGGGGGAGTGGGGAACTCGGGACCCCCACGACCAGAGGGAGTGGGGATTAGGGGCAATGGGGAGTGGGGAGTGGGGAGATTTCGCCAGTCGAGGATGAGTGGTGAGTGCTGAGTAGTGAGTGCTGAGTTTTCACTTGGGCGGACGGCAATTAATCTAATTTCATAGCGTTTTTTAAAGGTGTTGTAGTCGAGTTCAGCTATACAATCACACCTGACTATGGGCAATTCATCTTTGTAGTGTCCCCACCAAATACCAGGAAAAGAACTTCTAGTTGAATCATCCCGAATATTAAACTCAGTTTTAATATACTGTACCTTTTTTCCTTGCCAATCTTGTTGATTGCGATGCCAACTATTTTCAAACCAGCAGTTTTGAATTAGCAATTTTGGCACAGGGTTACCCATTCCACAAGGTTCTAATAATTTCAGTTCTAAAAATAACTCTTTCCCCAAGTCTGCAACTTTTACCACTATGTCTGCTTGCACCGTTGGTTTGAGAGTTGTACCGCCCAAAGATTGTCGTAACTGTTGATTAATTGCTGCTGTAAATAAACTAATATTCTCAATCGGCAAACTCAAACCCGCTGCAAAAGGATGTCCGCCAAAACGGTGTAACAGATGTGCTTGTTCTTTCACCAACTGATATAAATCGACGGAATTCACCGAACGGGCGGAACCACGGGCTAAGGGAGGGGATGAGGGGGATGAGGGGGATAAGGGGGATGAGGAGGATGAGGAGGATGAGGGGGATAAAGAAATATTTTCTTCCCCTACTCCCTCATCTCCCTCATCTCCCTCATCTCCTCCATCTCTCCCCAGTCCCTCTGTACTCAACAAAATCGTTGGACGCCCTGTTTCTTGTGCTACTTGTCCGGCGACTAAGCCCAATACACCGGCAGGCCATTGGGGATCTTCGAGGACAATGACGCTGGTGGTTGATAAATCTAATTGAGTCAGTTTTTGTGCTACTTGGGCTTGGACATCTTTTTGCAGAGATTTGCGCCTGGTGTTTGCTAGTTCTGTGACTTCGGCTAATTCGTTACAACGTTTGGCGTTGCGACTAGTTAATAATTCGACGCAAAAACTAGCATCACCTTGGATGCGGCTAACGGCGTTGATTCTGGGTCCCAAACCGAAGGAAATATCTGTGGGGCGATCGCCACTTTTCTGGCACAATTCTAATAATCGCCCTACTCCCGGTCGTCGTCGTGCTGTTGGTGGCTGTTGAAAATCTGCTTGTAGTCGTTGAATTCCCAACTGTGCCAAATAGCGACAATCTCCACTCAGTTGTACCAAGTCGGCAATTAATCCTACCGCTACTAAATCTAATAAATCTTCTAATGGATGTTGAGGAACATGAGGCAAACTTTGATAAAGTGCTTCCACCAATTTATAAGCTACCGCCACCCCAGAAAGATTAAATAGTTGATGTTCCTTTGGCAGATATCGCGGATTAATAATTGCTGTAACTGGTGGGCGTTCTTCAGGTAATGTGTGGTGGTCGGTAACTATAACATCGATACCTAACTGTTTGGCATAAATAATTTCATCAATATTTGTGCTACCCGTGTCGCAAGTGACTATTAACTTGCAACCTTGTTTTGCTAAATTTTCAATTCCTTGATTATTTAATCCGTGGGATTCTTTTAAACGATTGGGAATGTAATAAACTAACTCAATATTTTGGATAAAAAATTCTCCCAATCCGTCCCAAAGTACGGCGGTGGAGGTAATACCATCAGCGTCAAAATCTCCCCAAATAGCAATTTTATCATGACTATCGCGTGCTTTTTGGAAGCGGGCGATCGCCAAATGCATTTCTTGTCCAAACTCAAAGGGACTTGCTGCTTGATAAGCTTTATGGTTGATAAAAGCTGATAATTGTGATTTTTCTTTAATTCCTCGTTGCCACAACAATTGTGCTGCATACAGTCCATTTGATGCGGGTGTGTGCTGTTTCACGGTTTGGATAAACCACTCTGGCGGTTTTTCTGTTGTTGCTAGAGTCCATTGTTGTTCTGGCATATAAATAAATAAAGTTAGGAGTGAGGAGTTAGGAATTTGAAGTTAGGAGTTAGGAGTTAGGAATTTGAAGTTAGGAGTGAGGAGTTAGGAATTTGAAGTTAACAGGTAAGAATTTTAACTCATAACTCATAACTCATAACTCATAACTTTTATCAAGTTGGAGATTGATCTTCAGTGATTTGAGATTCACTCACTAGGGGATTAAGTAATATTTCATTAGCAGCGCTATCGGGTTTGCGGGCGCGAATTGCTGGACGCGATCGCCTGTAACCTGCTCTTTCTGCTTTTTGATGTTCGTAATCAATTAATCTACCATAATATTCATGTTTACTTAAATTCATTGACAAGAAAATATGCTGGCGAATATTACCAAAACCTTTGCGATTAAAAAACTTTAATGCTGAAACATTGGTGGGGTCAGTATCTACTAGCATGAACCGCGCCCCGTCTTCAATCATGCGGGCGACAACTTTATCAACTAATTTGTCTGCTACTCCCCGACGCTGGAATTTGGGACTAACTCCCAGCCATAAAATGTAACCGTAAGTCCAAGATGCTTTAGTAATTATAGTTCCCAAAACAAAGCCTGCTAATTCTCCATCTCTTTCAGCCACCAGGCAATATTCTGGGTCTGTATTATAAAGTCCAATTACTTCCCATTCATCCCATGTGCGATACAAATAAGGATATAAATCGCTGGTAAATAACTCTTCTCCCAAATGATAAATGGGAGCGATATCATCAATTCCTAATTCGCGGACGTAAATCGCTTCATTTTCGTCAAAACTAGACATAAATTTCTCAATTTTTAATTATTAATGGTAAGAATTCAGAATTCAGGAGTCAGAATTCAGAATAAAGTAATCTAGTATAATTCGTATCTTTATTCATTATAAATTATCTTGATTATTTAATAATTTTTACTTTTAACTCCAAACTCCTAACTCCTAACTCCTAACTCCAAACTTTTATAGTGATACTTCTTGAATGCTGTCAAAATTTGGCAATGAATCTTTTACCGCTTCTTCTGTGATTGGTGTGCGATCGCACCGCTGGATAAAGTTACAATAATCACAAGTTTTAGTGCCCTCCGCCACTTGGGGAAACTGTATGTTATTTTGGTAATCCTCCAACCAATGAGTTAACTGATTTAACAGTTGGTTAAGTTTTTTTGCTGTTTTTATGTGTTGATTAGTATTGTAATTAAATTTAATGTTTTGCGGCTTGCCTTCAGATTGAACAAACCAGTAAGTCATGGAAAGACTTTCTGGCGAATAGGCGCTAGTTTCAGCCAAAACATACATATAAAGCCGTGTTTGCCAATTGGATTCTAACTTGCGTTTATGAGGTGGTTTCGGATAAGTTTTCCAGTCGAGAATTTGCGCTTGTTGGTTATCTGCAATCAATAAATCATAGACAACCGTCAACAAATAATCCTGAACTTGCAGAGTGCGGTAATGTTCACTTTCACGAAAAGTTTGATTATCAGTTGCAGACATTAAAATTTCTGGGGCTGCATCAGCAAAACCAGCCATCCAAGTTTGCAGTTGAGCATCTGCTTGGAGGAAACCATCAATTGGTAAACCCATTTCTCGCTGCTGCATTAGCAGGTGAAAGCGACTACCTAAAGTTTGGCGTTCCTCATGTTCGGGATTTGCAGGAGAATTGAGTTGTTCTAAGTAAGTGTGTTGAAATTTACGCGGACAAGCTTCTAGTAAGTTGAGTTGTCCTTGAGATAATCGTAGTAGTTGAGTGGTAGTTGATAGCATTTTTATATTGTAGAAACAATGTTTCACAACAACCCACTCCAAATTTACAGCTATTTCCAGGTAAATACACCACGCGGTAGGGGCACAGCAACGCTCATAAGTGTCAACTTAACGTAAAACCCTTATCAAGACTTGATATTCAGGTCTGTGACTTACTATCACAAGGGCGCGTCACCCCACCCCGGTTTTGTCTAAAGCCAAAACAGCCCCTCCCCTTGGTAAGGGGAGGGGTTGGGGGTGGGGTAAAACGTATGTCGGCTAAGCATTTGAGCTTAAATTGACACCAATGAGCAACGCTGTGCCCTTACGACAGATGTGGTTCAAATACATGAAAACTGCTGTAAAAGCACTGCGATCGCCAAAACCCTACGAAGGAATGAATATCACTGGGGTAACAGGCTTAACCGCAGCACAGGTAATGACACTCAAAGCCTTAGGAGCAGTAGAAAATACAGAACAAAAATAAAAGGTAAAAGGATGAATTTACTATTCTTAGTTCATCCGTTTACCTTTTTTATGTACCTGATGCTTATTTCATGTTAGCCCTTGCGTCCCTCACTGCGGCAAAGAAAAATAATCCTGTGAGTGGAATACTCAATGCGAGGATAATTGCCGTGGTTGTGACACCGAAATCTGGTTGTCCGTAACTGAGTTCAAAAATCGAACCGACAGCTGCGATCGCACTTACACAACAACCACCCAGAAACAAACCGCTTTTTGGAGTTAAATACACTACTATTCCCCTATACTACTGGTTTCACCGCTTGATACGAGAAGCCATTCTTAGATAGCTCCTGTGCCAAAGTCAAGGAGTTTTCCACACGGTCTACAAATACCACACCGTTAAGATGATCCATTTCGTGCTGAATGCAGCGTCCTAACAAATCATTAGCCTTTATAGTTTGGGGACGGCCATACTCGTCTTTATAGGCGATTTCCACGACTTCAGGACGCTTCACATCCAGGTATACATTGGGAATGCTTAAACATCCTTCTTGGGCAACAGAGATGTCGCGGCTAACCTGTTTAATTGTGGGGTTAATCAGCACCAAAGGTGGATTAGCTGCGTTTTCTGGTTCCAGATCAATGACAATTAATTGTTTGTGAATTCCCACTTGGGGTGCAGCCAAACCGATGCCATCCTTACTGTACATAGTTTGCAGCATTTCGCGCACCAGTTTGCGGAGTTCGTCATCAACTTTAGAAATCCGCTTTGCACCTTGACGTAGCACGCGATCGCCTAAATAATGAAGCTCCAAAGGCGGATTTTTTAACTTTTTTTTCTCGACAGCAATTTCAGAAGGCATGAGTCTTGATGGCTAGATGGTGAAAATTCCTACTGCCTTCATTCTATCAAGCTGGGGAATGGGGAGTGGGGAGTGGGGAGTGGGGAGTGGGGAGTGAGGAGTGGGGAGTGAGGAGTGAGGAGTGCTGAATTCTGAATTCTGAGTTATCAATTATGAATTCTGAATTCTGACTCCTGAACTCTGACTCCTGAATTCTGACTCCTGAATTCTGACTCCTGAATTCTGACTAGGGTGATTTGTGTTGAAATCTCTCACGAAACTTGACTATCTGCTCAAAGAAACTTTCCTTGGTTTACTGCGGGGAGGTTGGATGAATTGGGCAGCTGTTAGTACTGTGACGGTATTGTTATTTTTATTCGGCTTGAGTTTGCAAACTTCTTGGCAAGTTGAAAAGCTTCTCTACCAGTTCGGTAGCCAGTTAGAAGTATCAGTTTATCTCGAACCGGATATGCAAGTCCAAAGCATCGAGCCACTGATCGCAAAAATGCCGGAGGTGACGGCGATACAAGCAATTACTAAAGAGGAAGCTTGGAATAAGTTAGTCAAGGAAATGAGAATTTCGGATATTGAAGGTGTTACGCAACAGCTAGGCGAGAATCCTTTGGTTGATGAAATCAAGGTGAAAGCGCGTAATTCTGAAGTGGTGCCAACTTTAGCAACCCAACTGGCTAAGTTACAGGGAGTTGATACGGTGCAATATATTGATGAAGCAGTCAAACGCATTGCCCAATTACACCGGGGTTTGAACTGGATTACTTTAACAATTACAATTATTTTGACTGTAACAGCGATCGCGGTGACTACCACCACAATTCGCCTGATTGTCATGGCGCGACGCCAGGAAATTGAAATTATGCAACTCGTGGGAGCAACTTCTGTGTGGATTTACCTCCCGTTCATTTTACAAGGAATTACTTTTGGTTTAGTCGGTGGTGCGATCGCTTGGAGTTTTATTTCTGTGATTCAACAGTTTCTCGGTAAATTACTTACCAATCAACCTGAGTTTATCCAAGTTATCACCAACGGCATACAACTCACTCCAGCCCAAATTTTATTATTGCCCCTAATTCTCTTAAGCTTCGGTGCCACGGTAGGATTAATTGGAAGCTTATTTGCTGTTAGACGTTTTGCTAAAGGATAGTCATTTGTCCTTTGTTTTTTGTCCTTTGTTCTTTAACTAGCCCAGCACCGTCTAGGCGAATCGGAATGAGACTGTAATTTCTACTCATTTGAGCTTCTAAACTCGGAACTCCGACCTCTAATCTCGGAACTCCGACCTCTGAACTCGGAACTTCGACCTCTAAACTCGGAACTCCGACCTCTGAACTCGGAACTCCGACCTTTGAACTCGGAACTCCGACCTCTGAACTCGGAACTCCGACCTCTGAACTCGGAACTCCGACTTCTGAACTCGGAACTCCGACTTTTGAACTCGGAACTCCGACTTTTGAACTCGGAACTCCGACTTTTGAACTCGGAACTCCGACTTTTGAACTCGGAGTTTTCAAAATTTTAAAAAAACAACCGAAGCTCAATCTAAAATCTAAAATCTAAAATCGTCTGATGAAATCACAATGGGAATGTTTTTTACAAAATCTTGGTGTTTGGGAAGGTTCATTTACCAATTTTTCTCCCCAGGGTACACTTTTGAGCGATACTCCTAGCCGTCTTTCCTTAGAAAATTTGAACAATAATCAGACAGTGCTACTAACTCTGAGTCGTTCGGGAAAAGATGACGTAATCAGAGAATATAGTTCTGTGGGAGGAGGTTTGCTGTTTTTTGAAAATGGTTCGTTTTCTGAAGGTTTAATTCAGATAGGGCCATTTTCGGAATTTGGTGGAGAACTCGCTTTTGTTCATGAAAATCGCCGCTTACGTCTGGTGCAACTGTTTGATAAAACAGGTAATCTCAGCGGACTAGTCTTAATTCGAGAACATTTAGCTGGAACCCCAGCAGCAGAACGTCCACCTTTGCAGCTAGATGATTTGTTGGGAGAATGGCAAGGTGAAGCAGTGACAATATATCGAGATTTGCGATCGCCTGATATTTACTCTACAACTCTAAAATTACAATTAGATAATACTGGGCGATTAATTCAAACTACTTCTTTTGGCGATCGCACAATTACTTCAACTGCTACTATCAACGGTTCCATCATTCTCTTTGACGAAAATCCCGAAAAGCAGATACAAGTATTATTCCTACCTGATGGTGCTTCTGCAACTTCACCCCTAAAAGTGCAATTACGTCAACCTTTATTTTTAGAAGCGGGTTGGTTAATCCAACCAAACCTCCGCCAAAGGATGATTCGCAGCTATAACGACAAAGGCGAATGGGTTAGCCTGACATTAGTTACTGAACAAAGGGTGTAAAAAATAAAGTATTTATTAACCTGCGTTGCTAATCAAGCTCATCTAACTACAATGAATGGCGATCGCCAATAAACTAGACTAGTTAACAGACTTTTGATTCAATATCCAACATGCAAGTTAAAGATCTCACAACAGATGAGCTGAAAACTTTGATTCGAGAAACTGTTATGGAGGCGATACAAGAACTTCTACCAGATCCAGATGAAGGTAAGACAATCAATGAGAAGTTAAAACAAGAACTGCTGGAGATTCAAAAGCGCAGGAAAACAGGTGTTCGAGGTCTTCCTACCGAAGAAGTTATGCGTCGGCTGGGTTTGGATGGCTGATGAGTTACTTTGTTGAGTATGAACCAGAAGCCTTAAATGACCTAGAAAAGTTAACAAAATCTGTCCGCGAAAGAATCGTTAACAAGATTAATTGGTTGGCTGACAACTTTGACCAGATTACTCCACAATCTCTAACAGCCGATATGTCAGGTTTTTCAAACTGAGAGTTGGAGATTATCGGGTAATTTACGAATTTGAGCGCGAGAAAAGAATAATTTTTATTGATCGAGTTAGACATCGAAAAGAGGTTTACAACTGACATCGACAAGGCAAAGTTAGACTTCGCCAACTGATTTATCCATCTGGAGAATCACAAATAGCAGTACTACAACTTACCTCTTGTAAGGAAACCGTAAATGGTACAAACACCTGCTAAAATTCTTACTCTCACTGAATTCCTCGATTTACCAGAGACAGAACCTGCAAGTGAATATATTGATGGGCGTATTATCCAAAAACCAATGCCACAAGGAGAACACAGCGTAATTCAGACCGAGTTAGCACCTGCAATTAACTTAGTCGTAAAACCCAAAAAAATTGCACGGGCTTTCTGTGAACTACGCTGTACATTTGGAAATCGCTCAATTGTGCCTGATATTTCTGTGTTTATCTGGGACAGAATTCCTCGTCAAGAGAATGGTGGGGTTGCTAACGTCTTCTCAATTGCCCCAGATTGGACAATTGAAATTTTATCGCCCGATCAAAGTCAAACAAAAGTTATCAAGAATATTCTGCATTGTCTCAAGTATGGAACTCAGATGGGATGGCTGATCGATCCTAAAGAAAAATCTGTATTCGTTTATTTGCCAAATCAAGCAACTAATGTTTACGAAGAACTAGAAACAAAGTTACCAGTGCCAGAATTTGCTAAAGATTTCAACTTAACAGTAGAAGGTTTATTTAACTGGTTGTTGGAGTGATGTAATTACGCCGTTTCTCAGTAATAATTAATTCACGTTTTTCATTGCAGCATTTTAGTTTTGTCATCCCAGTAGGTTGGGTTTCGTGCCTCAACCCAACCTGCAAATCAGGATATTTTTCGATTTGGCAAAGATATTTCTATATAAACTATATTTTCAATTCCAAATCTCATCGAAAATTAACGGATAATCATATTAACCACTAACAAAAAGCATCCAACATGAATTAAAAAAGTAATAATTGTGGCTATGATTACTCCTTTCATTACAGAAATTTTGCCTTTATTTTTCAGCCATAAACAAAGCGGAATAACATATATCAACTGCCAGATGGAAAAACCGTATATTCCGTAAACTATAATACTCAAAGATAAATTATAAATACTTTGCGTCAGAGCAGCAATACCAAGAATTAAAATAGCGGCTTCTATATGAAATAATAATAGTAAAAAAAATCCAAAAATTATATTTTTAGTTGCGCTTCTTTTTAACATACTTATTGCAGCATGATGGGTTCAGGGATAAATTCACCTTCTACTTGCCAACCTTCCAAGTACATATCTGAGGTACAGAAATTTGTAGGGGCGCAAAGCTTTGCGCCCCTACCAAGTACTTCACGCTTATTGGGAAATGCTATAGCACTTTATACCAAATAACAACGACAATGCAATGCTTTCTTAAGTAAACCTTGATATTCTTCATCCCCAACCCGATAAGCGCCAAATCTTTCCAAATGCGGATTCATCATTTGGGCATCAAAAAACACAAATTTCCTCTGGCGCAATCTTTCTACCAGCTTAACCATCGCTACTTTTGAACCATCAGGAATGTGGTAAAACATTGACTCGCCAATGAAAGCACCACCAATAACAATTCCCAAAATTCCCCCAGCTAATTCTTCGCCTTGCCAAGTTTCAAAACTATAAGCATAACCAGTCTGGTAAAGTAGCCAGTAAATCTCTTGCAATTCTGGTGAAATCCAAGTTGTCTCTCTGTCAGCACAGCCAGTCACCACAGCTGGAAAATCCCGATTAATCGCCACACTAAAACGTTCTTGATTGAGAACGCGCTGCAAAGACTTGGGGTAGCGAAACCTCTCATCCAAGGGTATCAAAGTCCGATCGCGACTTCCGTACCAACTCAGGCGATCGCTATCATCGGCCATGAGAA
Organism: Nostoc sp. CreGUA01; assembly: GCA_034531095.2. Lineage (GTDB taxonomy): Bacteria > Cyanobacteriota > Cyanobacteriia > Cyanobacteriales > Nostocaceae > Nostoc. The sequence goes on along the minus strand of JAVRBV020000143.1, from coordinate 32,962 downwards.
AATAGCCTTGAGCATAACCTTGAACAATAGCAGCGATATCATATTGCATAAATATAAAAAATACAAAAAGAACGCGATTTGATACTAACAATCATTCTCTGCGTTCCCCTGTAATCCCTTGCGCGTTTAACAAATATGACTGAACCAATTCCACCCATTACCCTACCACGTCCTGAAAATCCGCAACTCGAAGGAGAATGGTTGCGAGAACGTTTGCTGCGGTGGCTAGATACAGAATTTATCCCAGAAGCAGTGAACCAAAAAATTGCCCAACGAGCCGCACAGATTTTTGTGCGTCAACGCATGGAAGGAGAAAACGACCTTGGTTCTCTGGTTATTGCCATTGTCACAGAGATGCAGTCCTATGATTTTTCCAATAGTTTTTATGGAGAGTTTGCGATCGCCAACGCCGTTAGCGATCTACTCTTAGAAAGTCTGGGAATCGATAAGTGTTGTGGTCAATAAGTAGTTAGGAGTTAGGAGTTAGGAGTTAGGAGTTAGCTTTGTCTGTATTCATCACTCATCACTCATAACTTTCAATAAGAGTTAGGAGTTAGCTTTGTCTGTATTCATCACTCATCACTCATAACTCATCACTCATAACTTTTTACCAACTAGACTTAACCACTCCAGGCAAAAGACCTTCATGCGCCCATTCCCGCAGCACATTCCGAGACAACCCAAAATCGCGGTAAACACCTCTAGAACGACCAGTCAACCAGCAACGGTTACGGCGGCGGTTGGGCGCACTGTTCCGTGGTAGCTGTTGAATTTGCCGATGAATTTCTAGCTTGTCGAGGGGAGATTCTGCACTTTTGAACTCTTCCAAAAGAGCTTCCCGCTTGTCAGCATATTTTTCTACCAATCTGGCGCGTTTTTTCTCGCGCTCAATCATGCTCTTTTTTGCCATATACTCTCTAACTTAGATTTAAAGACAGCATTTTCCATTCTACAGTCTTCTTTTCAATTCTAGGATACTTGTGTTCCTCACAAGTCTGTCAACTTGAAATTCATGGATATGGAAGAGGACGCGGGGATGCGGGGATGCGGGGATGCGGGGATGCGGGGACGCGGGGACGCGGGGATAAGAAGAGTTTGTCTTAACGTCCCCGCGTCTCCCCCTCTTTGCGTCCCCGCGTCTTTTCTCTATCTGACCAACACTACCCTACAACCGCTGGCTTATTTGCAGAAGGACATAAATCCGCAAGTTCACAAGCAACGCAGACGGGAGAACGGGCTTTACAAATGGCACGACCGTGATAAATCAGTCGAATTGACCAATTTTCCCAATCTGGTTGTGGCAATAAAAGCATTAAATCTTTTTCAATGCGGATGGGGTCTGTATGCTCAGTTAAACCCAAACGTTGACTGAGGCGGCTAACGTGAGTATCTACCGTCACGCCAGCATTAATGCCATAAGCGTGAGCGAGGACTACATTTGCTGTTTTCCGCGCCACACCTGGAAGCTTTAACAATTGTTCCATTTGGTTGGGAACAACAGAGTCAAACTCGTTAACAATCATCCGACAGGCGGCTTGAATGTTCTTGGCTTTGTTGCGATAAAATCCTGTGGAACGCACCAAGTTTTCTAATTCTACTAAGTCGGCGATCGCTAAACTCGCTGCATCAGGAAACCGAGTAAATAATGCTGGCGTGACTTTATTTACTCGCTCATCAGTACACTGAGCAGAGAGAATAGTTGCCACCAACAATTGTACTGGTGTTGAGTAGTTCAAAGAGCAAGTAGCATCTGGATAAAGATGCTTCAGGCGAGCTAAAATTTCTAGCGATCGTTCTTTTAAAGATAAAACTTTCTTTTCCCTACTCCCCACTCCCTACTCCCTACTTTTACTGAAGCAACTTTTGTACCCACTCCAACTGACTAGTTAACTGGGTAGTTTCTTTAACTATCAGAAAAATCCCTAGTCCTAAGAGTAACACCAAACCAGTTTGCATTACGCCTTCTTGAATTCGAGCAGGCACAGGCCTACCCCGCAGACCTTCAATTAAGAGAAAAGCGAGTTGTCCGCCATCCAAAGCAGGCAAAGGCAAAATGTTAATAATCGCCAAATTAATGCTAATAATTGCTGCAAAAGATAACAAATTTGTGCTATTATCAGCAGCCAATTGTGCCCCTATTTTGACAATATTAACTGGCCCAGAAACTTGTCCTACAGTTTGTTGAAAATTGGTGATTAACTGACCAAAACCGCTGAGTGTTCCCACAAATAATTGTTGAAACCTGTTAGCGGCAATGCCGAAAATTTCAAAAGGACTATTAGGACGACGATAAACTGCTGTAGCATTTGGACTAAGTGCCACACCAACTACACCTGTGCCATCAGGCCCCAGTTTTGGTGTTAACTTCAGGGATTGTTGTTGATTTTCGCGCTGAATTTTCAGTTCGATTTGCTGATTGGGATGAGTTTTAATTTCTTTTGTCAGCAAAGAGGTTGATTTATCAGAAGCAGGAAGTTCCTGACCGTTGACAGCCAGAATAATATCACCTTCCCTAACTCCTGCTTGGTAGGCAATAGATTCTTGATTAACGGGCTGTACAATGACACCGGGTTTATAGTTTAATTTCTCAGGAATACCCACAATACCTAATTGCAGAGCCAGTACTAAGTAGGCAAATATTAAATTTGCGATTACTCCGGCACTGATGACGATCGCCCGATCTAAAATTGGACGGTTACCCAGCAGATTCGGGTCATTGGGTGGAACATCGCTATCGGGGTCATCATCCGGGAAGCCCACAAAGCCGCCCAAGGGAAAAGCGCGGACAGCATATTCGGTTTGTGAACCTTGGTACTTAAAAAGAACTGGGCCAAAACCCAAAGAAAAACGGTTAACGAGAATGCCTTGAGAACGGGCTGCAACAAAATGTCCCAACTCGTGTACCAAGATCAGAACAGCCAAAACTGCGATCGCTGCTAAAACTGACATAGATAGTGAAGATATTAAGCTATGGTTATCTCCATTCTAATTGGGCATTGGGCATTGGGTATGGGGCATGGGGCATGGGGAAATGAGGGAGATGAGGGAGATGAGGGAGATGAGGGAGAGAACGGGACAATAACTCCTAACTCCTAACTCCTAACTCCTAACTCCTAACTCCTAACTCCTAACTCCTAACTCCTAACTCCTAACTCCTAACTCCTAACTCCTAACTCCTAACTCCTAACTCCGCAGTACCAATGCCCAATTACAGCACTTCCCGCCCCAAATAAGGTTGCAGCACCTCTGGTATCCTCACTGTCCCATCGGGCTGTTGATAATTCTCCAAAATTGCTGCCATCGTTCGTCCCACTGCTAAGCCCGAACCGTTGAGAGTATGCACAAACTGGGTGCCTTTCTTCCCTGCTTCTTTGAAACGAATATCAGCCCGTCGCGCTTGGAAGTCGATAATATTGGAACAACTAGAAATCTCGCGGTATTTGCCAGAAGAAGGCAGCCAAACCTCTAAATCATAGGTTTTGGTAGAAGAAAATCCCAAATCCCCAGTACTGAGATTTACTACTCGATAAGGCAACTGCAAAGCCTGTAAAATTGCTTCTGCATTCCCCACCAATTTTTCTAGTTCATCAAAAGAACTACTGGGTTCGACAAATTTCACCATTTCCACTTTGTTGAATTGATGCAGGCGAATTAAACCCCGCATATCGCGCCCATAACTCCCAGCTTCCCGGCGAAAACACGGAGTATAAGCACAGTGGTAGATAGGCAAATCTTCCGCAGCCAGAATTTCACCACGATAGAGGTTAGTCAGTGGAACTTCCGCCGTGGGAATCAGCCACAAGTCGTCATCAGCGCATTTGAAGCTTTCTTCTGCAAACTTAGGTAACTGACCAGTCGCCGTCAAAGAGTCAGTATTCACCAATAGCGGTGGACTCACTTCCACATACCCTGCTTGGGTATGGACACTCAGCATAAATTGAATTAATGCCCTTTCCAGTGCTGCGCCAGCGGCTATCAATGTCACAAAGCGACTTTGGGCAACCTTCACAGCTCGCTCAACATTGAGAATACCTAACTTTTCAGCTATTTCCCAATGAGGCAGAATATTTGGGTTTTGAGGAATATACTCATCACCCCAACGCCGTACTTCTACGTTATCTTCTTCACTTTTGCCAATGGGTGTAGATTCGCTTGGTAAGTTGGGAAGTGCTAACAAAAGTTGGGCAATTTCAGCTTTGAGGTTTTTTTCCTGGGGTTCGAGTTCGCTCAATTTAGCTTTGACAGAGTTACCTTCATCCCGCAAAGCTTGAATTTCTGGGTCTTGAGCATCGATACCAGATTTCAGCTTTTGCCCGACAATTTTACCAATTTCGTTGCTACGGGCTTGGAGTTGACTGCGTGTCCCCTCTAATTCCCGTTGTTGCCGATCTAACTGTAATATCGGTTCAATGTCGTATTTACCACTACGATTGTTCAATCGTTCTTGAACTAATTGCGGATTTTCCCGTATTTGCTTGATATCCAGCACAGATTTTTCTCAGTTTTTAGCCTATTATCTTCCTGCCAACACCCCAGCATATACTGATTTTGCCTTGCCATGAGCAGAAAAGCAAACATAAATCAATTCAAAATTCAAAATTCAAAATTCAAAATTAAATAGAGCTACCCGCAAGGCATGGGTTTTATACCTAGCTTGGGAAATAAGGATTCTTTGACCCATAAGGGGCGTTTTGATAAAAATTTTAAATTTTAAATTTTAAATTCAAAATTAGTGTTAATCCTCTGATTTTCTAGACTCCCCAGCACTGGCAGGTGAAGGTAGCCAGTAAGCAAGTACACCGGATAAACCACTCCAGTAGACTGCTTGGTTTTGGCTATTCTGGCGCTCCATAAATATTAAGGAACTACACAATCCAATCATTAGGGTACTAAAAAATACTTGTATACCAAATTTCCAAATTTCTAATTTTTTCATAGTGCAAGACTTCCAATCCAAATTAATTTCATCTGATAACAGTTCAGATATCACCTTGTAGGTGGATGTTAATATGAGCAACTGATGTTAGTCTTCACGTTGTATTTTGAAAATTTCGGAAAAGCACTACGAACACATTTGAATTATTTGCTATATAACTTCCCAAAAAAAGGGGAAATTTACATAAAAAATCAGTCAAAAGAAGTATAGATTTTTGAGTAAATTTTTGCTGTAAATTCGTCTTTCTAAGGTTTATTGATGCGATTAAGTAGCCAAAGCGACGCCACAAGCCCTGCAAAGTGCGCTGAAACGGTGTTAGTGTTTGCCTGTACAACAAGCATGTCTAGACCGCTAATAATTCGAGTTGGGTCAAAAAATTGGGTAGTTATCGCTTGGGGAGATATAGACCTTGCTACCAGCGTACCAACGATCGCCTGCGCCCCCAAAAGAGTCACCAACGTTCCGCCTAGATTCACCCACAGTCCTAAGCGTAATACTTGCACAGTCTCACTTTTGCGAGGACGGTTGCTGGGATTGGAAGATTCGAGCTGCTTGCCAATTCTGGTGTAACGGTAAGCTAAGTAAATACCCACACCTAAAACAACCAATCCACAAACTGCTAAAAATACACCGAAGCCAGTCCCAGGATTATTACTAGGACTGCCGGTTCTTTGACTAAATATGCCGAACAGTAGCACAATTATGCCAGAAACAACACCTAGTACTAGCTGAATCCAAAAGCTAATCCAACCTGCAAGGCGAAAAGTTTGGGCAATTGCCCGGAGATTAGACGAAGACGATGGGGCATCGGGAGTTTGTGACATATTGAATCATAAGGGAGATGAGGGAGATGAGGGGGATGAGGGAGATGAGGGAGAGGGCAGGGGAGAAAATCTTCCCCTCTGCTCCCTGCTCCCCTGCCTCTTCACCAATGCCCTATTTTTTTATAAATTTACTATCACATTTACCAGATAGCACAAGAGGATCTCAAGTCTAGAAAATTATTAATAATTACTACCCAGGTATGTTTACAAAAGTAGCAACTTGAACTTAGACATATCTTTCAGCTTAAGTTTTTAAAATTTGCATTGGGAAAATCACTGTAAAAAAAAGTGTTTATTAAGTTCTACAGACAAAATAGCATTTTACCTGTAAAATTTCTTCGATGGCATCTTATTGCTTAAGCAGTTCTAACCAACTCGGCATCGCTTAACACCAAAACAGTGACTTCCCCACTGTCTGTTCCCTCCTCAACATACCTGATTTAGCTTGGGTAGGAGCATAATCTCCTATCTTTTGAAACTCACAAACCAGTCCCACAACTTCAAAGGCGTGGGCAATTATTTGGTGTTTTCGCTTTGGAAATCTAGCTTAAGTAGCTTTATATATATTACTCATCTAAGAGTAGCACTATATACTGACTACGAGGATTGTAGACCTTACCCTAAGGCATTTTTTTAGCCATTCACTAACCATGAAACTTGAGGATATATATCAATTCTTTGAAAATCCTCCGCCAACTTACCTTTGTCAGGAATTAGCAGTTTGTTACATACTGTCGATTTTGTTAGAAGGTGAATCCTACGGCACCGAGTTAATCCAACGATTAGAAACTGAATATCCTACCTATAGGCTTTCGGATACTGTACTTTACAGTGCAATCAAGTTTCTGGAAGACGAAAGGGCAATTAATGGATATTGGAAAAAACTCGAAGGACGAGGACGCCCCAGGCGGATGTACCAAGTTTCTCCAGAATGGCAAGTTCCAGCGCAGAATTTAGCTTTTCTTTGGCAAGACTACATCAACGGGCGAACAAAGTAACGAATAATTGATAATGAATAAGTCTCCTCCGGTCAAACAATAACAATTAGTTATGGATACTCCTATTCTGCCATCTACCTTGCTGCTCACCTTGTTGTTATCGGTTGGGCTGTTTTTCTTTATTCGTGCTTCGACTAAAGACCGCACAGAAACAGCGCACTTGGTATCCGAACAAGACGAAGCCGCTTTCATGTCTCAATTAAGAGAGTATTTTCGATCGCGGTCTTACCGAGTGGCAGCGGTAGACCAAGAACAAAACCAAGTGACTTTTGAAGGTAATGTTCGCCCTAGCTGGTTCTTAGCTATATTTCTTAGCTTACTGACAGCTACTGGTATTGTTTGTCTCTCACTGGTGGTGTACCTACTTTTTCCTAGCCTTAGTAGCTTAGTTCTTGCTATGGTACTGCTCTCACCTTTGAGTGGTGTGTTTTATTGGAAAAAATCTGGAAGACTTGAGAAGGTGTTGCTCAAGGTAGAAACAACTCAGAGCCAACAAACCCCCTCAAGTAAGGTTACTGTAGTTGCCCATCGAGATGAACTCACCCAGTTACGGAGGACTCTACAGTTAAAGGCTGGTGAATAATTGTTGGTTTTTATGACCATCTCTTAACTTACGATCTGTCCTTTCTGACCTGACCTATCTCTTAAGGCAATGAAAAGTAGTTAAGGAGGAAATCAAGAATGCTGCTTTGTCAATTTTATTCCTAACTCCCGTTGCGGGTGAAAGTTTGAATTGATTGATTTCAATTCGTTGACAGAGTTTGCCTTCCAATCTATTAGATAAGAGCGCAACTTCACTAGCGCTTTCAAATACGCTTGGCTCTATATCCACTCCTTATGTCCATCTTTCAAGCAACTACCAAGCCATGCAAACTAGCGTGGTTTGACACTTATTGCCTTTTAAAGTACCCAGAATAGGCTGACTGGCAAATCACCTACAAACTAAAAAAAAATTAAATTTTGCATAAACTTAGCAACTTTGCCAGTTAATTAATAGTCAGAGGCCACATTCAATGCCTGAGATGACCAATTTCTTATCGAGCAGTTAAAGCAAGAGGTTCTTGACCTGTAGGAGTTTCTAAAGTCCTCAGGCTGGGAAACAAGAAATGGTTTTCCTCTACGTATTGGGCACCAAACAGTCCCTTTTCTGCCCAGAAATAACGGTCTGTGGTGTGTTCGTTTCGCTTTACGAGTAGCAATGCCGGTGGCAATATCCCTTCAGCTTGAATGAACCTTCTCGCTGCTGTCACAGGTTTTTCTTCGCCACTTTCAATGCTGTATTGAGGCACATGTTCCAGAATACGCCGTCCTTCCTGACGACGACGACTTTTTCTTTTGCGTCTCCTTGCCAACCTATTGTCCTCCTCTTTCAAGCTATAGATTGTAGTGATAGCTACAAAATCCGTCGTCATTATAGAAGTTCTAGTTCAAAAAATCAATAGTTTTTTAACTTTTGATCCAATAAAATTAATATCTTTAGAGGTATATATAAAACAAAACTTGCTAACGAGAATAATCCGCTGGTAGAAAACATCACTCAGAAGATTTCAGTTAAGCTGTATTAAAAGAATGAGGGAAAAACTAACTATCCTTTCTTAATCATGCCTTAAAATCTGTAATCTTGAGCAAGAACTAAAAAATGTTAATGTCTGCCAGTTCTGATTTTCTTGCTCTGTGCCGAGAGCAAATAGCACTGCTGGCCCAAGGGCTGGGAGCAACTTTAAGTATTGTGTACTTAACACAAGAATTGGTAGAGACTCCCTCTGGTGAGGCAAAACTGATTCCTGTAATGATTTACCCGGAAACAGCATTATTACCGCAAACAGAGGAAACTGCCGTCACATTACCGAAGCAGCTTCAAGTTGGTAATGTATTGGTATTACCGAATCATCATCAAAGGTTATTAACACCAGGATCGGAATCTTCAACTTCGTCAGAGGATTCTGAGATACCGGATGTGTCTGGACCTGATTTACAAGAGGAATATCTACTCAGTGGTAACCAAATTGTTTTACCTCTGGTCTATGAGGGTGTGATGATGGGGTTGCTAGTAACTGGTAGGAAAGATCGGGAATGGAATGAACACGAGCAAAGTCAGATTCAACGCATAGCCCAAACACTGGCGATCGCTTGCATTTTAGATCAGCGACGAGCATGGTTACAACACCAACTGCACGAACAACAAATTCTTCAAGAAAAACAGCAGGATTTATTAGATAATCTGCTGCATCAGTTTCGTAACCCATTAACAGCTTTGCGGACTTTTGGTAAACTTTTGTTGAAGCGACTCAAACCAGCAGACACGAATCGGAATGTAGCAAATAGCATAGTGCGAGAAAGCGATCGCCTCCAAGAATTACTACAACAATTTGAGCAAGTAATTGATTTCACACAGGCAGATTTGGCACCATTGCATCTACCTGAGGAAGTATTTCTAGAAGCAACTGTGCAAAAAGATGCGAAGCCGCCCCTATTATTGCCGGGAACTGGAGATAAAGCAGTTGACTGCTCGTTAGCAGATATATTAGAACCATTATTAATATCAGCTAAAGCCATAGCACAAGAGCGCAAACTTAAACTAATAACCGAATTTAAGCACAATTTACCCCTAGTACGTGCCAACATCAAAGCATTACGAGAAGTGTTAAATAACATCATCGATAATGCATTGAAATACACTCCTGCTGGCGGTAAAATTTTGATTCAGGGCGGGCACCAAAAAGGTAATTTTCAAGGAATTATCATCAGTGACAACGGTCCAGGCATTCCACCCGAAGATTTAGAGCATCTTGGAGAACGACATTACCGTGGTGTACAAGCGCAAACAGAAATTCCCGGTACAGGTTTGGGGTTAGCGATCGCTAAACAGTTAATAGAACAAATGCAGGGCGAAATCGAAGTTTTCAGCCCTGCAATCAACTCTAAATTAACTTCACCTAATAGACCGGGGACTACATTTATTATTTGGTTGCCGGAAGTTGAGAGTTAGGAGTTAGGAGTTGGGAATTGAGAGTTGGGAATTGAGAGTTGGGAGTTAGAAGTTGACAATTAAAACCTTACTTTAATTCGTTCCTCATAACTCTTAATTTCTAACTTTTCACTATCTTCAATTCATAACTCCTAACTCCTCACTCCTAACTATCTTAGTGAAACCAACAAGTTTTGATTGATTGTCATTTGTAAATCGGTGTCTGGGTCAATTGCGATTAAGTCAACACTATTTCTACCGAAGAATAGACCAATCAACGCTCCGATACCAGCACCACCCAAGACTTCTTCTGTAGCAATGGCGCGATCGCCCGTCACAGCAGATACGGCAGCGGCGGCTCCTGCGCCCAACACGGTGTTCTGAACGATCGATCCGACGCTAGTACCCTTTTTGACGGTTTCAGTCTTGGTAATCACTTCAGAACTAGCGTTAAGTTGATATTCTTGACCTGTAGTCAAAACTAGTTTTTCAGCAACGAATTGAGAACCGCCTGTGGCAGGTTTGAGTTGACCAACAACTTGACTACCAGCCGGAATCACCACAGATCCTTCTTGGGTAACTACACTTTGGGATACTGTCAGTGTCAAAGGTGCTGTTTCGTCTTTGGTGACCAGAATTTTTTCTGCTTTGTCATACTTGACAGGGATCGCAGTTCCTTGGGGAATTGTGACAGATACAGGTGTTGGAGTAGTAGCCCCAAGAGCTACGACGTAAGGCGAGTTAATTGCTGAGGCTTGATTGGAACTAACCAATGCTTGGTAAATAAAAGCTGCTACTTGGGCGCGAGTGGCGGTTGCAGTGGGATTCAGGAACTTCACGTTTGGATAGTTCACCACGATTTGCTTCTCAGTTGCTGCTGCAATGGGGCTACGGGCGTAGCTAGCAATGTTGGAAGCATCGTTGAAGTATTGCAGAGTGCTTTCGGTATTACTACTGGCAGTATATTCCAGACCGTTAGCGAGGGAAACTAAAACCTGTTGGCGGGGAATTGCTTGATTAGGCTCAAAGCGATTGCCGGGGTATCCTGATAAGAAACCAATGGTATAAGCTTGCTGAATGGCGCTGTATCCCCAATAGTTGCTAGGCACATCAGTAAAATTGATTGGCGATCGCTGTTGTGCTTTTTGGAAAGCTTTGTTGACCATAGCAGCAAATTGAGCGCGTGTTACTGCTTCTTCGGGGCGGAAACTACCATCAGGAAATCCCGCAATCACACCTCGTTGTGATAATTCTTGAATAAATGGTGCTGCCCAATAATTAGATGAAACATCATAAAAAGTAGTTTGAGCAAAAGAAGGTGCGGCTGTCACAAAGGGTGCTACAGTTCCAACTGTGACGCTTAAAGCCATGAATGCAGCTGTTCCAGATTGCAAACGATTTAAATTAAACATTGCTTTTTTACTCCATTAAAATTATGTTTTCTACTGTTAATTAATTAGACAATTTCTGAAGTTTTAGGTTCCCATTAATTTAGATATTTTAGAAGAGGTATTGCTTCAGAAATATACTCCAAATAGACAATCAGAATCAGAGAATATCTGTCAAAATAGCTAGGCAATAAGTAATAGTATAATCAGAGCTTTATCTACAGCACTTTGCAACTTCGTGAGGTACAGATAATCGTAGGGAATATGGCTATGCTCCTACCCGTGTACTGTAAGTATTTGCAAAACTATGAATATCCAGTAAGACGATATACAGATGGAATAGTTGCGTGTAAATAGATTTTTTGGGGTTAAAAATGAAGGCGATCGCACACTATAGTTAAAGTGGCGATCGCCTATGAGTGATGATTAAATTCACGACTGGAATAAAGTTCAACCTATTAGCGGTATAAGGTTAAGTTAGAATTGAGTGTCAGTCTCAAATCTTGTGCAGGTCTGATAACAAACGCATTCACTTCTTTTTTCCGCAACAGAACACTTGCTCCAGCACCCGCAGCCGCACCAATCACAGGTTTTAAATCATCAACTCTGTTGTTACCAGTAATTAGTGAACCCAAAAGACCAGCACCTGCACCAAGACCTGCATCTGTTAATACTTGACCTGTGCTAGGACCTTGTGTCACTCGTTGAGTTGTGGTGTATGTCCGAGAAGTTGCATTAATTGACTGACGGCGACCATTAGAAAATTCTAACTCTTGGGCTATGAAGCGCACGCCTTTTCCTTGGTTATCATTATTTTGTGAATAACCATCTAAATCGACAGGTTCTAGGCGTCCAATTACTTTAGTACCAGCAGGAATCAAGACATTTCTATTCCTGTCAGTAATATTATTGGCTATTCTCAAGGTTATGGATTTACTTTCTCCTGGAACGATAGTAATTGTTTCTTTCTCGTAGTTAACAGGAAGATTCACTCCAGAAGGAATGGTAACGTTTCCATATTGTTGCCCGACATTGTATTGTGCATTGGCAGGAGCAAAAGGAATCATGGGGGTAATGACGGTGGTGGTAACAGCCATTGCCATGAGTGCAGCAGTTCCGGATTTCCATTGATGTAGACGAGTCATAGGTGAGTTGACCTTTATGTATGTGATGTGTGTAATGACGAGGGTTTACTGAGTTTGTTTCAGACTATTCTTGAACATGACTTTAGTCATATTCCGAAGGTAAAAGCATTTATTTAACTGGAGTATGTGCGTAGGTATAGTTCTTTGGAGATATCCCTTGTCAGGATTTTTACTCGGCTAATCTGCGTTACTAAATAGGAGGCGAGATACTCTTAATGACACCAAATTAGTTTAATTGTTTCCTGATTTTGTTTTATTGTTTACGTCAACATACTTACGCCGTTGCGAACTATTACTTCTATTATATAAGACTTATATAACTCACGTCTAATGTGAATTAAAAACAGTTATAAATTTGGTTATCGTTAAAATCAGCTGTTGATGCCTTGGTCTGGAACAAGCGATCGCACTTAGCCACTTCACAATAGTAGGACGGGCGATTGTGCCCATCCCATCAAGATGTTCAGCTTTTCTGAGGTTTGATTCTGGCGATCGCCTGTTGTAAGATGCGTGGCAACCAAGAAACATAATAATATAATTGGTGTGCCTGACTATACATTGACAATAACTTTGCTCGATTTAATAAAGTATTTGGTCGGGCTGATTTGAGCATTTTTCCAGATTTATCTGCTGGCACAGTTGGGATTGAACCGCTAACAGAATACTTTTGTAAATGTGGAGGTAAGCGCCAGTTAATTTTCGGATCTGGCTGATGTATTACTGGCTCAACATTTCCCCGCCATGCAACTCCCATGATTTGCATAGTTTGATATACCATTGTGTTCCAACCTTTGTTTTTCAAGTAGTCCAATCCTTCACCAACATCAGGAGAAGCTAAATCATGAAATAAAATTAAAGCATCTGGTTCGGCAAATTGTTCGCAAATCATTACATCATTCAGTGGTGCCGGTGCTTCGTGATGACCATCTATAAATATCAATGACCATTGACGTTGAAATTTATTTGCTAATTCTTCTACTGCTTGAGGGCTATATCCTGGTATGAGATTTACAGATTTATTGACACTTGCAGACTTGAGCGAATCGGTGACGCTTTCATAAAATAATTGTTTGGATAGCATCGGATCGACAACATCTAGCTCCACTCCTCCTAAAGCTAAATGACAAGCTGACCAACCCATCCAACAACCTATTTCTAAAGCTCTTTTTCCCTGAAATTTTAAGGCTGTATTATACAGAATATGAGCTTCATCTCTGCTGACAAATCCTGTACCCGGCTGTCGCCGATCTACGTACCAGTTATGGGCAATATCGCGCCGCAGATAAAACCAAAAACTATCATATGTATTTCCCAAAATCATATTAGGAAAACATGAATCTGGCTGAATAATGGAAAATCCTGGTGAAACGTAATCTCCCTCTGGCAATAATTCGCCTTTTATCACTTTTACTGTTTTTTCAATCATCGGGTTACTGCCTGAGTATTTGAAATTTCCGATTGTTAATCGTAATGCAACTTCACCAACTTCTCGAAAAGCAAACACTTGTGGTATAAAACTTACGAATTACCCAAAGCGGTGCTGGTGATGTGGCTGGTTGAGCAACTTGGAGAACAATAAAGCGATCGCTAGGATATCATCTCGGCACTATACTTGTGCTAATTTTAACTGCCAAATTGGCGATTTATCCCCATCGCATACTGAACATCCTCATTGCTCTTGGTAAATATATTGGACTGTTGATACCTCGTCAAGTAATACTCATGTCTTGATGTCCGTCGGGGAGTAGGGAGTAACAAATAGGGTGGAGGCTTTCGAGTTATACGGACTTTTTTCAAAAATCAAATAGGAGTCCCATATTAAGTTGCGTTCAGAAATAGCATCTAGAAATGAATTAATATCTCCTTTATCCCCCTGATCCCCCTCATCCCTCTCATCGTCCCCATCTTGTTTTCATTTTTTATTCTCTGCCAACACAAAGAAATCAAGTGGAGTCTCTACGACAGTTTTATTTTTCTCCAAATAGAGCAAAAATTATTCATGCAACAAGAAAAATTCACTCATTAAATTGTAAATTTTTGTAAATTTGATGTCTTCAAGACTAGAAACCTGATATCTAGATAGCTAAACTAACAAACAGTGCATCTGTACTCTTAATTATTAAAAGTAGATGTGGCGCCATAGCGTGAATGATCCCAGTACAACTTATCCTCAAAAACTTCCTCAGTTACCGTGATGCAACTTTAGATTTTCGCGGTTTGCATACGGCTTGTATTTCTGGTTCCAATGGTGCGGGTAAATCTTCTCTTTTAGAAGCAATCACTTGGGCAATTTGGGGTGAAAGCCGCGCCAGTGCTGAAGACGATGTGATTTATTCTGGTGCCAAAGAAGTCCGGGTTGATTTTATTTTCCAAAGTAACCAGCAAACATATCGGGTGATTCGCACGCGAATTCGGGGAGCTAGTAGCGTCCTGGAATTTCAAATAGAAACACCCTCTGGGTTTCGCCCACTCACGGGCAAAGGGGTAAGAGCAACCCAAGATTCGATTTTAGAACACATTAAACTCGATTACGATACTTTTATTAATTCTGCTTACTTACGTCAAGGTCGTGCCGATGAATTCATGCTCAAACGGCCTACAGAACGCAAAGAAATTTTAGCAGAGTTATTGAAACTCAATCAGTACGATGATTTGGAAGAACGGGCAAAGGAATCTTCTCGTCAGTTCAAAGCACAGGCACAGGAACTAGAGCGTTCTTTGGATGCGATTAAAATTCAGTTGCAACAACGCCAGGCCACCGAAGCGCAAAGAGAACAGCTAGAAGCTGAACTCAATCAATTACAACAAGTACAAGCTTTTGAGAATATTCAATTACAAAGTTTGCAAGTTGTCCAACACCAGCGCCAAAACTGGGAACAACAACTGAACTTTGTCAAGCAGCAATATCAAAATCTTAACCAAGACTGCGATCGCCTACAACAAGAGCAGTTAACGACTGGTTATCAGCTATCAGAGATCGAAAAAATCTTACATCAAGAAGCTGAGATTAAAGCTGGATACGCCCAATACCAAAGTCTGCAATCTCAGGAAGAAACTTTTGCCGCCAAATTTGAAGAATATAGCCGCGCCGGACAAACTCGCCAACAAAAACAACAGCAGCTTACCAAACAAATTCAGGAAATCGAACGACAACTGCAACAAGCCCAAGCCCAATTTGAAGCTTTGCAGCAACAAGAGCGAGAAATTCAGCAAACTCTCACCAAATCAGGTGAAGTTGAAGCTGCTCTATCACAACTAGGCGCAGCACGCAACCATCTTGCTCATTTAGATCAATTGCAAATGCAGGTGGCTCCTTTGTTGCAACAACGAGCAGCTTTACAAAGCCAATTAGATCGGACTCATGCTGGTTTAGTGGCGCGGCTCGAACAACTGCAAAATACAGAAAACCAATTGCAACGCCAACAACGACGCCAACCGCAACTACAACAGGCGGTGATGGATGTCGCAATCCAAATTGAGGAATTGGAGAAAAAGCGGGTTTATCTGCAACGAGTCCAGGAAAAAGGGCAAGAAAGGCGTCACTTTATTGAACGTCTCCAAGCTCATCAACGGGATTATGAAAAACTGCTGGGAGAATTAGAGCAAAAATTACAAATGCTGCAAAATCCCAATGCTCTTTGTCCGTTGTGCGAACGCCCTTTAGACGAACATCATTGGAGCCGTGTGGTGGAAAAAACCCAAACTGAGATGGATGATACTCAAGGACAGTTTTGGGTAGTGCGGGAACAAATGGCTGTGTCTGATAGAGAAATTCAGGTATTGAGGCAGGAATATCGGGAAATATCGCAACAATTGGCAATTTATGATGGTTTGCGCGAACAGCGGGGACAATTGGCAGCACAGTTAGAAGCGACAACTGATGTCCAACATCAATTAGAACACATTGCCGCTGAAAAACAACATTTAGAGCGATCGCTACAAGCTGGTGATTACGCTCCCAATCAACAAGCTGAACTCCGAAAGTTAGACCAATATCTGCAACAAGTTAATTATAATGAGCAAGACCACGCCCTGGCTCGCAGTGAAGTTGAGCGTTGGCGCTGGGCAGAAATTAAACAAAGCCAGATTAAAGACGCTACTAAGCGACAAGCGCAACTAACAGCCCGAAAACCAGAACTGTTAGCTACTATTGCCGAATTACAAGCTAGAATCCACCTAGAACAAACTGATTCTGAATGTGCCAAACAAATAGCGGCTCTCGAACGTCACATTGTGGAGATTGGCTACAGTTTGGAACTGCACAACAACCTCCGCATGGCTGTCAAACAAGCTCAATCTTGGCATTTGCGATATCAGCAACTTTTAGCAGCCCACCAGCAGTATCCTCAACTCCAGTCGAGATTACAAGAATTAGAGGACTCTAGAAGCGTCAGAATAACCGAGCAACAAAAACTCGCCAACCAAATCGAAAGCATCATCGAGCAACTCCAAGCAACAGCCAATCCATCTGTTCAAATTCAAGCCCTAGAGCAGCAGCTAGCAATACGCAGACGCCAACTTGATGAGCAAATTGCCAAGTTAGGGCGTTTAGAACAGTTAGCCCATCATCTGGAAACGCTGCAAATTCAATATGAACAACAGTACAAACAACTACAATCTTGCAAACAGGAACACCGTGTTTATCAGGAATTAGCGCAGGCTTTTGGTAAAAATGGCATCCAAGCATTGATGATTGAAAATGTCTTACCTCAACTGGAAGCTGAGACAAATCAATTACTTTCCCGGTTGAGCGCTAATCAATTTCATGTACAATTTATTACTCAAAAAGCTGGGCGTCATGGTAAATCAACTAAGAAAAATGCCAAGTTAATAGACACCTTGGATATTTTAATCGCCGATTCCAGAGGAACGCGGGCTTATGAAACTTATTCTGGTGGAGAAGCTTTTAGAATTAACTTTGCTATCCGTTTAGCCTTAGCGAAATTATTAGCGCAACGGGCGGGGGCGGCGTTGCAATTGTTGATTGTGGATGAAGGTTTTGGGACACAGGATGCTGAAGGATGCGATCGCTTAATTGCAGCGATTAACGCGATCGCTTCTGATTTTGCTTGCATTCTCACTGTCACCCACATGCCCCACCTCAAAGAAGCTTTCCAAGCTAGGATTGAGGTGAATAAAACTCAGCAAGGTTCGCAGTTAAGTTTGTCAATATAAATCGATTGGGAGTATCAACTAGCCTTTTTTAAGATATTTGAGTAGCATTTACTACCTAGCTTCTACAACGGCAGTAAGCAATTGTTCCATTGCTGTGTTTTTGATGTTGTAGGCCTTTGCGTCAGGCACAAGAGACTCTTGGTAACGACAAATCAAACACATCTTATCGTTAAGTGTTGCTACACCTATTAATAGTGGTAGAGATTTTGACCCCGTAGCCATAAAATAAAGTTCCTGTAGCTGTATTTTTCCAAACTGCTGTTTAATATTTAAATTCCCTAAATTAGTAATTGCAATATCTATTCCCCCTACCCCTAACTTTCTGAAATCTAAAGTTTCTCCACCTTTGTTAGAGTTGCTAGATAATAAGGCTCTTGCTTTTAGTAGATCGTCAAATAATTTTCCGTCTGCTACCACTTGATTGAGCTTATGTTTAACTTCACGTGCTAAGTCCCAAAAATCGGTCTTCTGGCTTAATCGATGAGCAGTGACTGGTCGAGTAATGTACTCACCTAGATTTTCGTTGACGGGAATTGTCAAATAATTGCGGATGTTTATTGGTGTATGACACTTAAGAATAATTTCAGTAGAGGATTTGACTTCAGCAGCGATCGCTAAAAGAAATGCAGCACACAAAGCCCCGTGAACAGAGGTTTTTTCTACTCGACAACGAGCTACAAGTTTAGTAGTTTCCGCTGAAGATAACGTCCAATGAAGCAGGCGAATTGCCAAGGAATCTGAAATATTTTTCGACTGCTTATTTCGATAAGTTGTTGTTAAAATAGATTCGGTATCTGTTGACTCATTTAAATTTTCAAAAACCACATCTTTTGTAAAGTCAGGGATAATTTCATCAACAGGAGGCAAGTCTGGTAAAAGTTCACGAGGGTTGTCTGGTTCACCAATAAATTGCAAGATATCTCGGATCAGATAAGCTCCTGATAGACCATCACCAATGCAATGATGAAAAGTAATTATTAGGTTAGAAATATCAGATGAGTGCAGCAACAATACGCGCAGTAGGGGTTCTTTACTCCAATTCAAAGGGTGACGTAATTCTTCTACCATCTCCCGACACCAATGTTCTTCTCCTTGTCGCTCAATTACTCGTAGTGGAATAGGCGGAACATTTTCTAAGGAAAATTGTGGCTGATTTTGATTGTTAGTGACTATTTTTACTCTTAACCGAGAATGTCTCAGTTGTAGCCAAGCCAGAGCTTCAGTTAATAAATCAATGGTAAATGAGCCTTTAATAGTCACTGACAAAGTAACATTTTCCGGGCTGTTCTTGTATGACAACCACATCAACTGTTCTGATGCTGTAAGAATGCGATTCATGGCAATTACAAGGATTGTAGTGTCTTATCTATAAATGTCTGAGAGGATGTTTGAAAAGTATTGGGCACAGGTGCTACTACACCAGCTCTCGTTCACTTCGATGAACTAACCAAAAATTAGGTTTTTCAAACCCACGGATGTGGGTTTCGTCTGTGTAGCCAAGCCACTCCTTTGGGTTTTACACCATTCCCTTCAAGCCCTCAACCCGTCCAATGGGGTGGCTCCCCTCCCCAAGTGGAGGAAGTGGCGCGCGATTTCTAATCGCCGGGGCTAGTATTAATTTAGACTTTTCAAACAACCTCTTAGACATGGTTGTAAACAAATGATTAACAATTCTGGACATAAGCTCAAATAGAAATTATTTAAAGTCAATGAATGGCCATAAAACTATGCCCATAAGAAACATCAAAACAAGTGCAATAACAACAATTAAAGGGTTAGGTAACAATCTTCCTATCCACATCCAAACTACTCCGCCAAGGAATGGAAAAGCTAAACTACAGATCATGCCTATTATATTCGTGACACGTCGTCCAATCGGATTCGGAAAAGTTTTAGGATCATATTTACAGTTGTCTTGCCCACGGCGTAAGGTACGCTGATCATCACGAATTGCTCGATGAGCAGCAATCACACCAAGTAATGTAGCAAAAGATGATCCAACACCCACCGCAACCATCGCTTGACGTAGTATTGTTAATGTCGAAATAAACATTTTATAGTTTTCGTCAGAGATTGAAACAGACAATGAAGTGGCTTGAGCACTAAGAGAAAATCCGTAGGCAGTAAATAATAGCCCCTGTAAAGTAATCATCCACATTATTCTCTGATTGACAAGGTTGTCTTCGTGTTCAATTTTGGCTCGAATACGATTGTAAAGAAGTTCAACTTCCTCTTTCGTCAAGTTCTCAGGCATGTTTTTACTCGTATGCTTGACTCTAACATGGATAAACCTACAAAAGTAAAAATGGCGATTTCGGAAAAATGCTTTTGAAGAAGTACTGGAGTTGAGACTAAAGCAAGCAAAAATAGCTCAAAATTTGAAGTAATTGTCTGCATATCGAACAATAAAATAAAACCAGAGCAATAAAAGAGATTAAAAGCAGTTAAGCAGTATTTTTAGATACTTTATTGGGCTTGAACCTTCAAAATTCCCAGTAATATCAGTCACATCTGCGGAATGTGGGTAAAATAAATAAGGTAATTCAATTTAAAGCATAAGACAATGCAGGAAATCAACGTTGATGCCCGTGTAGATGAGAATGGTTTTCTCTACCTAGAAATGCCTCCAAGTCTTGCAGGTATGGAAATAAAAGGAAAACTATTTTATGAACTTCATCCTATTTCCTTCCAAAATATAAAAGCGAAAAAGATTGATATTAATGTTGTTCGCAGTATCTGTCATGAAATTAGAAATTTACCAACTCTTGATAGCAGAACACCCGATGAAATTATTGGCTATAACGAGTTTGGAATACCAGAGTAATGGTTATTGATACTTCAGTTATCCTCGCAATTATTTATGCTGAACCTGAAGAATTAATATTTATTCAACTAATTGACGAAACCGAAGATTGCCTACTTTCTTCTCCGAGCTATGTTGAAGCTTCCATAGTTTTGGGTACTAAACATGGTCAGCAGGGTGTAGAAAAGTTGAATTTATTGATTCAAGCACTCTGCATAACTATCATACCTTTCAGTGTAGAGCAAGCACAGTTAGCCAGTGAAGCATTCTTGAAATTTGGTAAGGGTCGCCATCCAGCAAAGCTGAATATGGGAGATTGCTTTTCCTACGCTTTGGCAAAATCTACAAATCAGCCTTTGTTATTCAAAGGTAACGACTTTATCCACACTGATATTAATCAAGTAAATTATTGAGAGCAGTAGGCGTAGCCCGTCATAAACATCATAACTAAGTGATTCTGAATTCTGAATTCTGACTTCTTCTTCAATTGTATTTTACTCTTGCATCCAAACCATAGGAGCGAAGCATTTTCGTGATCCTTTCTGCTTCTTTGCGATCGCTAAATCCTCCAGCATTCACATAATCCCCCAGATTCGATTCCTCTGCCACAGCATAAGGTATGTACTGTTGGACTTTGGTGAGAGTATCATTACTAAAAATCGGCACTATAACTGTATAGCGACTGTTACCAGCTAAGATGTTACTGTTAGTTTCAGGTAATAAATAGCCATTAGTAACAGGTACTACATAGCGACTGGTTTCAACAGAATTACCCACATTTGAGTTATTCAATCCTAATGCTTCCCAAGTTTGCCAATCTACATTTCCAGTAGAATTGAGCCGAGAAGATTGCTGGAATGCAATCACAGAGTCTCTAGTATAATCACTGTAATAGCCATCAGAATTGGCATTAAAAAAGCCCAATTGCCATAAACGATCTTGAACTAATCTGACATTATCTGAGCGATCGCCAACAGTGAGATAATTTCTAGTTGGTTGTTGAGTAGCATATCCACCAGCTGAGGCTCTACGTACTGCTGCTAAAACTTGGGCATTGGCTGTGCCATTGACTGGTAGTTTATAATCTTGTTGAAAATTGGCGATCGCTTCTCTGGTAATTGGCCCAGTAGTCCCAGTGGGATTAGCTTTAAAATAACCTAGTTGTCGTAAACGCTCTTGCAGTTCTCTGATTTGTTGAGCCGAAAGACTCGATTTAGCTGGAGCCTGAGAAGCACCTAGTAGTGCATTCCAAGTTTGCCTGCCAACAGTTCCAGTCGCAGATATACCGGCATTTCGCTGGAATGCAATCACAGCATCTTTAGTAATTCGCCCAAAATTTCCTGTGGGATTAGCATTAAAGTAACCGCGCTGCTTGAGACGCTGTTGCAACTTAGTCACGGCTGCACCAGTGCTACCTTGAGAGAGAGTAGGATATTGATTTACTGCCGATGGCGAATTTCGACTAACATTCCTACTAGAGGTTTTACTCTGACACGCTCTTTGCAAAGCTTTTTGAGTACTAGGGCCTATAAACCCAACCGCAGGTAGTCTATTTGCTTGCTGAAATTTGATTACAGCATTCTGAGTCAAAGTAGCAAACTTGCCTGTCACCGGGCCTTTAAAGTAGCCTAATTTTTTTAAACATCTTTGGCTATTGGCGACTTGTGAACCGTTACTTCCTATTTTTTGAAGTGCTAAAACTTCCCCAGCAACACTGAGAATTCCCATAGTTAATGCTACGGACAAAAGACGCATCGCAGCAGAGCTAGGTAAATTTTTCCAATTCAACAATTTTAAAATAACTGGCAGATGAACAACCTTGATACTTTCAGATGCCTCAAAGACTGAG
Source organism: Nostoc sp. CreGUA01 (assembly GCA_034531095.2). Lineage (GTDB taxonomy): Bacteria > Cyanobacteriota > Cyanobacteriia > Cyanobacteriales > Nostocaceae > Nostoc. Next base: position 10,876 of record JAVRBV020000143.1, on the reverse strand, counting down.
GCTAGCTCAGTTAAAGAGCTATCTACCCTTGTTTTCACTTGTTTTTTTCAAGTTATGACATACAAGATTATACCATTGAGTAAGTGTAATATTTATTTTTTGTATGATTATTTACAACTAATGAATTTTGGGAGTGGGGAGTGGGGAGATGGGGAGATGGGGAGATGGGGAGATGAGGGGGATGAGGGAGATGAGGGAGCAGGGGAGATGAGTTTTTCCCCTCTGCCCCTCTGCCCCTCCGCCTCTTCTTCCCCATGCCCAATGCCCAATGCCCAATGCCCATACCTATTGTTCATCACTTTTTTCAGTATTACCTGCTTTCACCCAACCTTCTTGTCCGCTATCTTCCAAACGGATTTTTTGCCAAGCTTTATCTTCGCTTTCTTCCAAGACAATAATTTTCTGATTAAAACCAACGCCACCAATACGTTCAGCATCCTGATTTGGTTGTGACCGCAAACTTAAGCCTTCAGCCCAACTCACACGACCTCGGTAAGCTCCCGATGGTAATGGTGTTGGGGATGGGGTGGGTTTAGGTGATTCAGTGGGGGTGGAACTAGAGGTTGAGTTGGGAGATGATTGAGTCGGTGTTTTGGGTGTAGGGGTGGCTTTACCTCCAACCTCAGTTGCTTTTGGAGCTTGGGCTTTCACCGAGGGGCTATCATTCGAGTAAATCGGTTTGGCTGGGGATATGCCGGTGCGATTCATGAAATAGAGTGCAACTGCAACACCGCTACCAATTAATACAGCGATCGCTAAAAAAATCCCAAGTATATACTTTATCAAGCCAGACAACATAATTAATACCTGATTATCAAGGGGTCAATCAATTTTGGATTTTGGATTTTGGATTGTAAAGAGACTACAAGGGGACGCAGTTCTGTTTCAATCGATTATTCTAGCTGCCACTCTGTTATACCAATTTGGAAAATGAATGCAACAGATGGATTCAAAGAACCCTCTAACATAGAGAAATTCTCAATCCAAAATCCTTCTTGAAAAGTTTAGATCGGAGGAAATTTCTTCTCTAACTTTTCGCAAAATCCAAAATCGTATCAGCGTAACTTGCCGAAGCTATCGCTCAAAGGACTGTGTTTCGACGCTAAACGTGCCCTCCCCGCAGCAGCCCATTCTTGAAGTTGCTGAATTTGCTCGACGGCGGTTCGTGCTAAGGGGATAATTTGACTGGCAGCCTCTAAAATATCGTCTTTAGTAAAATCACGGTTTTGGCTAAATCCAATGTGCATCGCTTCAATTAAAGTTTGCTCAATTTCTGCCCCAGAAAAATCGGGTGTCTCATAAGCTAACCTATCGATGTCATAACTTTTTAAGTTGTGGGGGCGCAGTCGGGATAAATGAACATTAAAAATTGCTTTTCTTTCTTCTTGGGTGGGCAACCCAACAAAGAAAATTTCATCAAATCGCCCTTTCCGTAGCATTTCTGGCGGTAGGGCTTGGATATCGTTGGCGGTGGCGACGACAAACACGGGTGAGGTTTTTTCAGCTAGCCAGTTAATAAATGTGCCAAACACCCGGCTAGTGGTGCCTGCATCACCTTTGCTACCAATTCCGGAAAAGGCTTTATCTATTTCATCAATCCATAAAATACAAGGGGCCAGGGCTTCGGCTACTTGAATCATTTGGCGGGTGCGAGATTCTGATTCGCCCACCAAACCACCAAATAACCGCCCGACATCCAAACGTAGCAGGGGTAAATGCCAGTGATGAGCGATCGCTTTTGCAGTTAAAGATTTACCAGTTCCCTGAATACCCACCAACATTAAACCACGGGGGTGCGGTAATCCGTACTGCCTTGCCCGTCCGCTAAATGAGCCTCCCCGACGAATCAGCCAGTCTTTCAAGTTATCGAGTCCGCCGATATCAGAAATTTGCTCAGTGGCGGGGTAGAAGTCCAAGATTTGGGTTTGGCGGATAGTTTGGCGTTTTTCTTCCAAAACGAGATCCACGTCTTCTGGCTGCAATTCTCCGTGGCTAGCGATCGCTCTTGCCAAAACTCGCCGAATCCGTTCCATCGAAAGTCCTTGACAAGAACGCACCAAATCATCTAAAACTTTCCCAGAAAGGGAGGTTCCAGTGCTTTGTAGTAAGCGTTCCACCTCAGTTTTTATTTCTGGGGCGTTGGGTAAAGGAAATTCGACGACTGTCAGCACTTCGGTTAAATCGTCGGGAATGGCGATGCGTGGCGACAATAGTACAATGTTTTTGGGTTGCGACTTCAGGAGTCTGGCGAGGTTGCGGAGTTTGCGGGCGATCGCCACATCATCTAAAAAGCGATGATAATCTCGTAAAATCAATACTGCTGGCGCTGAGGCTGGTAATTTTTCCACGAATTCTAAAGCTTGCAGCGGATTACGCCGCCCAAACCCCGCATCATTGGGGTTTCCCTGGTAACCATCGACAAAATCCCAAGTATACACTGGGCGATTACCTTGGTTTGCTGCTTCTTCGCGGATAGCTGCTTCTACCCGTTCCTCTTCATAAGTGGGAATATAAATCAACGGGTAGCGGGCGCGTAGCAGCAGTTTAAACTCGTCACGAAAGTTCATATATAGCTGTTATTGGTTAGTTTATCTTGAACGCAATGTACAACTTTCTTGGTTCAGAAAGCCAATGAGTAACCAGCAAGAACAATACAATATTGATTTTCTCGTTCAGCAACTACGCACAAGTCAAGATAATGCTGTTCTCAAACAAACTGCTAAACATTTGGGGTTTCTTGGTGCTAATAACCCGGATGTAATAGCTGCCCTGATTAATATAGTACGTACCACAATTGATGAACCAACACGCTGGACAGTAATTCAAAGTTTGGGCGAAATTGGTACTGATAATAATGATGTTATCCAAACTTTGATTGAGCAACTCAACACTGCTCGTATACCTTCCCGCAGGATAGCAGCTCAGAATTTGGCAAAAATTGCTGTTGGTAATCAATATGCAATTACTAATTTAATAAGTTTGGCACAAATAACTGAAGAAGAATATACTCGTCAGTATGTTGTTTATAGTTTAAGACTTATTGGAAAAGGTAATAGAGAAGCTATTAATACTCTAATTGATTTAATCTATAAAACTTCCGATGAATATACTCATAACTTATGCGTTGATGGTTTTACAAATCTTGGTAAGTGGAATAAAGAGATAATTGACGCTTTAATTCATATAGACAAAACAGCAGAATTTTATAATCGCTTGAAACTATTGCGGACGCTAGAAGTAAGAGGAATAAATTTAAATGGCTATACTTCGTATTCTTCATTTCGTCCATTGTTAGAACAAATGAAAGAACAAATTAACCAACCTGAATAATAGGTCTGACTTTTCACCATATCTGGAAAACCTTTCCTCTTGTGGTTAACAGGGTTAGCTTTTGCGTAGTTTATGCCAAAAATTCTGGATCGTTTAATATTTCTTCCATCATTTGACAAAATGACGGATATCTTTTTGCATCTCCATATTTAGAATCAAAGTACCAAGCTTCCCACTCCCCATCACTTGTAATAACTTGAGGATTAAGTAAAAAAATCAGAAAATATTCCTCAGAACTAATTTCTAGAGACGTTTGTAGATGTTCTACACGACTATAAGATTGCTCATCACCGTAAATAAAGTATTCTTCATCTGGTACTGGTTCCAAATCCTGGTGCAGTTCTATCAAATTATCTATAGAGATTTCTTTGCCAATAATATACCACTCAATTTCTTCAACTGAACAAAATTTGATGCCATACTTTGAAGTAGAATGCAACCCATTATAAACTTTGAGAAAATGTCTGTACGAAGGCGGCAAAGTTACGCCTAATCTAGCTTCGGTAGCAGAAATTTCTTCTTCATTTGCACCTGTATAGCCTAGAGATCCAGATTCAATAACTTCTGGAGCTAACTCTTCCTGCTCATACTCTTCGAGTGCTTCTATTCGCTGACGGCTCCATTCTCTAATACGACTTTCCCAGTCAAAAGTCTTCATTATAGGATCTTTGTATTGGAAGTTAATTAATCAGTAGTTTAACAAAACAAGCTTTAATAGTATGAGCTGAGAAATTTTGAATTTAAACGAAGTATTTAATAAAATATAAAACAATAAGCCTGTATGGACAGGCTTAGTTCGTATAGCCACAGACTTCAGTCTGACGGAGTTATCAAATTACTGTCCGGGAAGTTGCTTTTTCAATGCTTCCAAACCAGCCCAGCGGTTGTCAATCGGCTCATCAATTGACTTTTCGGAACTATCAGCAGTAATTGGTGGAATACCAGGGCAATTGCGATCGCACAGCTGGCGTAGAGGTATTGCTAAGCACATCTGCTCATACAGCCATTCGCTGGGATAAAAATAACCATCAGGTGGTAAACTTTCTACCAAATCTTCCATAGTCACTTCCCTTTCTAAAGGCAAGTCTTTTAACTGATTTGCAGTTTCATCTAACCAAATGATTTCTTTTGTATCAATCCCCAAGCGCTGATTGTATTGCTGCAAACAGCGGTTACAGGTACAAGTAATAATTGTTTCTGCCTGACTGGACACTTGCAGGTAATTGCCATGATGCTGGACGCGCAGGCGACCACGAACCGGTGTCAAAGTTTCCAGACCAGGCAGAAATTCGTGAAATTGAACTTCCTCTGTTCGCTCCGATGCTCTAGTTAGCTGCGGAATATAAATTGCGTCCATAGGATTTGTGAGACATCCTCACGAAAATTTATCTCGATTATCAGCAATTGCGCTGATAATACATTTTTTATTTTATCTCTTAGGGATAATAGAAATTTTGAAATTATTATAGTTACGAGTTTTAAATTAACTCCTAACTCCTAACTCCTAACTCCTAACTCCTAACTTCTTCTAACCCAGCCGGACGCACAACCAAATGGCGATGTGGTTCTTTACCGCGACTGAAAGTTTCCAAATCTCCAAAGTCTTTCAAGAAAGTATGGATTTGACGCCGTTCGGCAGAACTAAGAGATTTAATTTCCACTTCTCTACCAGAAAAGCGCACTTCATCGGCAGCTGCTTCTGCTAATGCCCGAATTTCGGCTTCTCTTTTGACACGGTAGCCATTTAACTCAATGGTGTAAGAAGCCTGTCCTTCGTGGGATTGGCTCAAGTTGAGAACCGAATTTGCTAAATACTGAATCGCATCTAGCACAGAACCATCGGCACCAATTAATACCTGGATTTGTTCTGGCGTCAGATTCGTTTCATCAATTGTTAACCAGTAGTTATCTGATTCTGGGGAATCGCTATCTTGAGGTTGGGCAGTTTCTAAATTAGCGTGAATCTCAGTAGATATCCCACTGAGTTCCAGCAGTGTTTTTAACCACTGCTGACCTCGCTGCATGGGAATATTGCTCATGAACCACCTGTAGCTTTTTTCTTAGAACTTTCGCCTTTTTTAGAACTTTCACCTGTAGCTTTTTTCTTAGAACTTTGCGGCTCAAAGGGTAAGGCTTTTTGTTCTGTGACTGCTGCTTCTTTTTCTTGAGCTGCTACGATTTTTTGCAGTTCTTCTGGTAACGGTTCGCGCGAGAGAATGTAGGTTTGCAGTGTCTGGAAAATATTACCAATCACCATATACATCAATACCCCAGCTGGTAGGGGGAAGAACAAAAACATCCCAGAAAAAATGACTGGGGTGATTTTGTTAACTGTATCCTGGTTCGGATTACCACCGCTGGAATTTTGCCCGGAGAGCATTTGGCTAACATAAAGGCTGATTCCAAAGAAGACAATCATGGCGACGATATCCCAATGGATTGTGCCATCTGGATCGGTTGCACCAACTCTACCTAAAGCATCAATAAATAAAAAGCCTTTATCGGCTGCTAGTCCCGGAATTGTCCCTTGAAGAGTCACTTCTCCAGGCTGTAAGGCTGACAAATTGCCTTGGGCATCAATTTTAACTCTTTCTTCGCCTTTGGTGACTTTCCATTCAGGAATTAGCTTCGTTTCTGGGTGTTCTGCTAAAAGTACCTGAAATGGTTTGCCCTCAATGGTCTGATATTGTATTTTAGTTTGTTCTCCCACCGCTAGTTTATTACCGCTGGGAAGGATTGCAGTTACCTTAACGTGTTCGCCATCAGCAATGTAGATATTTTGAGGAGGAGTAGCAAAAGCTTGCGGTTGAATTTGTTCGATTTGTTCTGCGGGAAAAATCTGCAAGTTAACGCTGTAGTTAGCACCTGCAAAAGGGGAACCCCGCAGAGTGGCGAACAGCGCTAATAGAACTGGCATTTGGATTAGCAAAGGAAAACAGCCCGCCAAAGGGTTGCCAAATTCTTTTTGGACATTGACCATTTCTTCTTGCTGCTTTTGCGGATCGTCCTTATAGCGCTCTTTGATTTCTGCCATCCGCTTTTGCATCAGAGGTTGTACAATTCGCATCTTCCGCATGTTGCGAATTGAGCCAGCACTCAGGGGATAGAGCGCAAAGCGGACTATCAGTGTCAAAGCAACGATCGCCAATCCATAGCTAGGAAAAATACCATAGAAAAAATCTATGATTGGCAGCATCACGTTGTTCGAGAGAAAGCCGATACCAAAATCCATTATTCTGAATTTAACCTGAGTTACTGTAAACTGATTGAATCTAATTTATCTAAATCATGACTTATGTGCGACTGTCCTTCGCTACGGATAGCCGCACAATTTTTTGGGCATTGGGCATGGGGCATTGGGCATTGGGCATTGGGCATTGGGCATTGGTTAGGAAAACTCTTTCCCAGTCCCCAGTCCCCAGTCCCCAGTCCCCAGTCCCCAGTCCCCATTCCCTCGCCATTACTCATTACTAGCGCCGCTATATTGGGGATTTTTCGCCGCAATTTTTTCATTAATGTAGTCATAGACTTCCCGAAAATTGGGAATAGCACGCAATTCCAGACGACTGCCGTTTTTCAGGGTTAGTACCATATCTCCCCAAAGACCTATGCCACGGGGGACTTTGACAACTTTGACAATTTCTGAGTAAATTACGTCAGTGCGATCGCGTCCTTGCCAACCTCCTGTTACAGTAACTCGGCGATCGGTGATCCGGAAGCGCAGCCATAATGCTCTGACAATTGCCCCGACTGTCAAGGGTATACCAACAACGCTTAGCCCAATTAGCAGGTTTATAATTAGATCCCCAACATGGGGACCACCTTCATAATAAACTTCTTCACGAATGCCCATCGAACACCTCGGCTTGCGCCAACAACTGCTCTAATTCTTGCAGAAATTGTGGGCTTACGCACTTAGATTCTGCTGCTGTGGGTTTGACAACCACCACTAGCCGCCATCCTGGTGACAATTTTGGCAGTAAATTATGCAAAGCAGCAGTAATCTGCCGTTTGATCCGGTTGCGAACCACTGCTCTCTTACTGACTTTTGTGCTAATGGAAATGCCTATCCGTGTGCTGGCAAGATGTCTTGAGTTAGTTGCTTGTGTAGTTTCAGTGGAGGTGTCCAAAGAAGGATTTATCGAACATAAAGGTTTTAAGGCTCTCAATGTTAAATAAGAGCCATGACGGCGAGTTCCTTCCCGGAAAACTGCCTGAAAATCTTTTCGGGATTTTAGCCGATTTGCTTTAGGCAAAGCCACAGATACTCTTTTAGCTTGATTATGCCCTAAACACTCAGACGATGACGCCCCTTTCTTCTTCTAGCCCTAATTACGTTTCTGCCATCTGGTGTCCGCATCCGAGCGCGAAAACCAGAGGTTCTCTTTCTCTTACGACAAGTGCCGCCCAATGTTCTTTGCATACTATTCTCCTGTTGGGTGTTGGGTGATTTTTACAAAAACTCACAATCTCAAATTTTATCACTTTAACAGGAAATGGGGAAGATGGGGAATAGGGAATGGGGCATTGGGCAAGCAGGAAGTGTGGGAGGTGTGGGAGGTGTGGGAGGATGGAGAAGAAATCTTTCCCCCCACACTCCCTCATCTCCCTCATCTCCCTCATCCCCCTCATCCCCCTCATCCCCCTCATCCTCCCATCTCCCCACTCCCAATACTTAATTAATACTCAAAATCCATGTCCCCATATAACGCAGTAGTGGTACATCGCCAGGGGAGAGAACTTGGCAGTTAAAATAATACATTCCACCAAAGGAGGGGTTTTTGACGTTAGATAACACTAACTCAACTCCACTACCTGCTGGCACTGGTTCTTCGGGAAAAATACTAATCAGCTTACCTTCTTTGTCCCACTTGACCTCAGAAAGCTTCACTGGTTTACCTTTGACTTTTACCTCAACTTTTTTGGGGTCGAAAACTCCTTCGTAATAATTGGGATAGGTAATGGCAAATTGAGCAACTGCCAATTTCATCCTTTGACCTGGAATCCTCAATCTATAACGATCCCAACCATTAGATTGTCCACCAAAATCTAACCTGAAGGGCAGTTGATTCTCGCCTTTGACACCGCTAAACAGTGTAAACCCTGGTAAGCTTTGTGCCCAAGTCAGGGCTGGAAATGCAGTCAGCAAACAGCCAGTTACAGCTAAAGCAGAAAGTAAACGTCGCATATTTAGGCTTCCTCCACCAAAATATAAATCTCTATATCTCAAATAACTTTATGTTAGTATTCGTTACTAAACTTTACTACGGACTTCGTGACAATAGACGTTGGATAGCAAAAAAAAGTGCCATTTTTTGTGCGTTTTGGCTGACAGTAATTTTGCTTAGTTACAATTTGAACTTTAACTTAATTCACTTGATTATCCTTACAGAGTCTTGATTTGATTGCTAGATTGGTCAAATTTGGAACTAAATGAAAACACAGTTAAGATGAGATTGTGTTTCTGAATATGTATAAGTGTATCTAAATTTAAGAATTTTGTTATAAAAATTGAGCCGTGTAATTAGCGATCGCCAGTTAACTTGAGATAAATTGATTAAAATAAGTTTGAATGAAAATCGGAATTATTAAAATTTGATTTGAAAATTATCAAGCTTCAAAAATTTGGTCAATATTACTCTATAAGAAAGGAATAGCCAATTTCTCAATCCCGAAAATAAGCTGAAGATAAAGATGCAAAATTTGGGAATCAACATAGCATGTGCAATACGTAACCAGATTTGCAAATATCTAAAAACGTAACATCTGCAAGCGGCAAAGTGAGGCTTTGCCTGGAGAGCTAACAGTGGGAGAGGAAAGATTCAAGGTTCAATCTACTAGTAAAAGTCATGACTGATGTTCCTGCCTCGGTATTAAAAGTGCGAGATATCCCTCATCTGAGCGATCGCTTACTTGGCAGAGATTAAGTATTTATCTTCAGGAGATTTCATGAGAATAGCAGTTGCTAAAGAAATTGAAGTTTGTGAACGTCGTGTGGCATTAATTCCTGACATTGTTGCCCGATTGGTAAAACAAGGTTTGGAAGTTTGGGTAGAATCGGGTGCAGGGGAGCGATCTTTTTTCAGCGATCCTGCCTATGAAGCAGCAGGAGCCACAATAATCAGCGATTCTGTCAAATTATGGAGCGAAGCAGACATTCTGCTCAAAGTTAGCCCACCCCAAGAACGAGAAGATGGACGCTCAGAAATTGATTTGTTAAAGGAAGGAGCTGTATTAGTCAGCTTCCTTAATCCTTTGGGAAATCCCGTGGTGGCCCAGCAATTGGCAAATCGCAAAGTCACAGCCTTGAGTATGGAAATGATCCCCCGTACCACCAGGGCGCAAAGTATGGACGCTTTGTCCTCACAAGCTTCACTAGCAGGTTACAAGGCAGTATTAATTGCCGCAGCTGCATTACCGAAATATTTCCCAATGCTGACAACAGCCGCAGGCACCATCGCCCCAGCTAAAGTATTTATTATGGGCGCTGGTGTCGCGGGATTGCAAGCGATCGCCACCGCCAGACGTTTGGGAGCAGTGGTAGAAGCCTTTGATATTCGTCCCGCCGTCAAAGAAGAAGTGCAAAGCTTAGGCGCAAAATTCGTCGAAGTCAAACTCGAAGAAGAAACCGTCGCCGCAGGTGGTTATGCCAAAGAAATTTCTGAGGCTAGCAAACAACGTACCCAGGAAGTCGTCGCCGAACACGTCAAAAATGCCGATGTGGTGATTACCACCGCCCAAGTACCTGGAAGACAAGCACCACGACTTGTTACAGAAGAAATGGTGGCACAGATGAAACCCGGTTCAGTGATTGTAGATTTAGCCGCCGAACAAGGTGGTAACTGCGCTTGTACTGAACCCGGCAAAGATATTGTCTGGAATGGCGTGACAATTATCGGCCCCATCAATTTACCATCCTCAATGCCAGTCCACGCCAGCCAATTGTATGCCAAGAACGTCACATCGTTGATTCAACTGCTGATTAACAAAGACAAAGCTTTGGAGGTAAACCTTGCTGACGACATCGTTGATGCAGCTTGCGTTACCCACGCAGGTGAAATTCGCAATCAACGAGTACGCGATGCGCTACAAGCTTTGAATACTCAACAACCGGCGGTTAATTAGGGACTGGGGAATGGGGAGATGAGGGAGATGAGGGAGATGAGGGGGATGAGGGAGTGAGGGGAGTGTGGGGAGTGTGGGGGATGTGGGGATGGGAGATGGGGAGGTGGGGGGAAGAGGAAGAATAATAATCGTTTGCTTGCGTCCTTTACTCCCCTACCTCCCCACCTCCCTACCTCCCCACCTCCCTTCCTCCCCATCCTCCCACACCTCCCACACCTCCCCCAACTCCCACACTTCCTGCCTGCCCAATGCCCAACCTACCTATTTTTATTAGCAATTTGGGTTTGATAATGTCGCCATTTTTCCTGCTGACGCGCTCTTTTTTCATCGGTTAGGCTATCAAAACAATGGGCACAGGAGATACCTTGTTCATATTTGGAAGATAATTTGTCTTCTTCAGAAATGGGATGTCCACAACACA
>JAVRBV020000142.1:0-30128 GCA_034531095.2 Nostoc sp. CreGUA01 | reverse complement strand
AGCTACGTAGAGTCAAAGAATTTTGGATTTTAGATTTTGGATTGGGTATGGAGTTAGGAGTTAGGAGTTAGGAGTTAGGAGTTAGGAGTTAGGAGTTAGGAGTTAGGAGTTAGGAGTTAGGAGTTAGGAGTTAGGAGTTAGGAGTTAGGAGTTAGGAGTTATTGTCCCCGCGTCTCCCTCATCTCCCTCATCCCCCTCATCTCCCCACACCCCCCCATCTCCCCACTCCCTCACCACCCTCTTGGAGAACCTTCACTGCGAGGATCGGCTGCTCCTTCTAGAGTTCCATCGGCTGTAACTGCGATCGCGTTACTATTACCCCAAGGTGCAGTTTGTTTGATTTTGTGTCCTCGACGGCGTAAATCTTCCAAAGTCAAAGCATCCAAACCCCACGATTCAACACGCAATTCATCGGGAAGCCATTGATGATGTATGCGTGGAACGGAGACAGCCGCACCCACATCCATGTTGTATTCCAGCACATTCAGAATCACTTGCAAAACTTGGGTGATGATGGTGCTACCACCAGGGGCACCTGCGGCCATGCGAAAACGATTATTTTCTGTGACAATTGTGGGAGTCATGCTAGACAAGGGAGTTTTTCGGGGTGCAATGCTGTTGGCCTCGTTACCAATTAAACCAAAGGCATTTGGGACTCCTGGTGCAGCCGCAAAATCATCCATCTCATTGTTGAGGATAATTCCCGTTCCCGGTGTCACCACACCAGCACCAAAACTCAGGTTAATGGTGAAAGTCAAACTTACGGCGTTGCGTTGTTCATCCACAACGGTAAGATGGCTGGTTTCGGGTGATTCGTAGCGGGGACAGGGGGATGGGGAGATGGGGGGATGGGGAGATGGGGGGATGGGGAGATGGGGAGATGGGGGGATGGGGAGATGGGGGGATGGGGAGATGGGGAGACATTTGGGATTGAGGTTTCCTGGATGGACTTCGGTGGAGGGTCTAGCCCGATCCATTTTAATTTCTTGGCGGCGTTTTTTGGCGTATGCTGGACTGATTAGTTGTTGTACGGGGACTTTGACAAAATCTGGATCGCCTAAATATTGTGAGCGATCGCTGTAAGCAATCTTCATTGCTTCTATCATTAAATGTATGGCCTCGGGATGATGCCATCCTAAAGATTTTAAATCGGTGTCACTGATAATATTTAAAATCTGCAATAGGTGGACGCCTCCCGATGAGGGTGGAGGCATTGAGCAAATTTTAGCTTTGCGGAAATTTCCACAAAGTGGAGTCCGCCAGATTGGTTTATAGGCTTTTAAGTCTTCTAGTGTAATTAAACCACCATTTTTTGCCATATCAGCAGCGATCGCCTTGGCAATTTTTCCAGTGTAAAAATTTTGGGGATTTTCGGCAATTGCTGTTAGAGTGCGGGCTAAATCACGCTGCACTAGCTTGTGGCCTGTGTTGTAGAATTTGCCTTTGTCAGTGAAGATTTCCCGGGCTGCTGGATTGTTGAGAATTCGTTGCTGATAAAGTTGGTTTGTTTGCAGAGAACGCCAAGTTGTTGTATCACCAATAATAAAGCCATCTTTAGCAAGGGCGATCGCGGGTTTTACTACCTCTTGCCAAGAAAGTTTACCATAGCGGCGATGCACTTCATAAAGTCCTGACACCGTTCCTGGTGTCGCCACTGCTGAATAACCATTAATACTTGCATTGGGACGCACCTTACCTTGTGCATCTAAATACATGTTTCTTGTAGCCTTCAAGGGTGCGCGTTCGCGGAAATCCAAAGCTTTCATGTCGCCAGTTTTCTCAGAATGCATCAGCAAAAATCCGCCGCCGCCAATTCCCGCCGAAAAAGGCTCAACCACAGAAATTGCAAAGGTTGTAGCCACGGCTGCATCTACAGCATTACCACCCTTGCGTAACATGGAAATTCCCGCTTCACTAGCTAAAGGATGGGCTGAAACCACCATTCCCTTTTTACTGCGTAAAGGTGTAAAAGCCGCTGATGCTACTTGGCTGTAAAGTAAGACACTAAAAGAAAAGATCGCGATGGCTACTCGCTTCGGTTTAGCAACAGTAAGCATTTTTATGCCATTTTGTTTGATATTTATTAGGCTACCGCCTAACCGCGCATTTTATACACTGCTTAGTAAAGGGGAGTAGGGAATGGGGAGTAGGGAATGGGGTAAAAAGAAACTTTAATGAAGACGTTGGCAAAGCCATCGCCGGAAGTCGGCGTTGAGACTTCTCTCTTCATCTCCCGACTCCCGACTCCCTACTCCCCAATCCCTATTTTTAATTTATTCTCTATCCACCCAATTATAAAATCAGCCATTAATGCAATTACCGCTGCCGGCAAAGCCCCAGCTAAAATTAATTCACTGTTGACTAATGATATCCCACGAAAAATAAATACTCCTAAACCACCAGCCCCAATTGCTGCTGCAATAGTCGCAACACCAACAGCAATCACAGTTGCTACTCGTATCCCCCCCAGAATCACTCCCATTGCCAGGGGAATTTCAACTTGTAATAATAATTGTCTATCTGTCATTCCCATACCTATGCCAGCTTCCCGAATCGCTGGATCTACACCAGTGATGCCTGTGTAAGTGTTAAGAATTATGGGTAAAAAAGAATATAAAGTTAACGCCATAATTGCAGGTAATACACCAATTCCGGCAATGGGAATGAGTAAGCCAAATAGCGCCAAACTAGGAATAGTTTGGAGAACATTTGCTATGCCAATAATTGGCTGGCGAAGATAAGTTTGACGTGTAATTAAAATTCCTAATGGAATCCCTACAAGTATGGCAATTCCAATGGCAATCCCTACTAAAAAAAGGTGTTCTAAAGTATGCTGAATAATTTCTGAGGCATACTTAACGAGAAAGAAATCTTTCATAAACAGAAGTCATAATACAGAATACAGAATTCAGAATGGACTACCTCTAAAGGGATAGAGTTTAAACCAATAGTTATCACCGAATCCTATTCAAAGTTTATACTGAATTCTGACTCAGGAATTGCTGAATTCTTCTTCATAGAGGGTTTTCCCAAGAAGGCAAACATGCGAGAAAAGCGAGGGTTTCTGGATGTTGCGACTTCATGAATTCATCTATTGTCCCTAATACTATCAATTCTCCCCCAGACATTAAACCGATTCTGGATGCCAAAATAAAAGCTTCTTGAATATCATGGGTGACAAAAACAACTGTTTTGCCCAATTCTTGCTGCAAATGTCGAAACTCTTGTTGAATTTCTAGCCGCGTAATTGGATCGAGTGCGCCAAAAGGTTCATCCATCAACAACACTGGTGGATCTGCTGCTAAAGCCCTGGCTACACCGACTCTTTGCCGTTGTCCTCCCGAAAGTTGATGCGGGTAACGTGCTGCGAATTGTGCAGGTTCTAAACCTACTAATTGCAGCAATTCATAAACCCGCGTTTTAATTTGTTTTGGTTGCCAACCTTCCAAAGAAGGAACTAAACCTACATTGCGTTCTACAGTAAAATGGGGAAATAAACCAGTTTCTTGAATTACATAACCAATTTTTCGCCGCAGTTTAATTTCATCCCATTGAGTTGTAGGAATTCCATCAAATAAAACTTCGCCTTGTGTAGGTGTGAATAGGCGATTAATTAACTTCATTGTTGTAGTTTTGCCGCTTCCACTACGCCCAAGTAATATCAGTGCTTCTCCTTGGCTGATGGTGAAGTTGAGATTTGATACTAATGGGCGATGATTGCGGCTAAAGGTGACATCGCGGAATTCGACGGCAATTTTGTTATTTTGCGGCATGAATTGATTTTGGATTTTAGATTTTGGATGATTAAAATATTGATACAAATATGTTGGCAGGGTAGCACAGCTGTGCTACCCTACAGTAAATCTATATTATGTATCTATATTTTACTAAAATCCAGACGCCAATTTTTATCTTCAGTTAAAGAAGAGTCAACTATAGCCAGAGCGCTATTATGAATATCAAGTTGCTTGCCCTCAAGAATTATGGAACGATCAAAGAATGATTAATAAAAGCCTAAAACCACCTCTGGATGGTAAACGCATATCATGATTAATTTGTACAGTGCGTAATTCCTAAGAGTTATAATTTAGGAATTCCCTACTCCCCATTCCCCATGACCAACGATGAAGTTCTAGCCGCTAACGCAGCTTTTTATCGAGCTTTTGAAAGAAAAGATATTGAAGCGATGAGTGCAATATGGTCGCAAGGAACTGGTAGTTTTTGTATTCATCCTGGAAGTAATGTCCTGCGTGGTTGGAAAGAGATTCGCACTTCTTGGGAGCAGATATTTAAAAATACTGCTTACATCGAAATTAATACAGATATAATTGCTACTGAATTTACTGATAATATTGCTTATGTTGTGTTGAGAGAAAATGTGTTTCAAGTCGTAGGTTCGAGAAGACTCGAAGCACAATCAACCGCTACAAATGTATTTCAGTTTCTCGGTGGTAAGTGGTATTTAGTTCATCATCACGGGAGTCCGATTTTGCGGTGAGTGTGGGGAGATGGGGACGCGGGGACGCGGGGACGCGGGGACGCGGGGATGCGGGGACGCGGGGACGCAAAGATGGGGAGACAAGGAGACAAAGAGAATAATTCCTCAGTCAACAGTCATCAGTCAACACTCCCGATCGCTAATTAAGTAGTCGCACAGAATCAATTACACAATGTCATTGCGAATGGAGCAAAGCGGAATGAAGCAATCGCAAGGGCTGGGATTGCTTCACGACCTTCGCAATGACTGTAATTAATTTTATGTAGTTAATTACTAATCAAATCTTGAAACCGCAAATCTTCTCGAATATTGTCAAAATCAGTATCAGTTTTTGCTCTCTCTCGCCATCCAGGATTTAGGTTGATGGCTTGTTGCAAATTCTCTATTGCCAAATCTACATTCGCTTGCAAACCATAACAGCAAGCCTTGTTGTACCAAGCATCGTGATAGTCGGGTTTAATTTTGGTGGCTTGGTCATAAGAGGCGATCGCTTGTTCTAATCTTCCCAAATTAAAGAGCGCAATGCCCCGGTTGTACCAAGCTTGGTGATAGTCGGGTTTAATTTTGGTGGCTTGGTCATAAGAGGCGATCGCTTGTTCTAATCTTCCCAAATTAAAGAGCGCAATGCCCCGGTTGCTCCAAGTATCGTGATCGTCGGGTTTGATTTTGGTGGCTTGGTCATAAGAGGCGATCGCTTGTTCTAATCTTCCCAAATTAAATAGCGCAATGCCCCGGTTGTTCCAAGCTTCGTGTAAGTCAGGTTTGATTTTGGTGGCTTGGTCATAAGAGGCGATCGCTTCTTCTAATCTTCCCAAATCAACTAGCGCATAGCCTTTGGCAAACCAGATGTCAGACGAATCAGGTGTAAAAGTGAGAGCTTTGTTTAAGCAACGTAGCGCATCTTGATAGCGTTTTGAGTTGATTAAATTCCAGCTAAAACTCAACAGGGAAGTTGGAATTTCTTGGTGTTTCTCTGCTAGCTGCAAAATTAATTTGGTGAAGGGCAATGTGTATTCCCCTGCTTCTACCTGCTTTGGCTTAGCTTTAATTTGACCATCACGCGGTTCTAGGATGCGTTCAGCTGAAATCAGATAATTGGTAGCCTTGCGTATTTGCCAATAATACCAAAGCTGCTGCCAGAAATTCTTCGCCGCTAACATCCGTGCAGTCGGCTCTACTGTGAAACGATAAAGTGGAATGTCGAATTGTTGTAGCAAGTCCACGGCATCATAAATATAGCAGCATTTGAGGTAAAGCACCGTCCAGCCTTCTTGATTGAGGTGCTTTGCTAACTCGGCAGCTTCCCGCGTTTTCCCTAATCCCGTGCGTCCTAAAATCAATATGTAGCGACGTTCTTCTATCTGCCGTTTTAGCTCATTGCGGATGTGACGATTTGCTACACGTTGTTGATAAAAT
Source organism: Nostoc sp. CreGUA01 (assembly GCA_034531095.2). Lineage (GTDB taxonomy): Bacteria > Cyanobacteriota > Cyanobacteriia > Cyanobacteriales > Nostocaceae > Nostoc. Next base: position 24,214 of record JAVRBV020000142.1, on the reverse strand, counting down.
ATGTTTCTATCAGCCAAAGGATCGTCATCATCACCGCCCAAAATTCGCTGCATCAGGTCTGGAGATTTCGGTTTAATCACCTCAAAAGCAAAAGTTTTCTCCGAAATGCGCCGCTGGCGGCGTCGCCAGACAAGCCACCAGAAAACACCGGCAATCGCCGGAAACGCACCTGAGAGTAGGTTGTTAATAAACTCTTTGTTGTTGTTGTAGAATTCTACAATTGGCTGAAAAAGGTTAAACACGCAGTTTATTTTGAGCGATCGCTACCTAATTGCTCCTTAACTACAGTGTAGTTCTTGTTAGCACTTGCTATGAAGCCCTTTGCTTGTAAAAATAACTGCTGATTCAGCCGTATTTTTTTGTTAGTGTGGCGATCGTACCCAAGTTTTTGAGCAGAAAACTCGGCAGTTCCTGTTCATAACTCGGCAGTTCGTGTTCGGAACTCGGCAGTTCGTGTTCACAACTCGGCAGTTCGTGTTCGGAACTCGGAAGTTCGTGTTCGGAACTTGGAAGTTCGTGTTCGGAACTCGGAAGTTTCGTAGGGTGCGTTATCGCGCCAGCGTAACGCACCGAAAATCCCAGCGTAACAAACCGAAAATCATTGACGGTGCGTTAGCACTTGCATCCATAACCCACCCTACTAGCGTGACAAGGCTAAAATGATGTAATAAACGTAGGTTGGGTTGAACGGAGTGAAACCCAACACCGAGATCCACGTTGGGTTTCGCTAAAGCTCAACCCAACCTACTAATGCAACTAGCGTGACAAGGCTAAAATGATGTAATAAACGTAGGTTGAGTTGAACGGAGTGAAACCCAACACCGAGATCCACGTTGGGTTTCGCTAAAGCTCAACCCAACCTACTAATGCAACATTTTAGTCTTGTCACGCCACTACAAAACTGAATATCACGTCTTAACAAGGGTTTCACGTTAAATTGACACCTATGAACAATGTTGTGCCCCTACCTGTGTACTTCATTTACCTGCAAAACACTGTAGTTTTGCCTCCCAACTCCAAATGCCCAATACCCCATGCCCAATAACTAATCTCCCATCAACTCAACTGCATCTCTTCCATCACAATCTTGTAAGTAAACTTTCACAATTTCTTCTTTAGCGGTAGGCAGCTGTTTACCAATAAAATCTGGGTGAATTGGTAACTCACGATGACCTCTGTCTACCAACACAGCTAAACGAATTACCTCTGGTCTGCCGTATTCATTTACAGCATTTAAAGCAGCGCGAATTGTCCGTCCTTTAAAAATCACATCATCCACGAGGACAACGGTTTTCCCCGTCAGGTCAAAAGGAATATCGCTTTTCGCCGGAGTTCGCAAACCAATTTTATCAAGGTCATCTCGATAAAATGTAATATCCAAAGCGCCAACGGAAACGGCTACACCTTCAAGTGTCTCAATTTGACGTGCCAACAATTGGGCTAATAATGCGCCCCTAGTATATATGCCGAGAAGCACCAATTGGGACAAATCGCGCGACCTTTCCACAATTTGAGAGGCAAGGCGAGTCAAGGTACGACGAATTTCTTCTGATGAAAGGATCTCAACGACTTTTGCAGACATAGTTATCTTTGGGGGAGTGGGGAGTGGGGAGATGGGGAGATGGGGAGATGGGGGGATGAGGGGGATGAGGGGGATGAGGGAGAATAATAACTCCTAACTCCTAACTCCTAATGCCCTAATTAAGATGATAGCGATCGCTATCCCTAACCATAGTAAAAAACAATATCGAGTCAGTTGCAAAGCATTATAAATAGAACTTGGGCTAATGGGATAAATCGCATCTCCTAGCAATGGTTTATGTTTAGCTACCCCACGATACCAATTTTTACCGCCCATTTGTACACCTAAAATTGCAGCGTAGGCACACTCACTCCAGCCGGAGTTGGGACTAGGATCGATAATTGCATCCCGGCGACAAATTCGCCAAACATGCATGGGTTTACCCGATAACACTGCCAGAGTCATAACTGTTAACCGACAAGGTAACCAAGTTAAACAATCTTCCAACCTGGCACTAAACCACCCCAAATAAGTATAAGGTGCTTCCCGATAACCTACCATTGAATCAAGGGTACTGCTGGCTTTGTATGCTAAAGCTAAGGGAATTGGTCCCACAACTGGCACAAAGACACCAATAATTGCATAAAAAAGTGGAGCCATTACACCATCAATGGCATTTTCTGTAACTGTTTCTAAAACGGCTCGCAAAATTTCTGCTTCTGTGAGATTTTGTGTATCTCGACCCACATAATTACTTAAAATCTGACGCGCTTGTGGTAAGTCTCCTGCTGTTAAAGGTTGTAAAACAGCTACTGCTGCTGTTCGCAAACTTCTGCCAGCAAAACAACTAGCCAAAAGAATACTTTCTAAAGCAATTCCCAACAGGGGATGCACCCACTTGCCACTTTGAATGAGGAAAAAACCAACAAGACTGCTACCAATTATCAGGATAATGCCTAGTAAAATTCCAGCTAGACGTTGTGTTAGAGAATTTTGACACAGTTGCAGAAAAAATTTGCTCAGCTGAGAAATTACCCACCCCATAAATTGCACGGGATGAGGCCAACCCCAAGGATCGCCAATTAAGTAATCTAAAAGTGCAGCAATGATTAAAACAACAGCGGATGTCATTAGTCATTTGTCCTTAGTCATTAGTCATTAGTCATTAGTTAGTTAACAATAATCAATGCCCAATGCCTAATGCTCAATGCCCTGTTTGGCCAATCCCCAATGACTAAACTACAAAACTAGCTTCTTCCCCAAGGGAAGCTTGCCAACTACGAGCATCGTAATAAAGGTCTGCCAGAGTAATACTGTACAAAGCTTCTTTGAGCTTTTGATTGAGTCTTTGCCAAAGGGTAAATGTTACCCAATCTTCAGCTTGTGCAGGTGCTAGAGTGCGATCGGGTAAATGAGTAATACTCTCGCCGACTGCTTCTAAAATTTGTCCTATGGATATTTGTACAGGCTCTCTTGCCAATTGGTATCCGCCGATGCTACCACGAATTGAATTCACTAACCCAGCACGACGCATTTCTATTAGTAGTTTTTCGAGGTAAGGAGCTGGGATATCTTGGCGTTTGGCGATCGCTTTTACAGATACAGGGCCATATCTTGGCTGTAAACTTAAATCTAGCAACGCCTTCACACTGTAATGTCCTCTGGTAGTTAGTTTCATTCTTCTTTGTCCTTTGTCATTTATTTAGATCGATGACTAAGGATCAGTTTTGCTTATCATTGTGTGACTTAGTTATGATTTTCAGCAACTAGACAACCTATGATAGGTTAGTTTAGAAAACTTAAACAAATATAGTTTAGCAGTAATTCCCAAACTATATATATATAGTTATCATCATTGCCAGCATTCTACAAAATAAATTGTCTGGGAAATATTTGGCGATCGCATAACAATTCTGCCTGTGAGTGTAATATACTTGGCTATGTTGAGATAAAAACTAAAGGATTATCTTCCTATTAGCTCAACGTCAGCTAAAATAAAACCGATTCCAACACTTCAAACATTCGTTTTCGACCTAAGTTGATGCCTAAACAGAAAAAAATTGAACCCCTAGTCGGCGAAGAACTGCTCAAAAAAGTCAAAGAACTAGAGAACGAGAGCAAGGAAGACAAAGCCAAGAAGTGCGGCTACTATACCGTTACCAAAAATGGTATAGAGCGCGTCAATATGATGAAGTTCTTAAATGCCCTAATCGATGCCGAAGGCATTCAGTTGGACAGTACACCCAGTGCTAATGGGCGCGGTGGACGTAGTGCTAGCTATAGGATTAGTGTGCAATCCAATGGCAACTTGCTTATAGGTTCGGCTTATACAAAACAAATGAATCTCAAACCAGGAGATGAGTTTCTCATCACTTTAGGTAAAAAGCACATTCGTTTGAGACAGGTAGATCCAGAAGATCGGGAAGATGATGAAGCTCTAGAAGCCACGGCTTAATAAATAGTCATTAGTCAATTGTCAATAGTCATTTGTTTTTCGTCATTAGTCATTTGTGAAAACCAATGACCAATGACCAATGACCAATGACCAATGACTAATGACTAATGTAAATAGTGGCGCAGTGCTTTGCGCGTAACTGCTAAATTGCAAGTTAATGCAATTTGCTCTTTTTCTAGTAAACCTAAAATGCGATCGGGTTTGTCTCGCATTACCACTGGTAATTGATGCAAACCTCTGACACTCATCCTGTCTAAAGCTTCAGATAATAATTCATCGTGCCATGCGTAGAGAATTTCAGTAGTACAAATGTCCATGAGAGTTTGACTGGATAAATTATCTGAAATTTCAGTTGGTGAATTTGGGTAACTTTGCCAAAGAGTAAGGGCACGGTTAATATCTTCCAGAGAAAGGATACCAACTAATTTCTCTGCTTGATCTATTACTAAAGCACTTCGTGTGCGATCGCGCAGCATTTGTCCAGCTGCTTCTAAAACACTCAAAGTTGCAGGTAATTTTTTTGGGTAGGGATGCATAGCATCTTCTACCAAAATTTTCTGCACAATTTCTGCTCGTTCATCTTTCAATTCCGAAAGACCAATTTGTTGAAGATTAGAGTTAGAGTTAAAAGTTGGTTTAATCCTTTCTACTAACCAAACACTCAAACCTACAGCAGCCATCAACGGTAAAACAATGCGGTAATCGCGGGTTAATTCAAACAGCATCAAAATAGCTGTTAACGGTGCCCTGACACTTGCAGCCAACATTGCCGCCATGCCTACCATTGCATAAGCAGGAGGAGCTGCCATTTGCTCACAAATTGTCGGGAATAATACAGCTAAAATTTTGGCGTAAGCCGAACCAAAAGAAGCACCTAAAAACATAGCTGGTGCAAACAAACCACCGATAAAACCACTACCTGCGCTAATTGCAGTCATCAGTAGCTTCACCACCAACAGCACAAGTAACAGATAAAGTGAAAATTTCACATCCTGAAGCATTGCTTCCACAGTTTCATAACCAACGCCCAGAATTTGTGGGAATTGCAAAGCAACAGCACCAACAATAACACCGCCAATAATTGGATGAATTGGCTGAGGAATTCGCCCCAAAAATTGCAAACCTGGAACTTTACCAGCAAAGCAAGCTTTAGCCAAACGAATTGATTGAGTATAAGTTAGAGAAATTAGGCTAGCCCCTAAACCCAAGCCAAGATAAAGGGGTAATTCTAGAGGACTGCGGACTTGGTAAGCAGGTAAATCAAAAGCCGGTTGTGCCCCCAAACCAATTTGAGCAATTAAAGCTGCTACCACCGCCGCCAGCAGCACCACACTGACAGCAGAAGTGGCAAAAGATGTAGCCCCCATCACCACCTCTAAGGCAAAAAATACTCCGGCTATGGGAGCATTAAATCCAGCGGCTAATCCAGCAGCAGCACCAGCACCCAACAGTAAACGTCGTCGTTCCTGAGATACGTTGAGGATCACAGATAACAACATGCCAAAATTGGCACCAATTTCTACACTTGGTCCCTCTGGTCCTAAAGAAGCACCACTTCCCAAAGAAACAGATGCGGCTAACATTTTGGTAACTGGGCGTAGTGGTCGCCTGATCTCCGTTCCCTGAGAAGCAGCAATGAGAGTTGAAAGTCCAGGACCGAAATCTTGAGTACGCCAGCGCATCAAGCCAACGATTAATCCGCCAAGGGTGGGAACGCAAGCCAGAGTCCAAGCACCCCAGACACCAATCTCACCCATAAAATTTTCTAGCATTAAATGGTGGATCAGCTCGATCAAATAGTGAAAGGTGACTACACCCATACCAGTGCCACCGCCAATTAGCATGGCTAAAAACAGCACAACGGTTTCTGGGGATGGTTGAAAACGGTTTATCAGATTAGCTAAGCGGGCAGAAGGTGTAGGAAAGGCAGGTTGTTCCGTTACCTTCCCGAGTTGAGTGGGAGGCAAGAGAGTCATTGAGAGGCGGGGTAAATGTAAGAAAAAATTTAAATTTTAGGAGTTACTTCTCATTGTGAGCCATTATTTAGCAACCAGACAAGTAGACTTTATTTGCTCGATTTACAAGGCTTAGCAAAAAATGTCACTATGCAAAATTTTTGTCGGGAGAATAGTGAAATGGGAGACAATTATTATCTAGGGGTCAGCGATGGCTACGGTTTTTGTTAGCCTCCACTGATGGGGTAGGAGTAAACGTCAGCCCCATTTTCTCTAGAGACAACAGAGTTACTGTCAGCCACAAGCAATTGATGAGAAGTCATTTTCGCCCAAATCTAGCTATACTCGTGTTGCGACCATTGAGCCATCTTTGGTAGTAATAGAATATATGTGTGATTTAGCACTAATGCCAAACTAGACTTAGAAGTTAGAGGAGAGAGAGACAAGGTAATAAGGAAACAAAAAGAATAAAAAACCCTCTTTGCTTGTCTCCCCTTCTCCTCACCCTCTTCCTTGACCCCAATTCAATATAGCTATTGTTATAGAGCGAGTAAATGAATATACACACCTTTGATAATCATTATGTTACTTGCCCAATTTGCCAAAGAAATGCCACGCCCAAACCAATTAAAACGCGTATTGGCTTGTTTTGTTGTCCCTATTGCCAAGAACGGTTAGTGGTTTGCCAAAGTGGTCATTACGTCCGCGATCCTTTTACTTGGCGACAAATGATGATTTCTTCGGCGCTGCGTCGTCAAAGCCGACCTTTGGCTAGGATTGCCAGAGACTTCATCCTACTCAAGCGCCCTATGGTGGCTTTTGCCGTAGGAAGTGCCATTTTTTTTAGCATGATTGCTATCACCCAGGAAACCACAAACTCAGATCGCCAAGTGCTTCCTACAGAGCAAATTAAAAAACCAGAGGAAAAATCGCCATAATATTTGGTCTACTCCCTGTAGTCAATCAGATTTTACTTTAATCTCTCTAATTTTGCAATTAATAATATTTATATAAAACAGTGTTCTATATTTATCTAACAAATAGAACACTGTTTTGTATTTCAGTACGGTTCAGTTAACGGTATTTAGCCCCGGACAATCTCCCTTAAAAACTACAGTGTACAGAGGAGTAGAGATGTTGCAATGCAACATCTCTACTCTTGAATTCTTCCGTATTTCTCTGTAATGACTTAGGATTGAATTATCAAAGATTGTTTTTCTAGATCATCAAAAAAACAAAGGGGATCAATCCCTAATCTTAATTAATCAAAGTAATAATGCTTTTTTACGTTACTTTTAATTTCCCATACGCAAGACATACCAGCGGGAAAAATTACCAAATCACCTTTACCCATTTGCACTGGCTGTCCGTCATCAGGAGTAACAACTACATCACCTTCTAAAAAGTAGCAAGTTTCTTGAGAATCGTAAGTCCAAGGGAATTTTGAGATTTCCTTTTTCCAAATTGCCCATTTGGACACGCCCAATTGTTCGAGACGTTGTTGGCTGGGTTGATGCTCAATTTGAATTTCCATACTGTGTTTTCGCTAGTTTTCTTCAGCAGTAGGATTGGATATCCTCTCCACACTGATCCACTAAATAACACAAAGCGCGAAAACGCAAGCCTACAAGTTGGTCATAAAGGGGATTGAGCTTGCACATTGGAGGAATGTGACCGATGGTGCGACCAAAAAGCATGATATCACGCTCAAATGGACACTGGGCAGGAATCAATTTAGCGATCAATTTGGCCAATTTGGGATTCTGAATTTCGATTTTGTCAAGCCATTGACGTAATGGTTGCAGTAAATCTACATTCCGCTGAACAATTTGTTTTTTAGTATCTGCTGGGTTTTTTACGTCTAAAAGGCTAATAAAAGCAGGTAGAAAAATCCGCTGATTATTGGTTTTAAGCATAGTTTTTAGCAAGGTTTTCCTTGTTGTAGATGAACTATTTGCCGATTTTGAATCCTGCTATGTAATTTGTTTAGCAATTTGCATTCTACTCAGGAATCGAGGAAAAATGACCAGAATGCAAAGCATTTACATGCATCTTTGGGGGGAAATAGTTTGATTTATTGTTATTTAAACCCACCAAATGTTCAAGAACTGTCCCGTTAAATACAAAATAACAAAGAAAATATAAAAATTGCATTTCTTTAACTTATTGATTCCTAATCTCAAAGATTGCAATTTCATATATAAAATATAAAAGCCTAGTGACAAAACTGCCTAGTATCTACAGATGTACTTCAGGGAAGAAAAACGGAGCTTGGCTGTGGTTGTATATACACTTCGCTAGGATTAGCCTTTATTATCCGTAGATATTAGGGTGCTGAGTATTCAGTAATCTGTCCGATATACTACACAAGGTAACCCAGATATTATCTAATAAGTGGCAGAAAATCCTTTGATAAGTTCTAGCTAATGTTGATTGTTAACGCTTGGTGGTTGACGGTTAACAGACATCAATTATCAGTCCGAATTAGCAATTAAGTTTGTGTTTCACATACTTGCTCGTCACGCCACAATTGATATAACCGCGTGGCTGGCATGGTCATATATAAAATATCACCTGCACTGAGGTTGGTTTCTAGCAAATCCCAGCCGTGCAGGGTTTGGTGATTCGTTTCTACGTATAAAGGTACACAGTCTGTAGACATGGCTACATCTTTCACCCACTGACTGCAAAAGGCGTGTGAAGGTGTAATCACTGTGGCAAAGGCTACCCAAAGACTATCCGCTGTGATCCCATTACCAAGGATTCGTCCACCTAGTGCCGCTGCGGCAAAAGCTGGGGCTGCCAATTCAGCGGGACTGAGTACAGCCTCGAAGTCAAATAGCTGTTGCGCGATGCCAGCAAAATCGGGATCGGCATAATGGACAATCACCGGAATACTTGGTGCCAAGCTTTTGGCTTTAAGGGCAATCTCTAAATTGGTGGCATCGTTACTGGTTACAGCCAGGACTGCGGCGGCAGAATCTATGTTGCTGGACTTGAGTATGGTGCGGAAGCTGGCATCACCTTGAATTACGGGAATACCTAGTCCTCTGGTGGTGTTGACGAATCTATTATTCGAGTCGGTTTCAATCACAACTACTTCATGTCCGCCGGCGTGGAGTTGCTGGACGATTTTGACGCCAATACCACTCAAGCCACAGACGATGTAGTGATATCGCTGGGGTATTCGTGCTGCATCCCAAAATTGCTTAAAGCGGCTTCCCAAAACAAAATCGGTGAGCATGGCGTACCAGATACCAATCACCACTGCGCCAACCAACATCATGATCACGGTAAATAATTTGATGCTGTTGGGAGCATTTTCTACTACTTTGTCATTACCGCCTGCTCCGGTAATCATGCCTACAGAAAAATATAAAGCATCGACAACAGACAATTTCAGTTCAGCAGATGTGTAGGTGAGTGTAGCAACCAAAATGACTGCGAGTAAAACAACAGCACCCATGACTACCGATCGCCCGTGTTGCTGAAACTGTCTGAGATTAGTTATAACTTTGAGCAATTTTCTAATTAGCGATCGCCTCTGAGGACGGACGCGGGGTTGTGTGCCAACAATTAAGCGATCGCCCACTTTTAACTCTTGTCCTGAGATGACGGCGGATACCAAATCCGTTTCACCTTGTAGTGGTAGATAATAAATCAGCATCCGCGATCGGTCTTCCCACAATTCACTCAACTTTTGACCTTTCCACAAATGATTTTCATCAATGTATTCTTCGTGAATTGGCCAAGTTTGCTGAAATAATTTGATTTGGCCGATCGCTTGACTTCCCAGTGCTGCAAAGGTAAATACTGGTGCTGCCAAACCCACAACACTCATACTCAAATGGTTTGACAAAGTTTGATCTAGACGCTCTCCCAAATTTGTATTATAAAAGCGGTTGATAATCCGAATCTGGGGATTCAGCACTCGCGCTTGCATCATAATTGACAAATTTAGTTCATCTTTAGATCCAGCTATTACTAAAGTGTGCGCCTGCTCAATTCCTGCTGCTTTGAGGGTAGCCGCTGCTTGCAAATCACCAACAATCACATCTGGCGCAGTTTCGCCTGGGATGGGTTGGTGATGAATGCCAACAACAAATGCTCCCTGGTGTCTGAGCAAACGAAATATTTTATATCCAGTACGTCCTAAGCCACAAACAATAATTCGGGGTTTCATGAAACGGCAGCATCTTTTACAGGCGGGGCTGCATTTCTAGTTATTCATCTAAATTATTGCCCGCTTTTTTGGGTTTAACTGTAACTGACAACACGATTGCTTTAAATGAGAGTGGGGAGTGGGGAGTCTACTGTGTACACACAAGTCTTTTAAAATTCCTGCGTAACGTAAGATGGGTTAATTTTTGCACGTCGATGCATCTAAGGTGCTGGTGGATGCATCTAAGGTGCTGGTCGATGCAACTAAGGTGCTGGTGGATGCAACTAAGGTGCTGGTGGATGCATCTAAGGTGCTGGTGGATGCAACTAAGGTGCTGGTGGATGCAACTAAGGTGCTGGTCAATGCATCTAAGGTGCTGGTCGATGCAATAAGGGACTTCCAGAAAATAAATTGTTCCAAATTATTTGTACATTTGTAGGAGATTACAGATGTGCATTGATGTCAACTTAACGTGAAACCCTTCATTCACTTACGGTTACTCACCGCGTTACCCCACCCTAACCCTCCCCTTGTAAAGGGGAGGGAACTGGATTTTTTTCCCCCTTTCCAAGGGGGGATTAAGGGGGGTAAAAGGTATGTGGGACAAGCGTTTAAGCTTAAGTTGACACCTATGAAAGCTGCGCTACCTTACGAACGCCAGTGCGTCCCGCAGCAATGGGACGTTTTTTTATTGGAAGTCCCTAAAGTTGCAGGTCAAAAGAATTTTGTACACCACTTCTTCTAAGATACAAGATTGGGTTGAGGCAAATTAACCGGAGCTAATACTACTCTTACTTCTATAGATACTCATCACTCGTAGCAAAACTTATTAAAATGAAACAAGAGCAATACGTCGATAAATTAAATTAATGACTGCAATCCAGTTCCAGAATTTACCTCATACACAGCGGCAAAAAGGCACTCTACCCCACTTGGGGCTGGTTTGTATCACCATTGGTAAACAAGTGCGCTTTCGGACAATGACGCGCACGCGCTACTTAAAACTGACTCTTGAGCAACGTGAAACTGCTTTGAGAGAACTGTATGAGCATAATTTACAGCGTTTACATGACGCTCTGTCTTTTTGTCAAGAAAACCAGATTCAACTCTATCGAATGTCCTCTGCTTTATTTCCTCTCAGTGACATGGAAGACGAAATCGGTGCAAATATATTAGAGGAAATGAGCGATCGCCTAGCCAAGATTGGCGAACGTGCAAAAGCATTAAACATCAGAATGGTGCTGCATCCAGATCAATATGTAGTGCTGAGTTCTGATTCCCCAGAAATTGTCAAAACAAGCATCAAAATTCTCGAACGACACGCCCGCACCCTTGACTTATTAGGCTTACCCCAATCACCTTGGTCATTGATGAATATTCACGGTGGTAAATCTCAACGCAGTGAACAACTTGTAAAAGTAATTTCAGAATTACCACCAGCAATAAAAAGTCGGTTGACTTTAGAAAATGATGAATACGCTTATAGTGCTAGCGAACTTTTAGCAGTGTGTCAGCAAGCAGGAATACCAATGGTATTCGATGCTCATCACCATATTTGTCACGAAAATTTAGACAGCTACGACGATCCAAGCGTAGCATCTATGTTGTATGCAGCGCGAGAAACTTGGGCGAATCCAGATTGGCAATTAGTTCACATTTCTAATGGTGAAGAAGCTTTTAATGACCGAAAGCACAGTGATATGATTACCGCTATGCCTAGTGTTTACCACGAAGTACCTTGGATAGAAGTCGAAGCCAAACACAAAGAAGCAGCGATCGCTCATTTGCGTTCTTGGTGGCTGATGGAATCGGGAGTTAGGAGTTAGGAGTTTGGAGTTTGGAGTTTGGAGTTTGGAGTTTGGAGTTTGAAGTTTGGAGTTTGGAGTTAGGAGTTAGGAGTTAGGAGTTAGGAGTTAGGAGTTAGGAGTTAGGAGTTAGGAGTTTGGAGTTTGGAGTTTGGAGTAGAGATGCGGTTAACCCAAGTCTTTCCAAGAGCTGGGAGTTGGGAGTAAGAATTTAGAATCATGAATTTAGATAGAATCAGTTCGGAGTATAACTCAATAGTGTATTCTTAACTACTGAATCAAAAATTTAGCTGTTTGACCTTTTCCTGAATACCCAGTCGGATTTCTAATTAATAACTCCTAACCCTTAACTCCTAACTCCTAACCCTTAACTCATAACTCCTAACCCTTAACTCCTAACCCTTAACTCCTAACTCCTAACTCCTAACTCCTAACCCTTAACTCCTAACTCCTAACTCCTAACTTTTTGATAAAACATGGCGATCGCAATCGATTTTGGTACTAGCAACACAGTCATTGCTCGTTGGAACCCTGTAACCCAGCAACCAGAAACCCTGAATCTACCGGGTTTATCCATTAAACAAAGTCTCAATCCGCCACTGATTCCGAGTCTAGTTTATGTTGAAGACGCATCGCAAAGTAAAATCTTAGTAGGTCAACAAGTACGCGATCGCGGTCTTGACCTCAAAGGTGAAACTAGATTTTTCCGCAGCTTCAAGCGCGGTATCGGCGCAAATATTCAAGGTTTCTTACCCGAACTAGATGGACAAATTGTCACCTTTGAGCAGGTAGGGCAATGGTTTCTCACCCAGGTGATTGAAGAACTAGCACCCCTAGAAGGTGGCTTAGATTCTCTAGTGTTAACCGTACCCGTAGATAGTTTTGAAGCCTATCGTCATTGGTTGGGAAAAGTTTGTCAGTCCCTGAATGTTGAACAAGTGCGAATGCTGGATGAACCCACAGCCGCCGCCTTGGGTTATGGCTTAGCAGATCGAGAAATTCTCTTGGTAATTGACTTTGGTGGCGGGACTTTGGATTTGTCTCTTGTGCAGTTAAATCAAGGCGTGCAAGCGACTACAAAACCCGTGGGATTTCTGCTGAAATGGGGTAATAAATCCTTAGCTGAAGATTCCAAACAAAAAGTGAAAACAGCCCGTGTCTTGGCGAAAGCAGGGCAGAATCTGGGCGGTACTGATATTGATAATTGGTTAGTAGATTACTTTGCCAAAACTCAAGGATTGGCGGTAAGTCCTTTGACAACAAGATTGGCAGAACGGGTAAAGATTCAGCTATCAACTCAAAATCAAGCCAGTGAAGTTTATTTTGACGATGAGACATTTGAAAGTTATGAACTGGAATTAAACCGCGACAGTTTGGAAAATGTCCTCAAAGAACACGCTTTTTTTGAGTTATTAGATGAATCGATGACGACACTGTTGCAACAAGCCAGACGCCAAGGGATAGAAATTGCAGATATTAATGCAGTTTTGTTAGTTGGTGGAACTGTACAATTGCCGGCAGTGCAGACATGGATTAAACAGTATTTTGAGCCAGACAAAATCCGTTGCGAACGTCCCTTTGAAGCGATCGCCCAAGGTGCATTACAAATCGCCCAAGGCATTGAAATCAAAGACTTTCTCTACCATAGTTATGGTATCCGCTACTGGGATCGTCGCAATCAACGCCACCATTGGCATCCGATAATTAAAGCTGGACAGCCATATCCCATGAGTCAGTCAGTGGAATTAGTTTTAGGCGCTTCAGTGGAGAATCAGCCCAGCATTGAATTAATTATGGGAGAATTGGGAGCAGATACAGGTAATACCGAAGTTTATTTTGATGGCGATCGCTTGATTACTCGTCGTCTGGAGAGTAGGGAAACCACCGTCAAACCCCTCAACGACAGGGAAGGCGCTAGAACAATTGCCCAACTGACACCAAGCGGATATCCTGGGAGCGATCGCATTAAAATCTTCTTTCAAGTTGATGATAAACGCTTTTTGCGAATTACCGTTGAGGACTTGTTAACTAATGACACACTTTTAGAAAATCAACTTGTGGCACAGTTGAGTTAGGGAATTACTAACAAATAAATTATCAATTTTGTGGGGTGGACATCTTGTCCGCCCTTAGCTATATCCTCCACTTGCCATCTGAGGGTTAAAATTAATTATAGAAAAGTAAGGAGTGATTGATTGCCAAGTGATAAGCAAAAAGATACCGTTATTTTTATCTGTCAGGTACTTTCTAATCTTTTACAACTAATTTGGATGTTTAGGTACGATCCTGTTTATAAGTATATTTATTTGATTGCTGGTAGAGACGAAAGTTTAGAAATTACTATTTTTCAAAATGGTAACTGGGAGTTCAACCAAAATGACGAAGCCTGATTTTACTCACATGACTCGTAAGGAATTAAAAAAATACATCTTGTCTCATCCCACAGATAATGAAGCCATTCGAGAATTATTTATTAATCGAAGAAACCCTAATGCCCAAGTTTTCCCCTATCCTTAGGATATGCCTTATGAAGAAGTAGAAGCGATTTTTAAATCTAAATTAAATCTAGAATGATATCTGAAGTGCGAGAGTTGCGATCGCCGCAGGTATGGCTAATTTTGTAGTGATTGTTTTCAAAATCAAGGGAAAGCTTTTGATGGCATAGAAGCAAATTCTACTCAAAGCAATGCTATGAATTCATCTACGCTTAAATCAACATCTCGAATAATTGCCCTCAAGGTTCCCTTAGCCAACTCCTGATGATCGGGAACCACAACTTGAGCAAATGGTTCATCTCGTCGCATAATGGTGTGACTGCTTTCTCTGCGCTTTTGGTAAAAGCCAATTTTTTCCAGAGCATTGACGCAATCTTTGCCTGAAATACTGGGCAGCTTGCTCACACAACCACCATAAATGCTTCAAAGTTTTCTTCTGGTACAGGGAACCCATCTTCTATTAGAGCAGCAACATAACCTGAAATAGCCTCCTTAATATTTAAAAGGGCTTCCTCTTTTGTTTTGCCTTGACTAATACAACCTTTGAGGCTTGGACACTCGACAATCCAGTAGCCATCTTCATCTCGATACATAATTACTTGCCTAATATTTTGGCTCATGCTTACAAGCTATGTATAACCACCTCTTAATTTTAGCCCTAGAGTGATATCTAAAGTGCGATCGCTGCGATCGCATCTAAAGTAAATCATCCTCAGATAGCTGAGCTATTTTCATCAAGATTTTCAAAGTTCCAACTTTCAAATCTTGATTGCGGTGAACAGGAATTGACAGGATTTGTTCTTGTTCAGGGTTTTCATAAATATGATGACTGCCAGTAATTCTTCGCAAAACCCAACCTTTTTGCTCTACAATCTTGCAAAGTTGCTTGCCAGAAATCGATTTCATACAGCAATTTCGACAACTCTATCTGTTGACTCAATTGCATGACGACTGTTGGCAACATCAAGCCAACCTTCAATAGCATCCTGTAAATTAGCCATCACCTCTTCCATCGTCTCCCCTTCGGTAATACAACCGGGAAGCGCGGGAACTTCTGCCCAATAGCCGCCTTCTTCTGCTGGATGAATAATTGCTTTAATTTTCATAAACCTCTCTATCAAGAACGTATATCTACACATCGTGTGGTTCTAGAGAATTTGAGCGCAGGGATTCACGATATTCGCGCTCTAGCTAGCTGCATCAAAGTGTTAGCGTTAGCTTGCAATAACTCGCTGCCTATACTTATCTTTAAAGATCGAGCTTGTCCAGTAGACTATAGTCATTTCTTTTCCTCTTCTTCCAGTCTAAATAATCTTCATATGTTTTGAGCTTGTGTTGCTCAACATCTCTAACGAATTCTTTTTTAATGCTGTTAATTTTTCTCATCAAAGTGACCGAATTAGCACCTAGTGAAAAATCAATCTCTTTAATTTGAGCAACTTTATCACACAGCCCACCTTTACCGTTTGCCTGCTTTAGTTTCCCGCTTTTAGAAAGACAGTTTAACTTCAGAGATAGACTTTCTTCTTCTTCCCCGGACAAATATTCGCAAAAATGATAAATTCTAAATCCATAATCTGCTACATCTAAAGATGAATCTTGTAAATTATTATGTTGTTTGATCCTCTGAATGCATTGATCGAGTAAGTCTGCCATCCGATCGCAAACAAACTGACATATATCTACATAATCAAGTCGATTTGTTGGAAAGTAGTCAATCTGAGAATGAAAAGAAACTGCTGAACCAGATATTCTATATCCCCAAACAACAACTTCTCCCCCATCCTCCCAATAATCAGGGAGGTTAATTTGATTTCCGTACATATCCGTACTATCAAAAATAGCCTCAATACGAAGGTATGTTGTCCCGATGCAAAGCTCTTCTTGCTCCATCCTGAATTGTCCGCACTATATAAAATATAAGTATAATAAAATTCTTTAATTAAAAACTACCACCAAAATTACACAGATAACAGCGATCACACCTTGCATTTTACTCAAAACGTCGCAGTGTTGAGGTGAGTGAATCAACTGGGACTGGCAAAGTACCATAGCGATCGCTCAAATAGCAGAAGTAGTAGAGTTAAATCAAAGACGTTGAGGTTGAACTAACCTAATGCCTATACCTGAAACTAACCCAAAGATTCCAATGTCTTCACCAAGCCTCTACGAAACTGATTTTTACGCTTGGACACAGGAACAAGCAACTTTACTTCAGAATCAGCAGTGGAGTCAAATCGATCTGCAAAATCTGATTGAGGAGATTCAATCTTTGGGTAAACAGCAACGTCAAGAATTGCGAAACCGTCTGGGTGTGTTGATTGGACATTTACTAAAATGGGAGTACCAGTCAGGACGCCGTAGCCGTAGTTGGTTAGCAACACTTCGTATTCAACGTTTAGATATTGCTGAACTGCTTGAAGATAATCCTAGCCTCAAGCCCTACCTTGAAGAAGCACTTGGCAAAGCCTACCTTAAAGGTGTCGAATTAGCTGTTGGAGAAACAGATTTGCCCAAGCGTACTTTTCCGGTAGAGTGTCCCTACAGTTTGCCAGAGATTGTGGATTATGAATTCTACCCCGGCGAACCAAGCAATTTACTAGATGAATCAATGTAGAGACGTAGCAATGCTACGTCTCTATTTGTCAAACAACAGCCGCCTCTGGAATCGCACCTTGCATTTTCGCAAAAGCATCAATCAAACTTTGCAATTGTTGATCGGCTTTAAAAACTCCTAAACCACGCACCGTAACCTTTCCAGGAGAATACACAAAGCGCGTTTTCAAATTATCTGGTAAGTTCGCCGCCAACAAATTCCAAGCTGGTTCTTCCATTGGTGTTTCTAAAACAACGTGCTGTTTGTTTTCTGGTTTAATGCGGCTAAATCCGATTTTTTTCGCTAACTGTTTGAGTTCCATGACTCGCAGCAGTTGATTGGCTGGCACTGGCAAAGTACCATAGCGATCGCCCCACTCAGATGCAATCTGCTTTAATTCTCCTTTGGATTTCGCTGTAGCTACCGCCCGGTAAGCACTCATCTTTTGATCCAAGTCGGTAATATAATCTGCTGGGATAAATGCCGTCAGATTAAGGTCAATCTGAGTATCTTCAACTTGGGGAATTTCTTGTCCGCGAATTTCCCGAATTGCTTCTTCGAGCATTTCCATGTATAAATCAAAACCGATGGCATCCATTTGACCGGATTGTTCAGCGCCTAGCAAGTTACCAACTCCGCGAATTTCCATATCGCGCATCGCCAATTGATACCCAGAACCGAGCTGAGTAAATTCCTGAATCGCTCGTAATCGTTGCCGTGCCGCATCAGATAATGTCCGCTGCTTGGGATAAAATAACCAAGCATGAGCTTGGATACCTGCACGTCCTACACGACCGCGTAATTGATACAATTGAGCTAAACCAAAGCGGTGAGCGTCTTCAATTAAAATGGTGTTGACTCGCGGAATATCTAAGCCAGATTCGATAATTGTCGTGCAAACAAGGATATCTGCATCACCATTGCTGAAGGTGAGCATGGTTGATTCTAACTCGCTTTCATCCATTTGACCGTGAGCGATCGCAAATCTACCCCCTGGTATCATTTCTCGCAAGCTTGCGGTTGTCTCTTCAATGCCTTCAACTCGTGGAACTACATAAAAAACTTGTCCGCCTCTGTCTAATTCTTGACGTATGGCGCTACGCACACTTTCCGGATTCAGTGGTGCAAGGTGAGTTTTAATTGGGCGGCGGGTTGGAGGTGGTGTAGTAATTAAACTCATTTCCCGAATTCCCGACAAAGACATGTACAGGGTACGGGGAATGGGAGTAGCTGAGAGAGTCAGCACGTCAACTTGAGTTTTCAAGCTTTTAATTTTCTCTTTTTGGTTCACCCCAAACCGCTGTTCTTCATCCACCACCAACAGTCCTAAATCTTTGAATGATACGCCTTTACCTAAAAGTTGGTGTGTGCCAACAACTATATCGAGTTCGCCCGTTGCCAATCGCTTTTGAATATCACGGCGTTCTTCAGCGGAACGAAAGCGATTGAGTAAGCCGACATTCACCGGGTAGGGAGCAAAACGTTCTTTGAGTGTGTGGTAGTGCTGCTGGGTTAAAATAGTAGTTGGCGCAAGGAGAGCCACTTGTTTACCGGCGGTGACTGCTTTAAAAACAGCACGAATCGCCACTTCCGTTTTTCCGAAACCGACATCACCACAAACTAAGCGATCCATTGGGCGATCGCTTTCCATGTCCCGTTTGACATCTTGTACAGCTTTTAGCTGGTCTGTTGTGGGTTGGTAAGGGAAAGAATCTTCCATTTCCTCTTGCCAAGGCATATCAGTTGGAAAATTAAAACCTTGTTGTTGCGATCGCGCTGCATATAATTTCAGCAAGTCCACCGCCAATTTCTTAATCGCTTTGCGGACTTTGTTCTTGGTATTCTCCCAAGCTTTACCAGTCATTTTGTTGAGTTCCGGTGCCTTATCCCCTGCGGCGCGGAATCGAGATAAAGCACCTAATTGATCGGCTGCGACTCTCAACAAACCGTCGGCATATTGCACGACCAAATAATCACGAGTTTCGTTATTAATCGTCAAACTTTCCAGCTTGACAAATTTACCAACACCATGATTTCTGTGAACCACATAATCCCCTGGACGCAGCTTATTGGGGTCAACTTGCTTAGAAGTAGCTTTGTGGCGCTTGCGGATAAAACCGGGAGTTGCTAAGGAATGCTGACCATAAAATTCTCGGTCAGTGACGATTACTAGGCGATAGGTAGGCAGAATAAAACCTTCTAGTTCCGCCAACCCAGAATATTTGAGTGCGACTGGAGTATGGTTAATTTGTAGCTTATCAATCGCTAGGTAATCGCGGGGATTGGGAATAAATTGCGCCGGACAATCATGTTCTTGCAACAGCGATACAGAACGCGAAGGTTGAGCCGAAATCAGCCAGATAGAGAAATTGCGATCGCGTTCTTGGCGGATAGTTTCAGCTAATTTAGCAAACTGATGTGGCGTAACCGGAACACTTCTACTGGCAAGATTAATACCATCATTTTCCTCTGACAGTTCCGATAAATATAAACTTTGAAACCTTGCAACATCAGCCAAACACTCATCAAATGACCGATGAATCTTAGGTAATGTTGGGGGAGTGGGGAGTGGGGAGTGGGGAGTAGATTCTTGCTCATTCCCTACTCCCCATTCCCTATTCCCCATTCCCCATTGTTCTTGGGCATTTTCTACCCAGCGATCGCTATGAGCATGACACTGTTCTGGCTCATCAATGGCAATCAAGGTATTTTCTGGTAAGTAGTCTAGCAAAGATGCTGGTTGTTCAAACGCTAAACCCAAAAAACGACGACTACCTTCAATCAGTGATGAGTTACCATTGCCCAGTGCTGAGTCAGAATTTAACTCATAACTCCTAACTCCTAACTCATCACTATTTTTCAGTGGTGCCATGATGATGGGAGCAAAGCTAGTCGGGGTGAGAATTAACTGCTCAACTTTATCAAGGGCAGAACGTTGAGTTGCGGGGTCAAATTCCCGTATTTGTTCAATTTCATCGCCAAACCATTCCAGCCTAACAGGGAACTCCGATGAAACTGGGTAGACATCCACAATATCGCCCCGCCGACTCCACTGCCCTTCAGTTTCCACCAGAGGTACTCGTTCATACCCCAAAACAGTTATCTTCTCACTAAAAGCATTGAGATCTAACTCCATCCCCCGCTTTAGCGTCAAGCAAAATTCTTGAAAAGCTTCTGGTGGTGGCAAATGCGGCTGCAACGCCCCTTGAGTCGCCACAATCGCCAAAGGTCGTTTCCCTCCGGGACTGGGGATTGGGGATTGGGGATTAGGTATTGGGGTAGTGGTATTAGTTATTGCTCTATTTACCCCATTCTCCCCAGTCCCCATTGCCCCTAATCCCCACTCCCTCTGGTCGTGGGGGCCCCGAGTTCCCCAGTCGCCATTCCCCAGTCCCCAGTCACCAGTCACCAAATCCGCCAACACCTGCATTTGCCCCCAACTCATCTCCGTTTCCGGGTCAAAAGGTTCGTAAGGAGAAGCTTCAGAGGTGGGGTAAAAATGTACTGTTTGCCATCCCATTGCCTCTAGTTGGGCAAAAACGCGTCCGGCTTCTTCCAGAGTGGCACATACTACAAACAAATTCCTACCCTGAGTTTGCGCCAATGCTGAAGCCACCAAACCCTTTGGCAACCGAGGAATGCCATTTAACCGCAATTGTTGTTGGCGATTTAACTTAGAAATAAATTCAGTAGTGAGTGGCGATCGCCCTAAGGCACGCACAATAGAAGAAAATGACATAAGTTCTACGCTTCAATGGAAGTCTTGGCGCTTGGTGATTATTTTCAGGCAGTTTATGTCCACCATTTTAAAACTGATGACTGTTGACTGTTGACTGTTGACTGATGACGGATAACGGTTAACAGTTTACAATGCGCTTTTGGTGGTTCTAATAGTCACAGCAACTGACTTTGACTAATCAACCATCAACTGTCAACCGTCAACATATTACTTTGTGTACAGTCAAAGCATTTATCGAAGCACCTTTAATACTAGATACTAAGGATTGAGCTACGTTCGCTCTGATAAGCGGCAATTTTAAACATGTCCTCCATCACTTTTGAAATTTTAATCATCTTGGTGCTAATTATTGCCAACGGCGTGTTTTCGATGTCTGAGATGGCAATTGTCTCAGCACGGAAAGTTAGACTACAGCAGCTTGCTAATCAAGGGGATGCTAAGGCAAGGGTAGCACTCAAACTCGCTGAGTCTCCAAATAATTTCTTGTCAACCATTCAAGTAGGTATTTCTCTCATCGGTATTCTGACTGGTGCTTTTGGAGGAGCGACGATTGCTAACCGACTGGCAGTCTATGTGCGACTTATCCCTGTTTTGGCACCTTATAGCGAACCGCTATCTTTTGGAATAGTGGTGTTGATTATTACCTATTTGTCACTGATTATCGGCGAATTGGTGCCGAAGCGTTTGGCATTGAATAACCCAGAAGGGATTGCAGCATTTGTAGCTATTCCCATGCGTGCCTTATCGGCGATCGCTTCTCCAATGGTACATCTTTTAAGTGCTTCTACAGATATGGTACTACGAATTTTAGGTGTTACCCAATCAACTGAACCGCAAGTCACTGAAGAAGAAATTAAAATCTTAATCGAACAAGGTACTGAGGCGGGAACTTTTGAAGAAGCTGAACAGGATATGGTAGAACGAGTTTTTCGTTTAGGCGATCGTCCTGTAAGCTATTTAATGACACCCCGTCCTGATATCGTCTGGCTAGATTTAGATGACAGCGCTGAAGAAAATCGCCAAAAAATGGTTGATAGTGCTTACTCCCGGTATCCAGTTTGTCAAGGGGGACTTGATAATGTTCTGGGTGTGATCCCAGTTACCGACTTATTAGCTAGGAGTTTCCGAAGTGAACCGCTAGATTTAACAGTAGGATTGCGGCAACCAGTCTTTGTACCAGAAAGCACCCGTGGTTTGAAAGTTTTAGAATTATTTAAGCAAACCATTACTCACATGGCGCTGGTAGTCGATGAATACGGCGTGATTCAAGGATTAGTCACTCTCAACGACATCATGAGTGAAATCGTGGGGGATGTTCCTTCAATGGATGGGCAAGATGAACCACAAGCCGTACAACGGGAAGATGGTTCTTGGCTTTTGGATGGAATGTTACCTGTGGAAGAGTTTTTGGAACTTTTCGGTATGGAAGAATGGGAATCTGACGAACGTGGCAGTTATCAAACCTTAGGCGGTTTTGTCATTACTCATTTAGGTCGTATTCCCGCCGCCGCAGATCATTTTGAATGGGAAGGTATGCGAATTGAAGTCATGGATATGGATGGTAACCGCGTTGATAAGGTGCTAGTTGTACCAAAGGGAAATAAATCAGGACATCCAACATCTGATTAGTATTGGGGATGGGGCATAGGGCATTGGGCATAGGGCATTGATAGTACTGTGTTTAATGTCACATGGTGTGTTAGGCTAAACCCCTAACGCACCATACCAGATTGTGGTTTGGTATTTTGCCCGCCCTAATTAATAAAGCACTTTTTGTTGAGTTAGGACAAGAAAACTTTGCTGCGGAATTTAGTGATATTTTTTATCAGAATTAGTTTAAACATCAAGAATACTCAGCAATTCTTTAGCTACATATTCAACTACAGGTACAGGAACAGCATTCCCAAACTGTTTTCTAGCAATATCATCTTTTTCGTGATATTCAAAATTTGTAGGAAAGCCTTGTAATTTACAAGCGTGTTTTGCTGTGATGGGAATAAAATTTTTCTGTCTATAAATTTTTTCTAGGAAAATCTTTTTATATTCCTGTGGATGACTAGCATGAATTGATGCTGTTGCTATATAGTCTTTAGCACCAGTAGCAGTTAAAGTCGGCACAATATCAGCAGTAGGTAAGATAATTTTATAAATATCATTAATACCCGTCATATTTTTAGAATTAACAAATTCATACTTGTGTTCATTAGTTAATCGGAATATTCCTTTTTTAACTAATTCATTTAATTCATTTATTTGTATATCAGATATAATTTCTTGAAAGTTATCAAAAGATAAAGGATTACCATCTTTATCTCCATATTTTTTACTTCTTCTATGTTTTAGAAGAGTCAAGCAAATCATTTTTTCTCGATCAGTAGTTTCTATAATATCCCAAGAGTGAATTGTTGTATGTCCATTTCTTAAATCAGAAAACATGAAGAAATCGTTTAATTCATCATCTTTTTGAAATCGAGTTCTTGATGGTGGAATCATACCTTGAAATAAGGTATTTGGATCTAGTTTTACTTTCTCAATAAATTTAACTTTCTTCAGTTCATCTAAAATATCAAAAACTTTTGGATGAATATTCAAAGGAATAGGAAAATTATACTCTTGGGATTTTTGTAAATCATTTCTAATTCCAACAATAAAAACTCTATCTCTATTTTGAGGTAAACCAAAATCATAAGCATTGAGGACTTTCCATTTCAAACAATATCCTATGCTTTCCAATTCATGTATAATTAGTTCTAAATTATCTCGATTTTTAGGGCTTGCTAATCCACTGACATTTTCAAATATAAAGGCTTTGGGTTTACTTTTCTTGACTAGTCGAATTACATCAAACCATAATTTTCCTCTTGGATCTTCAAATCCCTTTAAACGACCTGCGACTGACCAAGGTTGGCACGGAACACCACCAACTATTATGTCAACATCAGGAGGAATTTCACTAATTTTTGTGATATCTCCTAATTCAATTTCATCTTTATTTAAGTAACTGATAAAATTTTGTTGATAAACTTTTATAGCTTGTTTGTCTATTTCAGAATAGCCTAAGCATTGACCACCGAGTTTTTCTAAAGCAATTCTAAATCCACCAATACCAGCAAATAGATCGATGAAAGTAAATTTATTTTGATATGTTACTAACTGTAGAGGTAATTCTATTTGCTTTGATTTTTGCAAAGATACGGACTTCATTCTTGTTAGCCAACTTGATTAACTAACTATTGAGATGTAGAAACTTAGTATATCATCAAATATACTACAGGAATCCGGTTTGATTTTTGAACAACGTTAAGTATTTGTAGGGTGTGTTATCGGCGAGAGTACGGCACCATTAGACCTCTTGCAAAAGCCCTTCTTTTTGTCTTCTTCTTTGCACGGCAGTCGCTCATGGGGGAAACCCCCAAGACCGCGCTGCCTTGTCTTTGCGCCTTTGCGTGTTAGCGTTCGCGTAGCGTCTCGTAGAGAAGCGGGGC
>JAVRBV020000141.1:0-33146 GCA_034531095.2 Nostoc sp. CreGUA01 | reverse complement strand
GACTAGAAGCAAACACAAATAAAGATGGCAGGGGGGAGAGGGGGGGGGGGGGGGAAAGGGGGGGGGGGGGAAGGGGGGGGGGGGGGGGGGGGGTGGGGGGGAGGTTGGGGAGTGTGGGGAGATGGGGGAAAGAGAATTAATGCTTCCCCATCCTCCCACACCGGACACACCTCCCCATCTCCCCCTCTCCCCCTCCCCCCCTCCCCCCCCCCCCCCCCCCCCCCCCCCCCCCCCCCTCCCTTCCCTCCCCCCCCCCCCCCCAGCCCTTACCCCGCCCCCCCCCCCTCCTGAATCTTGCGTCGGAAAACTCTTTTTCGAAGAAAGAGCAAAAATTAAAGGGGGGGGGGGATGGGGCATGGGGCAAGGAGGAGGTGGGGGAGGAGGGGGAGAGGGGGAGGTGGGGGGAGGGGGAGAGGGGGGGATGAGGAAGAATAATAATCCTTTGCTTGCTTCGTTTGCTTGCTTCCTTTACTCCCCTACCTCCCCACCTCCCTACCTCCCCACCTCCCACACTTCCCACACTCCCCCCACTCCCTCATCTCCCCACACTCCCCACACTCCCCACACTCCCTCATCCCCCTCATCTCCCCATCTCCCCACTCCCTACTCCCCAAATCTATCTAACAATTTCTGTTAGTGCTGACTGGAGATTAGGATAACGGTACTCAAAGCCTGTTTCTACGGTGTGTTTGGGTAGGACTTTTTGACCTTCTAAAACTACTATTGCCCCGTCTCCTAAAAGGGCTTCGATCGCAAAGCCAGGAACGGGTAACCAAGAAGGACGATGCATGACTTCTCCTAAAGTATGGCTGAAATCTGCCATCCGCACTGGATTGGGTGCTGTGGCATTATATACGCCTTGGATTTCGGGTTTAGTTAGGGCTTGCAGAATCAGGTTAACTAAGTCGTCTACGTGAATCCAAGAGAACCACTGACGACCACTACCAATGGGACCACCAGCAAAAAGTTTAAATGGTGGAATCATTTTAGCCAAAGCACCGCCATTGCCTAAAACAATACCGAAACGCAGAATTACTAAGCGCACGCCAGTGTCTTTTACTTTTGTCGCTTCTGCTTCCCAGGCTTGGCAGACTTGAGCAAGAAAATCGTTACCAGATAAACTTGTTTCATCAAAGGTAGCCGTTTCACTGGTGCCGTAGTAGCCAATAGCTGAAGCGTTGACTAACACACTTGGTTTAGGGTTAGCACTGGCTATTGCTTCCACGATTTTTTGTGTGCCTAATTTCCGACTATTGAGGATTTCTTGTTTGCGTTCTGGTGTCCAGCGTCCCTCACCAATGGGTTCTCCTGCCAAATTAACTACCGCATCACAAAGGGCGATCGCACTTTGCCAAGAACCCGATTTAGTCGGTGTATAAGCAACAACTTCAACATTAGGGAAAGCCCCAGATGGAAAAACTTTTTGAGCAAAAGTCGTGTTTCTAGTTAACACCAATATTGTATGGCCTTCTCGATGGAGTCGTTGTATCAAACGACTACCAACAAATCCTGTTGCTCCAGTAACTGCTACTTTCATTTTTTACCTCTGCCAAAGCCTCATTTTAAAGTTTTTTATCAAATTTTCAGCTGAGGTTACAAGGCAGGAAAGTCATAATGTGTCGCAAAGCATTGCGTAGACTTAAAAGTGAGTTTCATTGCATACGCGCAGCGATCGCCGGATTGGATGAGAAGCCTACAATGCATTGCTGGCAATCAGCGTAGGAGTATGTCACATGCTTCGGTATTATAGGATGGACGGAGTGTTGCAAGGCGTGGGGCTATTATGGGTCGCTATACCTGTTCATTTCTTGTTTCTGTTCCTAGTGACCATCTCCAGCCGTTACTTGTAGAACTTCTACAGGACTGTCAGTTGGATATTCAATACCAGACGGGCGATTATATTATTGCTCGTGAGTTTCCTGGTAATGTTTCTTTTTCTAAGTTAGTCACAGTGGAAGTACTGATTGACAAATCAAAAAGTACTGAAACAGAAACCCGGATGAGTATTGTGATTAAAAACGAAGAATTGCCACTGCAAGTGGATAATTACTGCCGACAAATGTTTGAATTTATCAAGCAGGCGATCGAAAGTAGCCGTCATTGGCATTTGATTGAAATTCTTGCAGGATAGCTTTGATGCTAATTATTGATATTCCCACAGCTTCGGGCTGTGGGATTCCCAAAATTTTATTGGTGGCCTTTCCACTTTAGTGGTTGTAATTCAATCTCCTAAATCTTCCAAATCCTCAGTCATACCGGGGTTTATTAATGTAATGTCGTACTCACTTGAGTCCGTTTGCCCCGAACGCTGAGTGTTTCTGAGGAGATAATAAATGGCACGCACTTGAGGGCCAAAAACGATCTCGTCTTCATTTTTTAGATCGTGCGCTGGCATCTTGCGTCCATTAATCATTAAACCGTTGGAACTAGGCTTGCCTTTGGCATCGCCATCTACTATTCGGTAATAGTAGCTATGACTATTATGCTCCCGTGGCAACCTCACCAATGTGGCATGACGCCGGGAGACAAACTGCGACATCAAACGGATATTACATTCGCGGTCTCTACCAATAGAATAGACGGCCTGCTCTAAAGAAAATTCCTTGCGACCTTGATCGTCTTCAATAATCAGTAGATGATTTTCATTGATTTCTGCTGCCATTGACAAATCGTTGGAACTTTGATTAATCAAGATTTGTTTAGTATCGTATCTTACCATTCTGGGCCACCGTAGTTTGTGGTGGCAATTTAAATCAGCTTTAAAACAGCATAATACCTTGAAAGAGTAGAACATGGCCGTTCTACTCGTCATTAGTCATTGGTCATTAGTCATTGGTCAACACCCAATGCCCAATGCCCCATGCCCAATGACCTTTTACGGATGATGAGCCAAGCGCCGTAATAGTATTGAGTTTGTAACGACGCTAACAGAGCTAAAAGCCATTAACGCGGCAGCACCGGATGGGTTAAGAACAAAACCGAGGCTAGGGAGCAAAACACCTGCTGCTAAAGGAATACCAACTGTATTATATGCAAAAGCCCAGAAAAGATTCTGGCGGATTTTGTTGAAGGTGGCGCGACTGAGTTGAATAGATTCGACGACATCGTATAGGCGATCGCGCATTAACACAATTTCAGCAGTTTCCATCGCCACATCTGTTCCGGAGTATAAAGCAATTCCGACATCAGCTTGGGATAAAGCTGGAGCATCGTTGATGCCATCGCCGACCATAGCGACAAAGGATTGGGGAGTGGGGAGTGGGGAGTGGGGAGTAGGGAGTGAGGAGTGAGGAGTGAGGAGTGAGGAGTTTTCCTTGTCCCCGCGCCCCCGCGTCCCCGCGTCCCCGCGACCCCGCGCCCCCGCGTCTCCGCGTCCCCGCGTCCCTTCTAACTGAAGGGCTTGTATTGCAGCGGCTTTTTTAGCAGGGGGGACACCTGCGATCGCATCGGCGCTATCTAATCCTAATTGTTTGGCTATGGCCTTGGCTGCTTCTGGGCGATCGCCACTGAGCAGCATTACCCGTAAGCCCATGTGACGTAACTTGTCTACGGTGGTTTTGGCATCTGGTCTGAGGGGATCGCAAACAGCAATCAGTCCGGCTAAAGTTCCGCCGACTGCCACGAAAACTACTGTTTTACCGACTGTTGCCCAATTCTGTGCTACCTGTTGTGCGGTGGTACTCATGGCAATTCCATGCCAACTCAACCAATCGGAATTACCCAACAGGATAACTTTGCCTTCTACTACAGCTGACACCCCCAGTCCTGGTTCTGTGTGAAAGTCCATAGCCTGTGGAATCGATAACTCCTGCTGCTGTGCTTCTTTCTGAATCGCTTTTGCTAGAGGATGGTGAGTACCGCTTTCTACTGCTGCGGCTAGTTGGAGAAGGGAGTAGGAGGATGAGGGGGATGAGGGGGATGAGGGAGTATTTTGTTCTTCATCTCCCCCCTCTCCCTCATCTCCCCCCTCTCCCTCATCTCCCCCACTTCCCAGTCCCTCAATTAACAAACAATCCGTGACGATGGGGTTACCTGTGGTCAATGTGCCGGTTTTATCAAAAACTACAGTGTTTAGCTGGTGTACTTTTTCTAAAACGTCGCCACCTTTGATTAATAGACCCCGTTCTGCGCCCATACCAGTACCGACAAGAATGGCTGTTGGTGTAGCGAGTCCCAAAGCACAGGGGCAGGCGACGACCATGACGGCGATCGCTAATTTTAAGCTAATTAATAAGGGGGAGTGGGTAGAAACGCGATTCATCGTGTCTGTAGTCAGTGGAGAATGGTGAGCCATTTCCATACCACCGGACATGGTGATATCAGTCCAGATGTGAGTGCCAAAAAAGTACCAAAAGATAAATGTCAATACAGATGCTGTCAGTACTCCGTAGGTAAAGTAACCTGCTACTGTATCTGCTAATTTTTGTACCGGGGCTTTGCGGGTTTGGGCGGCTTCTACCAGGGCAACGATTTGAGCTAAAGTTGTATCACTGCCGACACGTGTTGCTTGAATGGCGATCGCTCCTGATTGGTTTAGTGTCCCGGCTGTTACTAGATCTCCCGGCTGCTTGCTCACTGATATTGCTTCCCCAGTCAACATCGACTCATCGACTGTTGTTTGACCAGCTACTACTTCACCATCGACGGGGATCTTATCACCTGGCAGTACCTGTAACCATTCCCCCACTCGCACCTGTTCAGCGGGAATCTCTACGCTAGAAGACCCGACTCCTGTTTTCTCTGGGTTGGCAATTAACCGCGCTAGGAGTGGTTGGAGTGCCAGTAATTGCCTAAATGCAGCGGCGGCGCGACCTCTAGCTTGTTGTTCTAATGTCCTTCCTAATAAAATAAAGCCCAGCATCATTACTGGTTCGTCGAAAAAGCACTCCC
This sequence comes from Nostoc sp. CreGUA01, assembly GCA_034531095.2. Taxonomy (GTDB): domain Bacteria; phylum Cyanobacteriota; class Cyanobacteriia; order Cyanobacteriales; family Nostocaceae; genus Nostoc. The sequence continues at coordinate 28,256 of JAVRBV020000141.1, read as the reverse complement.
AACCCATTTGGGGAAAAAGCAGCGCTACTAAACTAGCGATGTAGGCTGTCAGGGTTCCTAATCCTACTAGGGTGTTCATGTTAGGTGCCTTGCGCCGCCACCCCAGCCAACCATCTACTAAAATTGGGCGACCGGGAATTAATATGGCGATCGTTGCCAGCCCACAGTGGAACCAGATATTATCCAATATTGGCAGCACTGAACTGCCGATATTACCAAAATGTCCACTTGCCGACAACACCAGCAACAGTGCAGCAATTAGCAACTGTCTGAGTGAAGAGCGCATTTGTTGGCGTTGTCGTTGTGCGGGGTCTTTGAAGTTAGATATTTCACCTGCTAGCGTACCACTAGCTTTTCGAGGTTGAGTCGGGAATCCAACATTGGTTAATTGCTTTGCCAGTGCATCTGCATCTACAGTACCTGCTTCTGACTCTATAACTGCTACCTCTGTTGCCAGGTTCACACAGGCACTTTTGACTCCTGGATGCTGGGTTAGCTGTCGTTCTACTGCATTCACACACCCAGCACACTTCATACCTCCAACATCTAGAATAATTTTCTCTAGGATTGGGGCAAATTCTTGGTCTACCTTAGTTTTGGGAACAAGTTGCATGGCAAGTCTTTAGATTCGCTACGAAAATTCAACGCCTGACTAAAAGCGTCTCTAATTCGAGCGTAGGCGAAATATGGAACTACGACTCAATGTCAACCATATTAAATTTATTAATTTATCGTACCGCCCTGAGCGTCAATGACGGCTCCAGCGTAGATAAGTGACATAAATAATAGCTGTAAACTGAATTGGCATGAGGACAATGAGGCTTTTCCAAAAATTGTGAATTTCCAAATTAGACATGGCACTGAAATAGCCAAAACCCAAGAACAAGAGGAAGATCCAGATTAGATGTTTACGTTTGATAGTTAGCATAGAAGTAGAATTCAGAGTTTTTTACCAAGCCCTAAATATTTAGTTATACCTAGAGATGCTTTACAAAATACGCAATAACTTTGCTAATTAAAACACCAATGCACATTACAGCAGATTGCAACTTTGTGAGGTACAGATAATTGTAGGGGCGAACAGCTGTTCGCCCCTACCCGTATACTTTATTTGCCTGAAAAACGCTCTAAATTAAAACGGCAATCAAAACTGGCGTTTTTTCTCAAGCATGTAACCCAAGTGTGAAATATAAGTTTCTAGAACCAACCCTGCTTATTCACAAAGTACGTATCTACAAATTCTTCAGGGGACTTATTCAAGTAGATCATGCCTTCAATTAAACCTACAAGTTGCATAATCAATAAGGCAACGCCGTAAGTGAAAGAACCCCCAACTACGGAAATCACCAACATGATAAAACCTTCTGGGGCATATCCCAGAATAAATTTGTGAACGCCAAATCCGCCAAGAATAATGCCGCAGTAACCAGCTAAAAGTTGTCTAGTAGGATGACTGGGGTTGAGATTTGCCATATGAGTGCTGCTCCTTAATAAGTCACGTATAAAAAATAAAGTCTTTATTGTAATAAGAATGAGTACATATATTTGCTAAGCAAATATATTTTTAACTTTTCGAGTTATGCATCAGCGCCATCATTGAGAACCACAATCAGCGTGCTTCTAATTTAGAAAAGACGCTGGTAACATAAGACATCAAATGTCTGAAAAATTTGTAGCTTGTTGAGGGCTTTTGCTGGATTTGATTACAAACCCTGGTGCAGCAATTGTGCAGATTTTTAGGCAAGACAATGAACAACTGCTATCCACAACACTTTTTACAAACCCATCAGTATTATTTCCGGAGTTTTTAACGATCGCAGCAATCACGAGTATTGGTTGTATGGCTAGTACAAATGCGTGATTGTAACTTCTTTTCAGCTATCAATCACTACTTGTAGTAGCAAAAACTGGATTTGCAATCCAATTAGTTACAGACACAAATAACTTTGTAAGGCAATTAAAATCTCGAAAATGGCTAAAATTACCCGTATAAGAATAAATGCTTAGCTGGATAGTTTGTTGTCTATGTTCAGAGCATTATTTAATTTGCTTTCGCCTTTATTTGGATTTTAGCGAGTATTTATGCTTACAACCAATTATAACTAGTAAATTGTTGCTATCTATGGAGATAAAATCAGATATTTCCATTTTTAGCAACCGTATTTTCCTAGTATTAATTGCTGCCAAGTACAAAAAGACTTAATAACGTACCACTATTCCAGAGACTGTGGAGGAGTATGGGAGCGAGGAGATTGCGCGATCGCGTATAGACTACGCCCAAGACAATACCCAATGCGGTGAGTGGTAGAATTTCCGATAGGCTCAGGTGAGCGATCGCAAACAGCAAGCTACTAACAAGAATTGATGCCCAGACGGGTAAATAACGAGTCAGAGAGGGTAACAAAAAGCCGCGAAACAGAAGTTCTTCAAAAAATGGAGCTGCGATCGCCGCTGTAAAGAAAAACATCCCAAGTGCTACACTATCTTGGCTTTCGAGGGCTAGTTGCAACAGAGGATTACTACCGCCTTGACCTTGCCAGAGTTGTTGATTAATTAAAGATACTACTACAACTATGGGTAAAGCAGCACAATAGCCCCCCAGTCCCCACAAAAACCAATTATCTTGAAAACGGAAGCGAAACCAGAATTCTGGTAGTGGAAAAAAGCGTTTAATAGAGAAATACAGTACGAACAACGCCCCTGATGCTACCAGTATGTAACTAACTAAAACCGAAAAAGCTTGGAGTCGCACATCAGTGATGGGACGCGGGATAGGAAGTAGCGATATGAGCGCAGGGACAAAAAGCTGTCCCATGAAGAAAAAGCCGACAACAAAAACCTGCAAAACAGTTTCCACATCCCAAGGCGTTGACCAAGGTAAATCAGCATTTTGACCTAATAAAGAGGCTTTTCCTTTGAGTAAACGTTGAGCAAATAAGAAAATCAGCAATACTAGACCAATTAATGCTGCCAAAGTCGGAATAGTACCAATAAGTGCTAATTTCAACACTGCACCAGCAGCGGCTTCTTGTTGTGCAGTTTGAATTGCTAATAGGGCTTCTTGTCGCTGCTGGAGTTGATATAGTCGAACCAAAGCAGTAGACCGAAACCAACCTTCTAAATTCTTTTGAATCGGTTGTTGAGCATTGGGGAGCAACCGGGGAGGATTACTCCACAATCCACTCAATACAGCAGCGGTTTGCCCAAATTCTGGATTGATATCTGAGCGCTTTTGTAATTCGCTCCAAGTTCCCAGAGCTGCATCCGTCTTTCCTTGCTGTGCTTGTAAAATTCCCAGTCGCAAGTCTAATTCAGCAAGTAATTTTTGTAGTTCCTTAAAGGACTTTTGTAACTGTTGCGGCTGTGCTTGTTGAGAAGTTTTAGTAGTAGGAGAAACGTCTGGTAGAGGTTTAGGAGGTGTGGGAGTTATTTCAGATTGAGAGCGCAACTGTTCAAGTTTGTAGTTAACTTTGTCCAAATTAGTTTGAACAGATTGACGCGCTTCTTGATATTGCTTTGTAGCGCTTTCTATGGGTTGCTCACCAAGTATTGCTTCTCGAATCGTCTGGAGATTCTCATCGCTGCTATTTTCTGATTGCCAAGCTTGGGCTTGGAGAGCGATATTGGTTTGGTAAAGTTCTAAACGGCTTTGAAACTGAGGTTCTTGCCAACTACCGAATAAAGAAAAAACTGCCAACAGAACTGCCATTGGCGTCATGATAAAAATTAAAATCAACCGTTTAAGTGTCATCTATCCCCCTTTTACCGTACTCAGCGCTAAGTGGGGAGTTAGGAGTTATTCTCCCACTACTCCCCCTGCTCCCCATCTCCCCATCTCCCTCAGTCCCCTTGGGAATTATCGCAAGAAAAAGTCAAAGGTGGATAGATATTATCAATATTATGAGTCTGCGATGTCTACGACGGGCTACGCCTACGCACCCACCATGTTAAATTACAACCCATTACACTGCTTACCCTCCGCCGAGGATCTGCCCGATTCTGACGATGAACCCGTGGATAATCAATTACAACACTTGATTCCTGGCTTGCTAGAAGCCATCTTAGCTTGGTTGTGGGCAAACCGGATGGATTGGTTTTTCGGTGTTGATATGGGGATTTATTACGATCCCGAACTGCCCCCTATTGTCCCAGATGGGTTTTTAAGCTTGGGAGTTGAGCGAGTTTTTGATGAGAACTTGCGTTTGAGTTATGTATTGTGGGAAGAAAATGTGATGCCAATTATGGCATTAGAAGTTGTTTCTCACAGGCGACGTGGGGAATACACCAGTAAAAAGAAACTTTATGCTGAGATGGAGATTTTGTATTATGTTGTCTACAATCCCGAACGCCGTAGAAAACCACCTTTAGAAGTTTATCGTTTTCTAAATGGCGAATATGTATTGCAACCTGGAAATCCTGTTTGGTTACCAGAAATAAATTTAGCAATTGGCTATGAACGGGGAACTTATCAAGGAATTACGCGGGATTGGTTGTATTGGTATGACGCGCAAAAAGTCAGATATTTGACACCAGAAGAACGCGCTAATGCTGCCGAACAACGTGCTACCAGTGCTGAACAACGCGCTCAAAGATTGGCAGAAGAATTGCGGAGGTTGGGGATAGATCCAGATGCTTTGAATTAATTTGTTGAAGGGGCGATCGCTCTGTTTATACTCTTACTAATGACTAATTCTATAACGTCAATTATGAATAGTTAAACTAATTGAAGACGAGATAATAAAAATGTTCAAATATTTCTGTTTTGCCATTGTTTAGGATTGCGTTTGACGTGATAGCAAGCAATTACAGTGAGCTTAGTCCAATATGAGATAAAATATATTCTTTTTATGAAGATAGTTGTTACCGTATTGGCATTATCATAATAACCTCATAAACTGGAAAAAGTATAGGTTTGTGCAATTATTTTTTGTTGGAGAGTATTTTAATGTTGGAGAATATTATGTCTGCTATAAGATTTTTCACTCCCAATAGAATAGATGATGAGACTAAAAGTATTACACTAATAAAACTAGCTACTGGAATTGTTGCTGGGTTTTCGTTAATTGCCATTGCTTTTGCAACTTTAACTAGTTTCTCTCAATTGGTCGTTGAAAAATTTGGTGTTGTAGAGATTAGTAATGCAACTATATATATTTTTATAGGAGTTTTCATTATATTACTGACATTAACAAAAATTGGGATTAAAAAAGATGATCGGCAAACTTAGTACCATTAATTGAAGTGTAATTGCGGTAATCACCAATATAAATCGCTAGCTAACTAACCTATCTTCCCCCTTACCCAAGCCCGAAATAATTTGAGCAAAGCAATTTCACCCATACTTTTGCTCTGCTCAATAAATCTGCTTATATCGCTCACTGAAACTATAGGAAAAGCAATACTAAACTTAGACTCAACATATTGCCTTTCTACCAATTGATAAAATTTTAAATCTTGTCCGTTATATCTCCAGAGTTCATTTACACCCAGTGCTGCGTAAATGTCAAATTTGTTAACTGAACTGCTGGTGATATCAATCTCAATTGCTAAATCAGGCGGTGGTTCTGTTTCTAAATTCAGTGTTACCTGACCTCTAATAACTGGTTGATTCTGGATATAATAACAAGCATCTGGTTCTATTCCGCGCTTTACAATTCTTCGTTTCAATGTTGTTGAACCAGCACTTATAATTTCAATCCTTAATTCTTCAGCTAAAACTACAATAAATCGGTCAAACTGAATTTTCGGGTTTTCATGCTCAAACAGTGGTGTCATAATTTCTAAAGTGCCGCAGTCATAAGCAAACCGAGAACCTCTATCTTCGCCTGTATCTCTGAGCAAGGCTTCAAAGGTTTCCCAGCTAATGTTGTGTAAGACTGTTCTTTGTTCGGCAGGTGTTGACTGGACAAGCATATTAAAATACTTCTTCTGTCAGGATGTTAGATAAAATTCCTAAAATTTTACCTATGTCACTAATATAATATTCGCCTAAGTCAATTTCAACGACTTGCCCAACCAGCTTTAAAAATTTCCAGATGGTTCCAGTGGTGACAGTACCATAAATTGTTTTAATGTTATTTCCTTCACGTTCATTAAACAATTTAGCTGCTAACATTTCTGCTACACACTGACCTAATCCTGCATTGATATTTTCCTTTTTTGCTTCTACAATTGTGATGACTGGTGCGTTAAGAATTAAGAGTTCTGGGGAACGGCTAATAATAAAGTCGCAATTTCCATTTAATCCCTGTGGTGCATCCACAGTAAAATCAATACCTGAAAATAAACTTATTTATTATTTAAATATTTTCTGATAGCAATTAAAATAGGTGCAATAATCATTTCTGAGCGAGATTTTTCTGTATTACTTGCTAAAGCTAAAGGTATATTTTCTTGTAATATTTCTGCAAGTAATGGTGGGCATTCTATTTGTGGCGTATATGCAAATATATCAACTTTGTCAGAAATGATTAAATCAAAGGTTTTTCTAACTTTATCAAGAGTAAAATCACTATAAGACATTTTAGCTACTCCTGTAAATAATCCAGGTAGTGAAATTGTGTCAAATATTATTACTTAATAATTGACACAATCAGTATCTAAACATTGTCTACTTTTAACTAGAGAATTCAGCAAAAAAGTCTAGGGTTTCCTTCAGCGCTTTGATGAAAATATCAATTTCTTCACGGGTATTGTAGAACGATAAACTTGCCCGTGCGCTTGCAGGAATTCCTAAGTAGCGGTGTAATGGTTGAGTGCAATGGTGTCCAGAACGAATGGCAACGCCTTCTTGATCTAATAATGTAGATAAGTCGTTGGCGTGGACTCCTTCGGCGGTGAATGTAGCTAAGGCAGCTCTACCTTCTCCTTGAGAATTTGGTTTGGGGCCGTAAATTCTAATTTGGGGAATTTGCTCTAATTGTTGGAACAAATAAGCTGTTAATTCGGCTTCGTAGGCGTGGATTTTATCCATACCGATACTACTAAGATAATCTACAGCAGCACCAAGAGCGATCGCTTCCCCAATTGCAGGGGTACCAGCTTCAAATTTATGGGGTAATTCTGCATAGGTGGAATGGTCTAAATACACCTCTGCAATCATCTCGCCACCACCAAAAAATGGCGGCATTGAGTTTAACAATTCCAACTTGCCATACAAAAATCCGATACCAGTTGGAGCGCACATTTTATGACCGGAAGCAACCAACCAATCACAATCTATTTTTTGTACATCAGTGGGGAAGTGGGGTACACTTTGACAAGCATCGACTAAGAATTTCGCACCGTATCTGTGAGCAATACTAGCAATTTCTTGCACTGGATTAATACAACCCAAAGCATTAGAAATATGCACTACTGATACCAGTTTTGTTTTTTCGGAAATCAGCTTTTTAAACTGTTCTAAATCAAAAGTTTGTTCTGGTGTCAGTTCAACAAATTTCAACACCGCGCCAGTTTTTTGTGCTACCAATTGCCAAGGCACAATATTACTGTGGTGTTCCATCACCGAGAGAATAATCTCATCTCCCGGCTGCAAATTGTTCATTCCCCAACTGTAGGCTACTAAGTTAATTGCCTCACTAGCGTTGCGGGTGAAGACAATTTCTTGACGAGATGCAGCATTAATAAATTTAGCAACTTTGTCTCGCGCACCTTCATAAGCATCGGTAGCCTTCGCACTCAAAGTATGGGCACCACGATGCACGTTGGCATTATATTGCTCGTAATAATTCCGCAGGGTATTTAATACGAGTAAAGGTTTTTGGGATGTTGCAGCATTATCGAGATAAACTAGGGTTTTCTCGTTGACTTCCTGATGCAAAATTGGGAAGTCAGCGCGAACTTTATCGGCAAGGGTTTTAGTAGTGGTGAAAGTCATTGGTAGATTAGTTATTAGTCATTAGTCATTAGTCATTAGTCATTAGTTAGAGACTTTAGACTATTGACTGTGTTTAGTAATATTTCTCTCAGAGAAGGAACGGGTATTTGGTTGATAATTTCAGCGGCGAAGGCGTTAATTAACAATTTGCGAGCATCATTTTCATCGATTCCCCGGCTTTGGAGATAGAAGATTTCATCATCCTCCAATTGACTGACGGTAGCGCCGTGAGCGCATTTGACGTTATCCGCAGTAATTTCTAATTGGGGTTTAGTATCGACTCTGGCTTTTGATGATAGTAGCAAATTCCGATTTAACTGGGCTGCATCTGTTAGCTGCGCCGGCTTGGGAACAAAAACTTTACCATTGAACACTGCATGAGCGCGATCGCCAACAATACACTTATGCAACTGTTTACTTGTACCATAAGGATAATTCAGAGCGATCGCACTGTGAGTATCCGCCAGCTGCTTGCCAGAAATCATCGTCAACCCATTGAGAGTAGTTTGGGTTTGCTCGCCAGTTTGCAAAACTTCCAAATTGTGGCGCGATAATTTTGCACCGAAAGTTATGGCATGACAAGTATATCGGCTATCACGGGACTGAGCGATCGCAGTCTTCCCAACATGAAAAGCCTCTCCACCTTCTCGCTCAACCCTAGTGTGACTCACCTCGGCATTCTCACCAAGCCAAATTTCTGTCACCGCATTAGTAAAGTAAACCCCTTGTGTCAGGTTCCTATACTCCTCCACCAAAGTCACCTGCGAACCAGCTTCCGCCACCACCAAACAACGCGGCTGTGAAATCGTCGCACTCTCACCCGTAACCGCAACAAACACCAGATGAATTGGCGTTTCAACTACCACATTTTTCTTCACCCAAACCACTGCTGCATCAGTGATTCCAGCAGTATTGAGAGCCGTAAAAACTTCCTGCGCTCCCTCAGCTTGAGCTAAATACTGCCGTACAGCTTCCTGTTCAGCCACAGATAACCCAGCCAAATTACTCACCACCACCCCAGGCGGTAAATTTGCGACTGCGGATAACTCCGGCGCGTAAACGCCATTCACAAACACCAAACGACTGTTAGCCGTTTCTGGCAAAATCTCAGGTAGAGACGTTACGTGCAACGTCTCTACATTAAATTGCACTTGTCGCAGAGAAGATAAATCAGTAAATCGCCATTCTTCCTCGCGGGTGTTGGGAATAGTAGAGTGGCGTACCACATTAGCCGCGCTTTCACGTAAACCTTGCAACCACCCTTCGGTTTTTGATGCGGTGACTTGATTTAACAAGTTAATTAAATACGCATCTTTATCCAACAGAGTCGCCGTCAAACTCACTGCATCCGAGTTAGGAATTGGACTGGGAGAAACTTGAATACTCATCAGATACTCGTAAAATCATTTAGAATGTTAAGCGGTGCTAGAATTAAAAATCCCTATGAGGGATTGAAACAGCTGCGAATTCTGCCAGCACCCAGTCATAACCGCGAGACTCCAATTCTAGTGCCAATTCTTTACCGCCACTGGTGAGAATTCGCCCATTTGCCATCACATGGACAAAATCTGGGACAATATAATCGAGTAGCCGTTGGTAGTGAGTAATCAAAATTGTGGCATTTTCTGGACTTGCCAATTGATTTACCCCATTCGCCACAATTCTCAGGGCATCAATATCTAAACCTGAGTCTGTTTCATCCAAAATTGCCAACTTCGGTTCTAATAGCGCCATTTGCAGAATTTCATTCCGCTTTTTCTCACCACCAGAAAACCCTTCATTCAAACTTCTATTGAGGAAAGCGGCATTCATTTTTACCACATCCAGCTTTTCCTCAATTAAATCGTCAAAATCAAACGCGTCTATTTCTTCTAAACCCCGTGCTTTCTGCCGGGAATTGTACGCCACCCGCAAGAAATCCAAATTGCTCACACCAGGAATTTCCAGCGGATACTGAAAAGCCAAAAACACACCACTTCTAGCGCGTTCCTCTGGTTCCAACTCCAGCAGATTTTGGCCTTGGAAAATCACCTCACCGCCAGTCACCTCATACGCCGGGTGCCCAGCCAACACCTTAGAAAAAGTACTCTTACCAGAACCATTCGGTCCCATAATCGCATGAATTTCACCCGATCGCACATCCAGATTCACACCCTTTAAAATCGGTGTCCCATCAACATTAGCCGTCAGATTCCGTACCGACAGCACAACTTCGCTATTTTCAATAATCATTTTCTCTCCCTTCTCTCTTAGTTCGTAGTCAGCGCTTTAGCGCTTTCTTTCACCACTAAAGTACTGACTACAAGCGTTAATCATCTCAGTTCCTAGCGACTTTCCAGCACTAAAGTGCTGACTACAAGCCCTATCCAACACTGCCTTCCAACTTCAAACTCAACAATTTATCAGCTTCCACAGCAAACTCCATCGGTAGCTGATTAAAAACATCCTTACAGAAGCCGCTAATCATCATTGAAATCGCGTCTTCTGAAGAAATACCTCGTTGAGCGAAGTAAAATAACTGATCTTCCCCAATCTTAGAAGTAGAAGCTTCATGTTCTACCTTTGCAGTATTATTTTGCACTTGGATATAAGGGAAAGTATTGGCATGGGCATTATCCCCAATCAGCATCGAATCGCACTGAGAATAGTTTCTTGCGCCTTTCGCAGTCGGGTTTACCTTCACCAAACCCCGATAACTGTTACTCGATTTACCTGCGGAAATTCCCTTAGAAATAATTGTACTGCGGGTATTTTTGCCAACATGAATCATCTTCGTACCCGTATCAGCTTGCTGCATGTTATTTGTCAGCGCCACCGAGTAGAACTCACCCACAGAGTTATCACCCACCAACACACAGCTAGGATACTTCCAAGTAATTGCCGAACCTGTTTCTACTTGAGTCCAGGAAATCTTGGAATTTACGCCCTGACACAAACCGCGCTTGGTGACAAAGTTGTAAATACCGCCTTTACCGTTAGCATCTCCAGCGTACCAGTTTTGCACCGTGGAGTATTTAATTTCGGCGTTGTCTAAGGCAACAAGTTCCACCACAGCCGCGTGCAGCTGATTGCTGTCATACATTGGCGCGGTGCAACCTTCGAGGTAGGAAACATAGCTACCTTCTTCGGCCACAATCAAAGTCCTCTCAAATTGTCCCGTGTCTCCGGAGTTGATGCGGAAGTAGGTAGACAGTTCCATCGGGCATTTGACGCCTTTGGGAATATAGACGAAGGAACCATCGCTAAATACGGCGGCGTTGAGAGCAGCAAAATAGTTGTCGGCTATGGGAACGACGCTACCCAGGTATTTTTTGATTAGTTCTGGGTGTTCCTGCAACGCTTCGGAAATTGAACAGAAAATAACGCCGTCTTTAGCTAACTTTTCTTTAAATGTAGTGGCAACAGAAACGCTATCGAAAATCGCGTCTACAGCCACGTTGGCCAGTCGCTTTTGTTCAGATAGGGGAATACCCAGCTTTTCAAAGGTTTCCAAAAGAGTTGGATCGACTTCATCCAAGCTGTTGAGTTTTTCTTTCTTGCGTTTCGGTGCTGAGTAATAAATGATATCTTGATAATTAATTGGCGGATACTTGACATTAGGCCAAGTTGGTTCTGTCATTTTTTGCCACTGGCGATAAGCCTTCAGGCGAAAGTCCAACATGAATTGTGGCTCGTTTTTCTTCGCCGAAATCAAGCGCACAACATCCTCATCCAATCCGCGAGGAATAGTGTCCGCCTCAATGTCGGTGACAAAGCCGTACTTGTAAGGTTGGTTGACTAAGGTTTTGACAGTGGCACTCATCGGTAATAATCTCTCGTGTTCGGTTAAATCTCTCTAAGGATGGGAGACAAGCTATTCTGTTGCCGATTCCCACCTCGCGTTACGGAATGGTTACACGGCTGCTAGAATGGTGGTAGGGAGTAAAACAACAGCTATGTTGTTTAATGTATCTCCATTTTACGCTAAATTAACAACAACAATGTTGTCAAAGTCAATTTTTAAGAGAAATTTTTGGGACGTTCCCGCAGCGTCTCACACCAGAAGATGGCGACTATCCACCAGTCCTCAACCAAGCAAGAAATCCTAGAATATCTGCACAAGCACCAAAAAGCAACGGCTATTGAGCTTGCTGAAGTTTTAGATGTGAGCAAGCAAGCGATTCGTCGCCACCTCAAAGATTTGGAGACGGAAGAGCTAGTTTTATTTTCGACATCAGATCAAGCCGGAATGGGGCGTCCGCAGCACGTTTATCAACTGAGTCGTCAGGGACGCGATCGCTTGCACCGCACAATGAGCGATCGCTTTGGTGATGCCAGCGGCAATTTTGCTGTTTCGCTCCTGGATACCTTAGCAGAAACAGTGGGACACGACCAATTCAAATCCATACTACAGAAGCAGTGGGAGCGTAAAGCACATGAATACCGCGATCGCGTGGGTAGTGGTTCGCTAAAAGAACGTGTAGCCAACCTCGTAGAGTTGAGAAAAGCTGAAGGCTTTATGGCGGAATATCATCCTGTTGATGTGCATGACTCTTCAAGAGGCGAAAGCTTTATATTCATAGAGCATAACTGCGCTATTTCCAACGTTGCTGAATCATTCCCCACCATCTGTGGTCATGAATTAGAGATGTTTGCCGCCGTTTTACCAGATTGTACCGTAGAACGCACCCACTGGATTATCGACGGCGAACACCGTTGTGGTTATTTAGTGAAAGCTCGTCATTAATAATTAGGAGTTAGGAGTTAGGAGTTAGGAGTTAGGAGTTTGGAGTTTGGAGTTAGGAATTCTCACCTCTACCCCCTGCCCCCTGCCCCCTGCCTGTTGATCTCCCTCATCCCCCTCATCCCCCATGCCCCATGCCCCATGCCCAACTAAACTTGAGATACCATTTATGGATGTAGCACCACAGCAACCTTCAACACAATTTTTAACGTTGGAAGAGTCAGCAAAAGTAGACGCGGCTTTGTTGTCTTCTCCAGAAAAGTTTTTAGCAAGATTAACAATTTCATCACTTAAACTTTTAAAATATATTGCTCAAGAATATGGTGTTGCAATTGAAGATTTGACAGCGCAACAAGTAATTGCATGGTTTGAAAAAGATGGCAAAATTCGACGCGAGCAGGGAATTGAAGCTTCATATTTGAAGTGGTAAACTGTGGTAATAAAGTATAGATTAAGTAAAAAATAACCATACACAATATCCCGCCTTTAAAAAACACTAATTTTTCTTGAAAGCGGGATATTCATATATAAGATACAGCCGATTTCAAAAAAGGAAAGTAGACAAACTAAATTTCAAATTCAGCCATCAAGCCTGTTTGAATTTTGTTATATTTTGGCAATGGAAGTGAAAGATTCCAAGTAGGGAATGAGTCTACTTATTTATTCTTGTGACTCTGCCGCCCAGCCTTAGCATGTTGTTCTGATGTGCCTCCTTGGGTTCCTTTGTCTTCAGTGTCGGCATCCTGGCGATCGCTTTTGTGGGAACTCTTGCCACCCTCACGGCCAATTTCAGCCATATGTTCTCTATCCTGGCTGACAGCTTCACCACCTTTGTGTCCAGCTTCACGAGCTTCTTCCGATGTAAATTCATGGGCAGTGCCCTTCTCATGGGCAGCCCGTCCGCCCTTACTCGCTATTTCACGTTGCTTGTCATCATCCATCGAAGCAAAACCACGTTTGTTTGTATCTGCCATGACAGTACCCTTTAAAGCTTTTAGTTTTTCAGCTAATCAAAAACTTAAAATCTGTTTTTCATTACATTAGTTTTTGACTTTCTTCATTTAGCTATTAAAGTTATCTAGCTTCATGAACCTTTGGAAAGAAACATGGAAATTTTTTACTCAACTTTTGATATACAACTAAGGGACTTCCAATAAAAAAAACGTCCCATCGTAGGGGCGCACAGCTGTGCGCCCCTACAAATGTACAAATAATTTGGAACAATTTATTTTTTGGAAGTCCCTTATCGGCCAGTTCTCACATATAACATTTTCCTACTAGTACTGTAGAAGCACAGCATTGCCCATTGGTGTCAACTTAAGCTAAAAATAGCGTACTCGTTGGGTGTTGCGCGTCCGCCCACCGTTAAAACGGCGGTCTCATAACTGAAGTCCATTGAAATGGACTGTAATTTTCAGTCCTATAAAGAGGACTTTCGCTATTAGCCAGGAATTTCAATTCCTGGCGGACGTGGGGTTTCACGTTAAGTTGACACCAATGGGCATTGCCGTGCCCCTAAGCCCCGCGATATCATGTTGCGCCGCATCTGAATGGGAACCCGCCATAAAAAACAAAAGCACCTTGTTAAAGGTGCTTCTAAAATTACAGTAATTTTCCAAAAAATAAACCATAAGTGCTACCCGACAGGGAATTCTGGTTTAAATAAATGAAAAAAATCAAAGAGCCAAGGCTGCAAAATTAATTTTTAAGGATTGTAATTGTTAGTTCGAGGGCTACGAACTCCAGTAACAGATCCCATCAGTGCAGCAGCTAAACCCAACAATGAACCAAATACAAACCACCACAAAGCCCTTGAAGTTGCAGCAGCAATTTGACGAGCTTGTTCGGCAGTTACATTCGTCGGTATATTTTGTGGTACGGCAGTACCCGGTTGTTGTACTTGATTGATAACTTCCCCCGCATTGGAAGCAGCGATACCAAAAGCACCAGATACTCCGCTTGCTAATAACCAAGAGCTAATTGCTAAAGTAGTAGCCCAAAAGATTGCGCCGTTAAGCAACGCTGTATTCCGATTCATAGGACCGCTGGCACGTGTTGTTACCCAACCACCTACAAATAATGATATCAACAAGCCAATGGTTGACCAAATTCCCACATTACCCGCTATATCTGGTGTAATTGATCTGGGTGCCCCTGATGTTGAAATACTGGTTGCTCCAATTGCTCCAAACAAAGCACTCAAAATTAGTTGAGTTGCTAAAGCAACTAAAACACCAGAAATTATTGGACCCCAGCGAACACGGTCGTGGTATTCATTTACTCTGCCAACCACTGTAGATTCTGGGGGAAGAACATCGTCACCTACTCGATTTACGTATGCCATAGTGTATTTTCTCCCTTGCTAATTTAGCAAAGTTATTTTGTGTCAGGTATGTTTATGACTAATGCTTATGATTAGAATTAAATTGCTAATTATGCATTTTAATATCTATCAAGAGAAATAAATATTTTCTCTATCTTGAGCAGGAATCAATTGTCACTTTTGCAACTAGGAATTTGTTAAAAGAATTTATTATCAAAATTTAATATATTAATATTTATTAAACAGAATTCAGGAGTCAGAATTCAGAATAAATTTTGTACTAGGACTTACGCAAAAATAGCCAAAAAGCCTAATTTATCGAACCGCCAAGACGCCTTCGCGGAGCGTCTCGTTAGAGAAGAACGCCAAGAGTTCGTAAAGTTTGCGTAAGTCCTATGTACGACTGGCGGATAGCGTAGCGTTAGCGAGTACTCGCTAACGCTACGCTATCAGTGGCGGGTCTGAATCCTCTACTGATAGCGTTCGCTTTTAGCGTCTCGTAGAGTAGCGATTCGCCGTGTCCGCGTTCGCTTTTAGCATCTCGTAGAGAGCATCTTGATTCTGAATTCTGTTAGCGCAGCGGGGCGTAGCCCATTCTGTATTCTTCTTCAATAAGTGATTTAAAATTTCAGATCCCCGATTTCTTTAAGCAAGTCGGGGATCTTGTTTTTCCGGAATTCTGAATTCTGTGTTCTAACTCCTTTTTATTAACCTTTTGGAGAATGCACAGAAGTTGGAGCTAACGTATTCTCACAGCAGTACCTGTGGCAGTAATCAACATTAAAACTCCTGACTGGTCAACATTAATTGTTCCAGTATCAATTTCAATTCCGATAACAGCGTTTGCTCCTAAACGTTGCGCTCGTTGTTCCAATTCATCTAGTGCTTTGCGTTGACCCTGCTCAAATAAACGCTCGTAACTGCCAGTGCGTCCTCCAACAATATCCCGAATGCCGGCTATAAAATCTCGCAAAAAATTGCTACCATAGACGACTTCTGCTGTCACAACACCTAAATATGATTCGATAACGGCTCCTTGAATCACATCAGTGGTAGTTATAATCATAAATTAGCCTCGTCAATATAATATGAAGTGATTTGCTTTTGTCAGGCAGTAGTGAATGTAAGTTTTGATTCTAACTTATTTGCATAGGCAGGGAGTACAGACACTATTAATCCTTGTCTGTACGGGAGTGGGTAATAGAAATTAAAAAAATATGCTTTTGAGTGTAAATTGGTATCAACTAATAAAAAAAGCGATCGCCATTCAACTTTAGATTATTGTCTAACTATAAACAGGGTTTTCAGGAACATTTTGTTTGTTGTATTGATCTTATCGTGTAATGACTAAAAAAGGATGTAAACGCCTGGATATTGGTTGATGAAAGTGAGTATAAATGACTCAAATTTGAGAAAAATTCTATACAGACTCAGCAATTCCTTAAATAAAATCACAAACAGTTATGAGTATTCAACTTTCTCTAAATATTGGTGCATTGCCTATTGATAATTAATTGAGACATCTGCTGATATTTTAAATAATACGTATAAGCACTGATGAAAAAGTGTAATTTTTATTATTTTAATCATTTATATGTAGAAGAATTTGGTTTGGTCATTGAGAGCTTACACTCCACCATTCAGTAAAAACTCTGTTATGTAGTGCTGATTGTAAAGGAAAGAGCAAATGAACTATTAACATCTTAATCAATGCGAAAAAATACAGTTTTCAAAAGTCCACATTTTTGTTTTAATGTACAAGAAAAAAGTCCTCTAAAATTTCAGGAAATTTACTGTGTACAAGCCTACATCATTTGTGTTTAGTGTGGTGTTATTAGGATGTTTTGCTTTTATTATGCCTGCGCCGGCTCAGGCTCAGGTGTTAGTGGCGCAAACTAAAAACCCCCAATTAAAAGAATTACTAGAAGAAGGGCGGAGATTGGTTGATACAGGCGATTATGGAGGTGCGATCGCAGTTTATCAACAAGCAGCTACCATAGATCCCAAGAATGCTAAAATTCATTCAGGTATTGGCTACTTATACGCCCAACAAGGAAATTATCAAGCGGCATTAACGGCTTATCGTAAGGCGATCGCTATCAACCCTAACAATAGTGATTTTTATTACGCAGTCGGTTACATCAAAGCAAACTTGGGAGACACCGCCGGCGCCAAAGAAGGTTACCGTCGCGCCATACAGTTGAACCGTAACAATGTTAACGCCTACTTAGGCCTAGCTGTTACCCAATCTCGTCTAGGAGATTATACTGCTGCTAACTGGGCATACGAACAAGCACTGAGTTTAGATAAAAATAATGCTCAGACTTATGAATTGATGGGTTCGATGTATAAACAGCGACGGCAAGCCAAACAAGCCAACACCGCCCTTCAAAAAGCGCGTGACTTGTATAGACGGCGTAATGACTTAGATGGTGTAGACAGAGTAGAAGCTATGCTGCGACAGTTAGGAGGATGAGATTAAATAATTCGTAATTCGTAATTTGTAATTCGTAATTAAGTTTTGTGACGGGGATTTAGACCCCGACCCAAAACTGGCCGGTTATTGAACCGGGGGATTTAAACCCACGGTACTCGGTTAATCTAACTGGCGTCCCGTTAATTCCACAAAAATATCTTCCAAGTTAGAGGGACGCACCATCATTCCGGTTTTATCGGGCTGTTCATTCAAATAAATATTTGCTTCTTCCAATGAAGGGAAAAATAAATATTCCCAAGTTAGGGCGCTGTCACTTCCTACTTCAGATAAACCTAATTGCTTCATCACCAAACCTTCACCGTGAGTAGAACGCAGTTGTTTTAGCGTTCCCAAAGAAATCAGCTGACCGCCATCCATAATACCGATGCGTCCTGGCTTGGTGGAGCCGAAAGCATCACACAAAAATTCGACCTCATCCATATAATGGGTCGTTAGTAGCATCGTCATTCCCTGCTTATTCAAATCCCGAATAATTTCCCAAAGGCGTCGTCTGGTTTGGGGGTCTAGTCCTACCGTTGGTTCATCCAAAAACAACATTTGCGGTTGATGCAATAACGCCCTTGCTATTTGCAAACGTCGTTTCATACCCCCAGACAGGGTTTTGACCAAATCATGACGTTTTTCTGTTAGCTCAACATATTCTAGCCATTGATTAATTAATTGTTGTCGCTGCGGGTTGCTAATGTGATGTAGTCTCCCATGCAGTTCCATATTTTCCCAAACAGTTAAATCGTTATCTACACTGACTTGCTGCAAGACTACGCCAATACTTTGTTTTGCCAACATTGGTTGGCTGACCACATCATAGCCATTTACTTCTATCCGTCCTTGGGAGGGTTTGGTTAGTGTAGTCAACATCCGAATTGTGGTAGATTTTCCCGCACCGTTGGGGCCGAGTAGAGCAAATATTTCCCCCGCTTCAATTTGGAATGACAGGTCATTGACTACAGGTACTTTGTTGTAAAACTTGTAGACGTTTTCTAAAAACACAGCAGGGGCCATGGTCAGTTTGCTCCAGTTAGAAATTAAATCACTGATGTGATAGCAAAAACAGCGAATGCTCTAGCCAAAATAGCAAATGCTGTGGCCAAAATTTAGCTCTGTGCCCTCTACGTCTGAAGTGGTCAAATAAATAACTTATAAACCACAGAGGCAAAGAAAGCGCACAGAGAAATCAAGAGATTTATGGATCGCGTTCAAAGAGGTACTTTTCTGTATGATATAGGACAATACATTTCAGTTAAGCATTTTCTCTTTCTCTGGAGCGTCGCGCCAGTTGCTACAACGGGGAGGCAGCGCGGTCTTGGGGGTTTCCCCCATGAGCGACTGCCGTGGGAACCCCCGCAACGCACTGGCTTCTCTGCGCCTCTGCGGTAGCCTGCGGCAAGCCGCTGCGCGTCTACGTTAAAAAATTAACCTTTACAAATAATTTTCAAGATAAGAAGAATAATTCATAATTTACCATGTTTAATAATTTAACAAAACATAAATATAACACCCAAAGGTTTTCAGACATTTTCCTAAAACTGTTTTAATTCCGAATTCAAAATTTTTTAAATAAACTCCCCCCTGTTAGGTAAAAACAAGGGGAGAGCTAAAACTAAAGTCCGGTAGGGTAATCGGGCTATTTAAGTTTTTATTATTTATCAACTTTTTCTTATTCCTCCTCAAGGCATAGAAATATCTCATGGAAACTCTCTTTTGGTAGCTTTTAAAAAAAATTCCCCATTTCTATAAAGAAATGGGGAATATGGAGTTAAAGTTCGTCAGGTGATCGGAATATCTGTTTATTTTGTCCTGATACTATCTTTCTCAATTCCTCCATTAGATAGATAAATAGCTAATCAATATACTAATGGATGTATTCTTCAGCACTTTAATACTAAAGACATGATTAACTGTCATGACTCAGAAATGATTTTGGCATTGATTGAGAAGGGGCGGGAAGCTTTTTTATAATCCAATACGCTTGGGTTAAGGTCAAAACTCTTTGTCAAAGTCAATTTTTCAGGACTTACGCAAAAGATAACGAAAGTAGCGGTAATTCATGAATTACCGCTACGCTTGAATAAGGTTTTCAGTCACATATTGCGTAAGTCCTGTTTTTTTAACGTAGACGCGCAGCGGCTTGCCGCAGGCTACCGCCAAGGACGCCAAGGACGCAAAGAGAAGAAAGAAATGCTGATACCAATTTAATGTGAAGTTGCACTTTATAAAAAATTGGTATTAACTGAACTGTATTGTTTTATAATCTCCCCACACACCCTCATCTTCCTCAATGCACGAGTTAAAGTTATCTTAGCTGCCCTTGGGCACAGTTTCTCCAGGACCGGCGGTGACAATTACCAAATTTTCCGGCTTAATTAAAGCTTCAATTACTTGTTTGATTTGAGCCATAGTAACTGCCTGAATTTGTTGGGGAAATTCTCGAATTTCTGCTCGTGAAAGTCCTAAAACAGCATTATCTAAAATGATGCTAGATACATTACTAGGATTGGCTAAATCCACGGGGTAGCTGTTAGTAATTGAGCGTTTTGCTGTGTTTAATTCAGCTTCAGTTACTCCTTGTTCTCGTAATTGTTTGAGTAACGCAACAGTACTGGCGATCGCTTTTTGGGCATCTGTGGGAGCAGTTTGCATTTGAATCAAGAAGGGACCGGGATTAATTCCGGCGGCAAAACCACTATAAATACCGTAGGTTAAACCCTGGCGATCGCGCACTTCCGTACCCAAGCGACTCGATAAGGTATCACCACCCAAAATTTGATTCAACACCAATGCTGCATAGAAACGCTTGTCTTTTCTAGAAATTCCGTTGTAACCGATGTAGGTCACAGCCTCAGATTTACCGGGAATTACTTTGTTTAATTGTGTTAAAGTTTTCGGTATTGGTACGGTTGGCACTTTCAGAACAGGTGGTTTACCTGTGGCTTGCCATTTGCCAAACTCCTGATTTAGCAATGCTTTTACTTTAACTGGATCGAAGTCTCCAACTATTGCGATCACTGTGGTATCTGGTCGGTAATGTGTCTGGTAGAATTTCAGCAAATCATCACGAGTAACGCTTTTTAAGCTTTCTTCTGTAGGAAAGCTGTGAAACGGATGATTTTCTGGGTAAATTGCCTGTTGAAATACCCGTCTTCCCAGACCGCTGGGGTCATCTAGCTGGACTTTGAGACTTGTTAGTGCCCTTTGGCGGCTGAGTTCTAACTGGTCGGCGGGGAAAGTGGCGTTTTTTAAGACATCTGCCAGAGTTTGAATTAATATTGGCAGGTTTGCTGACAAGCCCTCACCAGTTATGTTTACGCCTTCGCGGCTAACACTGAAGTCTAAACCGGCTCCTTGGTCTTCTAAGGTTTTTGCTAGGGTGAGAGCATTTTTAGTCTGGGTTCCATTCATTAAGTTGGTTGCAGTTAGATTTGCTAATCCAGCTTTTTGATTACCGTCAAATTCACTACCGGCATCAATTTTAGCACTGAGATTTATAGTAGGAACATTGCGATCGCTCAAGAGCAAAACTCGCAAACCATTATTCAAGGTAAACTCTTCTGGCAGCGATTGTTTGTTGGAATCTGTTGTTGATTCAGCAGGTGGCAGATATTTAGCTAGTTCTGCGGGATCTACTGGTTTACCAGGGCTGAAATTTTCCACTGTGCGCCCAGAACCAGCGCCAGAAGTTCCTGGTTGACCATCTGGTTGAGTCGGTTCAAAGTAACCAATGGTTAATTTAGCGGGATTCAGGTAAGTTTTTGCTACCTTTTGTATCTGGTCTGGAGTGACTTTGGCGATCGCACCAAGATACTTTTCTATAAATTGATAATCCCCTGCCACGGTTTGGTTATATCCCAGTAGACTGGCTTGACTAGTAATGTCCTGGTTACCCAATATGTATGAGGCTTGTAGTTGCGTCTTAGCTCGATTTAATTCTTCTGGGGTGACTGGCTGTTGTTGTAATTTTGTCAAAGATTCCTGGAGTATTTGGGCAATTTTGCTCAACTCTTGACCCGGAGCCGCCGTCGCATTAATTTCATACCAACCCGGTTCGATGAGTTCCACAGCACTCCCACCAACTGAACTAGCGAGTCCAGATTCCACCAAAGCCTGGTAAAGCCTAGAACTACGTCCACCTGTGAGGACGGCATCCATCACATCAATTGCTGGCACATCGGGATGCTTGATATCTGGGAGAGGATACAGTGCTTGTAGTAATGCTGCACTTCCAGGTTGCTTGAGGACGATGGGTGCTTTTTGATTAGCAGAGGGTGAAGAAGACGCGGAGACTGGGAGACGCGGTGACGCGGGGAGGGAGGAAGAGGTGGAGAGTGGGAGACGAGGTGACCCTGTTAACGAACTCTCCGTGTCCCCGCGTCCCTGCGTCCCCGTGTCTCCTCGTCCCCGTGTCTCCTCGTCCCCGCGTCCCCGCGTCCCCTCGTCCCCTCGTCCCTGCGTCCCCGCGTCCCCGCGTCCCCGCGTCCCCTCGTCCCCTCGTCCCCGCGTCCCCGCGTCCCCGCGTCCTCTTTTCGCCACTTGACCAAAAGTTTCTTTCACAACTTTTAGTACAGGTTCTGTGGCAAAATCCCCGGTAATCACCAAGGTGGCATTTTCTGGGTTGTAGTAGGTTTGGTAATAATTCCGCACCTGCTCCACCGTGAATTTCTCGACATCAGCTTTTGTGCCTCCCACTGGTAAGCCATAGGCTCGATTGGGAAAAGCATTTCGCATCACTTCTCGATTCAAACGATACTCAGGTGAATTTTCGTAGCCTTGTAATTCCGAGATCACTACTCGCTTTTCACTTGTGAGTTGCTCAGAACCAATTAAAGCATTTTTCATGCGATCGGCTTCTAGTGTCAGTAATGCTTCGAGTTTGTCTCGCTGCACTGTGCCAAAATAAGCTGTTTCGTCATAACTAGTAAAAGCATTGAACTGGCTACCCAAGGCACTAAACAACCGTCCAAACTGCACTGGACGGTCAGTTGTACCTTTGAACATCAAATGTTCTAGCTGGTGGGAAATACCATTTTCTCCCTTAACCTCGTTGCGTGAACCGACTTTATACCAAACCTGCACGCTGACAACGGGAGCCGTATGAACTTCTTTGGTTAGCACGGTTAAACCATTATCCAATACCGTTTTTTGCACTCCTTGGGTGAATGAGAGTGTAGATATGGGTGCAGGGGCTGTGGGTGTTGCAGCAATGGTAAAGTTGCCCGAAAACGGCACTAAGGTGAGGAGAAGACTCAGAAAAAATCCAATAAGCATGTATGCACGTGGCTTCATAAGCAGTAGGAAATGAAAAATTCAAGTTGATAAAATACAATTTCAGAAGAAATACCAAATTTTGACAAAGTTGAAAAACCTCTAATTTTTAATTTTGGATTTCGGTGAGCAAAAACCAGAAAGTAAATCAGCGTCCTATTGCCACAGGTTTTTCTACTTACTAGTTAAATGAGCGATTTTATAAACTAGTAATTATTTCATCCTAATTCATGTCTCAAGTTCACATCCGGCTGGAAACACCACGGTTGGTGTTACGTGGATTCCAGGATAGCGATATAGCGGCGTTCTTGTCCTATCGCTCCGATCCTCAAGTGGCGAAGTATCAAAGTTGGGATACACCTTACTCAGAAGTAGAAGCGTTGAAATTTATACAATCAATGAAGCAGTCAACACCAGGCGTATTGGGTGAGTGGTATCAGGTAGCGATTGAACTGAAGAATACAGGCGAAATGATTGGTGACTGCGCCTTTTGCATTTTAGCTGATGACGGACGGCAGGCAGAAATTGGCTTCACGCTGATGCGATCGCACCAAGGTAAAGGCTATGCAACTGAAGCTGTAACTAAGTTACTCGAATATTTATTTACAGAATACAAACTGCATCGTGTACGTGCAAACTGCGATCGTGCAAACATCGCATCCGCTAAACTTTTAGAGCGAGTTGGTATGAGGTGCGAAGGACACTTTATTAAAAGTTTGTGGTTTAAAGGCGACTGGGTAGACGAACTATGGTTCGCTATTTTGCGCGATGAATGGCAACGATGAAGTTTTGAAACTATCCAAAAGATAGTTACACTAAAATGCTCGCCAATTCATAGAAAAGCGATTTACGTTATAATCTTGACAAAACTTCGTAAAATTTTATGAATACAGTAGAAATCCGCCAGCAAATTCAAGAATATGTCAATAAACTTTCACCAGAGAGATTATTAGTAGCTGCTGATTTTTTAGCGTATTTAGCAGAAAGAGATGATAATGAAGCAACTGAAGAATTATTGAAAATAGAGGGTTTTAAAGAAGCGTTGGCTAAAGCAAAGAAGAATGTTGAAGAAGGTAAGGTAATTTCTGTTGACCAACTCCAACGAAAATATTAAGTATACTGTTGTTATTAGTATTGATGCTCAAGAATTTTTTGAGTCTTCTACTGCTTCTTTACAAAAGAAATTAGATCGTTGTTTTGAACATTTAAAAATTGAGCCTCGTAATTATCCTAACATAAAACCTTTGAAAGGTGAGTTATCAGGTTATTATCGTTATCGCGTAGGTGACTATCGAGTTATTTATCAAATAGATGATGTCCTAAATCAAGTAACGATTATTTTGATTGAACATCGAAGTAGAGTTTATGAATAAGTTTCAGCGATAGCGTAGACGCTTTGTAGGGGCTTGTCGCAGGCATCGCATTGCGAAAAAAGGGATAAAGTCGAGCTTAATTACCGTTTAATTTGTTGAGGAAAGTTAGGAACTAACAACGATCGCTCTAATTCACCTTGCTCATTATAAAACTTCATTTCGCCTTGTTCGTTACATAACCATACTTCCACAGCTTGAGCTTCTAAATACAAATTTCTTTTAAATTCCATTTCTTCCCAAGTGTTACTACTGGATTTAACTTCTACACAAATTTCTGGTGCAATAGACGCTGATATTTCATTTTCAATTTGAGTAAAACGTTCCTCGGAACACCAAACAACATCAGCAACTTTCACGCTATCTGATGTGTTGATAGCACATTCTGGCATTACTTCTCCTGTATGCAATAAAGATTCTAATAAACGTTGGATTCTGCCTTGATAAAAAGAATGTTTAATTTTTACTGGACTCATTACGATTTGACCCCATTTATTTAATTCGATTTTGAAGGGTAAATCTTGTAATTGTTTGTTTTCGCAAACTTCTTCCCATTTCATAGTAAATATTTTCTAGAGCAATTGATATAATTTTAATCTATCTATTAATACTAGGACTTACGCACACTCTACGAATTCTTGGCGTTCTTGGCGTCTTCTCTACGAGACGCGAAGCGCGAAGGCGGTAGCCTACGGCAAGCCGCCAAGCGTCTACAAGAAATCAAGCTTTTTAGGAATTTTTGCGTAAGTCCTGAATACCCATTGCAGATAAAATCTCACGCAAAGGCGAGCCAGTGCGTTGGGCGGCTTTGCCGACTTGAAGCAACTGGCGTCGCAAAGTCGCCAAGAAAAAACTTCGCGCCTTTGAGATTATATTCTTCTAAACTTCAACATCTAAAGTCCGCACCAAAAAAGCCCATTTATCGGCGGCTTCCTCGATAATTTTAGCTGTGGGTTTACCTGCTCCATGTCCTGCCTTAGTCTCAATTCTAATTAAAACTGGCGCATCACCCGTGTGATTTGCTTGCAAAGCTGCGGCAAATTTGAAACTATGAGCAGGAACAACGCGGTCGTCGTGGTCGGCTGTGGTAATTAAGGTTGCAGGGTAAGCTGTGTCTGGTTTGAGATTGTGCAATGGTGAGTAAGTATACAGCACAGGAAATTCTTCTGGATTATCTGGGGAACCATATTCAGTAGTCCAAGCCCAGCCGATGGTAAATTTGTGGAATCGCAACATATCCATAACGCCGACTGCTGGTAAGGCTGCACCAAACAAATCGGGACGCTGGGTCATACAAGCACCTACTAATAAACCGCCGTTACTTCCGCCTGCGATCGCCAGCTTATCAGTTTTAGTATACTTGTTAGCAATTAACCACTCAGCCGCCGCAATAAAATCATCGAAAACGTTCTGTTTTTTCTCCTTCATTCCTCCTTGATGCCATTCTTCACCATACTCGCCACCACCGCGTAAATTCGGCATTGCATACACACCACCCATCTCCATCCACACCAACAAACTCACAGAAAAGCCAGGTGTCATGGAAGCATTAAAACCACCATAAGCATAAAGATAAGTCGGGTTATTCCCATCCAATTTAATGCCTTTTTTGTGAGTGATAAACATTGGTACTCTAGTACCATCTTTGCTGTGGTAAAAGACTTGTTTTGTCTGGTAATCATCAGGATTAAAATCTACCTTTGGCTCGCGGAAAACCTCACTTTTTCCAGTTACCATATCGTAGCGATAAATAGTTCCTGGTATGGTAAAGCTAGTAAAATTATAAAAAGTTTCAGTATCATCACGCTTACCACCAAAACCACCCGCCGAACCAAGTCCAGGTAATTCTACCTCACGGATAAATTCACCTTTCAAGTCAAAAATTTTAATTTGGGTGTGAGCATCTTTCAAATAATCAGCAACCAATTGATTATTGAGTATACCAACACTTTCTAAAGTTTCTGCTGACTGGGGAATAATTTCTTGCCAACTTTCTGGTGCAGCATTGTTGGTATCAATGGCAATTAATCTACCGCGTGGGGCATTTAAATCTGTACGAAAATAAAAGACGCTACCATCATTGTCGATAAAGCTGTAATTTGCCTCAAACTCATTAATTAGTTTTACAACTTCAGCATTGGGATTAGTCAAGTCTTTGTAGAATACTAAATTTTTAGAATCAGTTCCCAGCCAAACTGAAATTATGAGATAGCGCCCATCTTCAGTAACATCGCCACTAAAACCCCATTCTTTTTGGTCAGGACGATGATATACTAACACATCTTCTGTTTGGGGTTTACCTAGTTGATGATAGTAAAGCTTTTGATAATAATTAACATCTTCTAATTGAGTTTTTTCATTCGGTTCATCGTAGCGACTGTAGAAAAAACCTTGAGAATCGTGTGTCCAAGATGCACCAGAAAATTTAATCCACTGTAAACGATCTTGTAAATCTTCCCCAGTTTCAACATCGCGGACTTTCCACTCTTGCCAATCAGAACCAGATGTAGATATCCCGTATGCTAAAAGTTTACCATCCTCGCTAATAGATAATCCCGAAAGTGCAACAGTACCATCTTCTGAGAGTTTATTAGGGTCGAGTAAAACTCTAGGTTCAGCATCCAGAGATTTTAACGTGTAGAGGACACTTTGATTTTGTAGTCCATCATTTTTGAAATAAAAGTATTGTTCGCCTTCTTTAAAGGGGATACTATATTTTTCATAATCCCACAGTTGAGTGAGGCGTTGTTTAATTTTTTCCCTAGCAGGAATTTCACTCAAGTAGCCAAAAGTAACTTGATTTTGTGATTCAATCCAAGCCCTTGTTTCTGGGGAATCAGGATTTTCTAACCAACGATAAGGATCTGTAACTACAGTACCGTGATAGTTATCGATTTGGTTGCTTTTGTGGCTGGATGGGTAAGTGAGGGATTTTTCAGACGACGGCATAATGTTAGGTTAAAAGTACTATTTTACATATTACAAACATAGACCCAAGATTTCGAGTATATACTAAGCTAATGTGCGCTAAAGTTATAGATTATATGCTTAAGACTGCCATTAGTCATTAGTTTATCGTTCTTTGCTAATGACAAATAAAGTAATTTTTGGATTCAGTGGAGACGAATTAATTATGACTGTTTTAAGTTTACACTTACCGACTAATCTCCAATTTACGGATGATGAATTTGAACAAATTATTGCTGTAAATAAAGATTTGCGTTTAGAATTAACGGCTCAAGGAGAATTAGTAATCATGCCACCCACAGGAGGAGAAACGGGTAATCGTAATTTTGATTTATTAGGACAACTCTGGTTTTGGAACAGCAAAAATAATTTAGGTAAAGCTTTTGATTCTTCTACTGGTTTTAAACTTCCTAATGGTGCAACTCGTTCTCCCGATGCTTCTTGGATAAGGATAGAAAGATGGAATACTCTTACACCACAACAAAGAAAAAAATTTCTCCCTTTATGTCCAGATTTTGCCGTGGAATTGGTTTCTGAAACTGACGAATTAAAAGATACTCAAGCTAAGATGCATGAATACTTAGCAAATGGCTTACAACTTGGTTGGTTAATTAATCCTAAAGATCAACAAGTAGAAATTTATCGCCCTAATCAAGTACCTGAAGTTTTACAATCTCCCACAAGTTTATCTGGTGAAGATGTTCTCCCTGGTTTTATTTTAAATCTAGAATCAATTTTGGGATAATCAATCGTTCTCAAACAAAAAGCCCCGTTGGAGGCGGGGCGATACGTGCTATTTCACTTGTAGAACAATTGTACTATAAAATGAGATTAAAAGCAAAATTTAAAACCGTGTAGAGTTTTGCCTGCGTAAAATCCGAGTCTTTTATAGCGCAATACGCTTGGGTTAAAGTCAAAACTTTTTGTCAAAGTCAATTTTTTTAACGAAGCGCAGAGGCGCAGAGAAGCCAGTGCGTTGCGGGGGTTCCCCCCGTTGTAGCAACTGGCGCGACGCTCCAGAGAAGGGAGAAATGCTTAACTGATACCATTTCACTTTAATCATGATACAAACACGTTGGTAGGGGCACGGCAGTGCCCATTAGTGTCAACTTAACGTGAAACCCCCCGTCCGCCAGGAATTGAAATTCCTGGCTAATAGCGAAAGTCCTCTTTATAGGACTGAAAATTACAGTCCATTTCAATGGACTTCAGCTATGAGACCGCCGTTTTAACGGTGG
>JAVRBV020000140.1:0-103356 GCA_034531095.2 Nostoc sp. CreGUA01 | reverse complement strand
CTGTCGCCCATCCTTCCATTTTGTACCCTCTGTTTGGTTACGATCGCTCAATCTCTCTGACAAACTATACCCAACTAGGCATTGGTGGATTTGTTAACTTCTTTTGAGTTTTTTTAAGAAAGATCCCGGTAATGGATAGCTTTTTAAGGGGGGAACCGGAATCAAAGTCCCCCTTTTTAAGGGGAGCCAGTGCGGTCTTGGGGGTTTCCCCCATGAGCAACTGGCGTGGATTTAGGGGGATCTAGAACGTTTTGCTACAGACAAGAGGACTTTTCAAACATCCTCTAATGCAGGTCGATGCAATGGCATTGTATGTCGATGCAGTGCGATCGCCTCAGCTTCTATTCAATTTTTAATCCCTGTGGTGGCAATACCCTGAATAAATTGCCGCTGACCAATCAAAAACAATACCATGACTGGGACTGTGGCTATTGTTACCGCTGCCATCATCAAAGGCCAGTTATTTGTAAATTGTTCTTGAAATTCAGCTAACGCTAACTGCACAGTCCTTAATTCCGGTCGTGTGGTAAACACTAAAGGCTTAAACAAATCATTCCATTCGCCGATGAAAGTGAACAAAAATAGTGTTATCAGCGCCGGACGGGCTAAAGGTAGCATCACTCGCCACAAAATTTGCAGTCGGTTCGCCCCGTCTATGGCTGCGGCTTCTTCTAACTCCACAGGAATTGTCTGGAAATATTGACGCAATAGAAAAATACCGAAGCCGTTGACCGCAGTAGGTAAAATTAGCGCCCCATAAGTATTTATCAGGTGTCCCCACTTCAACACCAAAAAAATCGGAATTACCAACAATTGAAAGGGAATCACCAAAGTTGCTAATACAACCAACAACAGTGCTTGGCGTCCCCGAAACTTCAGCCGTGCTAAGGCGTAACCAGCCAAAGCCGAAGTCAGAATCTGAAACGCCGTCACAGCGATCGCTACCAAGGTAGAATTAGCAAACGCCAGTAAAAATTTACCTTGCTGCCATGCAGCCTGGTAATTAGCTAAAGACCAGTTATTTTTAGACAAATCTTTCGCAGTTGCGATCGTCGGTGCAAAGGAGGTGAGAAAAACCACAAACAGGGGTAGCAGAACGATAAATGCTCCTAGCAGCAAGACTACTAGGCTGACAAAATCGCCAGATTTGAAATTCCAGTTTGGTTTAGACATGACTTGCGCGGCAAAACATTTGTTTCTCTGGTACTAGAGCATCGACCCCAGCAACAGCTAATCTATAAACATAGTTACTTGTTAAGTTAAATTAAACCACAATGATTATTACCCTCTGTTCATAGGGTAAATTGAATCCTGGTGTCAAATAATTCTTTCTTTAGAGGAAAAAACATACCATGCAGCAGCTTACAGACCAATTTCAAGAAATTGATTTCCAGAGCGAAAAATACAAAGACGCCTACAGCCGGATTAATGCCATCGTCATTGAAGGCGAACAAGAAGCCTACGAGAATTACATCCAACTAGCTCAACTGCTGCCAGAATCCGAAAAAGAATTGATTCGTCTTTCTAAAATGGAAAGTCGCCACAAGAAAGGATTTGAAGCTTGTGGACGCAATTTACAAGTGACCCCAGATTTGCAATTTGCCAAAGAATTTTTCTTGGGACTACACCAAAACTTTCAAACAGCCGCCGCCCAAGGCAAAGTCGTCACTTGTTTGTTGATTCAGTCTTTGATTATTGAATGTTTTGCGATCGCAGCATACAACATCTACATCCCCGTCGCTGACGATTTTGCACGTAAAATCACTGAGGGAGTCGTCAAAGATGAATACAGCCATCTCAACTTTGGAGAAGTTTGGCTCAAAGAACACTTTACAGAATCCAAAGCTGAATTAGAAGAAGCAAATCGCCAAAACCTACCACTCGTTTGGAAAATGCTCAACCAAGTAGCGGCTGATGCCAAAACTTTAGCAATGGAAAAAGAAGCTTTAATAGAAGACTTTATGATTCAATACGGTGAAGCATTAAGTAACATTGGTTTCAAAACTTTCGAGATTATGCGTTTGTCAGCCCACGGACTCACAGCCGCTTAAAAAAGTTAGGAGTTAGGAGTTAGGAGTTAGGAGTTAGGAGTTAAGCGCTAGAAAGCTTGAAGTGATAAAATTATCAATTTTGAACTTTAAACTGCTAACTCACACATGATGTGAATTAAAAAATCACATTGTCCCATAAGGGTTTCCAAGCTGGAACAAAACCGTCATTTTTGAATCATCAACAAAATTGAAAGCTTTTCAACTCTTAATTCACATTAAACTCAACTCTTAACTTTGAACTCCTCACTCCTAACTCCTAACTTTGAACTCCTCACTCCTAACTCCCAACTTTCAACTTCTAACTCATTCCACGCGCTCAAGACAGCACAAGGCTAATAATCACTACATGTTTGGTCTAATTGGACATCTGACTAGTTTAGAACACGCTCAAGCAGTAGCTCAAGAATTGGGATACCCAGAATATGCCGATCAAGGGCTAGACTTTTGGTGCAGCGCCCCGCCACAAATCGTTGATAATATCACTGTTACCAGTGTCACTGGACAGAAAATTGAAGGACGCTATGTAGAATCTTGCTTTTTGCCAGAGATGCTAGCTACCCGTCGCATCAAAGCAGCAACGCGCAAAGTGCTTAACGCTATGGCACACGCACAAAAACATGGCATTAATATTACGGCCTTAGGCGGATTTTCCTCGATTATTTTTGAAAATTTTAAGTTGGAACAGTTTAGCCAAGTCCGCAACATCAAACTAGAGTTTGAACGCTTCACTACAGGAAATACTCACACTGCCTATATTATTAGTCGGCAGGTAGAAGAAGCATCAAAACAGCTGGGAATTGAACTCTCAAAAGCAACAGTCGCTATATGTGGCGCAACAGGCGATATTGGCAGTGCAGTTACACGCTGGCTAGATGCAAAAACAGATGTCCAAGAACTTCTACTAATAGCCCGCGACCAAGAACGTCTCAAAGAATTACAAGGCGAACTGGGGCGCGGAAAAATCATGAATTTGACCGAAGCACTGCCCCAAGCTGATATTGTAGTTTGGGTTGCCAGTATGCCCAAAGGCGTGGAAATTGAACCTACCGTTTTAAAACAACCATGTTTGTTGATTGATGGCGGTTATCCTAAAAATTTAGCAACAAAAATTCAACATCCCGGTGTATACGTGTTAAATGGTGGAATTGTAGAGCATTCTCTGGATATTGACTGGAAAATTATGCAAATCGTCAACATGGACGTACCAGCACGCCAGTTGTTTGCTTGTTTTGCCGAATCCATGTTGCTGGAATTTGAGAAGTTGTACACGAACTTTTCATGGGGACGCAATCAGATTACCGTAGACAAAATGGAGCAGATTGGTCGGGTGTCAGTGAAACATGGATTTAGACCGTTGTTGGTTTAAAAGTTAGGAGTTGAGAGTTAGGAGTTGAGAGTTAGGAGTTCGGAGTTTAGATTTAAAAGTTAATAACTTTTATCAATCCAGGCTTTCTACTGCCAAACTCCTAACTGTTGCACAGACAAGGGTTAATCGCGTCTCTACTCCTCACTCCTAACTCCTCACTCCTCACTCCTAACTCCTCACTCCTAACTCCTAACTCCTCACTCCTAACTCCTAACTCCTCACTCCTAACTCCTAACTCCTCACTCCTAACTCCTAACTCTAAAAAAAATTCGTAACTCATAACTCCTACGATGGCAACTACTGAACGTAAACCGCTACTGTTGGATTTTGAAAAACCTCTAGCTGAACTCGCAACCCGAATCGATCAAATTCGCCAACTTGCTGAGGAAAATGGCGTCGATGTTTCTGGTCAAATTCGCCAATTAGAAACACGCGCTATGCAACTGCGTGAGGAAATTTTTAGTAGTTTATCCCCATCCCAGCGATTACAAGTTGCTCGTCATCCGCGCCGCCCCAGTACTCTCGATTACATTCAAGCAATTAGTGATGAATGGATGGAGTTGCATGGCGATCGCTGTGGTGGTGACGATCCAGCTTTAGTTGGCGGTGTCGGGCGTCTGGGCGGACAACCCGTGGTCATGTTGGGTCATCAAAAAGGCCGCGATACCAAGGACAATATTGCTCGTAACTTTGGTATGCCTTACCCTGGCGGCTACCGCAAAGCCTTGCGATTGATGGAACACGCCAACAAATTTGGGATGCCGATTTTAACTTTTATCGACACGCCAGGGGCTTGGTCTGGGGTGGAAGCCGAACACCAAGGTCAAGGAGAAGCGATCGCTTATAACTTGCGGGAAATGTTTTGCTTAGATGTGCCAATTATTTGCACAGTCATCGGTGAAGGTGGTTCCGGTGGCGCACTCGGTATCGGTGTAGGCGATCGGCTACTGATGTTTGAACACTCAGTTTATACCGTTGCCACACCCGAAGCCTGTGCCGCCATTTTGTGGAAAGATGCTGGTAAAGCTCCCCAAGCCGCCGTCGCCCTGAAAATTATTTCCCACGACCTGAAAAATTTAGGAATTATCGACCAGATTTTGCCTGAACCCATCGGTGGCGCTCATGCTGACCCCTTGAAAGCTGCCACCACCCTCAAACAAGTGCTGTTGGAAAATTTGTCAGAACTCAACCGTTTAACTGCTCCAGAACGCCGACAACTGCGCTATGAAAAATTCCGCAAAATTGGTGTTTTTACAGAAGTTGCTCATTAACAGCAATGCATAATGATTAATTAGCCGAGTAGAAATGCTATAATTGCCTATGGTGCTTAAAGATTTTTAACAATCTCATGAGCCATAGGCATTTGCATGTTTAGCAAAACTACTCAATTTTATTGAGTGCGTTTTGTATTATTAAGTAATTTACTTTCAGTGTATGGGTTGATTTTTCAGGTGATGATTTGTAGTCTTTACTGAGAAAACCCACAATATACCAGCGATTGCACTGCATAATAGCAGCTGCTCTATGAAAATCATCGTATTTTTAGATTCCTTTAATCTATCAGAACTCAAAAATGAGAATAATTGGGTGGTGAAAGGCTTTGGGAATTGCCAAAAAATTGGGAGACGCCATGAGTGCTGAGCAAAAACGACGCGCCTTGATTACAGGAGCAAGTAGTGGAATTGGGAAAGCAACGGCTTTAGCCTTTGCAAAGGCCGGAATCGATGTGGCCTTAGTCAGTCGTTCTTTGGATAAATTGGAGGCTCTCAGAGAAGCCCTAGAGCAGACTGGGGTAGAAGCGAAAGCCTACGCTTTAGATTTAGGGCAAATATCCCAAGTCAAAGAAAAGATCCAAGCGATCGCCCTTGACTTTGGAGACATAGATATTTTAGTAAACAATGCTGGTATGGGATATACAGGTAGCTTGAGTGAAACACCTCTGTCAGATTGGCAGCAGGTAATTGACCTGAATCTTACCAGCGTCTTTCAGTGTATTACTGCGATATTGCCATCAATGCGCGATCAAGGCAGAGGCACAATTATCAACGTCGCCTCCATTGCTGCCAAGCAAGCATTTCCCTATTGGGGAGCATACACTGTCAGTAAAGTCGGTTTGTTAGCCCTCTCTCAGACCTTGGCACAAGAAGAACGCGCCCACGGCATTCGTGTTACAACCATCTGTCCTGGTGCAGTCAATACCGAAATTTGGGACACAGAAACAGTCAAAGCCGATTTAGACCGTTCCAAAATGTTAACTCCGGAAACTGTAGCCCAGTCAATTCTCCACACAGTTTTGTTACCACAACAGGCAGTTATTGATGAATTGACCATAATGCCCAGTGCAGGCGCACTCTAATTGCGAAGTTAGGAGTTAGGAGTTAGGAGTTCAAAATTCTAATTCTTAACTCCTAACTCCTAACTCATAACTAAATTCAAACCATAACCAAAACTCAATCATGACTATCGCTAGTTCCAACGGTTCCAATTACTCTCAATCGCCTTTAATTTCCGACTTAGCAGAAGCCATAACTCCAAGACCCGATCGCAACACTCATAATGGGAGACAAGCAGATTTGTTTCCACCAAAAGAGGAACAGATGGAGCAAATGATGGACGCCGTGCGGACATTAATATTGGGCGTTGGAGAAGATCCAGAACGCGAAGGACTCCTGAAAACACCCAAACGAGCAGCCGAGGCAATGCGGTTTCTCACAAGTGGGTATAACCAATCCCTCGAAGAACTCGTTAACGGAGCCATCTTTGACGAAGGGCATAACGAGATGGTACTAGTTCGAGATATTAATTTCTTTAGTCTGTGCGAACATCACATGCTGCCATTTATGGGTAGAGCGCACGTTGCTTATATCCCCAATCAAAAAGTTGTGGGATTAAGTAAGCTAGCTCGGATTGTCGAAATGTATTCCCGTCGTTTGCAAGTACAAGAAAGACTAACCCGCCAAATTGCCGAAGCAATTCAAACCATTCTCGAACCTCAAGGCGTCGCCGTTGTCATGGAAGCCAGCCATATGTGCATGGTGATGCGGGGAGTGCAAAAACCAGGTTCTTGGACTGTAACTAGCGCAATGGTCGGTGTGTTTCAAGAAGAACACAAAACCCGCGAAGAACTCTTTAACTTGATTCGCCACCAAGCAACGTTTATGTAGATAATTGGGCATGGGGCATGGGGCATGGGGCATGGGGCATGGGGCAAGCAGGAAGTGTGGGAGGTGTGGGAGGTGTGGGAGGTGTGGGAGGTGTGGGAGGTGTGGGAGGTGTGGGAGGTGTGGGAGGATGGGGAAGCATTAATTCTCCTTCCCCCATCTCCCCATCTCCCCATCTCCCCACACTCCCCTCTCTCCCCACACTCCCCACACTCCCTCATCCCCCTCATCCCCCTCATCCCCCTCATCCCCCCACTCCCCACTCCCCACTCCCCAGTCGCTCAAACAAAAGTGCGATCTTATCTAAATCCTTATCCCCAGGTGCGCGTTCCACGCCACTAGATAAATCAATACCACTAGGATTTACCTGGCTCAAAGCTTGGACAATATTATCTGCTGTTAGTCCCCCAGCTAAAAACCAAGGGCGATTGGGACTAAATTGCTGTAGCATCGTCCAATCTAAGGTTTTACCTGTACCACCCAGTTGTTGGGGATGATAAGCATCAAGTAGTAAAGTATCTACGTATTTTGTGTAATTAGTTGTTCTCTGAAGATGCTCAAAATCAGGAATCCTAAATGCTTTCAGGATTTCGATATGAGGCAAAGCTTGACGTAATTGGTAGCAAAATTCTGGTGATTCATCACCGTGTAACTGAATCCCAGTTAACCCAGAATCAACAACTATCTGCTCGATCTCGGCAATGCTAGCGTTGGCGAAAACGCCAATTTTATCGATGTTTTCTGGTAATCCTGCGACTGCTGCTTGAATTTGCAAAGTCGTAACGTAGCGAGGTGAGGTGGGTACACAGATAAATCCTAGTGCCGTTGCGCCAAGAGAGGCGATCGCCATAGACTGTTCTGGTTGAGTGATACCGCAAATCTTAACGCGCATTAAAATTTCACAAATTTAAAATAATCATCTCAAAAGTCTAAACTATCTCAAAAACTTTTGCGCCTGCTAACTTTATAATCTTGTAGGTCTACATTAACTTTTCCATTTAGGAGACAAAAGCTTGATTTCATCTACTTTACTAGCAGTAGCCGCAACTGTTCCTCCAACACCCGTGTGGACTCCCACAGTAGGAATCATCATCAGCGTTAGTAGCCTAGTGGTTGTTTTGCTAAGTACTAGGATTGAAAAACCCTTAGTTGGTCCCAAGTTCCCTATTCTGCCCATTAGTATTCCAACATTCGTTGGTGCAATGGCTTTAGGTCATGTCATCGGCATTGGCATTGTTTTAGGACTGACTAACATCGGTCGTTTGTAAGTTTATAGCGCAATACCGTTCAGTTAGTGCGATAAAACTGATTTTATGTAGGTTGGGTTGAGGAACGAAACCCAACATTTCCGGGATTTGTTGGGTAACGAGAGCGCCTCAACCCAACCTACAATCATTCTTAACCCAAGCCTATTGGTTTATAGCGATTCTCGTTTTAAATGAGATACATGGGTAGGGGCGCACAGCTGTGCGCCCCTACTCGCAATGACAGAACATATTAAGATTAGTAGTTTTGAACCTCAGAGCTGGAAACTTCTAGTTTTCACACTCCCCAATCTCTCCATCCCCCCATTTCCCCATGTCCCATAGTCTAGAGTTTTGCTCACAAGAGTGAGGTAGAGATAACCGTAGGGAGCATTGCTGTGTCCCTACCCGTGTACTTAATTGACCTGAAATGCGCTGTAATTGTCTATTGTAGAAATTAGAGCATTTGATAACTGAGCATCAATGTAAATGACGTTTGGAATATATATTTACCAAATTTTACGAAAAATTACGGTGTAGGAGCTATTAGAAATATCTAGTTTTAGGACAATATAATGCAAACAAATTGGAAAATTGGGTCATTATTTGGAATTCCCCTGTTTTTAGACCCTCTGTGGTTTGTGATTTTAGGGTTAGCAACTCTAAATTTTGGGGTAGCTTACCAAGAATGGGGAAATGTTATAGCTTGGAGTGCAGGGATAGTAATGGCACTGCTGCTATTTGGTTCGGTGTTGTTACATGAGTTGGGTCACAGCTTGGTAGCCCGATCGCAAGGCATTAAAGTTAACTCTATTACCCTGTTTTTGTTTGGCGGCATTGCTGCCATAGAAGAAGAATCTAAAACTCCAGTAGAAGCTTTTCAAGTAGCGATCGCCGGTCCATTGGTCAGTATCATACTATTTTTCCTACTACGTTTAGTAGGTAGTGTTTTACCTGATACTAGTCCCATCACTATGATGGTGGGAGATTTGGCAAGAATTAACTTGGTAGTAGCCTTATTTAACATGATTCCCGGCTTACCTTTAGATGGGGGACAAGTGTTAAAAGCAGCACTGTGGCAAATAACAGGTAATCGTTTTCAAGCCGTACATTGGGCTGCAAGAGCAGGACAAATTTTGGGTTATAGTGCGATCGCTTTGGGATTTGTCATAGATTTTCTTACCAGGGAGTTAGTACTTGGTTTGTGGGTGGCGCTGTTGGGTTGGTTTGCCGTCCGCAATGCCAACAGCTATGACAACATGACCACACTGCAAGAAAGCTTGTTAAAAGTAGTCGCGGCAGATGCCATGACCCGCGACTATCGGGTAGTTGATGCTGACCAGACATTGCGTTCCTTTGCAGATTTATACCTATTAGAAACCGCCCCCTTACAAGTTTACTTTGCTGCTTCTGATGGACGTTACCGGGGTTTGGTTTCCATTGACGATTTGCGTTTAATTGAAAGGAGTCAATGGGAAACCCAAACCGTAAACAACATCGCGCGTCCCTTGACAGAAATACCTCATGTTACCGAGTCTACATCTGTGGCTGAGATCATTAACAAACTCGAAAATCACCAGTTATCTTGGATTACCGTACTTTCTCCAGCTGGTGCAGTAGCTGGTGTCATTGACCGGGGAGATATTGTGCGGGCATTAGCGCAAAAATTAAATTTGCGGATAACAGATGCCCAAATCAAGCGTATTAAACAAGAAGGTAGCTATCCCCCTGGATTGCAGCTTGGGTTAATAGCCAAATCCACCGAAAATTAAGCGTCACACCTTCGTCATAGCTTTGCAATGGATTCGTCAAAAACCTGTGTGATATTTAATTTGGTATTTGGTTACAAAATGCTTTTTTTGGGTTCGAGGTAGGGTCACCTACCTTTTTTATTTTTAAGAAAATAGGGCATTGGAAGTGTGGGAGGTGTGGGAGGTGTGGGAGGACGGGGAAGAAATCTTTCCCCCCACACTCCCCCCACTCCCTCATCCCCCTCATCCCCCTCATCCCCCTCATCCCCCCATGCCCCATTCCCTCATATAATGTAAGTATGTGATATACTACGTCTCTCACTTACCCTGGTTTTATGGGACTGCCAATTGTTGCTATTATCGGACGCCCAAATGTGGGCAAATCTACCCTGGTTAATCGTCTCGCCGGGGAACAAACGGCGATTGTCCATGATGAACCAGGAGTGACACGCGATCGCACTTACATGGATGCTTATTGGAGCGATCGCGAATTTTTAGTGGTAGACACTGGTGGTTTAGTTTTTAATGATGATACCGAATTTTTACCACTGATTCGCCAACAGGCAATGACAGCCCTGGCACAAGCGTGTGCCGCTATTTTTGTAGTCGATGGTCAAACAGGCCCCACCTCAGCAGACCAAGAAATCGCTAGTTGGTTGCGCCAACAACCAGTACCCGTACTACTAGCTGTCAATAAATGTGAATCCCCAGAACAAGGGGTAATCCAAGCTGCTGAATTTTGGGAATTGGGATTGGGCGAACCTTATCCCGTCTCAGCGATTCATGGAAGTGGCACTGGAGAGTTACTTGATGAGTTAATTAATCACATACCCGCTGCTGGAGAAATCCCAGAAACTAACGAAATCAAAGTTGCAATTGTCGGACGCCCCAATGTCGGCAAATCCAGTTTACTCAACTCTTTTGTTGGCGAAGAAAGAGCAATTGTCAGCCCGATTTCTGGCACAACCCGCGATGCAATTGATACTGTGGTTGAACGAGACGGGCAAACCTATCGCTTGATTGACACTGCCGGCATTCGCAAAAAGAAACAGATAGAATACGGCACGGAATTTTTTAGTATTAACCGAGCTTTCAAAGCCATTCGCCGCGCTGATGTGGTTTTATTAGTACTAGATGCCTTAGATGGAGTCACTGAACAAGACCAAAAATTAGCTGGGCGGATTATCGACGAAGGTCGAGCTTGTATCATCGTGGTTAATAAGTGGGATGCTGTGGAGAAAGACTCTTACACCATCTACGACTACGAAAAAAGTCTGCAAGCGCGCTTACATTTTACCGAATGGGCAGAAACAATCTTTGTCAGTGCCTTGTCAGGACAACGGGTAGAAAAGATTTTAGATTTCGTGAAAACGGCAGCGGAATCACACAAACGCCGAGTCAGCACATCAGTTATTAACGAAGTATTAACAGATGCAGTAAGTTGGCATTCACCGCCAGCATCCCGTAGTGGGCGTCAGGGCAAGATTTATTATGGTACACAAGTGAGTACCCAACCACCAACCATCGCCTTATTTGTCAACGATGCCAAACGCTTTAACGACAACTACCGTCGCTACATTGAGCGACAATTCCGGCAACAGCTAGGATTTAAAGGTAGCCCCATGCGTTTACTCTGGCGGAGTAAAAAAGTTCGTGATGTTGAAAGTGGTAATCTTAATCGAGCAACACGCGTTTAATCAAGTTAGGAGTTAGGAGTTAGGAGTTATGAGTTATGAGTTAGGAGTTAGGAGTTGAGAGTTAGGAGTTATGAGTTAAAGTCAAAATTGCTAATTATAGAACCCTATCAACTTGTTGAGTTTAATAGCGTTACAAGGTGAAAGTTATGAGTTAAAGTCAAAACTCCTCACTCCTCACTCCTAACTCCTAACTCTCAACTCCTCACTCCTAACTCCTAACTCTAAAATGGATTTACTGCGATCGCTACCACTTGGACTTTATTTAGAACAACCCCAAACTTGGTTACATAAAATCGATCCGCGAGTCAAGTTTGCTTGGTTGATGAGTTTTTTAACCAGCTATGTATTAGCCAACAACCTTTGGCGGGTGCTGTTGGTGGTAATATTGGTTATCACTACCTTATTTGCTAAGATTCCACTACGAGTATGGCGTCAGCAAATGGGTTGGTTGTTGACGTTATCATTTTTCGTCTTAGCGATCGCAGCCATCAGTCCTGATGCAACGGGTGTAGATTATCAGCCACGCCTGCCAGAAAATGAACAAATATTAACCCAGCCAGCAAACTTCAATAATATAGTTACAGAACAAGCAAGCAATGGGCAAAAGTACAGCTACGTACTATTTCATAAAGGCCCGGTGAGAGTGACTCGCCGTTCCTTGAGTTTGGGAGTCAGCCTGAGTTCGATTATATTTACCGTGATTTACAGCACCAACCTGTATTTGCTGACAACTGCACCAGAAGAAATCACATCTGGCATAGAAAGCTTAATGCAACCCCTACGGCGTCTGAAGTTGCCTGTTACAGAAATTGCTTTAACTTTAACTTTATCTTTGCGCTTTATTCCCTTAGTTTTAGAAGAAGTACAAAACTTATTTCGTTCTGTAATGACCAGGGCAATTAATTGGAAAAAGTTGGGATTAAAAGGAGCATTTAAGGTTTGGATGACAGTGGCAGAGAGATTGTTAGACAATCTCCTCTTGAGAGCTGAACAAATGGCGAATGCAATGATGGTGCGGGGTTTTACCAGTCCCAACGAACATCGAGTGCAGTGGCACGACTTACGATTAAAAGCCCTTGACTGGCTTGCTATTGCAACTTTAATCTTATTCTGGGGAATACGGCTAGCTGTAGGAACTAAAGTCTAATTTGCCACCCTTGAAAATAGAAAGTTTCTAATATAGTATGACCAAGGCTTGGTATTGGCGATCGCTACCCTTAGAAAAGCGCACAGGTTCCGAAGTTTTTGCTGCCTTGTTTCGCCCCACCACCGCAACGGCAATTGCTACCTTACTGGAAAGTCCTTACCCAACCCCAATCGAACATCCCCAACTCAGTCGATATTCTATCTGTGCAGGCGCTCCTCGTCTAGTTGATGGCGTTCCCCAAATGTGGACACCAGCAGTAGGACAGGTTTTTCCCTTCCTAGAACAGTTGTTGCAGCAAAGGGATGAGGGAGATGAGGGAGATGAGGGAGATGAGGGAGATGAGGGGGATGAGGGGGATGAGGAAGTAATTTCTTCCCCTGCTCCCCCTGCCTCCCCTGCTCCCTCATCTCCCCCATCTCACCTCCCCTTCCTTGGTGGTTGGTTGGGTTGGTTAGGCTACGATATCGCATGGGAAATTGAACAGCTACCCGCTACTAAAATTGATCCCCTACCATTTCCCGTAGCTTTTTGGTACGAACCAGATTGTTTTGCCGTCTTAGATCACGCCGAACAAATTCTTTGGTTAGCCGCCAGCGATCGCAGTGAACTCAATAAGTTACAAGAAAAATTGCACAACAAGCAAAGCGACAACGAAAACAACATAGAATTCTCTCCCTCATCCCCCTCATCCTCCTCATCCCCCTCATCCCCCTCATCCCCCTCATCCCCCTCATCTCTTCCTGTCTTTTTGACATCACAAGCAGATTATGAAACAGCTGTCAACCAGGCGAAAAAATACATTCAAGCTGGAGATATCTTTCAGACGAATCTTTCATTGCGATTTCAAGCCTTAACAGCGGCTTCTGGCTGGGAAATTTACCAAGCGTTGCAAAAAATCAATCCTTCTCCTTTTGCCAGCTATTGGCAAACGCCTTGGGGGGAAGTCATGAGTTGTTCGCCAGAACGGTTGGTATTGTTGCGAAATCGACAAGCCGAAACCAGACCGATCGCCGGGACGCGATCGCGCGGTATAACCCCAGAACAAGATACACAACAGGCACAAGATTTACTCAGCAACACCAAAGAACGTGCAGAACACATCATGCTCGTGGATTTGGAACGCAATGATTTAGGCCGAGTTTGTGAATGGGGAAGTGTTGTTGTAGACGAATTGCTGACAATTGAACGATATAGCCATGTAATGCATCTTGTCAGCAACATTAAAGGTACTTTAAAAGACGAATCTACCACCATTGATTTGATTCGCGCCACCTTCCCAGGTGGCACAATTACAGGTTGTCCCAAAATCCGTTGCATGGAAATTATCGAAGAACTAGAACCCGTGCGACGCAGCTTATTCTACGGTTCCTGCGGCTATTTAGACTGGCGCGGCAATTTAGACTTAAATATCTTAATCCGCACTCTGTTACTAGCCCCTGGGAATGAAGGTGGGGGAGCAGGGGGAGATGAGGGAGTAGGGGGAGCAGGGGGAGCAGGGGGAGCAGGGAGAGAAATTACTTCCTCATCCTCCTCATCTCCCTCATCTCCCTCATCTCCCTCATCCCCCCATCTCCCACTTAACATCGTCTGGGGACAAGTTGGTGCGGGAATTGTCGCAGACAGCGATCCGGAAAAAGAATGGTACGAATCTCTGCACAAAGCTCAGGCACAGCTAGCAGCGCTGAAAATACTGAATAATCAATAAAGGAATGGGGAATGGGGAATGGGGCGTGGGGAGATGAGGGAGATGAGGAAGATGAGGGAGTGTGGGGAGTGTGGGGGGAAAGATTTCTTCCCCATCCTCCCACACCGGACACACCTCCCACACTGGCTGTTTGCCCAATGCCCACTCCCCACTCCCCACTCCCCATTCACAGGACTTATTTTGCTCCATTCTGCGACAGTTGTGGCAGTATGGAAAGAAGTTAGAAAGTTGGCCGTTGCCGTTGGGAAATTTATCGGGTGTTTTCCCTTGCCGCGCCAAGCTTTCAACAAGTTCCGCTTCACTACCACTAGCTGAATCTGCTCTCTTAAAAATTAGATCAAGGTCTTCACAACCACAGTTTCGCATTTTAAGGAAATATTCTGGCGAATGTTGGTATTATCGTCTGAATGTTTGGAATGAGCTGCGAAAGCATATACATATCCCCCACCTTGACTATTAAATGAATCCTGAAAACGCAGAAACTTACATAAATCATCCAACTTGGGGTTTACTTTACAAGATCTGTATGGTTGATGAGAACCAAGATCTATTCACGACACTTTATGCACAACGTTTATTTTTTTTGGTAGCAAATGACATTAAAGGTGTGAAATTCCAACCCATAGGACGCACCGAAGCTAGAATGATGTTGGAAAATCGCTTGCGTACTCTGCGTCGCAGTGGGCAATCTCAGGAGTACGATCAGCTTCAGAGTGTTTTCCAACGCACCTTCCAATGAACAGTTCGATTTACGAACGTATTGTTACCATTCGCTCCTCACTGCCAACTTCAGTCAGATTAATTGCCGTAAGCAAACAAGTTTCTGCTGAGGCGATTCGATCTGCCTATGCCGCAGGAATTCGTGATTTTGGGGAGAGTCGTATCCAAGAAGCCGCCGTTAAACAAGCCCAGTTGCAAGACTTGTCGGATATTGCTTGGCACTTTATTGGACATTTGCAAAGCAATAAAGCCAAAAAAGCCATTGAACAATTCCATTGGATTCACTCCGTGGATAATTTAAAGCTGGCAGTGCGTCTAGATCAATTGGCGCAAGAGCTAGGAGTGAGTCCCCAGGTTTGTTTGCAAGTGAAAATTCTGCCCGATCCCAACAAATCGGGTTGGAGTGTGGCAGAACTTTTGGCTGATTTACCCGCCCTCAATCAATGCAAAACTTTACAAATTCAAGGTTTGATGACAATTCCGCCTTCAGGATTGGACGATCCGGAAATTCTGAGTGTGTTTAATCGATGTCGTGAACTGGCAAAAGAAATCCAAGAGCAAAACTGGTCGCACATTAAAATGCAGCACCTATCTATGGGTATGTCAGGCGACTACGAACTGGCAGTGCAAGCAGGTGCAACGATGGTACGATTAGGAACTATC
Organism: Nostoc sp. CreGUA01; assembly: GCA_034531095.2. GTDB lineage: Bacteria > Cyanobacteriota > Cyanobacteriia > Cyanobacteriales > Nostocaceae > Nostoc. Next base: position 87,851 of record JAVRBV020000140.1, on the reverse strand, counting down.
TTGTTTGGCGATCGCCTTTAACATGCTAGTATCAAGCTTGCGGTCGAGTATTAATTAGAGATCAGGATTTGATGACAACAATTTTGTAACAGACTGGTGCAATTGGAAACAAAGGATATAGTATTGACAAGAGCAATCGCCAGGTAAAATTCGGGTAAAAAGAACTTTCCTTCGGACAAACCTTAGGATATAATCTTGACTCATTATTATGTTTAGGCGATGCACAGACCTTGCTAAAAGTGTCGGTTCATCGCCAAAGCCCGTAGTATAGGCTACAAATAGCAATATACTTGCTGAAGTATCCACCCATGTAGCGATCGCAGATGGCTCAATTAATCCTAAGCCAAGTCAATACAGGCTATTCGCACCAGGAGAGTACACAATGAACAACATATTTTCCAAACTCAGGGACTTTGTAGGTCTAAATGAGCAAGTGGAATACGAGTATTACGAAGAAGAACCAGAAACAGATAATAATTACCAAAATCTGTATCAGCAAGAAAATCCCCAACCAGTACCACAAGAAGCCCCAGCAACTCAAAATCGACGTTGGCGGGAACCAGTGCCTACAATGGGAGAAGAGATAGCAGCAGCAGGGTCAAAGCCAATGGGGAATGTGATTGGTATGCCAGGAGCAATTAACGGAATTTCGGAAGTTTTAGTACTCGAACCACGCACTTTTGAAGAAATGCCCCAGGCAATTCAAGCGCTGCGAGAACGCAAGTCAGTGGTATTAAATCTGACAATCATGGACCCAGATCAAGCTCAGCGAGCAGTAGATTTTGTCGCAGGTGGTACTTACGCCCTCGATGGACATCAAGAGCGCATCGGTGAGAGCATCTTTTTGTTTACGCCAAGCTGTGTACAAGTTAGCACCCAAGGAGGGGTTCTTCATGAAGTACCACAACCTCCAGCCCGTCCTTCTCGTCCCACAGGTTCTACATCTACAAATCAAAATTGGGGCAACGAACCTAACCGGATGGCACAATAAAGTTAAATTAGTCTTTTGTCCTTCGTCTTTTGTCCTTTGTTAGTTAACAATAAACAATGACCAATGACTAATGACCAATGACAAATGACTAATGACCAATGACTAACGATCAATGACTATTAAATTTGGCTTAATTGGTGGTGGGGTAATGGGAGAATCGCTATTATCCCGCCTTATCGCACTGGGAATTTATCAATCCTCAGAAGTCATAGTTAGCGAACCGCTACCCTCACGCCAGGAATTTTTAAAACAGCAGTATAAAGTTGCTGTAACGATAGACAGTAGCGAAGTTTTCAGCCAAGCAAAAGAAGTTGTGTTTTTGGCAGTGAAACCGCAAGTCTTTAGTACTATCGCTCAAGAATTAGCACATATTGATATTCTGAATATAGAACACCCACCGTTGATTATTTCAATCTTAGCGGGTGTGCCTTTAAGCCAATTGGAAGCTGCGTTTATCCAATTGCCAGTAATCAGAGCCATGCCCAACACCCCAGCAACGGTGGGAGCCGGAGTTACCGCCATTTGTTTGGGTGCATACACCAACCAGAAGCATCACCAAATAGCACATCAAGTTTTTTCTGCTGTGGGCGAAGTCGTAGAAGTTTCAGAAGTGCTGATGGACGCAGTTACAGGGCTATCTGGTAGCGGTCCGGCTTACGTGGCGCTGTTGGTAGAAGCACTTGCTGATGGCGGAGTAGCCGCAGGTTTACCCAGAGTCATTGCCAATCAACTAGCCTTGCAAACAGTACTGGGAACAGCGAAACTGTTGCAGGAAACCAAAATGCACCCAGCAGAACTCAAAGATCGCGTTACCAGTCCTGGTGGTACAACAATCGCTGGGATTGCCAAGCTAGAACAGGCAGGATTTCGCTCAGCTTTAATTGAAGCAGTAAAAGCTGCCACAGAGCGATCGCAAGATCTGGGAAAATGAATAAAGTTAAGAGTGAGGAGTTATGAGTTATGAGTGATGAGTTATGAGTGAGGAGTTATGAGTGAGGAGTTATGAGTGAGAAATCCGGGTGATGAGTGAGTAGTTATGAGTGAGGAGTTATGAATTTTTTACTTCTAACTCCTAATTCCTAACTCCTAACTCTTAATTCCTAACTCCTAATTCCTAACTCCTAACTCTTAATTCCTAACTCCTAACTCTTAACCTAACGAAGTTGACAAAAGACTCGTTAGTATAGTAAACAGTCTGGTTGCAAATGTGATTGAGTGAATTATCCCGCGCCGTCTCCTGAACTTGACCTGAGGTCGATATTTCCCTTTGAACTGGATCAGTTCCAGAAGGATGCGATCGCATCCCTCAACGCTGGACGTTCCGTAGTTGTCTGTGCGCCTACAGGTTCGGGCAAAACATTAGTAGGGGAATACGCCATTTATCGTGCCTTGTCACGAGGAAAACGTGTGTTTTACACTACTCCCCTGAAGGCGCTATCGAATCAAAAATTACGTGACTTTCGAGAAAAATTCGGGTTCGATTTGGTGGGACTGTTAACTGGAGATGCTTCCATTAACAGAGATGCACCAATTTTGGTGATGACCACAGAAATTTTCCGAAATATGCTCTATGGTACACCCATTGGGCAAGTCGGCATTTCATTAGTAGACGTTGACGCAGTGGTGCTGGATGAGTGCCACTACATGAACGATCGCCAACGCGGTACAGTTTGGGAAGAATCAATCATCTACTGTCCTCGTGAAGTTCAACTGGCAGCCCTTTCGGCAACGGTAGCCAATAGCGATCAACTCACTGATTGGCTCAACCGCGTCCACGGACCAACAGACCTGATTTACTCCGATTTTCGCCCAGTACCTTTGGAATTTCACTTTTGCAATCCCAAAGGATTATTTCCGCTGTTGAATGACAGCAAAACCAAAATTAACCCCCGTCTGGCGAATCGGGGCAAAAGAAGACAAGGCGATCGCGGGAAAGCTGGTAGACCAGAAGCTCCTGGCTTAATTTATACCTTGAGCCACTTACAACAACGGGATATGTTGCCAGCCATTTACTTTATCTTCAGCCGCAGGGGATGTGATAAAGCAGTGGCAGAAGTGGGTGATTTATGGCTGGTAAATAATGAAGAGTCCCAAATTTTACGCGAACAAATTGACGATTTTTTAAACCGTAATCCCGAAGCTGGACGTTCTGGACAAATTGCCCCCCTGTACCGGGGAATTGCTGCCCACCACGCCGGTATTTTACCTGCATGGAAAGCACTGGTAGAAGAACTATTTCAGCAAGGGCTAATTAAAGTCGTATTCGCTACCGAGACACTGGCAGCGGGAATTAATATGCCCGCCCGGACAACAGTAATTTCCACCCTTTCCAAGCGTACTGACACTGGACACCGCCTCCTGAACGCTTCCGAATTCCTGCAAATGGCAGGACGCGCAGGCCGCCGGGGAATGGATAAACAAGGTCATGTGGTGACGGTGCAAACTCCCTTTGAAGGATCTAAAGAAGCGGCATATTTGGCCACATCCAAGCCAGATCCTCTAGTCAGCCAGTTTACGCCTAGTTATGGCATGGTACTCAACTTACTGCAAACCCATACCTTAGAGCAAGCCAGGGAACTGATAGAACGCAGTTTTGGGCAGTATATGGCAACTTTACATTTAAGACCAGAATACGATGAGATTGCCCAACTGCAAACAGAATTAGCGCAATTACACGAGCAAATTGCCGCCGTTGATGAAAATGAACTGGCTGTTTATGAGAAATTGCGACAACGCTTGAAAGTAGAACGCCAGATATTAAAAACCCTGCAAGAACAAGCCCAGTCAGATAGACAAGAACAATTGGCGATGATGTTGGGCTTTGCAGTGTCAGGAACTCTGTTGAGTCTCAAAGGCAAAAATATTCCAGTGTCTACACCTATAACCGCAGTGTTAGTGGGAAAAACGCCTGGTTCTGGTGAAGATCCTTACTTGGTATGCTTGGGACACGATAACCGTTGGTATGTGGCAAGTACAGGGGATGTGGTGGATTTGTATGCCGAATTGCCACGAGTTGAAGTACCGCCTGAAGTGCTACCACCAGCAGAAATGCCCTTGAAACCGGGACAGTTACTTCTTGGTAGTCAAGAAACATTTGCGATCGCCACTCGCATTCCCAACCCGGTAGAGTCTTTGTATATGGCACCAGAAGTAGCCGAACAACTCAGCCGTGTTACCGCCATCCAAGAGCAAGTAGAAACTCATCCCGTACATCTATCAGGCAGTGTGGCAACGATTTTCAAACGTCGCGCCCGCTATGTCGAACTAGAAGCCGAACTCGAAGAGTTGCAAGGTACAGTAGAGCAACAATCACAACGTCATTGGGAAGAGTTTGTCAATTTAATCGCAATTCTGCAACACTTTGGCGCATTGGATAACTTAGTGCCCACACAACTAGGGCGAATGGCAGCAGCGATTCGAGGTGAAAATGAATTGTGGCTGGGTTTAGTATTCGCTAGTGGTGAATTGGACAACTTAGATCCGCACCATTTAGCAGCAGCAGCAGCGGCTTTGGTGACAGAAACTCCCCGTCCAGATAGTAAGGTTAACTTTGACCTCAGTAATGAAGTCGCAGAAGCCTTGGCAAAACTGCGGGGAATTCGCCGTCAGATGTTCCAATTACAACGGCGATATAACGTAGCATTACCTATATGGTTGGAGTTTGAGTTAATTGCCTTAGTGGAACAATGGGCGTTAGGTATGGAGTGGATAGAACTCTGCAACAACACCACTTTGGATGAAGGCGATGTGGTGAGAATTTTACGGCGGACATTGGATTTATTATCCCAGATACCCCATGTTCCCCATTTGCCCGACTCTTTTCAGCGCAATGCTTATCGCGCAATGCAACTGATTGATAGATTCCCTGTGAATGAAGTGGTTGAGTGAAGAGGATGTGGGGATGCGGGGACACGGGGACACGGAGACGCGGGGACGCGGAGACGCGGGGACGCGGGGAAAAAGGTTAAGAAGACGCAAAGACATAGTAACACCGAAAAATTAATCTCTCCATCCCCGCGTCTCCCCATCTTTGCGTCCCCGCGTCTTCTTTACCTCTGGTTGTAATTAAAAATGCTTTTTTGGGTTTGTATACTTTTTACCAAACTAGGATAAGTAGTATTTGTTGGGAATTTCTGGAACACATTTGTAACCAAGACTTGTAATCCAAAATCCCAAATCTAAAATCCAAAATTGGTACATTTATACAAGCTATCAGGATGTTGTTAACAGTTTAGTATGAGTTATTGCGATCGCTATCAACGCTTTTGAAGCTTAATACACTAAGTTTCCAGTACCACGCAACTGACGCAAGGAATTGACGCAATAAGGACAGTCGCAGGCAAATAAATTAATTGCAGCTTCGCTTTCCTCTTCGGTAAAATCCAACATGGCAACATTCTCTTCTGACACTGATGTGACAATGGTTGAAGAACGTTGTTGGGAAGTAAAGGGTTGCTTTGTTTCTGAATTTCTAATGCACACAAAATCTTTTCCACCATGTGGGTTAGTGATACAGCTACGACCATCTTGTGTGTGCATTAATCGCTGAATCGTATTAGCATGGGCAGGATTCAATACTCCCAACGTGGACATCAGCGAAGCAAAAATTGTGGAAGTGGACAGCAAATTAAGTATTAGTTTTCTGTTCATCGGTTTCCCAATAAAATGTTTCTGAACGCTAAGGCTATCCGATTAATAGTTTCAGGTCAAGTGACTTTTTATCTATATAATCAAAAATTTATCAGATTTTTAACTCTCAACTAATCACGAGTAGAGAAAATCCCCCACTGATAGCGAGTCTTCTCCCAAAGGAAGACGCCAAGGGCGAACGTTCGTCAAGATTGCTGAATTCTGAATTCTGGATTCTGAATCAAGATTCCAGTTTTTGATCTATAAAATGCGTAATTTGATACTTAAAATTGGTATTAAAAATAAGTGTTTGAGATGAAATAGGTTTGCGATCATGATTTTAAGCTTTAGAAAGATTGGTGCTGTGTGTGCTGTATTTTTCTTAGTTAGCGTTAGCAGCTTTCACAAGTCAGCGGTAGCTACTATCAACAATCAGTTCCAATTGATAGCACAAGGACAGACTAGAATTCAGTCACATCCAGTTTTTAAGTCGATTTTGCCTAAATTAAAGCAAAAAACTCAAATTAAGATTTTATTGCCGAAGTTTATTCCTGAGTCGGATGGGGAAAACCCAATTTACGCGATTATAGAAGCTGCTACCAAAAATAAGTACGACATTATACTTGGTTATAGTCCTGACTGTAATGGTGGAACTGCTTGTCGTTTGGGTGCGCTTTCTGCTGAAGCGGTAACTCGGAAAACACCGCGCCTGACTGGTAAAACTGTGTCTTTAGCTAAGGGTATTACAGGCTATTTTGTGGATTTTAGTTGTGGTGCAAATTGCTCAGATGCGACCTTGACTTGGCGACAACAGGGTGTGCAATATACTGTTGGATTGAAAGCTGGCGATCGCACTTCTTTAGTGAAAATGGCTAATTCTGCAATTAATCCCTAAATACGCGGTATCAATTCTCAACACGCAACCTCACAAAGCAAAACAAATGTTAGGTTTCGTCTCTCAACCCAACCTTGTATCTTAGAAAATTTACCAGATGGTTTATCTACTCCACACTAAAATCTTACCAATTTGGGATTTTAGATTTTCTTCTCCCTCCTCTGCGTTCTCTTTTGCCTCGTGCGGTTCGATAATCCTAAATTCTCCCCTCTACCCTCTTGCGGATCTTGAATTAGTTGATACACTTGTTCTTCAATAGCCATTAGCCTAGTTAACCAGCGCCTATGGTGCATATCAAGCGCGTGGAACTTACCAACTTCAAATCCTTCGGCGGTACTACCTCAGTCCCTCTGCTGCCGGGGTGTACTGTCATATCTGGGCCAAATGGTTCGGGTAAATCAAATATTCTTGATGCGCTGCTGTTTTGTTTGGGACTCGCTAGTTCTAAAGGAATGCGAGCCGATCGCTTGCCGGATTTGGTGAATAATACTCAAACGGCTAAAAGTAGGGCGGCGATTGAGGCTAGTGTGACGGTGACGTTTGATTTGTCGGATGAAGTCTCACGCAAAGGCGCAAAGGCGCAAAGGGAAGAAGATGAGGAGAATTCCCACTCCCCAACTGAATGGAGTGTTACTAGGAAGTTACGGGTGACTCATCAGGGGAGTTATACGTCGAATTACTTTATCAATGGTGTAAGTTGTACGCTGACGGAGTTGCATGAGCAATTAAGTAATCTGCGGGTTTATCCTGAAGGGTACAACGTGGTGTTGCAGGGAGATGTCACCAGTATTATTTCGATGAATGCGCGGGAGAGGCGGGAAATTATTGATGAGTTGGCTGGGGTGGCGGCATTCGATCGCAAGATTAATCAAGCGAAGTCTACTTTGGATGAGGTGAAGGAAAAGGAAGATAGTTGTCGGATTATTGAGACGGAATTAACTGCACAACGCGATCGCCTTTCTCAAGATCGTGCTAAGGCTGAGAAGTATCAAAAACTGCGGGCGGAATTTCTGGCGAAGCAATCTTGGGAAGCTGTTTTATCTTGGCGTTCCCTGCAAGCACACCAAGAAAAGTTGGTTGGCGAAATTCAAAATGGCGATCGCAATTCTACTGAACTCAATACCGAACTCACAACTTTAAATTCCGAAATCGTCCAAAAAACCGCTGAACTTGAAGAACTCAATGCCCATGTGAAAGCATTGGGAGAAGAGGAACTTTTGGCGGTACAATCTACCCTCGCTACCCAAGAAGCGGAACGCAAACAATTATTACGTCAGCAAACAGAATTACAAACAACTTCCCAAGAAACTGCCAAGCGCCTAGCCCAAACTCAGCAGGAGATTCAACAACACCGTCATACTCTCCAAGAAATTGCCGAAACCCAACTTGTAGAGACGCAATTTATCGCGTCTTCCCAACAACAAAGAAATGACGCCCAACAAGCTTTAGAAACCTCCCGCCAAGCCGCCGCCGAAATCGCCTCGGCTTCAGAAGCGTGGGTGCAGCAACAAACGGCGTATAACCGTCAAATTGAAACTTTGCTGCAAACTCTCGAACCCCAACGCACGGAACAAGCACAACTGAGGGAACGCAATAACCAGTTACAGCAACTCATCCAAGAACAAATTCAACTGATTGAACGCCATGAACCCGAATTAGCTGCAAAACAAGCTGAATGTACTCAATTGGAAACGGAATTTAACGCTTCTAGCGAACCCATCCAAAATTTAGCTCAAAATCTCTCAGCCACGGAACAAGAATTGCAAATTCAGCAGGAAACCCAAAAACGGTTACTTGCCGAACAACGAGAAAAACAACGCCAGTTAGATAAATTAGAAGCCCAGGCGCAAGCACAACAAGAAGTCCAAGGCACCCAAGCGAGTAAGGTGATTTTACAATCAGGAATGCCCGGTGTTTGCGGCTTAGTTGTACAGTTGGGACGAGTAGAACCCCGCTATCAGCTAGCTTTGGAAATCTCCGCTGGTGGACGTTTGGGACATATTGTGGTGGAAGATGACAGCATTGCCGCAGCAGGTATTGAATTGCTCAAACAAAAACGTGCTGGGAGGGCGACTTTTTTACCGCTGAATAAAATTTCTGCACCGAAATTTACTCAAGATGCAACGCTGCGTTTTGCTAGCGGCTTCGTAAACTATGCTGTGAATTTAGTTGATTGCGATCGCCGTTACAAAGATGTATTCAGCTATGTCTTCGGTAACACCGTCGTGTTTGCGACTCTCGAACAAGCCCGGAAAAATTTAGGACTCTACCGCATCGTTACCTTAGACGGCGAATTGTTAGAAACCAGCGGTGCAATGACTGGTGGCAGCAATACTCAACGTTCGGCGTTGCGATTTGGTACCGGTGAAGCGGCGGAATCTGATGAAGTTATTGGTTTAAAAAGTCGTTTGGTGGACATTGAACGAGTTTTAGAGCGTTGTACTGAAGCGATCGCCACTTTGTCAACCAAAACCAAACAATTGACGCAAGAATTAACAGAAACCCGACAGGCGCGGCGGGAACAGCAGTTGCAATTGGAGCAGTTGCACAAAGATATTAAAAATTTAACAACGCAATTAGAGGGGACGCGATCGCAATTAGTCCAAAACAGCGAAAAATTAGCCACAGCCCAATCTCGTCTGGGGATTTTGGAACGGGAATTACCGGGACAAGAAACTCAACTGCAACAATTACGACATGCCTTAGCAGAATTAGAAGCCTCTCAAACCCCCAGTGAATGGCAACAAATCCAGGCAACCATTAAAATTCAAGAGCAACAATTACAACAACGCGAAACAGCGTTAAGGGAAGCCGAACAAAAATTAAAAAATTTAGAAAATCAACAACAACGCCTCCAAGAAAAAATCCAAGAAGCCGAAACCCGAATCACCGAATACGAAACCCAACAAACCTCTTGTAGAGACGCGATGAATCGCGTCTTAAGCCAAACCACAACGTTAGACGAGCAAATCACTCAAACCCGCCTATCGTTGAATCAAATGGAGCAAAAACTGGGTGAACAAAAACAAAAACGCGACACCACAGAACAGCAAGTGCGATCGCAACTTTTACGCCAACAACAACTAGAATGGGAAATCCAAAAACTCCAAGAAACCCAAGAAAAGCGGCGGGAAGAACTAGTTGCACTCCAAAGTCAGTTGCGGGATGTGGGAGCAGAATTACCGAATCCTTTGCCGGAAGTTCCAGATAAAGTAGACTTGGAAGAATTGCAGAAAGAATTGCGATCGCTCTCCAAACGCTTGCAGGCAATGGAACCTGTGAATATGCTGGCGTTGGAAGAATACGAACGCACCCAAAACCGCCTCCAAGAACTAACCCAAAAATTAGAGACATTAGAAGGGGAACGCACGGAATTACTTTTGCGGATTGAAAACTTTACCACATTGCGGCAACTCGCCTTTAAAGAAGCTTTCGATGCCGTCAATGAAAACTTCCAATCGATTTTTGCCGTTCTTTCCGACGGTGACGGTTACCTGCAACTAGAAAATCCCGAAGATCCATTTAGCAGCGGACTGAATTTAGTTGCCCATCCCAAAGGTAAACCAGTACAGCGCCTAGCTTCCATGTCTGGCGGAGAAAAATCACTCACAGCCTTAAGCTTTATCTTTGCCCTACAACGCTACCGCCCATCGCCATTTTACGCCTTTGACGAAGTAGATATGTTTTTGGATGGGGCAAACGTAGAGCGATTAGCTAGAATGATTAAACAACAGTCACAACAAGCGCAATTTATAGTTGTTAGTTTGCGTCGTCCGATGATAGAATCAGCCGAACGCACAATTGGCGTTACTCAAGCACGAGGAGCTTATACTCAGGTTTTGGGGATTAAATTGACATCATCCAATACATCTGCTTGAGTTTTTGTTAATAATAGTGTATATACAAACCGGATTCGAGATCAGGACTCGGTATAGAATGACCTCTGAACAAATAATTAGGCGTTCCGACATATTAAATACTCAGGTAATTACCCGCGACAACGGCAAACGGCTAGGCATCGTCAGTCAAGTCTGGGTAGATATCGATCAGCGAGAGGTTGTGGCTCTTGGTTTGCGAGACAGCCTGATCTCTATTTCGGGCATACCGCGCTATATGTACCTCAACACCATCAACCAAATTGGTGATGTCATCTTGGTTGATAACGAAGATGTAATTGAAGATATCGAAGTTGAATCTCTCAGCAACCTGATTAACTGGGAAGTAATCACAGAAACAGGCGAAGTATTAGGCAAAGTTCGCGGCTTCAAATTCAATGGCGAAACAGGTAAACTTGATTCCATAGTCATTGCCTCATTAGGATTGCCCCAAATTCCCGACCAATTTTTGAGTACTTACGAATTCTCAGTGGATGAAATTGTCAGCACAGGCCCCAATCGCTTGATTGTGTTTGAGGGAGCCGAAGAACGGGTAAACCAATTGACAGTAGGCTTACTAGAGCGTTTGGGTATCGGCAAAGCACCGTGGGAGCGAGATGAACAAGAAGAATATGGCTATACTCCACCACGCCAAGTTGCACCAAGCAATCAGCTGCCCAGTGGAGTACCATTGCAACCACCCAAGCCAAGAGTCCGCGCCCCGGAACCCGTAGCTGAAGAAGAATGGACAGAAGACTATGTGGAAGAAGTCAGGCCACGCCGTGAAGTAATGAAGGCGCGTTCGTATGAGTCCATTCAATACGATGAAGACGAAGAAGATAACTGGAGTGAAGCAACAGGTAGCGACAGGTATAAACAACCGCTAAAGCCTGAACCCCAGCCTTCTACCAAGTCATACGCTGACGATTACGATGATTATGACGACTTAGAAAGCGATGCTTGGGAAGATGCACCAAAGCCAGTGAATATCCCCAAGAAAGTCAAAGAAAGACAGCCAGAATACGAAGAAGAAGGCGGATATTAAGGTAATTCGTAATTCAATCTGAATTTGACTTTAGCCCTTTCCTTACAATAAGTAGGGAAGGGGCTAATTTTTTAATCGCAGTAGTGTTATGGCAAGCTTAAATTGACGTGAGTTCGACAGAACTACTATTGCAATAAACGCACCGAAAAAGCATAACTAATGGCATTGCGATATAAAAGTCCGTCTAACGTCCAAAGTTCGGCATTCAAGCTTTCTGCTAGTGCTAAATACGCTGCATCATAGGCACTCTGCCGTTCCAATATTGTCCTATGGCTTTTTCACACTTTCAACTTTTGCTTCTACCTTCACCGTTTTCACACCTTGAACTTCCTTAGCCAAGGTTTCAGCTTTTGTCAGTTCTTCAACAGAAGCCGCTGTCCCTTTGAGAATAATGTCAGCCTCTTTATTTTCAACTTGTAACTTATTCCCTGGTAAGTCTTGATTCAACTTATTACTAACTTCAGTTTTTAAATCACTCTTATCTTTTGTTCCTGCGGTTTTTAGGGAATCGGTTTTAACTTTAGTGTCTGTAGTCAGTGGTGGAACAATGGTTGGCTGTGCTGGAACTTTAAGGATTTTATCAACACTTGGATTTGTTTCAGAAGCTGGTGTTGCTGGCGCTTGAGACGCTTCATTGGTAGTGCTAGGAGTTTCGGAACCAGTTTTAGTGGTGTCTTGGCAGCCAACAGCACCAATTACCACAATGCCACTAACTAGAAATGGAATTAGTTTTTTCATTATATATCTCCGAATTCAGTACTTGAAGCGATTAATTAAGCTGTGTGTTGTGATGAGGAGCAAATGTTAAAAATTTGTCATTATTTATTAGTTATTTGTCCTTTGCAAATGACTAATAATCAATGACTAAAATTTTGTAGGTTCGTAGTAAGCACTTTAGTGCTTAAAAAATCAAGGACTAAAGTCCTGACTACAAACACATAAGTCTGTGGCGATTAATTTTAGGTAGATACTAACTAGCTTTTTTGGAATGAGACGATGCCACCCCACAGTGGTGATTCGATGTTATCAGATTTGAGCAAGTTTGGCGATGTTTACAACAACCTTGTTTTTGCAACTCAAAATTTTAGGCTTTTTCCAATTCTCTGCCAGCAAAATTACCAACAAAATGTTACTTTAAAAAACTATGGCGATTTTGATTTGAATGAGATACATGGTAGGGGCGCACAGCTGTGCGCCCCTACGAATTGTCTCTAATCCATGCCCAAAATACCAGGAAATATTAGCCAATGCCCTACCTTACTTCTGCAAAAGAAATTCGTGCCATTGTCGCTGAATATACTCATGCTAAAACGCTGTGGATAGATACAGAAGTGGCTGACTATAAAAGCCGTAATCCCAGGCTATCGCTGATTCAGGTGTTGGACGATCCTCATGATATGAGTGGCGATCGCGTTTATCTTTTAGATGTCCTAGATCAGTCCGATATTATAGCTGAATTTATTCAAAAAATCATGTTAAATCCTAATATTGAAAAAGTTTTTCATAATGCCAGTTACGATCTAAAATTTCTCGGTAGTAAAAAAGCAAAAAATATTACTTGTACTTTAGAAATTGCGAAGAAAATTCCCTATTATCTTTTGCCATTACCAAATTATCAACTCCAAACTTTAGCTACTGCACTTTGTAGTTTTAACAATATCGATAAACAAGAACAACAAAGCGACTGGGGAAAACGTCCCCTCACTGAAGAACAAATAGAGTATGCTTACCTAGATTGTATTTACCTGGCTCAAATTCACTCGAATTTGTTAGAATTACAAGCCAAAACTAACCCCGATCCTGTAACGGAAGATTTAACATCACTGAGTGCTAAATACTCGCAAATTGAGCAGCAATATAAGTTATTAAATTCAGAATTTGAGCATTTGCAAGAACGTATCAAAAAAGCTATGCAAGCCCAAAATACATCTGAAACTGCTGATTACAAGCTGAGTAGTTATGAGCGTACTACAATTAAAACTACGTTTACAGAACTCGCAAATCTAGCACAAAGCGAAGGTATTAATTTAGATTTTCCCATTACACTAACTCAGAAACTCCAAAAGGATTTAGGGCAAAATCTAGAACAATTGTCTGTAGATATTGACAAAAGCACCGCTTGGCGGTTGACTGCTAAAACTCAAGATGCTGAAACGGAGAATGATTAACCCTGTTTTATCACTTTGGGGAAAGAAAAATAATTGTAGGTTGGGCTTACCGTGTGTAAACCCAACATTTACCTTGGTTTTCGGATGTTGGGTTTCGTTCCTCAAACGCCACTTCACTCAAGTCAAGCCACTGCGTTGGACGGGTTAAGAGGCTTGTTCGCGCAGCGTCTCTCCTTGGGAGAAGCAAGTGGCGTGGGAAACCCGCCCACGTGAGTGGCTCCCCAACCTACTACGCCAGTTTTAATTTTTAGCCTTAACTGAACTGTATTGCAATATCAGGACTTACGCAAAAATAGCTAAAAAGCTTGATTTATCGAACCGCCAAGACGCCTTCGCGCAGCGTCTCGTAGAGAAGAACGCCAAGTGTTCGTAGAGTTTGCGTAAGTCCTAAATATAACCGAAGCATATAGCTTACTTCTTTGGAGAAGTACCGAAATAATTTTTAATCTAAAATCTAAAATTTGCACAATCAATTAACAAAATTTTGTGAAAGCTGTATCAAAAGTTAGAATAATTCTTCTGCTAAAGAATTAAAATTTGGATTTTGGGAGTAATTTATTTCAGGTGTTCTCAAGAAAGAATGAAGGCGTCAGTCACCAGATTTTCTTGTTGTGACTTCTGACTTCTGAATTCTGAATTCTGAATTCTTTAAGGCAGTTTATCTTAACTTATGATAAGGCGTTTATTTAGGCAAAAGCGAACAAAGGTAAATAAAGTATTTACCATAGCTATTTTTACTACATTGACAGCAATTAGTATTGTTTCTTGCAGTAGAAATGACAACGTATTGATCACAGAAATCGGAGTTACTCCACCTACCCGTCGTTCAGCTATCAGAAACAAAGCTGAGGCATTCTATGTTCAGGGAAAAAATCAGCATGTTAACGGCGATTTGCAAGCGGCTATAGCTTCCTACGGCAATGCAATTAATGAAAATTCTGAATATGTCGCTGCTTACAACGGCCGGGGATTAGCCTACTTTGATTTGGGAGACAAGGAAAAAGCGATCGCAGATTACAATCAAGCGCTGCGTATCAATCCCAACAATGCCGAAGCCTACAATAACCGAGGAAATGCCCGCGCCTCACTCGGAAATAACCGAGAAGCAGTTAAAGATTACAGTGAAGCCATTCGCCTGAATCCCAACTACGCCGAAGCCTACAATAATCGAGGAAATGCCCGCGCCACATTAGGAGAACAAAACAGGGGGCTGGATGATTTTGATCAAGCCATTGCCCTCAACCCCAGATATGCCATCGCCTACAATAACCGGGGAAATGCCCGCGCTGCCAATGGAGATCCCCAGGGAGCGATCGCAGATTACAATGAAGCAATTCGCCTCAATCCAAACTTTGCCCCTGCCTACAATAACCGAGGAAACGCCCGCGCCAAAAATGGAGACAAGGAAGGCGCACTAAAGGATTTGGAACAAGCAGCAAACATCTTTCAAACTCAAGGTAACAATGATTTATACCAACAAGTGACCAAAAATATCAAAGAACTTGGGCAGTAGGGATTGGAGAGACGCGGGGACGCGGGGACGCGGGGACGCGGGGATGAGGGAGATGAGGGAGAACTTGCAACATGTCTTTTCCCTTGTCCCCAATTCTCCTTGTCCTCTTCTTTCTCCGCGTCTCCGTGTCCCCGCGTCTCCGTTCCCTTGTCCCCAATTCTCCTTGTCCTCTTCTTTCCCCGCGTCTCCGTGTCCCCGCGTCTCCGTGTCCTCTTCCCCATGCCCTATTCTTCAATAATCGGTGTACGCAGATCTTCTACTAGGGCTTGGATTTCTGCTGGCGGAGGTGGTGTTAGGCGAGAAACTACTAGGGTAACTATGAAGTTGAGAATCATGCCCAATGTACCGATTCCTTCTGGGGAAACACCAAAAAACCAGGGTTGTACGCCGCCAAATTTTACGCTGACAATGTAGACGATAGTAAAAATTAAACCCGTCAACATCCCAGCGATCGCACCTTCAGAATTGGTGCGTTTGTCGAAAATCCCCAGGAATATCACTGGAAAGAAGCTAGCAGCAGCTAAACCAAAGGCAAAAGCCACTACCTCACTCACGAATCCCGGCGGATTCACCCCAAAATATCCAGCGAGAACGAGGGAAAAACCCACCATAATGCGTCCAACAAACACCCGTTTTTGTTCTGAGGCTGTGGAATCTACTATGCGGTAGTAGATGTCGTGGGCGATGGAACTGGAAATTACCAGTAATAAACCTGATGCTGTAGACAAAGC
The DNA here is from genome assembly GCA_034531095.2 of Nostoc sp. CreGUA01. GTDB lineage: Bacteria > Cyanobacteriota > Cyanobacteriia > Cyanobacteriales > Nostocaceae > Nostoc. The sequence continues at coordinate 72,004 of JAVRBV020000140.1, read as the reverse complement.
AGCAGCCAAGCCACCAGCTGCGACTAAACCAATTACCCAAGGAGGAAGGTTAGCGACTTCTGGGGTGGAAAGCACAATGATGTCTCGGTCAATGTTAATTTCATTGGTGTCTTTCTTGGGAGTCAACTGGAAACGCCCATCTTTATTTTTGTCTTCAAAGCTTAGGAGTTTCGTTTTTTCCCACTTCGTCGCCCAGTCTAGCTGCTGCACTTCTGCAACTGTCTGATTGTGCAGCGAATCAATCAGGTTATACCGAGCAAACATGGACAGGGCGGGAGCCGTTGTATAAAGAATGGCAATAAATAACAGTGCCCAACCAGCAGAAAAACGGGCTGCACGTACACTTGGTACTGTATAGAACCGCACTATAATATGAGGCAAACCAGCGGTGCCCACCATCAAGGCGATAGTGGTAAACAGCACATCTAGCATGGACTTGTTGACAAATGGCTCAGTATACTGTTTGAACCCCAAGTCAAGCTGGATTTGATTGAGTTTGTCAGCAACATTACTGAAAGTAAATGCTAGTTGGGGAATGGGATTACCAGTGAGAAACCAAGCAATGGCGATCGCTGGAATCAGGTAAGCAACAATCAATACACCGTACTGTGCTACTTGTGTCCAGGTGATGCCTTTCATACCGCCCAACACTGAGAAAAAGCCGACAATCACCATACCGATGATTACGCCTGTATTAATATCTACTTGGAGGAAGCGGCTAAAAACAATGCCCACGCCCCGCATTTGTCCCGCAACGTAGGTGAGGGAAACGAAAATAGCTGCAACTACAGCCACCAAACGAGCGATATTAGAGTAGTAGCGATCGCCTACGAAATCTGGCACTGTATATTTACCAAATTTCCGCAGGTAGGGAGCCAGCAATAATGCCAGCAATACATAGCCACCAGTCCACCCCATTAAATAAATAGAACCGTCGTAGCCCAAAAAAGAAATCAGCCCCGCCATTGAAATAAACGAAGCTGCGGACATCCAATCAGCAGCAGTGGCGGCACCATTGGCAATTGAGGGTATCCCCTGACCTGCGATGAAGAAATCTTTAGTATTTTCAACTCGTGATTGCCAACCAATATAAATGTAGGCAAGAAAGGAAAGTCCAACTAATACAATAGTCCAAATTTCAACTGACACAGTTTTTCCTCACTTCCTGAGATTGTATTCGTCGTTTTGCTTACGGGAACTGTATTTGCGGTCTAGCTTGTCCATTTGGAACGCATAAATGAAAATCAATACCACAAATGTCAGGATTGATCCTTGCTGCGCCATCCAAAAGCCAAAGGGTACGCCAAAAAACCGTATCGCATTCAAAGGTTGAACCAACAAAATACTGAAAATGAGGGAAACCAAAGCCCAGACTATTAAAAGATTACGAATTAAAGCAGTATTAGCACGCCAATAAGAACGGCGCTGATCTTCATCCATTGTTGTTTATCGTCACTCCTTTAGTGCATCAAAATAATACCAAGAAGCCGTTATTATGCTGTATGATAATGTATTAATTTTTATATTGAGTCAATAATCTTGATTTTTAAGTATAAAAAATAAGTACAATACTGAAATAAAATCTTCTATTACTTGTGAAATTTGATGAACAAAGAATTCCGGAGTCATAATTCAGACTTCGACTTCTATACAAAATATTTAAAAATTTTTACGTATTAATTACCAAGATATAAACACTAACAGATGCTATAAAATGCTTTTCTGTAGATTATGTCAGCTATTAATCGTAATGCAACTAAGTTATCTTTTATTTTAAAAGATACCAAAACCTACTGGGGCTTATTACGTAGTTAATTTCATAACATTGATTATCGGCATCTGATTATCGCACAAGTAAATAATACTAAATATTAGTACACAACGATACAAATATTACGCATTTAAGTTGAAGAAGAATACAAAATTCATTCTGTTAGCGGATAGCTAAGGTTTAGCCCATTCTGACTTCTGACTCCTAAATTCTGTTTGATAAAAGCTGGCTTGAAGATGCCGTTGGTAAAAATATCTCTGAAAGAATGCGAAAAGCATCAATCTGAGTTTGTAGATATAGATTGATCTACAAAAGTGAGATGCACCCTTTAGTTTAGCCCTGAAAAGCCCGAATTTTAGCTTCTACTATACCACAAACGAGAATATATGTTTATTGAAACACTATTCACAGAGCCAATTTATTTTTTCAGAATCATTATAATTGTCGTATTTTCCATCACTTTGCACGAACTTGCTCACGGCTGGGCTGCAATGAGTCAGGGAGATAACACTCCACAAAAAACTGGTCATCTCACCCTTAATCCTGTAGTTCACATGGGCAAGGAATCGATTATCTTTCTGTGTCTCATGGGTATAGCTTGGGGACAAATGCCCATCAACCCCTCTAAGTTTCGCTCTCCCAAGCTAAGCAATATTTTGGTATCAGCAGCTGGGCCATTATCAAATCTGACTTTAGGCATTCTATTTATTGTACTACTCAAACTTTTCTTTAACCCTAATCTTTCAGGACTCTTCAGTGTCGAATTTCTTTACTTAGCGGCTCGAATTAATTTGACCTTATTTTTGTTTAATCTCTTGCCAATTCCACCACTTGATGGGTTTCATGTTTTTAGTGAAATTTTCCCTAAATTAAAGCCATTAGAAAATACCCACTTCGGACTCTTTGCAATGATGCTTCTGTTTATAATTCCGGAATTTGGGATAGGACTTACTGGTATTGCTGATTTAGTTATCCGTTCAGCACTTGGGGTAGAGTCAGTAGTTTTTTAACCCAATACTTCAAAGCCACAGAACCCCGACTTCTTTGAGAAGTCGGGGTTCTTGTTATTTACAAATGATTTAGGATTGCCACGTTTTTACTGTAATATTCAGTTTTTGCATAGATGCTGATAATACTATCACCAACTGCAAAAAAAGTACCTTCTTGTTCATTTTTAGAAAACTGCAAATTTGGATATTTGCTGGTAGCTTCTTGGGCAGTCATGACTTTTGTTTGCATTTGTTCTGGCAAGACTCCAGTACAACCAATGTAAAATACCAAGGGAGAAATCTTGTCTTGGTAAATTTTTTCTGCATATTGCTCTAGCTTGGTATTTGCTATTGTTAATGCTGCAACCATTTCTTCTTTATTGATTGCCTTCCCAGTTTGTTTATCCTGCAACAACTGTGCCAAAGTATCAGCACCAACCTTCGCCAGAATATCCACAACCATGCCATTTTGCTCAAGCCCAAGAAAATCATCAAAAATCGGTTTCATCAACTCGTCAACTTTTCTAATCTTGGTACGTGATGAGAGTAGTCTCTCCCTAACAGCAAGATTTTGATTAAATGCCATTTCAAAACTTGCCTTGGTGATAATTTCTCTTGTATCTTTATCGTAAAGGCGATACATTCTATTCAAAAATTTGTTAGCTGAATGCAACTTGCTCAAGTTAAGGATATCTTGACTGCCGATATCAATTTTATAGCTCAATCTTGATTTGAGAGTACCATTAACTAAAGCTTCATGGATATCTGCATATTCATTAGTTGTCGGAAAATTTATGTAAATATTCTTGGATAGATAGTGCTTTTTAAATTCATCTAACTGTTCTGTGACAAATACATCTGACTCCTTTTTTAAGTGAGCAGAAATAATACTATTTAGTACTTTAATTTCTGCGAGTTGATTGAATAGTCCATCAATGCTGCTGTAATGACTATCAGCAGTTACAAGCGGCAAATTATCTAGCTGGATGGTATATTCAGCACGAAAGTCAAAATTTTTGGCATCCAACACACCTTTTTCTTTAAGCAAGTCAAAAGCTTTTTTACTACTAATTTTGACTTGTAAGGATTTGACATTGATTTTACCGTCACTGACAATAGTGTAATTGTTAAAGCTATTGAGGTCATTGACTAGCAAACCTGCTACCTCAAGAGTTGGAGTTTGGTCTGCCGATTTGGCAAGTTTGACTTGACGTTTAATCAGCATATTAATAGTAGCAGTATTCCGATTAAAGTGAAACTCGCCCATACCAACATATTCAGCATCGTCTATATTCTCTGTTCGCAACCAAGGTTGAATTAATTCTCCGTTTTCGTCTCTGACACCTTTAACACGCTTGACACTTGTTCTTTGATAATGTTCTTGCAGGTGCTTAATATTGACAATAATGTTGTTGCGATATTCTGCAAGAATTTGAATGAGTTCTACTAGAGAAATTTTATTATTTGCCATCTTGCCACATTCCATGAAAGCTACACTTAAATATGTTGTTTCACTCGTCAAAAATTGAAGGAGAATACACAATAAATCAATGCCAAATATATGTTAAAGTTGGCACATAAAGTAGAAATATTGTGACATTCACGAACTAGCCACTAAACACTTCTGTTTAAACTTTGGGTATTTCCAGGTTACATACTCACCGGATATTCATATCTTTATAGTACAATTGTACTATAAAATTGTCAAGTCGTGATGTCTATAGCAATCCGATTTGATTCGGAGAATCACTCGTAGAGGTAAGGGACTGAGGACAGGGAATAAAGGTGTAAGCTGATGCCCTTTTAAATTGCATAACTCAACTCGTTAGAAAGACCCAGGGACACGGAGACACGGAGATGCAATTTGAATGACGATTAGCTTACCTAGCTTCCTCAAAATCAAATATGAGTCCTATAGCATTTATATCTATTAAGTAAAATCGACAACTGCTGATAACTAATATTTTATTTTTATAAATTGCGAGGGACGATTTCGCTTATGGAAATCGCCACTTAATTTTTTATCAATATATTGTAAAATCAATCATTGTTTGGCGATAAGCATCTGGCAAACCTGTATCAAAACACTTACCTTTAACAACATATCCCGTCATTTCTTCTTCCTGACGCAATTTTTCTAGACAGGAAGTTAACTGAAATTCACCTCTTTCTCGGAAATTTTGGTTAATGTGTTCTGCTATAAAATCAAAAATTTTCGGCATCAATAAATATAAGCCAAACATACCCAAAAACTGATTTTCTGCCATACCTTCCACACGCAAATGTCTTTGTGCATATTCAATTGTGGGTTTTTCATATAGTTGTGTAAGTTTGAGAATCGAATTTAACTCTTGCCAAACTCCTGTTACACACCCTGCTTTATGAATTATTTCTGCTGGCATCGCAGTTAAACTAACAACACTTTGATTAACTTTTTCGTAAACTTCTAAAACTTGACTAGCACAAGATATTTTAGAATTAGAGGTATAAATATGGTCACCCAGCATTAACAAAAACGGCTCATTTTGCACCCAATCCTCAGCACAAAATACTGCATGACCGTAGCCTAATTGCTCCTCTTGAAATAAGATAGTAATTTTGCTACCTAAATCTTGTAAATATAAGCTGTATTCTTGATTTTCCGGTGAAAGTTTAGCAAAAAGTTCTTTTTTGGGTGGTTTTTTCAATAAATCTTCAAAGATTTCTTTGTCATCTGGTTGCACCACTATTCCCACTTCTGTGATTCCAGCATTAATCGCCTCTTCAATAATTGCCAAAATCACGGGTTTTGCTCTACCATCTCGGTCAATAATCGGGAAAAGTTCTTTTTTGACAACTTTCGTAGCCGGAAACAAACGAGTACCAAAACCAGCTACTGGAATTACAGCTTTTTTAACTTGATGTTTTTGCATAAAGGAGATGGGGAGTGGGGAGATGGGGAGTGGGGAGGTGGGGAGATGGCTAGATGAGGGAGAAAGTAATTCTTCTTTCCCCCATCCTCTTTCCATGCCCAATGCCCCTAAAACAATTCGTCATAATTTTTCAAATAACTCTGCCAAAACGACATTAGAAAACAAAAACCCTTGGGGATCTGTCAAACGCAATCTTCCTTCTGTAACTTCCACCCAACCTTTATCAAAATACGATCGCAAATATCTACAAATTTCTTTTACCTTCTCTTCTCCAAAGGCTGCCAAATTTACACCCTCGGCTAAACGCAACCCCAACATTAATGTTTCTAATAATACTTCCTTTGGGGGAGTCACTTCACAATCAATCACGGCGCCAGCTTGCACCCATTGGTAATATTCTTTAGTCTTCCGGGGACGGGTGAAGCGTTTTCCCTGAATATAACTCGCTGCACCCATGCCAAAACCATAATAAGGGCGGTTTTCCCAGTACACTCGATTATGCCGACATTGATGACCAGGCTGAGCATAATTAGAAATTTCATAATGTTCATAACCTGCATCAGTCAAAACGTGCTGCGCCATTTCGTACATTTTGACTGTGGCTTCATCCGTCGGTAAAGGACCCTCACCCGGTTTGTAGTAACGACCAAAGGCTGTGCCTGGTTCGATGGTAAGATCGTAGATAGATATGTGAGTGGGTGAAACTGCCACCGCTTTGTTTAAAGAATTTTGCCATTGATCCAAAGACTGATGCGGCAATCCGGAAATTAAGTCTAAGCTAAATTCGGGAATCTCGACTTGGTGGATTAAATCTATAGCTGCAAAAATATCATTCACCGAGTGCGATCGCCCCGCAATTTGCAATAATTGTTCACTAAAGGCTTGCACCCCCAAACTTACGCGGTTGACGCCTGCACGACGATAACCTGTTAAATGTTTCAAATCAAAGGTGGCTGGGTCCATCTCCATTGAAATTTCTACCCCAGAAGCGATACCAAAACGCTGCTCTAACTGCCTCAGTATACCTTCTAACTGCTCTATTGATAGCAGTGAAGGAGTGCCACCACCAAAAAAAATTGTCTTTAGGGGTTGACCAAATGCTGGCGTGATGGCAATTTCTTCACATAGTACCTCAACATATTGGGAGATAGTACTAGATGTTTCGCCCCGCAAGCGATCGCCAACAACAGACACCGGGAAATCACAATAAAAACACCGCCGTCTGCAAAAGGGAATATGTACATAAGCAGAACTCGCAATTCCAGAAACATCAAATTTTTGACTCATTTTAAGAAAGAATATAAGTTAGCCCAACTGCCAATTAGAAATCATGAAAATGAGTAGTTTGTTTACAAGTTTTTATCGTTTTACAACGAAACAATGAAAAATATGAAGATAAAAGCCTTTGGTTATAATAATTGCAGATATTGTTTGCCTAAACCCTTAGTGTAAGTCAATATTGATAGATTGATAGTCTATACTTACCGATGAAATAAAAAATACTTAACTTTATCGGTTAACACAGTTGTAGGAAAACAAGATAACTATGCTTGACGCCATTATTATTTTTTCATTCATCCTGGCAGCATCGGGAATAGGGTTCTATAGCATAGAACTGCTACCCGATGGCACATTAGATAAGGTGACAAATGTCGAAGCTTTACGCTTAGTTTTTGCCGTTTTTGCCGCCATTATTGGTGGTGCCATCGGCTTGAGTTTCCAGACTACATATCGTCGCTTAGAGGCACAAGTCAAAGAAATGCCTCTAGAAGCGATCTTAACTCGTGCGATCGGTTTAGTGATTGGGCTATTGCTAGCCAACCTGATGCTAGCACCGTTATTTTTGTTACCTATTCCCGCAGATTTCGGATTTATTAAGCCACTGGTAGCAGTTGTCGGTAGTATTATACTTTCTGTCACTGGTATGAATTTGGCAGATACCCACGGACGAGGCTTGTTGCGGTTCATTAATCCCAACACCGTGGAATCGATGGTTGTAGAAGGAACGCTAAAACCCGCCAATACCAAAGTTTTAGACACTAGCTGCATTATCGATGGTCGAATTGAAGCCCTACTAGAAACCGGATTTCTGGAAGGACAAATTCTCGTACCGCAGTTTGTCTTGCAGGAACTCCAACAAGTAGCTGACGCAAGCAAAGATCAAAAACGGGTGCGGGGAAGGCGGGGACTAGAAATTCTCAACCGCATTAAGGAAACTTACCCCGATCGCATCCTCATCAACCCAGTTGACTACGACGATATTCCCACAGTTGATGCGAAATTAGTCCGCTTTGCCCAAGAAATCAGCGGTACACTGCTAACCAACGACTACAACTTGTCTAAAGTTGCCAGCGTTCAGAAAGTACCTGTTTTGAATGTGAATGATTTGGTGAACGCCGTCCGTCCCAGTTATTTACCTGGTGACAACCTGGATTTGAAAATTCTCAAAGAAGGCAAAGAACCAAGTCAAGGCATTGGTTATCTAGATGACGGCACAATGGTAGTCGTTGAAGAAGGTAGCAGTTACGTGGGTGGTGAACTGCGGGTAGTAGTCACCAGTGCTTTACAAACCACAGCAGGACGCATGATTTTTGCCAAACCCCAAGCCTCAGCATTGGCGTGAGCGAAATGTTCGGTGCAATTACAATTAAATTGTGCGTAACGCAGCGATCGGTGCAGTTTGACTGCACCGATTATTTATTAATTAGACTCATCAACTCGAAAATTAATGTTTTTATGTCTTTTAAATTTCAATATAATCATTGAAATTTAATAATAATATCGCAGATAATTGTTAGAGATTGAGAGTTATTTACTTATTTTTCAAATCCAGTTTTTACAGCAGATTTTAAGAAGCCTGAAGTACACCATCTAAGCTTCAAAGCTATGCAGAGAACCTATTCTATAGCAATCCAGGTTAGGTATTCTAGGTACTGTAGGATGCCTTAGGATAAAATCCATAACGCACCAATCCAAGCTTCTGGTGCGTTATATCATATCCGCCTAATCACTTATCAAAAAAATTCTCCGCGTCTTTGCGTCCCCGCATAAGAGCGTCAGCCTAAATGATAAGTCTTCAAACGGACATGATATTACGGTCTGCTAACACACCTGAGATTTTTTTAGAAATCAAATATGATTCCTATAATTCTGAATTCTGAATTCTGAATTCTGACTCCTGAATTCTGACTCCTGAATTCTGACTCCTGAATTCTGACTCCTGAATTCTGCTGTAGAACTTGCATAAACCACATCCAGCAAAAACATCAAGTCCTCAAAACAAAGGATTTCCTAAGATGAATTTACTTTCCCAATATGCTGGTGTTATTTTGAGAGCTAGTCTCTGTCTCACGAGTTTCATTAGCTTTGCTACTTTTAAATTTACTCCAGCATTAGCACAAAGCGTAACAACAATACCAGCAATACCTACGTTCACAGTACAACAAGGGGGATTCTCAGGTGTAATAACATATATTACTCCTAGTGCTTATGTCACCTCTATTGCTACCGAAAAAGTTTCTCCAGAAGGAACATATTTAGCAGGAATTGACGGCAACGGTACATACATAGTTACAGGATCTATATATATCGATCCGATTACTCATGTCTCAATCCCAAGCATAACGCTCTTTGCCGGCCCAACACTACCACTGCCAGCAATACAAAGCGCAAATACTATTAAGGCAGCTGTAGCTGATAAACTAAGGTACGGTAACCTGACACTGGATGAATATACAGCAATTCTAAGAGCTGCTACTCCCGGTTTATTTTAATACAGCGCCCAAGTAAAAGTCTTTTGAGTTTTAACTTAGTTTCCTCCTCCTCTTCGGTAAGCCAATTTACTCAGGCACAATTAGATGTGACCTTTTTAAAATCGCCTACCTCCTTCAAAACGAACTTCAAAGCTATCTCCACTCATCCCAAGGCGAGATTCCCAAAAAGTACCACTATCAGAAGAACCATGCTTGATTAATAACCCATAGGATAAATCATTAGTGCGACTTTTTACACCTCGACTAATATCTTTAAAATTTTGCAGATAACCCCCAAAAGACCAATTTTGATTTATCCTTTGAATTCCTTCTAAAGTGTAAAAAAAATTATCACTGAATTCTACAAAAGCGTTGAACTCTAAACCTGTATTTAGTAACAACTTACCTTGTAAAAATCCTGCTGGTGTCAAATGGCCTTTATTTTCAAGAAATATAAGTGCTGGAGCCAAAGAATAGTTTAAATTCTGATCTTGATGAGAAAAAAAGTAGCTCAAATTAAGGTAACCAGGATTTTGAGAATTTGTTGCACTATTCCAATAAAAACGTAAAGCTGGAATGTGGGTAGTAATTGCTTGAATTTTCCCATCAGCATCAACTTTTGCATGGGTATTTATATAACTTAATCCGCCATTAGCATAAATACCCAGTGTTGGTTCAGAAAGTCCCAAATTATTATTTGGAATATTAAATACAGAGTCTGCATTCAAGTTAAACCAAATACCTGAATTCACACTGTAATTCCAGTCACCTGAAGAACCTGCCCATAAAAATTCTAGTGTGGGTAAAGATAGATATCCATTAAAAGTCTGCAATTGAGTAATAATTTCACCAAATTGACTTAATTCAATATGGTCAAAAGCAAGACCAAACGAACGAATATTTATTGGCACCTGTGTCATATCCGCTGAACTCCAGTTTTGCACAAACTTCTTACCATTAGAATTAATTAAACTTACTTGTGCAGCTGACGAACGGTTGTTGGGACGAATAGATGTTTGTTCTAACGGAATAGGTACACCAATAAATGTCAAAAGACCGAAACTATTATTGGAAAGGTCTGTTTTAGAAATGAAGGTTTTACTACTTTGTCTCCAAGTACGGGTTCCATCTATAAACTGAACTGCTCGCTGATGATTTCCGGTGCGGATTTGTAAGATACTAGAATTATTGGGTGTAATTTTACTTGGGAAAGTTAATGTTCCAGAAACCTGTTCTAAGCCACTAGTGTGATTACCCAATAAGAGTGTTCTATTGAGTAATTGGTTAATTTTTCTGATTTCCTCAGGTGTTGCTTTTGTATTTAAAGAAGCAAAATTATCTTGTTGAGAAAATCGCTTTTTAGCTTCCTGCAAACTTTGTTCTAGCTGCGGAGGACGAATTAGCTCAAAAATTCCTCCCATCAGCATTCCTAGTGTAGTATTAGCAGTTTGTAACTCATCTATTTCTTGTTGATTGACTGACAAAGATAGGGAAATACCAGGATTGCTAAAAACATTAGTATAAGTTGCCTGAATTTTTACAGGGTCATATTCTAATAGAGTTCGATTATGAGAACGACTAAAGTAAAGTCTCTGCCAATGATAATTTTCTTGTTTATTACTCAGTCTAATATTAGTTGCTCTTTCACCTAAAGGAACCCAATATAAAGAATTTAGATAATACAAATTACGTTGTTTTTCACTAATAAAAGGATTTATCAATAAATTTAGCAGATCCCAATTATCAAACTTGCCTTCTTGACCAATTTTGATACCTGGTAGAGATGTCATTTGAGGTTGAAATCGAGTTTTTTCACCTGTTAAAGGATTACCCCAATAAAACCCTATTTTTTCTAGAGTTTCTTTTGGAATGATTGTGCCTGTAGTGGTATTTCCCGCTTCTAATAATGGTTGTAAATTACTGGTAGGAAAAGATTGTAAAATTAAGGGGGCATTGTCTGCGTCTAAAAATTCAAATAAAGAACCACCACCTTTAGGATTGTAGGTTGAAGCAGTACCAAGCTTGGAAATCTGAGGAATACTTGCAATTAGAGAATTGCTATCCCCACTATTGATAATAACTTCAGGTGTGGGAGAACCCGGTGGATTGATAACCTCCCCCGCAATGGATTGAATAGAGAATTGATTGTTGTCAATTTCTCCTGTTAATTCTTTAAATGATTGAGGAATAGGCAAAACTGCTTGCATCCCCCAAAGTTTCTGAGTTAACCGAATCGATTCTCTACTTTCAATTTCTGTTGATTGCCCTTGGTACAAAATTCCACTTTGCCATCCTTTAGTTTCCATGACAATGCGATTACCAGGTAGTAACCAATACAATTGCTCTTGACGAGGAAAATGGGCAAAAGTAAAACGATTAACTATTGGTTCATCTCTAGCAGATTTAACAATAAAATCAGTATAATTTTCACCTTGGAGAGGATTAAATTTTGAAGGTGAAAAAGTAAGGTTATCCGTAGGATTAATTATCCAAGGATATTTATTAGCACTATTAGTTAAGGAATGGAATATCAATAATTCTAGAGTTTTTTTTTAAAATCAAATTACCATTTTGCTCATTTGGAGTAATTGGATCTATGCTGTTATTCTCCTCAGGAGTAGACTCTGGTATTTGGAAGGGGTTGATTAGTTCTGGTAAACTTGGATTAGGATTAGGAAAAATGTTAGCTGGAATTTCAGTAGATACTTGTGCAATAAGTATATTTTTAAATCTGTTTTTCGCAGATTTTATTGAATACGATATAAATGCTGTTTTTCTATTTGATGCAGGGAAATTAAAATAATTTATTAAGCCTATATTCGGATATTTTTTTGCTTCTAATTTATTGGATATGAGATTATTTATTAATATTATTATATTTAATATAACTAGATTAATATATCGGTTAACAGCAATTATTTTACAGAGTAAGAGCATTTTAATGAGGTTTGATACAAGTAGTCAACATAATCTAAATATGCTCAATAAAATAATAACTCAGAACCTGAATCATATAATTATTATCCATAGTAGTACCTTATATTTTTTGCTTGAGACTAAGCTTGTAAGTTTGTTATTGAGAACAATAAAAAAGTCAGGAGATAGCGAACTTATTAATGTTAATGCCTAAATAGTAATTTTTATTATGGATGATTAACTTAGAAATGACAATATTAATTAACTAATTTTTTAGACAAAATTACATAAATTATGTCTGGAAAATTAGTTATGTTTAAACTAAAATAAATATTTTTGCAGTAGAGAAGACACCACAAATAAGGACTTTTACAAGAAGTCTATTTTATTAGTGCAAATTTACAGATATTTTTCCATTAGATAGTTTTGAAATAAAACTCCCCGCCGTTCTACTTGCTGTTCTCTAACTACGCTAAATCCCTGATTTTGAAAAAATGGTTTTGCAGTAATACTCGCTTCTGTATACAGCCGTTTTATTCCTTGTAATTTTGCAATATTTTCTAGATGATTTAAAAGTTTTGAACCAATACCTTTTCTTTGGTATTTGCTATGACAATAAAAACAATCAATGTGACCATCCGCTTCTAATTCTCCAAACCCAACTATCTCACCATTCTCTTCAGCAATGTAGGGAAGCTTGGTTTGTAATCTTTTGTGCCAAGCTTCATAATCCATATTTTTTGGTGCCCAAGCATCGACTTGTTCTTGAGTGTAATCGCAAATATTGATTTCATGAATTGTATCGTAAAACAATTTCATGATTGCTTGGGTATCAGATAATTTATATTCTCTAATTTTCATAAACCTCTAAGGGCAAATTATCTGGGTCTTTAAAAAAAGTAAATTTCTTGCCTGTAAGTTCGTCAATTCTGATATTTTCTGTTTCGACACCTTGGGATTTTAAGTAATCAACAGTTTCCTCAATATCATCAACTTTAAAAGCCAAATGCCTTAAACCACAAGCCTCTGGACTACTAAATCGTTGCGGAGGATTGGGGAAAGAGAATAACTCTATTTGAGCATTTTCTCCAACTTGTAAATCTAATTTATAAGAATTTCTCTCGGTACGAAAAGTCTCTGCAATTATGGAAAAACCTAAAGTTTCAACATAGAATTTTTTTGAGCGATCGTAGTCAGAACAAATTATAGCTATATGATGAATGCCAGTGGTTTTCATTTGAATTTCTCAAGCTACCAATTATTTACCTGTAGCACTTTTAGCAGAGTTTGGTTAGTCTTTGCAAGACAAGGGCTTTAGCAAAGTGCTAATCTTGAAAATGTAAACCTTAGTGCCACAAACCCTAAAAACGCTGATTTACATATAAAAATATTTATCACTCTAGCTCGGAACTGCTAAATTTTGGCATCAAGCAATATACGAGGATGATTTTCATAAGGAGCTAATGTTACTTCCATGAAATTAGATCGCATCACCAGTAATCCCAATCGCATGAATGGACAGCCCTCTATTCGTAATCTTCGCCTTACCGTTCGTCGGGTGATTGAGTTATTAGCTACCTACCGCGATCGAGAAGAACTGCGCCAGGAGTTTCCTGAATTAGAAGATGAAGATATTCAGCAAGCCTTAATTTTTGCATCGTCCTACTTGAGCGATCGCATCATTGAACTACCTAACCACAATGAAATTGTTGCTTGACCAGGGATTACCACTCTCTGCGACAGCATTGCTACGTGATGCAGGTATCGACACTATTCATGTGGATGAAATTGGGATGTCTGAAGCTGAAGATGCAGAAGTCTAACCTTTCGCATATTTAACTGAAATTCATATTTAATCAGCAAAAAGGCTTATGGCTTTCTGAAAACATAAACTTTATATTGAAATAATCTGGATTTCCGTTACTCGGTGCATTGGTTTGGTTGGCTTTTCAGTGGTGATCAGTTGATCAGCTTTAATTTGCAGAGCAGCGGCCACATGAAGTGCATCCATCGCAGCTAAACCGTAAGTACAGGCAATTTCAGAAGCATTCTGTAAAATTTCCTCTAAGTCAGTTGCCCAGTGGATAACAGCACTAAAAAATGTTTCGTAAAATTCTGCTTCGTCTTGTTGCTTGTTAAAAGTTGCTTTAGGCAAGACTTCTAACTGAACGAAGCGACTTGAGGCAAACTCTCGATTTTCATCGTTAAGAATTTGATTCGCTCTGATACTGACTGACTGAATGCCACAGAAAGCGCTGATCAGTACACCAGAGTCTATGTACGTCTTCTTACGACTCACGCAATCCACCGCGACGTGCAGCAAGTTCAAGTTCAATTTCGTCTTCGTTGAGAAGTTGCAATCCAGCAGCGATCGCTCGTTGTCGAATGGACCATAATTTTTTGCCTAAGGGTGTTTGTGGTACAAAATCAGATTCGGGGGGTGTTGTTTCTGACTCAGATTTAAGTCGTTCAACAAACTCCAAAACTTTTTGTTGCTTTTGGGGTGTGAGTTCTCGCCAGTGTTCAAGTAGTTCTACTTCATTACCCATAAGTACAACGCTCGTGAATGATTTTTCTATTTTAGTGGGAGAAGCCTTATTTCCTGTTCAGAATATGGGTGTCGATGAGGTAGCTCATTCCCACTGCTGGAGTTCCTCTTCTGGTAGTGGTTCAAAGAAAGCATCGCCGAGTTGTCCTTTCAATAAACCAGGGGTGCGGGGTTGTGTATGTTCTTGACTTAAACCTAGCCGAAAGTAGTGAATTAGGTCATAAAGTTCTGCTAGTTTGTCTTCAGGGATGTCTTGCAATTCTTGGACAATCTTCTGGATCAGCATAAGTCAAACAATTTTGGATTTTAGATTTTAGATTTTAGATTGACCCCATAACTTAAAGTCAGGGGCTTGTCATTTAATTTTAGATTTTGGATTTTAGATTTTAGATTTGTTTCACGTAGCTTGTTTCTCGCTTTGCGCCTTGGTGCGAAACTTTTATACCATTAATCAGTAATGCTGGATTACTATTGCTGTAAAGTCGTTTTTGATGCAATTCTAGTCTTCTTCAGGTCAGCTTCCGAAAGTTGTTCTCCAGCTTGCAGGCGAGTGGCGGAAGTTTGCAACACTGTCGCCGCACCTTTATCTCCTATTTGTAAAGCGGTTTTAGCAGCGGTTTGTAGCATTGTCGCCGCACCAGTGCGATCGCCCTCTTGCAATTTCGCTTCTGCTAACTGAGTTTGGCGATACTTAGCCAACGCTAAAATTGATTGCTGCACTTCAGGATTAGATGCTGGTTGATACGCTCTAACCACATCTGCATAGACTGGCACAATGGGCGAAAGTAAGCCTTCCTGGTTAACCAAGGGGTCGTCATACCGAATTTGCAGATGCCCAATTACCTGTTTTCCTTCTGGCAATTGTCCCAAATAAATATTAGCCAAAACTACCCGTTCTACATCCTGCATCAAATCTCCCAAGCGTACAGCAAAGCTGCCATCAGCTTCTGGTTGCATTATTAACTCAATTGTGTCTGGGGAAACTTGGGCAATGGGTTTAAATTCTGCTAGCCGAACATTTGGTACTAAAGACAACAACAAGTAAGCATTAGTTAGCCCCACAGATTGAATGCGCCCAAACAAACGGCTAAACTGCTCTAAAGCTTGTTCGGGACGCTCAATATAAGCTAAAGTACCACCACCAACATCGGCAATTTTTTCTAATAAATCCTGATTCCAGCTATTACCAAATCCGAGAGTGTTTATAGTTAAGTTCAGCTTTGCAGCCTTTTGTGCGAGTTCAAGACAGCGCTTGTTGTCATCTGGGCCAATATCCCACTTCCAAATTCGCAAACTGCTTTCACCGTGGCCATCCGTCAACAGAAAGGCTTGGGAAACAGCGCCTCTTGTACCCTTCATCAGTTCTGTAATTCCCAGTTCCAAGCCCTCAGCAATGACTGTACCGCCGCCAGCAGTCAGTTTCTTTTTAATTTGAGATTTGATGCTTTCGGGGTCTTCGATCGCTTGATTAGGAATAATGACTTCCGCAGAACCCGCAAAAGCCACAACTGAGATGCGATCGCCAACTTTCAACCGATCGATTAATCCTTCCACTGCTTGAATCACCGTTTTAATTGGTTGTCCGTGCATGGAACCACTTTTATCGAGAATCAAGCAGAGGTTAAGGGGGAGATTTTGGTCAAACTCACCAGCGATTGCCGAAATTGTCATTGCCAATTGACGTTGGCTATTAGTTTGAGCCACATCAACATTATTGTCATTTAGCGCCGAGAGCAATTTAACTTTCATTGCGGAGGATTATCTTGCAAGACTGTTTTGGAGACAATTCTGGTTTTCTTGCGATCGCTTTCCGACAAATCTTTGCCAGATTGTAGCTGGGTGGCAGAAGTTTGCAACACTGTCGCTGCACTAGTATCTCCCATTTGCAACGCCGTTTTGGCAGCCGTTTGCAGCATCGTCGCGGCACCAGTGCGATCGCCTTGTTGCAATTTTGTCTCGGCTAACTGAGTTTGGCGATACTTCGCCAATGCCAAAATCGATTGTTGCACCTGGGGATTCGGGTTTGGTTGGTAATCTCCCACTACACTGACGTAAACTGGGATATTTGGTGTAAATAAACTTGTTTCGTTGGTAGCTGGGTCATCGTAGCGCACTTGGACGTTGGCGATCGCTTGTTTCCCTGGTGGTAATTGTCCCAAATAAATATTAGCCAAAATTACCCGTTCTGCATCTTTCATTAAATCTCCCAAACGCACAGAAAAGCGTCCGTCTGCTTCTTGTTGCAGTGGTAATTCAATGGTGTCCGGGGAAACTTGGGCAACGGGTTTGAGTTCTGCTAGCCGGACATTGGGCATGAGGGAGAATATTAAATAAGCATTAGTCAAGGCTACTGCTTGCACGCGGCTGAACAAACGACTAAATTCATCGACTACGCGATCGGGTTTTTGAATATAAGATAAAGTACCCAAACCAGCATCAGCAATTTTTTCTAAAACATCTTGGTTCCAATTGTCACCAAATCCCAAAGTATTCAAAGTCAAATTATAGCTGGCAGCCAATTGGGCAAATTTCAAACAGCGATTATTATCACCATGTTCATTTTCGCCATCGGTTAATAAGAAGGCTTGGGAAACAGTATCTTTTTTTCCCTTAGCCAATTCTTCAATCCCCAAACGCAATCCCTCATCAATGGAAGTTCCCCCATCAGCAGCTAGGCGGTTAATTTGCTGTTTAATTTTTTCTGGATCTTCGATCGCTTGACTGGGTATCAGGACTTTAGCACGGTGATTGAAAACTACAATACTCAGGCGATCGCCAGGATTTAATCTATCCACCAGACGATTTGCCGCATTTTTCACCGTTTCTAGCGGTCGGCCATTCATCGAACCGCTATGATCGAGAATCAAGCATAAATTCAGTGGCACATTGCGGTCTTGAACATCGGCGATGGCCGAAATCGAAATCCCCAACTGGCGTTGACTGTTGGCTTGATTAGAGTCCAAATTACTATCATTCAAGGCAGGCTGTAAGCTAACCCTCATAACCCAAAATTCCTATTTAGGATATAGATATTTGTAAATAACTTCAAAGCACTACTTTAGCGCTACGGAAAACCTATCCAATACATTAATATAATCAGAATATCTTAGAAGCCAAACATTGGCAGATGC
Organism: Nostoc sp. CreGUA01; assembly: GCA_034531095.2. GTDB lineage: Bacteria > Cyanobacteriota > Cyanobacteriia > Cyanobacteriales > Nostocaceae > Nostoc. Next base: position 53,985 of record JAVRBV020000140.1, on the reverse strand, counting down.
TAGCCCCCCTTCAGCATTAGGGAGAAATCCACACCTTGAACCAAGTTAGCATCACGCTAGGATGTATTACAGTTAACGGCATAATTTCAGGCGATCAGTTGCTATGGACATTTCCGCCATCAAGGCTGTTCAATCCCCTTATTACGGCGATCGATTTTACCGGAAACCGCCGCCAGATTTACCGTCTCTACTATTAAAGGAGCGAATTGTCTACTTAGGAACTCCTTTAGTTCCCCAAATCACTAAACTGATCATCGCCGAACTCCTGTATTTGCAGTCCGATGACCCAGAAAAACCAATTAAAATTTACATCAACTCTACAGGCACTTCTGGTTATAGTGGCGAACCCATCGGCTTTGAAACCGAAGCGTTTGCCATCTATGACACAATGAAATATATCAAGCCTCCAATTCACACCATCTGCATCGGTTCGGCGATGGGTATGGCAGCAATGCTCCTCAGTGCAGGTTCCAGAGGTTGCCGTGCTAGCTTACCCCATGCTTCAATCATTCTGCACCAACCCAAGAGTTACGCCCAAGGTCAAGCAACGGATATTCAAATTCGGGCTAAGGAAGTTCTAGTCAACAAGACAGCAATGATTGACATTTTGTCTCGCACCACAGAACAGCCGCCAGAAAAAATTAGCAAAGATATGGATCGTCTGTTATACATGACTCCCTATCAAGCTAAGGAATACGGTTTGATTGACCGAGTGTTTGAAAAAGAAGAACTGGCCAATCCCCCACTACCTGCCAGCGTCCTTTAAAAAATGAAGTGAGTCTGATTTCTTGGGATTTCAACTCACTCCACCCCAAAGGAGCTACCAGGCTTCATCCTTGCTATAAATCATTGTAATAACGGAGCGAATTATGCCTATTGGTTACCCCAGCGTTCCCTATCGCTTGCCAGGGGGACAGATGGAGGAATGGGTTCACATTTATACTCGTCTTTCCCTAGAACGCATTATTTTCTTGGGTGAAGAAATCGACGATAAAATCGCCAACGAGATTATAGCCTTTTTGCTATATCTGGATTCAGAAGATCCAGGCAAAGATATTTACATATACATCAATTCCCCTGGCGGTATGGTCACCTCTGGGCTGGCAATATATGATACCATGCAACACATCAAATCAGATGTGGTCACCATCTGCACAGGGCTAGCAGCCTCAATGGGGTCATTTTTGCTAGCAGGCGGAGCCAAAGGCAAACGCCTAGCATTGCCTCACTCACGGATTATGATTCACCAACCTTCTGGCGGCACCCGTGGGCAAGCAAGCGATATCGAAATTGAAGCTAGAGAAATTCTCCGGATTCGTAACCAGCTAAATCAAATTTATGCTGACAACACTGGTCAAACCCTAGCAAAAATTGAAAAAGACATGGATCGCGACTTTTTCATGTCTGCTCAAGAAGCTAAAGAATACGGTTTAATTGACCGTGTGATTGAAGAGAGACCGTAGGAAGAGGACGCGGGGACACGGGGACGCGGGGAGATGAGGGAGATGAGGGAGATGAGGGAGATGAGGGAGATGAGGGAGATGAGGGAGATGGGGAGGCGGAGGGGAAAATTCCTAACTCCTAACTCCTAACTCCTAACTCCCCACTCCCCACTCGCCACTCCCCACCCCCCACTCCCGAAAAAACTGTCAAAATTGAACTTTAAAATAGCAAATTAACCCTTATGATTAATATCTCAGGCTCTAAGCTTATAGCTGATAGCCTCTAGCTAAATATTCGATAGCTCATAGCTCAAGATGGATCTTGGAGATTGCTACCGTTTATTGGGTTTAAGGTCGGGAGCCTCTTTTGCTGACATCAAAGCGTCTTATCGACGATTGGCGCAGCAATATCATCCCGATATCAACCCAGATGACAACAAAGCCAAAGATAAGTTTATTGCCTTGACAGAGGCTTACAAACTTCTGATGACAGTGGTACTGCCAGAAGAAACAGCTGCACATGCAAATCAGGTGTCAACGTCGGGACGCGATCGCCCCAAGGCAACGCATCGGGAAAAAACACCAGTCACAAAGGCGACAAGCCAGCAACCAACTACACCAAAGCCGCCAAATTTGGTAGAAATAGAACAGCGGCTCAAGTGGAAGACTTATGAGCAATTGCAGCGATTTTTGCAAGAAAGACGATTTCCCCAAGCGATCGCTTTAGCTGAAGCATTATCAGATCGGTTGTCAGGGGATGCAGAAGTTCGTCAATGGCTAGCAGTTGCCTATCAGATCTGGGGACGGGCGTTAATTTCGGAAAACCAGCTCCTCAAAGCCAGAATTTATCTCAAAAAAGCCCTGAAAACAGACCCTCATAATAAAAGCCTCTGGTGTGAAGTCCAACGGGATTTCGAGCGTTTAGAACAAATTTTTTGAAGAAGAATACAGAATAAATCAGATCGAGTTTGCTGAATTACTTATCTTTTGACACTGCTCACGGCTACAAGCCGGGGGATTCTTGCTTCATATCATGTCCGCCTAATCACTTATCATTAAAATCTCTCCCCGTCCCTGCGTTAGGAGTGCTTTAGCGCTGATAATATTTTACGGCAATTTACACCAAACGAAAAAGCCGTCATCGGAACATCAAAAAAATTTATATTTAACTGGTGTGGGCAAAAGCAAAATTGTCGAACTTTTAGCTATCTAGCCAATGCCCCATGCCCCATATCCAATACCCAGCAACTACAGTGAAATTGATTAACTGCAACTGGCAGCAGCTAATTTTGAGCTTAAGCTGTTTGTTAATGATTATTGGTTGTAACAGCTTCTCTGTCAGTACCAACCAAGATCCTAAACTTCTTAAGGTTGCTACAGATCCTACCTTTATTCCTTTTGAAATCCAAAAAGCTGGCGGGAAGTTAGAAGGCTTTGATATTGATTTAATGAATGCGATCGCTCAAATCGCCCTTTTTAGAATTGAGTTTGAAAATCTGCCTTTTGATGGCATGATATCAGCTTTGCAGGCTAAAAGAGTTGATGCAGCAATTAGTGGGATTACAATTACCGCCGAACGCTTGAAAACAATTGCTTTTTCACGACCTTATTTTAAAGCGGGATTGGCGATCGCCCTCCGCCAAGACAACGAAAATATTAAAGACTTCAACAGTCTCCAAGGGAAAAAAATTGCTGTACAAATAGGTTCCACTGGCGCAGATTTTGCTAAAACCATCCCTAACGCCAAAATTAGTACTTTTAACTCCGGGCCAGAATTTTTCCAAGACTTGCTCAACGGCAATGTTGATGCTGTAGTTAGCGATGCTTTCGCCACTTTGTATGCAATTAAAAATGGCAAACTCAAAGGCATCAAAGTTGTTGCCGATCTACTCACCGAAGAATACTACGGTATTGCCACACCTAAAGATTCCCCACACTTGGACACAATTAACAAAGCCATAGCCATTTTGTTATCCAACGGCACCTACAAGCAAATTTATCAAAAATGGTTTAACGCCGAACCTCCGCAATTGCCGGAATCTTGGAAATAGGGAATGAGGGGGATGAGGGAGATGAGGGAGATGAGGAGGTGGGGAGGTGGGGAAAAAGTAATTCTTCTTTCCCCCCATCTCCCCATCCCCTTATCCCCCCATCCTCTTCTCATGCCCAATGCCCAATTCCTACGAAAATATTTTATGCGTCAGAATTAATACTGCCACCAAAACTCACTGTTAAAACTACAATCTATTGTAAGTCTACTGTAGTCAGGGGCAGCCATTTGTGCCGCCTTGGATCTTAGTGGCTAGAACCACCTTGAAATGGGAATTAAGGAACTTCCACTATGCTGATTTGCCCTCAGTGTAAATTTGAAAACCCTAATACCAACAAATTCTGTCAAAAATGTGGCACGTCCCTGACTCACAAAGTCTGTCCTGAATGCAGTACTGATGTTCCTGTGAATGCACTACGCTGTCACAACTGTGATACGGAATGTGGAACAGTATTTTGGGCAATTATTACTCAACAAGCAACTGGAGAGGAAAGAGCAGGGGAAGAAGACACGGAGATACAGACAGAAGTCGGAGCAACCGCTACCGGCGAACTGAACTTGGGAGAAGACAAAGATGCGGAGAATTCTTTCCCCACGTCTTTGTCTCTCCCCGCCTTTGGGTCTCCTTCAGACCCTAGTCCTCCAATCACCTCCGGCTCCTATTTAGACTCTCAGCAGCGCTATCAATTGTTAGACTCTTTACCTAGTCTAGAAGATATTACTGAGGTAGAGGCGAGAGTTTTAGACTGCCAACCGTATCAAATATCACCTATTGAAGCAATATTAGAAAACCAGCAGTCGGATCTGGTAACGCCATCAGTAGCAACAAAGGCAATTCCTAACCTTGCTAAACTTTATATTGCTTTACAATACCAAGGTCACCCAGGAATACCACTGATTCACGATGCATGGCAGCAAGGTGATAAACAGGTAGTAATCATCCAAGACCGGTCCAATTGGCAGCTTTTACTCGATTTGTGGCAAGAAGACACAACGAGTTCGTTAAAAATTTTACATTGGTGTTACCAAATGACCCAACTTTGGGCAGTTTTGGAACCAGTAAATTGTCGTCAAAGTCTCTTGGAATTGTCGAATTTGCGATTAGATGAAGACCAAACACTGGCGCTACAAAGACTATACGTGGAATCACGGAATGATCGGGCGATCGCCGAGTTGCCAGAAGACAATCAAGACCTATCTGTGATTTCAGAGCAACCGTTAACTATCCAAGCCTTGGGGCGACTTTGGCAAACGCTATTTAGACAGACTCAACGTACTCAATTTGGTTCTGTAGTGCAGATGTTAGGGGATTTAGAGGCAGGTAAAATTGAAACACTTGCACAGTTGCGATCGCGTTTGCAGGAAATCTCCGTGGAACTGGAAGCACTAGGAACTGGAACTTTGCCCCCAATAGAGGAAAAACATACTGTTGTGCCTACGATCGTGCAATCAGAAGAACCAGAAGATATCATTAGCAAAACTGATGATATGCCAACTGTTGTACTGGCAATGCAATTAAGTAGTTTGGAAGATGCAGGACGCACAGATGTAGGGCGTCAGCGTCATCATAACGAAGACTACTTTGGTATTGAAACCAAAATTGAGAAACTGGAGTTGCCCAAAACTCGAATCCTGCAAGGGCATGGTTTATATATCCTCTGTGATGGTATGGGCGGACACGCTGGCGGTGAGGTAGCCAGTGAGTTAGCAGTCAACACCCTCAGGCAATATTTCCAAGAACACTGGATTCCCAATCAACTGCCAACAGAAAGTAGTATTCGTGAGGCAGTTTATTTAGCGAATGAGGCAATTTTCAAGCTCAATCAACAAGATGCTCGTTCTGGAGTTGGGCGCATGGGTACAACTCTAGTAATGCTGTTAATTCAAGACACTCAAGCAGCAGTAGCTCATGTGGGAGATAGCCGTCTCTATCGCCTGACACGCAAACAGGGATTACAACAAGTCACAGTAGATCACGAAGTTGGGCAACGAGAAATTACAAGGGGAGTGGAAGCAAGCATAGCTTACGCCCGCCCTGATGCTTACCAACTCACTCAAGCTTTGGGGCCCCGTGATGAAAACTCCATTAATCCCGATGTGGGCTTTTTCGAGATCAATGAAGATACCCTTTTAGTATTAGCATCGGACGGTTTATCAGATAATGATTTACTAGAAACTCACTGGCAGACCCACTTAGAGCCATTACTGAGTTCTAGCGCTAACTTAGAACTTGGCGTTACAGAATTAATAGATTTGGCGAACCAACACAATGGTCATGACAACATTACTGCTATACTGATTCGGGCAAAAGTGCGTCCAAATCTCGAAAGTTGAACAGAAATGGGGGAGTGGGGAATGGGGAGTGGGGAATGAAGAGTTAGGAGTTAGGAGTTAGGAGTTAGGAGTTAGAAGTGTGTCCGGTGTGGGAGGATGGACAAGCATTAATTCTCTTTCCCCCATCTCCCCATCTCCCCACACTCCCCACACTCCCTCATCTCCCTCATCTCCCTCATCTCCCTCATCTCCCTCATCTCCCCACTCCCCACTCCCTAATCCCTTACCTTATAGGTCGTAATTGTGGTTACTCTGACCCTGTTAGAACCGCAACAGAAAATGCCGCTGCATCAGTGGTGCTTTGAAAACTCTTCCATAATTCGGATTGGTCGAGCAGCAGACAATCATGTTGTTTTAACTGATAGTTTGGTTTCTCGGCATCACCTAGAACTCAGGCAAATTGATTCTCCTAGCAATGGCGATGCTTGGCAACTAATTAGTCAGGGTACAAATGGAACTTTCCTCAATGGTGTCCTGGTAATTCAAAGTCAGCTCCCAGATAATTCCCTGTTGCAACTGGCACAGGGAGGCCCAATACTGCAATTCCAAATCCAGGAGGTAAAACGACCAGATGTTTCGTTACCTTGGCAAGGGATACAAGAAACCCTGGAAAATGCAGCTCCAACAGTCTCCTCAGCACAAAATCCTGGGATTTTGTCGTCCACTTGCACCCACGAAGGAAACTCCCCGAATAATTTGTTTTGCATCCATTGTGGTCAACCCCTGTCAGTGCAACAGACGATTCGCCATTATCAGGTGTTGCGAACTCTAGGACAAGGAGGAATGGGTACTACCTATCTGGCTTGGGATGCGGCTGGTTTGATTGCGGGTGTACCACGATTGCTGGTGTTGAAGCAAATGAATGCTGATATGGTGAGAATTGCCAAAGCTCAAGAACTATTTGAGCGAGAGGCGTACACTCTGAAATCTCTCAAGCATCCCGGAATTCCCAAGTATTACGACTTCTTTGTGGAAGATGGAAAAAAATACTTGGCAATGGAACTAATCCACGGACAAGATTTAGATAAACGTATTTCTACCACTGGCCCAGTAACACCAAGCCAAGCGATCGCTTGGATGATCCAAACCTGCGATATCTTAGAGTATCTTCATAGCCAAGAGCCTCCACTGATCCACCGCGATATTAAACCCGCCAATTTGATGGTGCGAAGTTTTCAAAATCGGATAGTGGTGCTGGATTTTGGCGCAGTTAAGGAAATTGGCACAGCGCCCGGTACTCGTATTGGAGCAGAAGGTTACTGCGCTCCGGAGCAAGAACGAGGACAACCTTTGACACAATCTGATTTATATGCAATTGGACCAACGTTGATTTTTCTGCTCACCGGTGAAAACCCCTTCAAGTATTACCGCCAACGGGGGCGACACTTCAGGTTTGATGTGGCAAAAGTTCCCACAATTAGTTCTCAATTAAGAGATATTATTGACCGCGTTACCGAACCATTGCCACGCGATCGCTATCAGACTGCCAAGGAATTAGCGGAGGCCTTAGCTGCTTGTCAACTTTAGGGAGTAGGGAATCGGGAGATGAGGGGGATGAGGGGGATGAGGGGACAAGGAGAATAACTCCTAACTCCTAACTCCTAACTCTTAACTCCCCACTCCCCACTCCCCACTCCCCATTCCCTATTCTTCATCCCAAGCTTCTACATCTAACAATTCGCTAATTGGGTCTTGCATACTAAAGCCAAAGTCTAGCAGTTCTTGTTTCCAGTGCTGCCATTCATTGCCGTAGAGCAAAGCGATTTTCCAGATACTATCGCTTGGCTTGATAATATTCGATTCTATGAGTGATTGCACGTTACGCTGCAATTTCACCATTGGGTGAATTACTTGCTGAGTCATAACCTCGATTGAATTCAGATTTTATTTGGTGAACTACCTACATGCTCCCTTTGGGTGAGCGTCTAGGCTTCCCAATTCATCAGGAATAGCCTCAAGACTCCGTAGTTCTATTGGTCTTATATTCCCTCCAAGGGCAGGAGTCCTGGTTCCCAAGACCCAAAATTTTTTCTTGGGACATTTGCCTTTTAGCTTGGTTTTCGCTTACGGCATTGATGGTCAAGATGTGCATAATTTACCATCTAAAGTTCGTTTCCTCCATATCTTCTTCCCTCGTGCTACGCGCATTGGTCACAAGACTGTCGTCAACTCACTCGCAATTCATCTCAACGCTGACTGAGTACAGTAAAGTGTGAGCTTTCTTGCTGTTTAAGGTAAATGCTTAATTAAAAACCGCTTTCCATTCTGCAATTGTTGCCGGCTCGTAGAGTGGTGTAATTTGGTGAAGCTAGTCTTAACTTTCTAACTATACCATAACAAACTCTACTCAATTGCTGGGAAATTGATTTTTGTACGGTAATCACCACCAGAACACTTTAATTGTGCTAGGCACTGCTTCAACTTCAGAGAGAAGTCGGGCTAAGGTTCAGCGATGAGGCTGATAAAGGGTAAGTCGCACTGCTCACCTGAGTGAGGAGGAATGGGAAAAGTTTATTTCTTTTAATCACAAAAAATAGGTGCGTTTGGCGAAGAAACTATGGAACACGGGCTAATGTGAAAGTTTTTGACTGATTGCGAAGTTTGCAATGGAGTAGGAATGTCTACTCTTTATGTTTATTTAAACGTTATTTACAATATCGCAAACATATACAGTTAAGCAAATTTATAGCAAATCTTCATATAATTTTAATCTTTTGGGACAGAGAACAAAAGCTATGGGGTTGTTCTGTCTAGGCGCAGGAGAGGGTTTTGCTTGGAATTTGGGGGGCGATCGCTCTCTTAAATTCTGAGTGCAGCATTGGCTTAACACATACCTCCGTTAGATTTTTAGTCAGGTTTTGAAGTTTGTGTAAAAAATTTCCAGCCAAGATGTTAGTTTCTGTTGAGCAGGTGGGTATCCTCATAACGGGAGGCTTGCTGATACCTAAGTATTTACCACGATAATTATTGAATTTCTAAACTTATTTATACAAATAATTCATCAAACTTAATTGAAATTTACCTTATTTTAAATATGAACTCTGAGTGTGCTTCTAATGATATATATTTGCAATATATTCAAAAATTACTGCCAGCTATTAACGCTGATACTTTATCAAAGATTACTGGAATTCTGTCAGACACTTCTTGGGATAATCCTAATTCGTCAGATGATTGGAATAACCTAGCAGTGGTAGCGTTAAGCCAAGCAGAACAATGTATCAATAATCTAGTTCTGCGTTCAGTATATCTTGAAATGGCTTTTGAAGCATTGAATAATGGTTTAGACATAGATAGACATCCACTTTGTGCTGCTCATCTTGCTTTAATTTATAGCATGATTGGAGAAAAACAAAAGGCAATAGAGATAGCACTTAATACCTTGATAAATACTCTACAAACTGCTTATACAACTTCCAATAATTACTCTCATTGTTTAATATACATATTTACAGATAATAAAAATACCTCCGATAAATATTGCAAATGCTTAGAGCAATTTTTTTTAGTTAACAATAACCATGAGAAAGCACTTTTTTTGTTAATTGAAGTGATATGCCGTTCGCAGTTAGTTTTTTACACCGCTGTGAGTCGCCGTTTCTTACATCTAGCTTCTCAACTTTTCCCAAATTCAGTTGATATTGGGCTAAAACTAGGAATATCTAGTTTAATTTCTGGAGAATTGGAAGGAATTTTATATTTACATCAAGCTAGAAAATTAGCGCCAAATCACGCACCTGTTCTTCAAGCACTGCACTTAGCTTACCGGGATTTAAACCAGATAGAAGTCTCAAATTACTGGCAGGAAGCATCCCGTAGTTTTTATCAGCCAAACTCTTTATCTTCAGAGTGGCACTGGACGCAACTACGAAGCGATAGCCTGTTTACTTATGTGCCTTTTGAAGGTAATTTAATAATGGCAGTCGAGCCAAGCTTGCGTAGTATTGTCACCAGTGTGTTAATTGCTGAACAAGATTGGTTTGAGAAAGAAATGGAGTTTTGGCGCAATAGTATTAAACCTGGTATGACGGTGATTGATGTCGGTGCTAATGTTGGTGTCTATACTTTTAGTGCTGCTTTAAAAGTTGCTTCTAAGGGGCGAGTGTTAGCAGTTGAACCTTTCTCAGGTTGTGTACATTGTTTGCAAGAAACCTGTAGAATTAATCAATTATCATGGGTAAATGTTTGTGCAGGGGCAGCTAGCGATCGCAATGGTACTGTAAAGTTACTATTACATTCTGCGAACGAACTTAACCAAGTGATTTCTAGTGATGCAGCAGAAAATATATCTTCAGACTCTTATGAGGAAGCGACATGTTTTACTTTGGATAGTCTGATTGAGCAAGAGAACATCGAGAGAGTGGATTTTCTTAAAATAGATGCAGAAGGGCATGAAATGTCGGTTCTTGCTGGTAGCCAGAAATTACTGACTGAGTTTTCGCCAATAATTTTATATGAAAATATTGCAGGTAGCCAAGGCAGCAATATTGAGGTTGCAGAGTATTTAATTAATAAAGGATATGAACTATTTTACTATCAACCTTACACACAAAAACTGATACCAATAAATTTTACTAAAGATTTTCAAGAGCAGCTAAATTTCATCGCTTTTCCCCCCAAAAAACAACAGGATTAAAGTCCTAATTACAAACAAGCTCGTAGTAAGCACTTCAGTGCTTAAAAAAAACTGATGTATAAATATCAGAAACTCACATCAGAACAAAAAGCTGAATTAATTGAACAACGCTTAAGCCGTGGCCATCCACCCCACTCACCACCACATCTAATACGGGATAGACAATTTTATCTATTAACAGCGGCTTGTTATGAGCATAAGTGTCATATGCAATCTGAATCGCGGCGTCAGCAATTATTAAATAAGATATTTGATAGCTTTAGCATTAGTGAAAATGAGCATGAAAGCGCTGAAGCGCTCACTACAAACTTAACAATTTGTGCTTGGGTTGTTTTGCCTAATCACTATCATTTACTAGTTCAGGTTGTAAATTTTGATGTTTTGAGTGACTTATTTCGTAGAACACATGGTGCGCTTTCTCGACAGTGGAATATGGAGGATAATATTACAAAGCGCAAAATCTGGTATTCTTGGAGCGATCGCGCTATTCGATCGCAAAGGCATTACTATACAACTCTTAACTACATTCATTACAACCCAGTCAAGCATGGTTTAGTTCAATCGCCTTATGATTGGGTTGAAACTAGTGTTCACTGGTATTTACAAGCTTGTGGAAAACAATGGCTGCGTGATTGTTGGACTCAGTACCCACTGCAAAGTTATGGCAAAGACTGGGATAATTTGTAACGTTCGTAAGTTCGTAAGTTCGTAAGTTCGTAGTAAGGGCTTCAGCCCTTATTAACCTCAATTTTGAGGGCTAAAGCCCTCACTACGAGCTGAGCTATTTTCCCTCAACATATCTTTGCCACATTTGCTCATAAGCTTTCTCCATCTCACGGGTAAACTGCTTACCATTCCAAAGCCGTGCTGTTTGACGAGATGCTTTTAATTTCAAAACCACCTGCTGGCGTAAAGCTTCATCCTTCCCTAACCGCACACCCCACTCTATATATTCTTCATCTGTCCAAGCAATACCTTCTGTAACACCTACATTCATCATCATGGTGTAACTATTACGTGCTGCAAATTGCTGTCCAACTCTGGTTACTAACGGGATACCCATCCAGAGAGTTTCTAGGGTTGTAGTAGCTCCGTTGTAAGGATATGTATCTAATACAACATCAGCAATTGTTAAATTTGCTCTGTGAATAGCTTCAGAAGGATCTTGGGGCAAAAATCGCAGTCTGGAACAGTCCACACCTTCTTCTTCAGCTATTTTATAGAAAAACTGTTTAATGGCTTCTTCTTGGGCATCACCTTTAATTAACAAGTAGCTATTTGAGACTTCTTTGATTATTTTCATTTGCCATTTTGTGGTTTCAGGATGACGTTTATATCCCCGTTGAGCGCTGAGATAAACTACAGCATCATTAGGAATATTTAACTTATCTCGACGTAGTGTAGGTACATCCACTTCAAAACCATCGACGGCTATATAAGTATGAGGTAATCGCCAAATTTTCTCTGTATAATAATCCTGGGCTGAATTTGGTAATACATAAGGATCGGCAATAAAGTAATCAATTGCAGGTATACCTGAAGCATCCCAACCAAGCCAAGTAACTTGAATTGGTGCTGGCTTGAGTGCCATCACTTCACTGCTAATGTCTAGAGTTATACTATCTAGGTCTACTAAAATATCTATTTCATCTTCATATATTTGTTCTGCAATTTCAAAAGCATTATTTCCTAATTTGCGAGGTTTAGATGATTTATTCACATACCATTCTTGTAAAAAATCATCTACTAGTTTATAGCTCACTGAATAATTATAAATTTCAAAATTTTCTCGATTATGATGTTGTATTAGCCAGCGAGCAAGCCAGCCTACAGAATGTCTTCTTAAAGCATAAGATATATATCCGATTTTTAAAGGTTTGGTAGAAATTCCTGAACTTTGATTATTTATAATTCGCCGCGAGTAACGCGCTGTTTCCTCATGAGCTATAGTTTGAATATTATTCTGGAATATTTGCGCTACTTGATTATGAATTTTTCTAAAATCTGCCGGATTGTCTTTAATATGTGGTAGTGCGAAGGATGGCGTAAGTAGACGTAGAGTTCTAATTTCATCTACTGCAAGCGGCTGCGCTTTGATAAATTCTTGAAGCACAGATTCTAACTCTTGGCTAGTTGAGCATATTTCTTGCCAATATCCGCCAGCAGTCATCAATCCACGTAGAACTAAATGAAGGGCAAATATTTTATCAGCCAATTTTTGTGAAAGAGAATAACACAATTTAGCTTTTTCTATTCCTAGTGTATAGTTTTGAGAATCTTGATAAAAAATAGCTAAATGTCTTAAAGTTTCTAGTTCTTCTGGGTCTAAGCGCAAATAAAATTCTAAAATCTGCGCTGCTAGTTTAGGTTGCTTGAATGTATGACCAATTTTAATTGCCGCAGGTAAAAGTATGCATAAGGCTTGGTATGGATTTGCAAAGTAAGGTAAACAAGCTTCTACGAAGTCTAGATATGATAGATGTAAAGGTTGAGTGCCAAGAACTTGTTGTAATACTTGATTTAATAGTTCTAAATTTAAATCTGCAATTTCTTTGGAGTTTAATAATTGGATAATTTCCAAATCATTTAACTGTGCGCCACCAAAATCATTTGATTGTATGGAAAGTTGAATAATATTTAATAGGTTATTTATATTAGAGGGATTAATTTCTCTGATGTGCTGACGAATTAACCAGGATGTAGAAAATTCTTGGAGGTGTTCTCGTCGTTCTGCTTCTTCTTGTAAAACTTTTATTAGTTCTGTGGTATGAATTTGGATTTTTTCTTCTTCAACTTCTGCTATTACTAGCATCCAAGTCATTTGTGCTTCTGTCTCTTGTCCTTGTAATAGTAGGCTTAGTCCCAGATGCCAATAATTGGAGATTATTTCAGGTTTATCAGCAATTGCTTGTTCATATATATATGCTGCTTGAGCATATTCTCCTGCAATGAAATTTTGATAACCTTCTGCTTGAAAATTTGTGATATTGGTAATCATCGGTAATTAATTAAGTAGGCGAGAATAAATCAAACTAGGTTAAGTGGTGTAAAAAATATTGTAATTAGTTTGTAGTGAGGGCTTAAGCCCTCATTTTAAGACTAAAGTCCTGACTACAAACCTTTAATTATTTATGCCGATTTACTTAAGTGGGTGTAGGTGAACATAAACAGAATTTAGGGGTTTTAGGGAGTTTTGAAGCATAAAGCATGAGATTTTTAAGAGTTGAAGCCCTTACTACGAACAACAAATACTCCCTGTCTCAATTAAGAATACCCATTTAGTAAGCGAAGTAATAATATGGGTAGTTTTATGGAGTCAGGGAGTATTTGAGGATTATCTAAATAAATTATTTACTTAGCTAAAGAGACATATTTGCTATCTGCACCTGCAGGACAAGTTGTTGGACTTCCATCAGTAGGAATATCAGTAGCTTCAAATTCTTCTTCACCAGTTGCTGCATCAGGCACATTACCAGGTACTTTAGATTCACACAACATAGCTACAGTAGTTGCCTCACTTGTGGCAGAAACAACGGAAACACCTACTCCACCAACATAAACTTTGAGAGGAGCAAGTGCAGTTTTGAGTTTGGCTTGATTAGTTACAAGCGCGTCACCGCCCTTAATCCTATACTCATAATTTTCAGTTTGTGTTTTCACACCTAGACCTAACTGACCAAAACCCGCAGCACTGGTTTCATCATCAGTACCAAAGACAAACTTACCGTTTTCTAGATAGTAAGCTTGCTGCGCTCTGTTCATGGAACCAACAATTGTTTTAGCTTCAGACTGTTTGGCTTTGTTAGCTTGGTTGAGGAAAGAAGGCAATGCAATAGCTGACAAAATACCAATGATGATAATAACAACCAACAATTCGATTAATGTGAAACCTTCTTCGTTTTTCTTTTTGTTGAGGATGTGTTGGATAAACTTGGCTTTCAATTCGGTTTTCATAAGTGTTTTCCCTGGGGTAGGAAGTGTTTGTGTGTTCTAGATGTAACTTACCCACTCCCATTTTGTTTCATATCACCCCAGCAAAAAACTTTTTCACCTAGTTTGTAGTAAGCGATTTATCGCTGATTCAGGACTATTAGGACTAAAGTCCTTACTACAAACTTGAATTTTGGGATTGGTGTTCCAGCATTATGTAACCAAGACTCTCCAAACTCAGTAGCAGGTGTTTTACTGTGTGAAAGGCTTGCTCCTCATCTGTAGGCTTTAAAGTGATGGGGTCTATAGGTTTGACTTGTTTCCAGCGCTCGACCAGAGATATCATTGGCTGCGGTTGGTCTAACAACGGTATCAAGCAAAGTGCTATTGAGCTATCTATGCTGACAAATTCCTCAGTTGGTGATAAATATTTACTGATGGTAAATGGTCTAATCTCTGTAATACAGGCTATGAGTTCTTCTCGAAAATCAGGAGTTTTTAACTGAGGATACAAATGTACCTTCGCTACTCGCCAATCAGAGTCAGTCCATTCTGAAACTGGTATGAAGGTCTGTGTTTCATTGGGATGACCACACCAAAAGTCTATTAGTCGATGAATAGGATGTATAAGTTCAAAGAGCTGTAGCTGTTCTTCTATAGAAATGTCTGGTAAGCTCATTCCTAGAAACGCAGGTAAATTATCTGGCTCTTTAAATAACTTCATTAAGTCCCACTGTCGCCAGTTCACCATGCTGATGAAATCTAAGTTAGCAGTTCTTAAAGCAGAGAACATATCAGAGATGGTGTAACCTTTATCTCCTTGAAACAAATAATTCATTAAGATTCGCTCTTTTCCATCTTCTCCTTCGTAACCAGGATTCCAAGTCTTAGCTTTGAGATCCACATTATCCTTCAAAGCTTTCATAGTTTCTACTACAATTCCCATTTCTAAGTCTTCTGGATTATCGTCCATCAAACCCATTATTGTGAAGACTTTCTGAGCGCGGAAATAACTAAATCTCTGAATTGAGCTATGTAGATTGCTACGAATGATACCATCAGACTTTAAAACTGCTTTCATTACTTCTAAGACAGCAGCTAAATCAGAAAAAAGATACAGAAGCTCATCACAATTGATATAGTCAAACTGGTAATTTAGCTTTGGTAATTCCTGAATTGATAAAACATGAAATTCTGCATTGTCAAATCCATGATGTTCCAAACGTTGCCGTGCTAATTTAATCGATTCTTCTGATATATCAATTCCCACAATTTTTGCGCCGGGATTAGCTTCTGCCAAAACTAATGATTTATAACCAGTGCCACATCCAGCATCTAAAATTACTTTATCTTTTGTACTGATAACTCCTTGATTCCTTAAGTAGTAAGGTGTGACTAAATTATGAATGTAGAGTAAATTAGTATCATTTTTAGGAGAATTATCAAGAGGAATTCTTGGATAAGGAGAAGTGTCAAATTGCTGACGAATTTTATCTAGTAAATTTGATGTTGGATTTGTCATTGAAATCACTCCTGTTACTAATTTTGTCATAGTGGATTCCACTGCTGCACAAACTCAGTTCTGTAACTACGACAGCACGTGAAAATTTACTATGCTGTCTAAGTTAGTGGCAGACCCAACCTTGAGTATGCCCAACTCCTGGAGATTTCTATCACAACTGAGGATTTATGCATTGAAAGGTTTGTAGTAAGGACTTTAGTCCTTGATTTTTTAAGCACTAAAGTGCTTACTACGAACCTCCTAACGAAAGATATTGAGTAACAAAAGACACTCAAAATACTTCATTTTTCGTATTATTATTAAATTTAACGTTTTATTTAATACAAAAAATAAATTAACATTGCGATCGCAAATTTCTTTTTTCTAAGTAGTCTTTTTCTATACTCGGCAAGATAAACCCAGCACCAGAACCAGTTACACGTCCCAGCTTGCGGGACATGACCCAGATATTCAAGAAGGTAACTAGACGAGTCCCAATTTCCTCTGACTCGTAATCTGATAGCCCAGAAATTATGATTTTCCCCTCTACCAGTTCCATCTGCCATTCTGGATGCTCACTTTGTAGCTGCTCTAAATCGGCAATGGTGAGGGACATAATAATACACCAAATAAGGCTTTGATATCTATCATACGTATCTAAACCTACGAAAGCTACAATGTATTGTATTCAATGAACAACACCTGTATAGTTTGTCATTCGTATCATCAATGAAAACAGATGTAATTTTTTACGAATTGATTAAGGAACTGCCACAAATATTTTTTGAACTTATTGATAAACCTGATACTAATCCCAATATCTACACATTTATTGCACCGGAAGTCAAACAACAATCATTTCGTTTAGACGGGATCTTTTCGACTATCCAGGGATTTGAAAGTGAACCTTTATATTTTGTAGAATTGCAAACCTACAAAGATGAAGAATTTTACGAACGGCTTTTTGGGGAAATTTTTGTTTACTTTCGTCAAGATAAACCAGCAAACTCAGACTGGTACGCAATTGTTATCTACGACAAACGCATCCATGAAACTCCACCTCACCCCCGCTATCAAGTTTTAGTAGAACAACATTTACGCTGCATTTATCTTAATGAACTTTCTACTAGAACTGATGATTCATTGACGAGAGGAATTGCTAAACTCTTTATAGAGCCACCTACTAAAGCTATTTCTTTAGCTCAAGAGCTAATCAATCAGGCTAGAGAAAATTTAACGGATGAAAATCTTCAAAATAAAGTGCTAGCATTTATTCAAGGCATTGTATTTTCTAAGTTTCCAAATCTTACTTTAGAGGAAATTAAAGCCATGCTAGATTTAGATGCATTCACAAAAACTCGATTGTACCAAAGCATCTTAACAAACACAAAACTAGAAGCAAAATTAGAATTAGTTCCAAAATGTGTTGATAAAGGTATGAGCGTTCAAGAAATAGCTGAATTTTTAGAAGTAGATGTTGAAATTATCAAGAAATATCTGCAAGAACAGTCTTAGTGATTGAGAATATCAGTAGTTACGCTACTGGCAGATCATAATATTAGGATCGATTGAAGCTATGCTAGATTTAGATTAATTCAAAAACAGTCAATTGTTCGAGAATATCGTGACAAAGATAAAGGCGAAAACACAACTACAAACAAAATTGAAGTTAACCCCAAAATGTGTTGATAAAGGTATGAGTGTTCAAGAAATGGCAGAATTCCTAGAAATAGATGTTGAAATTATCAGGAAATATCTGCGAGAAAATTTGTAGCAGTTAAGAGTCTCTTTGGCCAGTATCGATCGCATAGTACTATAGGCGTTTTCCCACCGCTTCCCATCTGATATAGCCAATCGCAATTTGTTATGCTATATTAAGCGTAGTCGTTATGAGTTCATATATTGTCATGAGTAACCCCACAGTAGAAAACTTAGTAATTATCGGTTCTGGGCCAGCAGGGTACACAGCCGCGATCTATGCTGGACGTGCGAACCTGAAACCCGTTGTATTTGAAGGTTTCCAAGCCGGGGGATTGCCTGGTGGGCAATTAATGACGACGACGGAAGTCGAGAACTTTCCTGGGTTTCCCCAAGGGATTACCGGGCCGGAACTGATGGATAAGATGAAGGCGCAAGCGGAGCGCTGGGGGGCTGAGCTATATACTGAAGATGTTATATCAGTTGATTTGAGTCAGCGTCCATTTACAGTGCGATCGCAAGAAAGGGAAATCAAAACCAATAGCATCGTTATTGCTACCGGTGCCACAGCAAAGCGTTTAGGTTTACCCAACGAACGTGAATTTTGGAGTCGGGGTATTTCGGCTTGTGCAATTTGCGATGGTGCAACACCGATTTTCCACGGTGCAGAATTGGCTGTGATTGGTGCTGGTGACTCAGCGGCCGAAGAATCAATTTACCTCACCAAGTATGGTTCCAAGGTAAATATGTTGGTACGCACCGATAAAATGCGGGCTTCCAAAGCTATGCAAGACCGAGTTTTGAGTAACCCGAAAATCCAGGTGCATTGGAACACAGAAGCCGTGGATATCTTCGGTAACGGTCATATGGAAGGGGTAAAAGTCCGCAATACCAAAACTGGTGAAGAAAGCAAACTCCATGCAAAGGGTTTATTCTACGCCATTGGTCATACTCCCAATACTTCTTTATTTAAAGGACAACTAGAACTCGATGAGGTGGGTTACGTTGTCACTAAGCCCGGTTCTGCGGAAACCAGTATAGAAGGCGTTTTTGCAGCTGGCGACGTACAAGATCATGAATTTCGTCAAGCAATTACCGCTGCGGGTAGTGGCTGTATGGCGGCGATGTTGGCAGAACGTTGGTTATCTTCCAGTGGTTTAATTCAAGAATTCCATCAACAGCCAGAAACAGCAGATAACGAATTAGAACATCAACATCAAGCAGCCAAAAAGACCGAAGCAGAGGAAGAAGCTGGATTTAGCTTGAATGCAACGCGTCATGAGGGGAGTTATGCTTTACGGAAATTATTCCACGAAAGCGATCGCTTACTCTTAGTTAAATACGTCTCTCCTGGCTGCGGTCCTTGTCATACCTTGAAGCCAATTTTAAACAAAGTGGTGGATGAATTTGACGGCAAAATCCACTTTGTGGAAATTGACATCGACAAAGACCGAGATATTGCTGAAAATGCCAATGTTACAGGAACGCCAACAGTGCAATTGTTCAAAAACAAGGAACTGGTGAAGGAAGTGAAAGGCGTGAAGCAAAAGAGCGAATATCGGCAGTTGATTGAAAGTAATCTGTAATTAGAGTTAGGAGTTAGGAGTGAGGAGTTGGGAGTTAGGAGTTATACCAATTCTGTATGAAGATGCGTTTAATTTTTTTTAACGAACCGCCAAGAGCGCCTTCTCTACGAGAGGCTTCCGCCAACGCGCAGCGTCTCGTAGAGAAGATCGCCAAGGTAGGAGCTTGAGAGAGTTTGGCGCAGCTTCACAAAGAAACGGTATTAGGAGTTATTAGTTTCCCTACTTTTCACTTGCTAGTTCTGTTGACCACCCTAATTTGTGCGATCGGCTTTAGGCTGGAAATAATCTTATCTCTTCTCTAAGGTAGAGTTAAGTGTTGAGTTTTGAGTAGACTAAATTACTCTCATAACTTACAACTCCTATAGCGCTTTTCGGTTGCGTACAATACACCTTAGTAACGTAAAAGAGTTAGAAATTAGGGACTAGGCGTTAGATTAGTGTATTCCATTCACCCGAAAACTGCTGTAACTTACTTCACTTCCAACTCCCAACTCCTAACTCCCAACTTTTAACTCCTAACTTCCAACTCCTAACTCCTAACTTCCTCATGGCCATTACAAAACGGCAATTACCAACTTTTTTCCAGTTTGCTAAAAATCCCAATCTTTCCCAGAAACTCATGCTCATTGGGTTAGCCATTACCCTATTTTTCATCTTCCTGGCATTCTTCGCTCCCGTATTCCAGGCTTGGGGATGGCTACAAAACCCAAAAGATTTCCTCTCGAATCCAATTCATCAGCCACCATCGGCTAAATATTGGTTTGGTACTAGTCGCCTGGGTTATGATGTTTTCTCTCGCACATTGTTCGGCGCTCAAGCCGCATTGCAAGTGGTAATTTTGGCAACAGCGTTGAGTATGATTATCGGTGTACCTTTGGGAATGCTCAGTGGTTATCTCGGCGGGAAATTGGATAAAGTGTTGCTGTTTATTATGGATAGCATTTACACTTTACCAGGGCTGTTGTTGTCTGTGACACTAGCCTTTGTGGTGGGGCGTGGGATATTGAATGCTGCGATCGCCATTAGCATTGCTTACATTCCCCAATATTACCGCGTTGTTCGCAACCACACCGTTAGCATCAAAACTGAAGTGTTCATCGAAGCTGCTCAAGCAATGGGCGCTTCCACTTGGACTGTTCTTTCTCGATATCTATTTTTCAACGTCATTCAAAGCGTACCCGTACTATTCACCCTCAACGCCGCCGATGCAATTTTAGTATTGGGCGGTTTGGGCTTTTTGGGGCTAGGGCTTCCAGAAGAAGTGCCAGAATGGGGATACGATTTAAAACAAGCACTGGAAGCTTTACCTACTGGCATTTGGTGGACTACCCTTTTCCCTGGTTTAACAATGACATGCATGGTAGTAGGGTTATCACTACTTGGTGAAGGGCTAAATGAATTTGTCAATCCTCGTTTGCGAAGAGAAAATAGAATCCGAAAGTAGTCATTGGTCATTAGTCATTAGTCATTAATCATTGGCAAAGACAACTGACAAATGACAAAGGACAAATGACTAATGACAAATAACAAATATAGTAGAGAGATTTCTGTGAAAGATAATCTGACATTAATTGCCGCCGCTACTGGCGGGTTCATGCTATCAGTCGCCCTTGCTGGTATCTTAAGAGGTACTCCAGTTACAGCTTGGCAAGAGCGATCGAGTGTTCGTACCACGACTGTTGCTGACTTACGACTCGCACCCAAGAAAACAGAAAATTTAGAATATTTTCGTGCCAAAATTCTAAAACCCTGAGAAATTGGGGAGATGAGGGAGATGAGGGAGATGAGGACGGGGGGACGCAAAGACGCGGGGACGCGGGGAATAATCAATGCCCAATGCCTAATGCCTAATCACAAATGACAGATGACAAATGACAAATGACAAATGAAGTAATTGGCATTGATGTGGGGGGAACAGCAATTAAGCTGGGACGTTTTACAACTGATGGTACTTACCTGCAATCTTTGGCTTTGACGGCTCCCCAACCAACAACGCCAGAGGCTGTGTTAGCACTGTTGGTAGATGCGATCGCTCAAATCGATCCAGATAATTGTAGTATTGCTATTGGTGTGGGAACTCCTGGCCCTGCCGATGCGGCGGCGCGGATTGCGAAAATTGCCATTAACTTACCTGGATGGATTGATGTACCTTTAGCAGACTGGCTGGAAACTAAAACTGGCAAACCAACTGTAATTGGTAATGATGCTAACTGCGCTCTTTTGGGAGAAGCTTGGTTGGGAGCCGGTCGCAACTTTCAAAATTTGATTCTCCTAACTTTAGGGACTGGGGTAGGTGGCGCAATTATGCTCAATGGCAAATTGTTTGTTGGACATCAAGGAGCTGCTGGAGAACTCGGTTTAATTTCATTCAACCCTGACGGGCCAATATGCAATAGCGGCAATCAAGGCTCTTTAGAACAATATGCTTCTGCTACTGCCATTCGTCGCCGTACTCTCAAGGAACCCATAGAATTGGGCATTCTTGCCCAACAAGGAGATCCCGAAGCATTGACTTTTTGGCGAGAATATGGTAAATGTTTGGGGATTGGTTTGACAAGTTTGGTTTATGTGCTGACACCAGAAGCGATCGTCATTGGTGGCGGTATCAGTGGTAGCTGTGAGTTTTTTTTACCAGCAGTGAAGGCAGAAATTGAGAAACGAGTGCAGCCTTTATCACGAGAGGGTTTACAAATTTTGCCAGCCCAGTTGGGAAAATTTGCTGGGATAGTGGGTGCAGCAAAGTTGGCATGGCAGAAATATTCAGAATTAATGTAATGCTTTAGCGTCGTTTATCGTATTAATCTTGTTGATTTCCTCGAATCAAATAACGACTAAACTTTATGACTCAAACACAAGTCGAACCAAAAATATTTACTTTCGATGAATTTATTGAGTGGTATCTAGAGAACTCAGAACGGCGCTACGAATTACATAATGGGGTAATTATTGAGATGCCTAAACCCAGAGGCAAGCATTCAAAATTAACAGGTTCTCTGGTTGAAAAATTATTTATAAATATTAGAGAGATAGCTAAGAATGATATTTGGTTTATTCCTAGAAAATCAATTGTTAAACCTAATCGCAATCAATCAGGTTACGAGCCAGATATCATTGTTCTAAACCAAGAAACTATTGATACTGAAACACGTTGGGAAAGTGAATCAGTTATTCAAAATGCAACTTCAGTCAAATTAATAGTGGAAGTTGTTAGCACTAATTGGCGTGACGATTACTATGACAAGTTCGGGGACTATGAAGAGATGGGCATCCCTGAATACTGGATTGTAGATTATGCTGGATTGGGGGGACGTGATTTTATTGGCAATCCCAAACAACCTGCTCTTTTTGTGTGCGAATTAGTTGATGGAGAATATGTCAAGAAGCTATTCAAAGCTAGTGATGTGATTGTCTCCTCCACCTTCCCAAAACTTAGCCTAACCGCGCAACAGATTTTTGATTTAGCTTTGTAAATAGTACAGCACTTTGCAAGTAAATGAAGTACACATATTAAATGGTGCGTTAGCCTTCGGCATAACACACCCTACAAAACTAATTAATTACGAATTACGAATTATTTAATACTAAGACAAAAAATATCCTGTTGCTTTCTCAACATATTTCACAACTTTTTCATAGGATTCAGGATTACTCACAGGATTGATGATGATGGGAATAGTACCATCTGGTAACCAAAAAGTTATCCTACCGTTTGGTTCATGACAAAAGGAACTAACGCAGTCGAGGTTAATTACATATTCATTTTTTTCGTAAATAATTTTCACCCAGTAGGCATGATTTAATTTCAATTCGGTAACACATTCTATATAATCAATAACTTTTTGATAATCTTCTAGGTTATTTTGTGGATTAATCACTATGGGAATGGCGCTATCAGGTAACCAAAAAGTAACCCTGCCATTTCGTTCATAACAAAAAGCATGGACACGCTCAAAATTTACTACATATTCTTTCCTCTCGTAAAGGATTTTCACCCAGTACGTCACAACATCTCCTCAAGTCCGAAATTTATGAATGATGCACCCTGTATGTCAAATGTACCCAAGCCCTAAGTTAATGTTGCTATCCGCTAATTCAAAATAAAATTAATTTTTTGAATTATGAATTATGAATTGTTATGAAACCTCCAATGGTGTTGGTGTAACAGAATTTGACAGAGAAATCGCCGCTTCAATAAACCCTTTAAATAAGGGATGAGGGGTACTGGGGCGCGATTGAAATTCTGGATGAAATTGGCAAGCCAGAAAGAATGGATGCTTGGGTAATTCCACAATTTCAACTAAGCGTCCATCAGGAGAAGTACCACTAATCACATAGCCAGACTTTAACAACAAATCGCGGTAAGCATTGTTGAACTCATAGCGATGTCGATGTCGTTCATAAATCACATCTTCTTGATAGAGTTTAAAAGCCAGAGTATCAGGGAGAACACGACAAGGATATAGTCCCAAGCGCATTGTACCCCCTAAATCCACTACTTCCTGTTGTTCTGGCAATAAATTAATTACTGGGTCGGTTGTATAAGGGTCAAATTCAGCACTATTAGCGTCTGTTAATCCCCCGACGTTCCTCGCCCATTCAATTACAGAACATTGCATTCCCAGGCATAAACCCAAGAAGGGGATTTGGCGATTCCGTGCATATTTGATGGCGGCTATTTTGCCATCCACTCCTCGGAGTCCAAAGCCTCCTGGGACAACTATGCCGTCAACGCCTTGGAGGTGGGTTTGGGCTGGTTCAGTTTCTAAAATTTCTGAGTTCACCCAACGCAGGCGGAGTTTGCCATAGGTGGAGATTGCAGCATGATTGAGTGCTTCGACTACAGATAAATAAGCATCACTTAACTGCACATATTTACCGACAATGGCAATTTCTACTTCGTGTTTGGGACTATGTAAGCGTTTTACCAGGGTTTGCCATTGAGTTAAATCTGGTGTGCGCTGTTCCATTTGCAGCAAGTCTAGGACTTGTTCTGCCATTCCTTCCCACTCTAGATTCAGCGGTACTTCATAGATACTTTTGGCATCTTGGGAGGTGATGACACATTCTTCTGGGACATCACAAAATCCCGACAATTTTTGTTTTAATTTTGTGGGTAGTGGGCGATCGCTCCGACAAACTAAAATATCTGGTTGAATGCCAATAGATCTCAGTTCTTTGACTGAATGCTGTGTTGGCTTGGTTTTCATCTCACCCGCAGAAGCAATCCACGGTACTAGCGTCACGTGCATGTACAAGACATTCTGGCGTCCCACTTCTTTGCGGAACTGGCGAATTGCTTCCAAAAACGGCAGCGATTCAATATCACCCACGGTACCGCCAATTTCTGTAATCACTACAGATGGATTTGTACTTTTGGCAACTCGCAGAATTCGCTCTTTAATTTCATTGGTGATGTGGGGAATCACCTGTACAGTGCCACCTTCATAGTCTCCGCGCCGTTCTTTATTGATGACTGCTTGGTAAATCGAGCCAGTAGTGACGCTGTTTAATCGGGACATGGAAGTATCGGTGAAGCGTTCGTAATGTCCCAAGTCCAAATCAGTCTCGGCGCCATCCTGGGTAACGAACACCTCCCCATGCTGAAACGGACTCATCGTCCCAGGATCTATATTGATATAAGGGTCGAGTTTGAGAATCGATACCGAATATTCCCGCGACTTGAGCAAACGCCCCAGACTTGCTGCTACAATGCCTTTGCCAATACTGGAGACTACGCCTCCAGTTACAAAGATAAACTTAGTCATAGTAGTTTGAATTTCTAACAACTTCTAAAAATACATCCCGTCATTGTGCCATAGTGACTGTGGTCAAACAATTTTGGATTTTGGATTGCCAATTTTGGATTCAAAGAGACCTTTTTGGATAGTGGCTCTAGGATTTTGGATTTTGGATTTGTTCTGCCCAGCTAGGACGAGGCACGAACCGAAATAATTTTTAACCTAAAATCTAAAATCTAAAATCTAAAATTGGCAGGGTCAAACTTCCGCGATCGAGCTTGTGAAAAACCTCTCAGGATTAGTAATATTAGGCTGTATTCTCACCTCCTCCGTAGCCTTGGCACAGCCATCTCTCGTAGTAGTTTTTCCCCGGACAAACTACCAAACAAGTGCCCAAAAAATCTTTTTTCTGGGCACAGCACCTCCCGATGGACAAGTTTCGATCAATGGTAAGCCAATTACCCGCAGCAAAGCTGGTCATTTTTCTCCAAGTTTACCCTTGCAGTTGGGAGAGAATCTGTTTACTGTGCGTCACCGCAATCAAGAACTCCAGATTAAGGTGACAAGGGTTGCCACTATGCCTGAACTTCCACAGGGGTTGGCCTTTGCAAAAGATTCCCTGACTCCGGCTGCTGACATTGCCAGACTACCGGGAGAACTTATTTGTTTTAGCGCGATCGCACCCCCTAACGCCAGTGTATCTGTCCAGCTGGCTAATCAAACTGTTACCCTTTTGCCCCAACCCCAGCAAGCTCAACTACCAAGTAATTTGGCAGCTTTGACGGGACAAAATCAGCCACATGGCCAGTCTAGCGTAGGTAAGTATGAGGGTTGCACTACACTGCAACAACCCGATCCTGATTCCTTCAGCCTGATTTACGGCAACAACATCATCTCTGGTGCTGTGGTTCCAGACTCAAGTCAAGAGGTAGATTTGGGACAACCTCAATTTAAACTGACGCTCAATGGCAAGACGATAACTCAACCAGGATCTGGTAAAGTTAAAATCCTCCCAAAAGCAAACTTACCAGTTGCCCAGGTAACGGTAGACGCAGGTGTAGCACGCACTGGCCCTAGTACCGATTATTCTCGACTCACACCACTGCCCAAAGGCACACGAGCAACGGTTACAGGTAAGGAAGGTGAATGGTTGCGCCTAGACTATGGAGCTTGGATTAATAGTCAGGAAACCCGCACTTTACCCGGTGCAGTTCCGCCACAAACAATAATTCGCAGTGTCGGATACCGTCAAGTCCCTGGTGCGACAGAGATGGTTTTCCCCTTACAAGTCCCCGTACCTGTGAGCGTACAACAGAGCGATCGCGCTTTTACTCTCACTCTCTACAATACTACTGCCCAAACGGACATTATTCGCCTGGACGATAATCCCCTAATTTCTCGCCTAGATTGGCAACAGGAGACACCAGAACGAGTAAAATACACCTTTAACCTCAAAAAAGCTCAACAGTGGGGATATAAGCTGAGATACGACGGTACAACCCTGGTTTTGGCTTTGCGCCATCCGCCTAAAATTGGGAACACAAGACGAAAGCCTTTAGCTAATCTCAAGATTGTACTAGATCCAGGGCATGGAGGTAAAGAATCTGGTGCCAGTGGGCCAACTGGATATTTAGAAAAAGATGTCAATTTGGTGGTATCAAAGTTGTTACGGGATGAGTTGGTGAAGCGAGGGGCGACGGTGGTGATGACGCGGGAGGACGACAAGGAAGTTTCTTTAGTAGAACGTCAAGCAATTATTAGTAGGGAAGAACCAGCGATCGCTTTTTCGGTACATTACAATTCTTTACCAGATAATGGCGATGCTGAAAACACTCAGGGTATCGGCACCTTCTGGTATCACCCCCAAGCTCATAACTTAGCTGTGTTTATGCAGAAATATCTAGTTAAAGAGTTAAACAGACCTTCCTATGGTGTGTTTTGGAATAACCTAGCGCTGACACGTCCTCACGCCGCGCCATCGGTATTGTTGGAATTGGGTTTTATGAGCAATCCTGAGGAATTTGAGTGGGTGGTGAACCCAGAGGAACAAAAAAAATTAGCAAATGCGATCGCTCAGGGGATTACTGAGTGGTTTAGGAGCGTTAAATAAATTTGGATAACTAAAGTTTTACCCTTGTATCAGGTGGAGTGCGATTAGCTAGTTTCTGCTTAATGTTGCGATCGGTCTTTGTTCAAGTTTTTTGACTTTTATGGTCTATTGCCAAGCATAGCACTTAGTACTATATAATAAGCGAAGGTAATGACCATAGCATGATAATCTACAAAACCCGATGGTTTGACCGTTGGGTACGCAAAGAAGGTTTAAACGACCTTAGCCTCTGCACCGCTGTAAACGAAATGATGGCAGGACTTTACGAAGCCGATCTAGGAGGCGGACTGTTAAAAAAGCGGATTGCCCGTTCTGGACAAGGTAAGCGTGGTGGCTTTCGTACCTTGGTGGCTAGCAACAAGGGAGATTGCTGGTTTTTTGTTTTCGGCTTCCCGAAAAACCAGCGCAGTAACATTAACAAAAAAGAAGAAGAAGCATTAAAAAAGCTGGCATCGGTGCTGTTGTCTTACACGCTACAGGATCTCGATAAAGCCAAGCTGGAAGATGAATTGATGGAGGTAATTTGCAATGGCGAAGAAGAAATCAGCGATTCTTGAAGCCGTTCACGAAACGGCTACGGGGCTGCACAAGGCTGGACTGATGGATCAAACTACATTGCGGGAATTCGACAGTCTGTGTTTGTCTCCAATTGAACCGCTAGAACCTAAGCAAATTAAGGAAATACGTGAATCATCTCATGTCAGTCAGGCAGTGTTTGCTGCGATTTTGAATACAAGTCTATCAACGGTTCAAAAGTGGGAAATCGGTCAGAAGCGTCCCAGTGGCACTGCTCTTAAGCTGTTGCACTTAGTTAAAAAACGGGGATTGAATAGCCTGATTGATTAAGGGTTATTTTTGAAGAAAGCGACGCTATGAAAATTAGTTATGACCAAGAAACGTTTTCAGAAAACAGTTCCATCTCAATCAGAAGTGACCAAATCACCTTCAACTGGAGCTTCGATATCAATGCAAACCTCGCTAACAATTCCACTATGGAAACCGATGTTTATTTAGCAACAATTGTATGGAATGGTGTGGAGCGTAATATTGCAGCGCTAGCAATGGGTCGTCGCCCGCTGATTGGAACTGCACTGCTTGAAGATTATCATCTGAGTATAGATTTTTGTGAGGGTGGCACAGTTTTGGTGGATGAAATTCTATAACCTTCGGTAATAAAGTGTGCAGTAGCGAAGTTGCATCACAATTTTTGGGTATTACGTTTCTTTGCTTCATACCAAAGCATGGTATTAGCTTATTTTCTTGTAGTTCCCATTTGAACACAGATGCGTAGGCGTAGCCCATCGTAGACATCGCCGAAGATGAAGTATTAATTTACCTTATACTCAAAAGCTAGTTGAAGTTTGTGGTCAGCTTTTGCTCATATAGGCTTCCCACAAGGTATTAGGAAATATTATAACACCTTGCTATATCTGGATTTCAGTGCTTGTACAGTGCCAAAATCCTTGGGATTGCGGCTAGAAATAGATGAAATCTTATATTTTTAAAGTTTATGTCTATTAAGATAGGCGGTATTGTGGGAGCGATCGCTATTTTATTAAACAGTGGCGCTGCGTTCGCCGAAAGTGTTGGCGTAGCGATCGCCGAAGATGCACAAAGATATGTTACTGTAGGGCACGATAAATTAGGAAATAGCATAGCCCTGGACACAAAAACTATTAAGGGCACAACATACAAACTTTACGGCATGTATGGAGAAGGCATCTTCGAGACTACATTCAATGCCTCGTGTACAGAATCGCGGCTTTTTCTCAATCGCATAGCAATTTACGGTTCACAGGGAGAGTTACTCCAAGAGGATAAAGAAACAGGAGAAATACCTTTTGTCGCAGATTCTTCACCAGGCAAAGGAATGCAATTTGTCTGTGAAAAAATTGGCGCTCGTGGTTGGTAGGGAAGTGTGGAGTTAGGAGTGAGGAGTGAGGGACTTCCAATAAAAAAAATGTCCCATCGTAGGGGCGCACAGCTGTGCGCCCCTACAAATGTACAAATAATTTGGAACAATTTATTTTTTGGAAGTCCCTGAGGAGTCAAGAGTGAGGAGTTAGAAGTTAAGAGTTAGAGAGTTTTTTCTCCCTCATCTCCCTCATCTCCCTCATCTCCCTCATCTCCCTCATCTCCCTCATCTCCCTCATCTCCCTCATCTCCCTCATCCCCCTCATCTCCCTCATCTCCCTCATCCCTACTCCCTACGGACAATACAACGTGTCACGCGTATCTCGTCCGGTAATTGGGTTAGTTCCTTTTGCGGCTTTGCACAATTTTTTTTGTTCATCTGGACGCAGCAACACATCGGTAAAATCTGCTCCGTCAATGATTGCGCCATCAAACTTGGTATTAGCAGCAAACGCCCCCTCCAAAATTGCGTTTGTCAAATTTGTTTTGATGAAGCGAGCTGAGTCTAGAGTGGCATTTCTCAAGTCAGATCCTTCCAAATTTGCAGACTCCAAATTTGCGGCAAAGAAACTGACACCGCTTAAATTAGTATGGCTGAAGTTACTCTGGCGAAGATTAGCTTTGGTAAAGCTGGAGTCTCTTAAATCACGTCCGGAAAAATCAGCCCCCACCAAAATTTCTTTATTGTATTCGAGTGCCAAAGCTGCGGGAGCAAAACCCAGGGTAACCGTGATGCCAATTATTCCCCAAAGAAATAAGCTGAGTATGCTTGCCCAAATCAAATAATATCTTTTACGCTCCAGCTGCAACTCATTATGGGATGAGTTGAGCTGAGAAACCGTGATGCGATCGCTTAACCTAGAATTCATGGAATTCATCATGTTTTTAGTCAATGACTAACCTTCCTCCATCTCATTATCTTAAAGCTGGTCACTTTGGAGAAGACTTAGTAGCCCAATGGTTGCAATCTACAGGTTGGATAATTCTCCATCGTCGCTTTTCTTGCCGCTGGGGAGAAATTGATATTATCGCCGAATATCCCGGAGGAAGCAAAGAGCAGGAGAGCAGAGGGGCACAAGAGCAGAGGGCAAAATTCCTAATTCAGTCTTTAGCACTCCCAATGCCCAATGCCCAATGCCCAATGCCCCATGCTCAATCAATATTGGCATTTGTTGAAGTGAAAACCCGCAGTTCGGGCAGTTGGGATGCAGGGGGAAGAAGCGCAATTACCCCACAAAAACAAGCTAAAATTTCGCGTACAGCTGGAATGTTTTTAGCCCAGTACCCTGAAAAAGCAGATTATCCCTGCCGATTTGATGTTGCTATTGTCCACTCTCAGGAAATATCAAAAAAGATGACTGGGGTTACAGCTACTCAAGAAGCTCTCGCTAGTTCATCAGTAGCCGGATATGAGTTTAGGCTGCAAGAATACATTCTGGCAGCTTTCGAGTGTTTAATTGATAATGACAATGGTTAATCGGTAACGGATAAAATAAAATATTTTGATTACCAATGACCAATAATTTTGTACTAGAGTGATAACCAAATCGGATCACGCCAAAGTTTCTGGACAGTAGCCTAAGCCCCGGACAAATTGTTGCCGGAAAGCTTCAATTTCATCTCTCTCTGGGCTACCATGAGAGACGATCGCTACCTGATAGCGACGCATGACATCCACAGGGCACTGTCCTGCTTCCAAACTCCAAAGTGCCATTTGTACCCTCATTGGTGGCTCGTAGCTAATTCCTAATTCATTTAGAAAAGCCCGAAAGTCACCATCTTCTTGAGGCGAAACTTGACCTCTGAGTTTGATCCTAACCACCCAGCCATCAATTTGATGAATTACGGTGACGAACGAAACAGGCGTCTGAGGTCTAGCGTGCAGGTGTTGAACAACTCTCAGAGTTAGACTGGCATTAGCCAAATAATACAAGTATTCCATGTTTGTTGGTGCTTGGGATCAAAGCCAATCCTACATATCTATATTCGTAAATCTATGCTTGTTCCCGGTAGGGTAAAAGCCCCCGTTTTTAGATGGGGAGGTTTACCCAATTTTTATGTTGAGTTTTGCGTGTTACTTAATAGTATCTATATTCTGGTCTGGAAATAAAATTGAGTAGCGATGTCATGTAGTTGTTTATAAGCGTAAGCTCAAACCAATTTTTTTAAAGCAGTATAAATACTAATAAATGAAGCAAGAAATATCACGATTTAATCTGAACAACACCTTTACTTCACAAACAAAAGATTTGGAGTTAGATTGTTCTGTAGCCGGGTATGACTATGAACTACCTCCAGAACTAATTGCCCAAAACCCAGCATTTCCTAGAGATAGTTCGCAGTTATTGGTGGTTAATTCTCCCACTACAGGCATCGAAACAGCGCCCTTAAACCACATTTTTCATGATTTACCTACACTGTTGCGGTCTGGCGATCTGTTAGTAATGAATAATACAAAAGTTATTCCAGCGCGGCTTTATGGTTATAAATCCACTGGTGCCCAAATCGAGGTATTGCTGCTAGAAGAGAGGCAACATAACTGTTGGTTAGCTTTAGTCAAGCCAGGAAAACGCTTTAAACGAGGAGCGAAGATTTTTTTTGATGTGAGGGGAGCGAGGGAAGAGGACGCGGAGACAGAGGGACGCTCTGACGCGGGGAATGGAAAAGGCAGAAGTGAGCAGAGGGAAAATTCCTCTCCTACATACCCTACTCTGAGTACATCAGTCTCTTCTTTCTCCGTGTCAGAGCGTCTCCCCGTCCCCGTGTCCTCTTCTTACCTCACGGCTACGGTTTTAGAAACAGACGCCGCGACTGGAGGACGTTTGTTGCAATTTGATGTGCCAGAGGGAAAATCTTTGGTGCAACTGTTAGAGGTGTTTGGTGAAGTACCGTTACCGCCATACATTACTGCTTCGGAAGCTGGTGATGAACAGTATCAAACAGTTTATGCCCAAAAACCAGGAGCGATCGCAGCTCCTACGGCAGGATTACACTTTACCCCAGAATTATTACAAAAGTTACGCGATCGCCAAATTAATCAAGCTTTTGTAACGCTACATGTCGGTGTAGGTACGTTTCGTCCTGTGGAAGTAGAGGACGTAACCACCCATCAAATGCATGAAGAATGGATTGAAGTTCCTGCCACCACAGTAGAGCAAATCCGCGCCACTAAAGCAGCTGGCGGTCGAATTATTGCTGTGGGAACAACAGCAGTACGCGCTTTAGAAGGGGCGGCTCAATCTGGTCATTTGGAACCATTTTGTGGTAAGACAAACTTGTTTATTTATCCTGGTTACCGATGGCGGGTAGTCGATGGTTTAATTACAAACTTTCATCTGCCACGTTCTAGTTTGTTGATGTTGGTGAGTGCCCTCATTGGTAGACAAAGGCTGTTGAATATATATCATGAGGCGATCGCTTCTCGATATCGTTTCTATTCCTTTGGTGATGCCATGCTAATTTTACCGGAAGCTGTAACAGCACGTAGTCAAGGATAAGAGCAATACTGTTGGCTTAAATTATCTTCTGCACGCTGTGATTAATTTACCATTTTTCTAGAAATGCTTCTGGAGTTTTAATTGTTATCAAAAGCTATAAATTTTCGTAAAGAACGAAAATTTAACTTCCCGTTTCAGGATATTCTGCTTGATGTTAGCTTGAGAGCTTTTATCAACAAAAATAACTGTTATTCTTTTGACAAGATTGTAGTTGGAAATGCGAGTAAAATTATGCGTGAATTTATAATTAAATTAGCTAAAACTATTGGACGAGTGTTAACTTCTCCATTGTTGATATTGTTTCTAGTAACTCCAAATAAAGAAACAATCGTCATAGATATAAGACGATGGGCAAAAATAGTTGATTTCAATAATTCTGATTTAGCAAATTTATTATACTTGCTTTATAAATATCCAGAGTTTAGAAATCTTTATTATTACAGAATTAAAAAGGGAGGATTCCTGGGATTCGCTCTCATGCAGCCGTTCAAAATCTTTTATAAAGAATGTCCCAGCCTGTTTTTGTACTGCGATAATATTGGTGCTGGTCTATTTATTCAACATGGATTCAGTACTATAGTTTCAGCAGAAAGTATCGGGGAAAATTGCTGGATTAATCAGCAGGTAACTATAGGCTATACCAGTAAAACTGATTGCCCAACAATTGGTAACAATGTCACGATCAGTTCTGGAGCAAAAGTGATTGGTAAAGTAACTATCAACGATGGTGTAAAAGTAGGAGCAAATGCAGTTGTAGTCAAAGATGTTCCTGCAAACTGTGTTGTTGTTGGTGTTCCTGCCTATATTATCAAGAGAGATGGAGTGAAAGTAAAAGAGCAGTTAGTTTAATGAACTCAACAGTCGAATTGTCTGGGAGTGAAAAATTCTTAATTTTTGATTTGTAATTTTTTATGCTGTGGTGGGTACTCTGACTTATGTATATACAAGTATAAGTATAGGTATGCCAGTAGTGTCTAAAGAATTTCAATTTTGTCAGTGGTTACGTTGGTTTTTGAAGGTGGCATTTTACAGAAGTCCTAGTCAGCAGAAACCTTGGTTCAGACTTCTGTTTGCTTCCTCTGCACTTTTGGTCTTAACTACACCGACAATTATTAATTACCCAGGAAGCAAGCTGCTAGCACAAAACACCATTTCTCAAGACTTAGAAGCAGCAAGCTTTTTTCAACAAGGAGTCATGCGCTCTAATCGCAACGATTTACAGGGTGCAGAATACGCCTTTCGCCAAGCATTGCAGAAAGATTCTAGCTTGAGTGCAGCACGGAACTATCTGGGTAATATCTTTTTGCAGCAAAATCGCCTGGATGAGGCTGTGCAAGAATATGCAGAGGCGATTAAAATCCATCCCAATTTTAGTGAAGCTTATTACAACTTGGGATTAGTCTTGCATCGACAAGGAGAAAAACAAGCAGCGATTACTGCTTATCGCCAAAGCTTGGTAATTAATCCGACAAACCCCACAACCTTGTATAACTTGGGTTTGGTATTGTATGAACAAGGACAATTACAAGAAGCGATCGCTGCATATCAGCAAGCAATTAATCTTGATAGCAGTAACGCCAGCACTTATTTTAACTTAGCGATCGCCTTGCAACAACAAGGAAATATAGAAATGGCGATCGCTACTTATCGCCAAGCCTTACAACTAGATCCCAAAAATGCCGCAGCCTACAACAACATGGCAAGTTTGCTGGCAATTCACGGTCAACCAGCTGAAGCAATTTCCGTTTATCGGCAAGCCATTCGCCAAAATCCGAAAAATGCCTCAGCTTACTATAACTTAGGAGTAACTTTATATAATCAGGGCGACATCAAAAAAGCCAACGGAGCATTGAAACGTGCCCATAATGAATATCGCCAGCAAGGCAATATTGAACAAGCCCAGAAAATTGAACAATTAATGCAGCAAATTGCCCAGAAAAGAGAGCAACAGCAACCTCAAGCTAATCAAGCTGGTACTCCCTCCCAGACTCCAGAATCTACAAATAAGGTAGAACAAACACCCATACCAGAAACTCCCACCCAAACCCCCGCTAGTTCCAGTGATGTACCTGTTTCAGTTGAACCGCAGTCTAGTTCAACGAATTCCGGACAGTGAAGAAGTCAGAGTGGGGGAGATGAGGGGGATGAGGGAGATGGGGAGATGGGGAGATGGGGAGATGGGGAGAAAATTTTACTCCAAACTCCGAACTCCCAACTCCTAACTCCAAACTCCGAACTCCCAACTCGTAACTCCTAACTCCTAAATTCAAATCGGCAAACGATTGATATCTCTGTTGCACCCAATAACTACCATTGCTGAACCACGTTCTAAACGCTTGGTGGGGTCAGGATTAATTTGAAATTTACCATCCTGACTCACCGCTAGCAAATTTAAACCGTAGCGGTTGCGAAGTTGAAGTTCACTGATTGTTCTGCCGTGAAATTCATCAGGCACAATTAACTCCACAATACTGTTATCTGGGTCGAGGTCAAACCGATCTAAAATTGATGGCTTGGTGAGTGTACGGGCTAGGGCACAACCCGCTTCGTATTCAGGAAAAACAACATGATCTGCTCCTACTCGCCGTAACAGTTTACAGTGAACTTCACTAGAAGCTTTAGCAACTACATGGGGTACACCAGCTTCTTTTACATTTAAAGTGGTTATGATGCTTTCTTGAACGTAGTTACCGATCGCTACAATTACGGTATCAAATTCAAAAACTCCAGCTTCTCTGAGTGCAGCCGGTTCGGTAGAGTCTAGTTGCAAAGCATGACCAACTATTTCCTCAGTCAATGCTTGGGAAACTCGTTTTTCATCAATATCTGTTGCCAGGACTTGATAACCGAAATTATGCAATGTCGAACAAACAGATCTACCAAAACGACCTAACCCAATTACTGCAAATTGGTGGTTATCTTTACGTAAACTGCGAAAAAAACCTAACGATGACAGATTCACAGTTGTTATCCTTATAATGGCTCCCTGTATTTAGGGCAAAAAACGGTTATCCCGCTTGAATTAAAAAATTTTATTTTTGCCTTAGATCGTATATTTTATCAGTTTGGTCAGGAGTTAGGAGTTAGGAGTTAGGAGTTAAGAGTTTGCAGTTAGGAGTTGGGAGTTGGGAGTTAGGAGTAAAATTTTCTCCCCATCTCCCCATCTCCCCATCTCCCCATCTCCCTCATCCCCCTCATCCCCCTCATCCCCCTCATCCCCCTCATCCCCCCTACCTATCCCACAAGTAAATTCTCTTCGGGATAATGAATTCTAGTAGGCCGTGGATCTCCTAGTACAGCGGACATCAGCAGTAAAACACCTACTCGTCCAACATACATAGTGATAATTAAGACTACTTTGGCTGCTATGGAGACAGTTCCCGTGATGCCTGTGGAAAGTCCGACAGTAGCAAAGGCTGATACTACTTCAAACAAAATCTGAATAAAATCCAATGTCGGATCTGTGAGACTAATTAAAATAGTCGCTAAAATCACCATCGCTACTGAACCCACCAACACACCGACAGCTTTCAAAATTAAAGATATTGCTATCTTGCGTTCATACAATAAAACTTCTTCTTTACCCTGAAGTATTGCTTTGGTGCAGCTTGTCAAGACTCTGAGGGTTGTTGTTTTCATACCTCCTCCCGTACCACCAGGGCTTGCACCAATAAACATCAGCGCAATTGTGATAAATAAGCCTGCGGTGGTCATTTTACTAATATCAATGGTGTTAAAGCCGGCAGTTCTTGGTGTGACTGATTGAAACCAAGCTACTAATATCTGGTCGCGGAAATTTAATGAACCAAATGTTGCTGGATTTCTAATTTCTATGCAGAAAAAGGCAATTGTTCCTAGAATTAACAATATAATTGTTGTGCTGGTGGCAACTTTAAAATCTAGGGAAAATACTTGGGCAGTGGTTTTTTTGAGAAGGCGATCGCGCAACCAAA
The DNA here is from genome assembly GCA_034531095.2 of Nostoc sp. CreGUA01. GTDB lineage: Bacteria > Cyanobacteriota > Cyanobacteriia > Cyanobacteriales > Nostocaceae > Nostoc. The sequence continues at coordinate 17,596 of JAVRBV020000140.1, read as the reverse complement.
TATACATTTCTAAAATTACTTGATAGCCAATTCCCCCGAAAATAATCAACATTGTGACGGTGAAGACTACCAAAAAAGATGACTGATAACCAATCAAGTTATCTTTAAACAAACTAAAACCAGCATTATTCCAAGCATTGATACTATGAAAAATTGCCAACCATAGTCCTTTATTCCAACCATATTCAGGAACAAAAGCGGGTAAAAGTAGAAATATACCAGTAATTTCAAAAATCAATGTTGTGGCAATAATTGAGCGAATAACTTGGCTGCTACCACTCATTCCTGGTCGGTCTAAAGCCTGTTGAATTGCAATTTTTTGCCGCATATCAAACTTACGTCCTATGAGCAAAATCAGAAATGTGGTGGTTGTCATGTAACCCAATCCGCCAATCTGAGCTAATAGGGCAATAAACAACTGACCCCAAAAGGAAAAATAAGTACCAGGGTCAACTACTGATAAACCTGTAACGCAAACTGCGGATGTAGAAGTGAATAGCGCCACAATCAGGTTATTCCAGGTACTGCTGGTAGTTGAGAAAGGCATCATCAGCAAGATAGTGCCGATGGCAATCACAGCCAAAAATCCCAAACAAATTGTCCGAGCAACAGTCATAATTAATTGGTAATTTGTAATTTTTGAAAGTTAGATTTAATCCGGGTTTTATCATGCTGGAATTTGCAGCCTTGTTTGATATTTTTGGGATAAATTCGAGCAAGAATAGCTGGTTAAGGTAAAATTGCAATGTTTCTCCCAGGAAGATACTTCCCTGGCAGCAAAAATACCCTTATTTTATTAAAAACATACATGGTAGCCTACGAATATGTTTTTTTTAACTATGCTTTATCTTGAGACTGCTTTTTCATGAGTGCAACACTTTACCAGCGAATCCAACAATTTTACGATGCTTCCTCTGGTCTTTGGGAACAGATTTGGGGGGAACATATGCACCACGGCTACTATGGGGCTGATGGTAGTGAGAAAAAAGACCGCCGTCAAGCGCAAATTGACTTAATTGAAGAATTACTTACTTGGGCGGGAGTAGAGGCGGCTGAAAATATTTTGGATGTAGGTTGTGGCATTGGCGGCAGTTCTTTATACTTGGCTCAAAAGTTTCATGCTCAAGCCACAGGGATTACATTGAGTCCGGTACAAGCCGCCAGAGCAACGGAACGTGCCTTAGAGGCGAATTTGGGTGAAAGAACAAAATTCCAGGTAGCCAATGCCCAAGCAATGCCTTTTGCTGATAATTCTTTTGACTTGGTTTGGTCGTTGGAAAGTGGCGAACATATGCCCGATAAAACCAAGTTTATGCAGGAGTGCTATCGGGTGTTGAAGCCTGGTGGTACGTTGATTATGGTGACTTGGTGTCATCGCGCAACTGATGAGTTACCACTGACTGTGGATGAAGAAAAGCACTTGCAGGATATTTATCGGGTGTATTGTTTGCCTTATGTAATTTCTTTGCCAGAGTATGAAGCGATCGCCCGTCAACTACCATTAAACAATATCCGCACTGCTGACTGGTCCGAGGCTGTTGCTCCATTTTGGAATGTGGTAATTGATTCGGCATTTACTCCCCAAGCGCTTTGGGGTTTATTAAACGCTGGTTGGACTACCATCCAAGGGGCGTTGTCACTGGGGTTAATGCGTCGCGGTTATCAGCGCGGGTTAATTCGGTTCGGCTTGCTGTGCGGGCGTAAGTAGGGCTTCCTGAAAAAGTCCTTTGGTGAGGCCAGGGAATAGGGAATAGGGAATAGTTTTATCCCTATTTTTTTCAATTTATTTAGGAGTAGATTACACTATCAAAAATTAGTGATTGATTATTTAATAGACTTTCTCTATTAAAACTGAGTAACTGTTAGTTTAATGCCAGAGTCGAGTTTAGGAACCTTGAAATACTCAACTGGCTCATAATTTTGATTTCTTCGGGCGTTTGTTAGCTGCGGACATTCCTTGAAGAATGACTCTGGGTTATTGAGGATTTCCAGCGGGTTTATTTTTGCACATTCTTGGTCTTGGACTCCTGAAATAGATTGGGAAGTTGGTCTGAGATTAATAGTCTGTCCGCTAAAATTCCTCCATTTAGTATTAATAGAGGCAGGTTGAGTCAATAAAGCTTGAGCTTCATTGCGGCCTGTTGCATTTGGAACGTTTTCTTCGTTACCATAGGCACTCTGAGGGAGAGCGAGTGCGCTCATCACAAGGGCTAAGGGAATAAAAAAGGATTTGATCATTATATTTCTCAAGCTTGTCAGTTTAATAATTACAATTGCCCAGATACGGATACCGAAAAATAGAAGCCTAGTTTTAATACTTCTTAAAGCATATCCAAATTAAAAGCGATCGTCATGCACTGAAGGAGTAAAAATGGGCATGGGGCATGGGATATAGAGATGCGTTCGCCGTGGAGTAAGGTTAGATTGTTTTGCAATGAAATTAGTAAAGACTAGATCTGATGAGCATTTTTGTAATTCTGAGCAACCTTAGGCAGCAGCTACGTTTACTTGTTATTGTCATCAGTATTGTAGTGACTCTTAGTCTTCACTATTCACCTACTTCCAGTCAAACCGTGACGCGAGACAAGTTTCTGTGGCCTTTTTCATCTAAATCGCCTTGGAATATGCCTATTGGCTCAAATGCCCGTTACATCAGGGCGAATATTGAGAAGGCGCAGAATATTGGCATCGATGAAGAATACTTTTACAAAATTAATCCCAACAATCCATTACGTCCAGTTTATGCTCCTGGTGCTTGGGGTCAAGGACGCTGTACAGGCACTCAATCAATGAACATTTATTTACCGATACCAGATACATTAATTATTCCAGATGCCACACAATATCCATACTACACACCTAACAATGCTTCAGCTTTTTTGATGCGAGATGGTAAAACTCTAGTGCAGCTTGAACCTTTGGCTCGTTGCCAAAAAGGAGGTTCAATCTATGGTTGGCGTTACTATCCCGATATAAATATTTATGGAGAGGGAATAGGCGGCGCACATTTTGGCTCTGGTCTTTCTTCTATTGGTGGTTCTATTCGTAAAGGTGAACTTACCAACAATCAACCCATTCGCCACGCATTAAAAGTTCTGCTGTGGGCTAAGAAATATCTTTACTATACAAATTCTATTCCTGGGTATCGTTGGCCTGCCAATCGTGCTGATAACTATGCAGCTCAAGTTTATGGTGGCAAAAACCCTGCCCTTGTGCAAGGAACCTTATTAGCCATTGCGCCAACATTAAGGACATATAATCTCAACTTGCAAACAGCCGCAGCTAAAAAAATCTTTCATGCACTACAAGATTATGGTGCTTATGTAGTTGACGATTCAGCATGGGACTCTCATGACATTGCGGTTGAACAAGGAGTTAATCAAGAGTTTCGTCAAATTTATGGCTACAATTTGAACGATAAAAGTGGCAAGTTCTATCAGGAATTGATGAGACTATTTCAAGCACTTTCTATTGTTGATAATAACAGTTCAAATAGCGTTGGTGGTGGTGGTATTTTGCGTGTAGCTCTGGCTCCACCTATCGGTAACTAATCCATTAGGTATTAGACCTGCCTTGAAAATAGGGAGTTGGGAGTGGGGAGTGGGGATTAGGGAAAAGAAATTTTCATTGCTCCTTGTGAGTGCAGCTCATGGAGTCTCTTGCAAAAGTCCTTATTGATTGAACAGCGATCGCCTAACGACAAGCCTAAGAAGCATCTACGTATTATCTACTCAGGGACTTGCACGATATGAGCAATGGCATTTCCCAAACGAGTAAAGTGATTTGGATTGAGGGTTAACAGAGAGTCTACCTCTGCTTTTAAGGCAGCTTGAGCAATTAAAGCATCAAAAATACCCCCACCGGGAAGATTTAAGGTTGCCATTTGAGCAATTGCAGCCTGATAGTCATTGAAAAGCAGTGGAACTTTCTCTAAATACTGTGACATATCTACAATAATTATCTCAGCTTGTTGGGGACTAATACGCGGCTGAATGGGTAAACGTGTGATGACAGAATATGTTTCAGCTAAACTGTGAGTTGAGATAAACCCTTGAATTTGCCCAGATTTTGCAGCTTGAATTTTGGAAAAGCAAACAGAATGTTGCGGGTGATTGACAATTAATGCTGGAACTAAGACAGAAGTATCAAACAAGACTTTCATTAAGTTATTTGATCCTGAATGCGTTCTTCTCTCAACTCATCTATAAAGGCATTAACATCAAAGTTTTCTGGTAATTCTGCCTCTACAACTAAAATCCCTTCTTTTCGATAAATGTTTGGTAGGTTAAGGGGCGGTACATTAGCTATCTCAGAATTTTGTTGAGTATCTTCTTCAATGACTTGTTGACTCAGCGTATCAATTTTTTCTGCAATGGCTTGCAAAACAAACTGCTCAGTCGAAATTCCCTGACTGCTTGCCCATTTTTCAATCTTTTGTTGGAGTTGGGGAGGAAAGTTCATAGACGTAAATATAATTAATACTCCAATTGTAAAAGGCGATCGCCTACGACAGGCTACGCTTACGCACCTTGGTTGATGAAACAAAAGTATCGCTCTAAACTACTAGATTGCAAACTTTCCTCAAAAGTGCGATCGTCTCATACAATAACGAATTAAGTGTATAGTTAATTGTATAGCTAATACCCACAGCAGGAACCTCCCCCCCAGCAGGCAAGAGAGTATAAGGACTATTTCTAACAAGATTCTCACAAGATAATTTAACCGACGCGTCAAGATAGCACAGGGAGTAAACTGCTGTTGCAGGATTGTTAGATTTTCTTTAATTGTCGCTGTCAAAGGATGATTAACTTCTAAAATGCGATCGCACATTGCCAGGGCTTCAATGTACAGAGGCTCGGTTTCGCTGTAGCGTCCTTGGCTATGGTAGAAGAAAGCTAAATTGTTCAAGGTAGAAGCCACATCCGGATGGTCGCCAGCAAACAAGCGCTTTGTTATAGCCAGGGCTTCAATCAAGAGAGGTTCGGCTTCGCTGTAGTATCCTTGGTTATTGTAGAGGGAAGCTAAATTGTTCAAGCTAGAAGCTACATTGGGATGGTCGCCAGCAAACAGGCGCTTTCTCATTGCTAGGGCTTCAATCAAAAGAGGTTCGGCTTTGCTGTAGCGTCCTTGGCTTCTGTAGAGCAAAGCTAAATTGTTTAAGCTAGTAGCCACATTGGGGTGGTCGCCAGCAAACAGGCGCTTTCTCATTGCCAGGGCTTCAATGTACAAAGGTTCGGCATCGCTGTAGCGTCCTTGGCTTTTGTAAAGTAAAGCTAAATTGTTCAAGCTACAAGCTACATCCGGATGGTCGCTAGCAAACAAAGACTGGCAAACATTTACGCAATCCTTACAAGAAATTTCTGCTAATTGATATAATCCTTGTCCTTTGTAAAATCTTCCTACCCCTAGAAATACCCAAATTAGTTTATCATTGATAACTGATGCTAGAGAAATTATCTCTGCCTCTTTTGCTTGCTTGATCTCTGCAATTATACGTTTACCCAGGTCTTCGAGATGGGGAACGATATCTCTGATACTTTCAATCTGCTTAGAAGTGGGAGAATTTGGAAGGATTCGGCCAAAGGCTATCATGGCGATGGTGAAGGTTGTTTCCAGCACTGATTTCATCTCGCCAGCATCAGCTAACTGCCCTTGCAAAAACCACCGCACTAAGGAATGAATTTTATAACATCTTTCTCTTTCTTCTACCTGTTGCAGCAAGTTGCACCTGTAGAGTTGGTTTTTAGCTGCGTTTAATTCATCTTCTGACCAAGTTAGCTGTCTTTGTTCCTGATTTTCTGTTTCCCCTCTACTTATCGCCACCCAAATAACCAAATCCCAAAGAATCAGTGCAGGAGAAAATAAACTTAAAAATATTCCTAGTTGTTGCGTCAGTGGGTCGAGTTTTTTCCAAGTTAAAGCAAAAGCGGCTTTGACTCCCAGTTGAGTTGAGTTGAGAGTTTTCCGGTCTTGTAAAGCTGCTTCTGCTAATTTACGTTCTTGCAATCGCCTGAACATGATATCTAAAGATGTGTCCGGGTCGCGTACTAAATAACCTCCTACTAACTCTATCCCCAAGGGCAAATATTCCAGACATTCACATATTGCTGTTGCGGCTTGTCCTTCGTTTTCAACTCGCCTATCTTTTTTCCCCAAGAGTCGTTTTAATAGTTCTAATGCTTTACCTGGTTCTTTTTGAGGTAAGAGAACATTTAAGGGGATCTCTTGAATAAAATGTGGGTCTAAATCCCGCAGTCGAGTAGTAATTAAGACTCGGAAGCGGTTATCGCTGGGAACGACTTCGCGGAGGTTGTCTAAATCAGTTACGTCATCAAAGACGATTAAAATCGGCAACTTAGAGTTAGGATATTTAGACCAATACCAAGCGACTTGTTGTTTAAGGCTTAAAAGTTTTCTTCTTAATTTTTGGGGAATCTCCAAACCAAACTGCAACCGGAAAAACTCTAAAACTTGGGCGGCGAGATTGGTTTCTCTGTCGTTAAACCAGGCAATTCCGCCATAATCTTGTTGATATCGTCTGGCGTATTGGGTAGCTAATTCAGTTTTGCCTACGCCACCCATTCCCGCTATTGCTACATAATATCCGCGCTGCAAGTCTTCATGCACCATTGTCAGTTCCGTTTCTCGCCCGACGAAGTTGACGGAACCGCGATAAGGAATAGATTTTGTGGGAGTTAGCTGTTTCTGCCCTTCAATAATTTGAGTGCCAATGTTGACTTGAGCGCCAGGGGCGGCAAAAGCGCCAACTTTGTCGGCAAACTTGCCAGAGTCTTCAGGCATAGATAATATATCTAATTAAATTATTCAATTTTGTAGGGTGGGCATCTTGCCCGCCCTCTGGACTGGGCGGGCGAGACGCCCACCCCACAGTAGTGAATTGGATATTTTTTTTATTTGGAAGTCTCTTAGATTAATTGAGATTAAAAAGACATATTTTGAATATTTCCTGTCCCACCTGGCATTACTACCTGACCAATTTTATCTGCTAATTTTTCCAGGTTAGGCATAGCCAGAATTTCAGCTAATTTAGGATTTGGTTCGGCTTTTGCTGCTTGTGCCAATTCTTCTACAGCTTGAGCCACTTCCGGATTAGCTTTAGCAGCCGATTGTACCTCTAATACAGCCTTTTGATAATCGATCGCTTGTTCTGGTGCTTTCTCGATCGCTGCTACAGTATGAGGAGACTGTTTTTTCAGGGTGACGAGAAACTTGCCAGCCTTATCTAGTAAAGACTCTGTTACCTTTTCGGTTGTTTTTTCTAAGGCTTTGGTGGCAATTATAGTACCAACAGCGATCGCCGCAGTTTCCAGTATCATATCCTGCCTTGATTATGTGTATGTTATCTAAATTATTAACACACCGCCTTTGTTCTAAATTCCGTAATTTTTAGCCCTGGTGATTAGAAAAGACGCGATAAATCGCCGTCTCTACAAAAGGTTGATTCTTGTAGAGACGGCGATTTATCGCGTCTGGTGTCTTAACTAAACCGTATTGGGTGCAACTGTCTCATCAATAAAAGCATCGTTTTCATCAACAAAAGCATCGTTTTCATCAATAAAACCATGCGTTTCATCAACAAAAGCATCGTTTTCATCAACAAAAGCATCGTTTTCATCAACAAAAGCATCGTTTTCATCAACAAAACCATGCGTTTCATCAATAAAAGCATCGTTTTCATCAACAAAAGCATAATTTTTGTGATAAATACTGAATTTTACATCATATTGGGCACTTAAATATGAGGATTTTACTGAACTAAGATACAGCTTTAGTAAGGCAAACTAGCTCTAAAGCGGAATAAAAGAGATACATTATGGCTAGTCAAAAACGTACATACCGCGTTTTAGAAAAAGCTGAATTAAGACTGGCGGGATTTAAAGCGATTGATCCCAGTATGGATTTTGGGGATATTCGCAACTTGCAAAACGTGACACAATTAATTGAGCAGTACCGTAGCAAGATAGATGCTTATAATACTGCTTTGGCGGTGATTAATTCTTCTAGAACTGAAATGGATGAATTAGACAAAAACTTAAATGATTTGATTGAGAAAATGCTGATTGGAGTCGCTTTCAAATACGGTAAAGACAGCCGTGAATATGAAATGGCGGGTGCTGTTCGCAAAAGCGAACGTGTCCGCAAAAGTCAAGCAACGCGTTTGAAAAATTCCGAGCAAAAATCAAGTCAAAATAATTCGTAAAGGTACAGAGGTTGTTAGGGACTTCCAGTTTAAAAAACATCCCATCGTAGGGGCGCACATCTGTAGGGGCGCACAGCTGTGCGCCCCTACAAATATACAAATAATTTGGGATAATTTATTTTTTGGAAGTCTCTTAAAACTGTCCAGCTAAAGCTGCAACGCATCTTTCGCAAATTAGGGGATGTTCTGCTGATTCTCCCACGTGGGTGGAGTAGTTCCAACAGCGATCGCATTTTTCCCCGTCAGCATTCACCACACCAATTACCCAATCTTCTGTCTGGGCGGTATATTTTACTTGTTGCAGTGCTTCAGCAGAATCTAATAATTCCACTTGGGAAGTCAGCAATAAATACCGCAGTTCGTCAATACCGTTACCGATAGCTGGGTTAAAGGCTTTGATTGCATCACCTAACTGTTTGTCAGGGATGTGAATTAAAGCTTTCGCTTCTAAGGAAGAACCAATGAGTTTTTCGATTCTGGCTTGTTCTAATACCTTGTTAACATCGGTGCGGAGTTTTCGCAGCACTTCCCAATTTTTGGCTAATTCTTCATTGCGCCATTTTTCATCCACTAGCACCCAACCGGATTCAAACACTGATTTATAAGGTGTTTGGTAGGGGAGATATTGCCAGATATCCTCAGCGGTGTGGCATAATACTGGAGCGATCGCTCTTGCTAAATTCTCTAAAGCGATCTTCAGCACTGTTTGACAACTGCGACGGCGGAAAGCGTCAACTGCACTGATGTACAATCTATCTTTGGCAACGTCTAAATAAAAGTTGGATAAATCCACCACACAGAAATTCTGCACTGTTTGGAAGAAGCGGAAGAATTGGAAACTCTCAAAGGCTTCCGTCACTTCCTCAAACACCTCAAGGATGCGGTGCAGCATGTATTTATCAAGTTCTGGCAATTCTTCAAAGGGTACTGCGTCTGTTTCTGGGTCAAAATCATCGAGACTACCCAACAAAAACCGCGCTGTATTGCGAATCTTACCTCTAACATCATTCAATTGCTTAATGATGTTTTTCCCAATGCGGACATCGCCGGAGTAGTCTACCGATGATACCCACAATCTCAAGACATCTGCACCGTAGGCAGGTTCTACTTTTTGATTTTTACCGCCTTGAATGATTGTATTTGGGTCAACGACATTACCTTCAGACTTACTCATTTTCCGTCCTTGTTCGTCCAAAGCAAAGCCATGAGTCAAGACAGTTTGGTAAGGCGCACAGTCATTCACCGCCACACTAGTAAGCAAACTTGACTGGAACCAACCGCGATGTTGGTCGGAACCTTCCAAGTATATGTTCACGGGGTAGCATAACTCTGGACGTTGTTTAGCTACAGCTGCCCAAGATGAGCCAGAATCAAACCATACATCCATTGTGTCTGTACCTCTGCGGTAAGACTTGCCATTTTGACGATAAGATGCTGGTAATAACTCTTCAACTGGAAGTTCCCACCAAGCGTCAGAACCCTTTTCGGCGATAATTCCTTGGACGTGGTTGATAATTTCCTCATTCAGCAACGGTTCCCCGGTGGCTTCATCGTAGAAAACCGGAATGGGTACACCCCAACTACGCTGACGAGAGATACACCAATCAGAACGTTCCGCCACCATTGGCGTGATGCGATTTTCACCTTGGGCTGGAATCCATTTTACAGCGGCGATCGCCTTGAGTGCTTCCTCTCTAAATCCCTCCACCGAAGCAAACCATTGTTCAGTGGCGCGGAAAATCGTCGGCTTTTTCGTCCGCCAATCATAAGGATACTTATGCTGATAAGGTTCTTCCTTCAACAAAGAACCTTTACGCGCCAACGCATCAATCACCGCTTGATTTCCATCACCCAGCACATTCAACCCAGCAAACTCTCCCGCCTCTTGGGTAAAATTCCCGTTATCATCCACCGGCGCAAGAATCGGCAAACCATAACGCTGACCAACAATGTAGTCTTCTTGACCGTGACCGGGAGCAGTATGTACCAACCCAGTACCCGACTCAGTAGTAATATAATCGCCACCCACAACCACCGGACTCTCCCGGTCAAACAAAGGATGACGATAAATTGTATGTTCTAAATCACACCCCTTAAGCGTGGTTTTTACCGTCAACTCAACATCCAGCGTTGTAGATAAACGTTCTACTAAATCAGCAGCAACAATCAAATACTTAAAATTACTTTGCGCCTTTGCGTCTTTGCGTGATACTTCCACCACCGCATAATCCAAATCCCCATTCACCGCCACCGCCAAATTCCCCGGAATCGTCCAAGGCGTAGTCGTCCATACAGCCACACCCAAATCCGGCAAATATTCCGCCAACGATGATTTTACCCCTTCCCCAAGACTGGTAACAGGGAACGCCGCATAAATACTCCGGGAAACGTGACCTTCCGGATATTCCAACTCAGCCTCCGCCAAAGCAGTCTTAGAACTAGGACTCCAGTGAACAGGCTTCAAACCGCGATAGATGTAGCCTTTTAAGAACATCTGACCAAACACGCCAATTTGCGCCGCTTCATATTCCGGCTTCAGCGTCAGATAAGGATGATCCCAATCACCCCAAACACCGTAACTTTTAAAACTTTGGCGCTGGTCATCTACCGCAGCTAGGGCATATTCTTTGGCTTTTTGTCGCAGTTGTAAAGGCGTTAAGTTTTGCCGTTCTGCTGACTTCATGTTTTGCAGAACTTTCAACTCAATGGGCAATCCGTGACAATCCCAACCAGGAACGTAGCGAACTTTACGCCCTTGTAGCAGTTGGTAGCGATTAATAATATCTTTAAGAATTTTATTTAAGGCATGACCGATATGGAGTGAGCCATTGGCATAGGGAGGCCCATCGTGCAGTATAAATAATTCGCCGGGGTTATTTTCAGAGAGGCGATGGTAAATTTGATTATCTTCCCAAAATTTCTGGATTTCCGGCTCCCGCTTGATAGCGTTTGCCCGCATCTCAAAGTTAGTCTTGGGTAGGTTTACAGTATCTTTGTAGCTTCCTGATTCGGTCACAGTGTCATGCCTAAGTTAGTTGAGCAGATTTTATCAATTATAGAAGATGGCATGAAGACCAAAAAATCAACTTGACAATTGGTTGGTAAGTTATGATACGGATTGCGGCGGATAACGTGCCAAAATCCTCGGATTACGGAACGCCGACGATCGCAAAGGATTATGAGTACTGCTTTTATAAAACTATTTACAGTCAACTTATGGTAGAGTTTCAACCTAAAGCGATCGCTACTGAAGAATAATGCGATCGCGCTTTAGAAACTGTTGAGAAATTAATGGCTTGTAAAGAGCGATCGCCAGAGCAAACTGCTATATTACAACTTTTAGTTACTCTCATTGAAGAGTTTTATTTATCTAATATAGTAATCTACTTTGATTTTTGAACTTATTTGCTCCCAGCAGGGAGTAGGGGTTTAGCATTGCTAAACCCTCACAAGGAGTAGCACTACACGAATACAGCAATTGATAGAATCGGGTTTTCAATGCTTTTGTTAAACCATTGTTAATATGTAAGTACGCCACGTACATACCTTAAATATGAGCAACTCTTACAACATTCGTAGTACCAAAATTGGTAACAGTGCAGGCTTTAGGCTCCCATCTGAGTTTTATCGAGAACATCCTCAGTTTGCCAATGCAGATGGCTGGATAGAAGTATTATCACCGGATACTGCAATTCTGCGGATTGTGCCTCAATCAGATGATGATGAAGATGCAGAAGATTCAGTATTAATGCGGCTATTTCTCGATTTTGCAATCACAGAATCGCTGAAAAACAACACTCTACAACCTTATACAACTGAAATGTCTGAGGCTGCCCATAAACTGATTGCAGATGTAGAATTAGCCGATGAGTCATCAGAAGATGGCGCAGTTTAAGAGTAATGGCTGGGAAGTTTACTTTCATCCGCAATTATTTTGCAGACAGTATCAAGAGTTATTTGAACGCGTTTCCCGTTTGCAGGAACAATTACCAGAGGGTGCATATAAAACCCATGCAACAGTAAAATTATTTGCTGCCATTACTGTTGCAATTGAGACGAAGATTACCTCTGACCCATTTGCGAGTCATTTTGCCTTGACAGGGGCGTTAAAACGCTATGGACGGGTGAAAAAGATGGGCTTACCAGAACGGTATCGGTTATTTTTTCGAGCGTTTGATACAGAACAATTGAAAGCCATTGTAATTTTGTGGTTAGGGTTTCCACGTAAAGAGGGCGCAAAGAATGACTGCTACCAAGTGTTTACTAAGATGATTGAACGAGGAACATTTCCAGACAGTTTGGATGAGTTACTGGCAGATTGTCAGGTGACGGAGAACGAAGCAGAGTGAATTTGGATCGCGCAGAGGGCGAACCGCAACATTCATTAGTAAAAATGCCCCAAATAATTGCAGAATAAATGCAGTTCGTCATTATTATTACCTGGAAATGCCGACTACACTTGCTGACGCACAAAATTTGCTTTCTGACCTCATTGCCCGTTACTCAGAGCGTGTAGATTATCTGATGATTCGCCTTGAAGAAGCAGAAGGGACTGATATCTTGTTGCGTGGCGACAAGGTGGAAACCCTGAGTGAAGGCATCTCCATTGGTGGACATATTCGCGCTTGTTATAAAGGTGGATGGGGATTGAGTTGCTTTAACCAGTTGTCCACAATTCAGGATCGGATCGAAGAAGCGATCGCAGCGGCGCGGATGGTTGGTGATGAAGAAACTTTACTCGCACCCATTGACCCGGTGCAAGTAGTATGCAGTCTGCCGATCGTTGGCACCGATCCGCGAAAAATTCCACTTTGGCAGAAAAAAGAATTATGCGATCGCTACACACAATTGCTCAAAAGCGTCGATCGGCGAATTACCACTACCTCGGTGCGCTATGGAGACAGCGCCCAAAGAGTAATCATCGCCACCTCCGAAGGCACTTTCATTGAGCAATCTTGGGTAGATATGGAAATGCGCTTTGCCGCCACCGCCAAAAACGGCGAAACTGTCCAAACTGGCAGAGAAACCACTGGTTCTCGCAAAGCCTACGAAGATTTAACGAATTTAGATGAACAAGTTCAAAGTGCAGCTCAAAGAGCGATCGCGGCTTTATCTCTGCCATCAGTCAAAGGCAACACCTACACCGTAGTGATTGACCCAATCCTGACTGGTTTGTTTGTCCACGAAGCCTTCGGACACCTTTCTGAAGCCGATATGGCTTACGAAAACCCCGATTTGCTGGAAGTCATGACCATTGGACGGCGGTTTGGCCCAGAAGAACTGCAAATTTTTGATGGTGCTGCCCCCGAAGGACATCGCGGTAGTTATTTTTACGACGATGAAGGCACCCCCGCCACTACCACTCAACTAATTAAAGATGGAGTTTTAGTCGGACGCTTGCATTCTCGTGAAACCGCAGGCAAATTAGACGAAACGCCTACGGGTAATGCCCGCTGCCTCAACTATCACTTTAACCCCATTGTCCGGATGACAAACACCTGGATTGAACGCGGTAAAACACCAGTCAAAGACTTATTCACTGATATTAAAGAAGGAGTTTATGCCCGCAATTGGTTGGGTGGAATGACGAACGGCGAAATGTTCACCTTCAGCGCTGGAGAAGCGTGGATGATTAGAAACGGCAAAATTGCTGAACCTGTGCGCGATGTGACACTTTCGGGAAACGTATTCCAAACTTTAGCTGATATTGAAGCAATTGGTGATGACTTTTATTGGGATGAATCTGGCGGTTGTGGTAAGGGAGGACAAAACGGTTTATCCGTCGGCTGCGGTGGCCCAAGTCTGCGAATTCGAGATGTAGTCGTTGGTGGCGAAATATAACAATTATTAAAAGGGAACAGGGAACAGGGAACGGAGAACAGGCAACAGTGAAATCCCCATAACAAAAATCAGGGAATTTCTAAATTATCGAATCCTCTAGGGTGTGTTATGCCATAGGCTAACGCACCTTTAACTGTTGATTTATGTAAATTTCACCCAGATAAATGAGAAATTATTTTCACAGAATCGTATGCTGTTAATCAGGCTTCTCATGTAGAGGAATTTGTCTCATGGAAAATACTTCAGACAGAGAAAAAAATGCAGGCTTTTCCCTATTTGGCAGCAAAAGGTTTGGAGTTACAAAGAAACAAATTTTATTTACTACCCTAATTGTAGGTCTTGGTTTGCTGGCATTGGGTGGTTTATGGTTTAAATCCAGATATGAATTTGACAATCAGATGACTGTGAAATTAAAAGAATTATCTAACGTGGATTATCCCATAAATCCTGCTCCCTTGGGTAAAAACTTTCAAAGATATGCCAACAGAAAATTAACAATTATTAAAAAAGATGATACACATTTTGATTTTGTGCTGGAGCCAACAGACAATAAAACAGCACGAATAGTTATTAAAAATATTGATTTAGAGTTATTAGTTCCTAAAGCACCCGCATGGGTGAAAAAAGATGCAGGTTTAGAAGTAATCGCTTTTACAGATCGGGAATGGAATAGACAACAAATTAGCTTTCCGGCAAATTCCCCCAATATAGAAATTATTGGAGGAGATGGTTTTGAAAAACAAAACCTCGTTGAAGTAGCTTTAGCTAATAATTGCTTAAATGCAGGATATTGGGAAATTTTGCTATTTAATAAAGAGGATAATAATAAAAACCTTTATTATCAAAGCTGGTTTACCTTCCCAATGGGACATTATAAAAATGTTTTTGAAAAGATTAATAATATTTCTTATTGGCGGCACTGGTGGAGATTAGAACATTGGCAAGATCCAGTTGGCACAGTAGTCAAAACGGATCTTTTGAGAAACATCATCGATCAAAAAGAAGTAGCTGCTCAGTTTCCACTAGATGAAAAGATAATTGTGGCAGGAGAGCAAGCTAGAAAAGTGAGAACTACCTTAGCAACTAATATCACTAGTTGGAGAGATTTTTACGATCCTCAAAATGAAATCAAATTTGCTAGTTTCCGTCCGCCAGGATTCTACGATCAAAATAAGCCTTGGGCAAATCAATACTGGAGAATTGGCAAGTTTGAAAAAGCGATTTTGAGGAATATTAAACCCATTGCTGTTGAGTCAAATTTACAGGAAATTGAATTAGTATTCACAGATACTAAAAATGGCGAACAAAATAGATTATTCATCAGTGGTGTCAATCTCAAAAAGCTTCCTCAATTGCCTGTAGAGGAGTATCCTAAAGGCTTATACATGCCAATGGGAATTGGGATACCTCCGTTTTATCAAAGCTACGAGGAATTAACCAAGAATCATCCAGATGTCAGTCCCTTCTTCAGTGTGTTACTCGATTCCCAAGAACGGTGGATAGATCATCATCACTTAGCAGTTGATGGTTCAGTGATGCATCTTGATAAAGAGAACTCAAATCTGTTGCATATTTATTTGTTATCCTACGAAAGGAATACTTTAGTAGCTCATTTTTTAATCAATTTGGAATAGATAAAGATAGACAAGGGCGGGCAAGATGCCCACCCCACAAGATTTATCATATTTGATATAATGTCCGGATAATCACTTATTATTAAAATTTCTCCGCGTCCCCGTGTCTTTGCGTCAGTCCTAATGATAAGTCTTCACCCGGACATGATATGAGATGGTAATTTTAAAGTACTTGCTTGAGTAAAGCTATCCACATATCAGATGGATAGGAGTAGTAATCAATTTCCTCAATTTGATATTGATAAGATTCACTGCCTTGTCGTAAAATAATGCGATCGCTAGCTTTAATACCGTTGCCTACTCCAGTCATGTAGCCGATTGTTCCTTCATTAACTCGCTCAAATATGTAGTCACTTCCCAGGACTTGTTCGCTGTAATCGTGTATTTTCTTGCGCTGTTTTAATTCTTTTAGAGGAGAGGTTAGCAGGACTAACTTATTGAAGAAACTAAAACTTAAATTCATATATTTTGTATTAAAAAAGGCAGTTTAAAATATTTATTTAAATATGACTGAATAATTGATGGCTCAGTTTTATTAAGACTTAACTCTGAGTAATTAATGTTTAACTTTTAACAAACTCTATCTGATATTCACAAGTCCTTTTCTGTAGCTACTAATTCTTATTGATTGATTACTTCATTTTTTTGAATCTTGAGCATCCAGTACAACACCAAAGATGATAGCGGCTATTTGTTGACTAATCTATTTAAATTTACAGTAGTATTAACCGCAGTCTCAACTGTAAAATCACCGAATTATTTCAAAAGATTGGCTAAATTTTGAGATTTTTCACTGAATTTGTTAAGATTTATTCACCAAAATATTATGTCTCATAAATTTAGTATATGTCTCTTTTTTAAGATAAATACATTTTAGTTTACACTTCGGAACCTTAGGGCTATATCTACCTGTTTTAGTAGTACTTCTAGGCTAGAAGAGTTATCTAAAACTATATCTGCACGAGCCATTTTTTCTGGGATGGATAGTTGACTATTAATCCGAGCTTGTGCTTGTTCTTGATTCAAATGATTTCGTTGTATCAATCTTTGTAGTTGTTGTTCTTGAGAACAATGTACTACCCAAATTTCTGTAACCAAATCAGTCATCTGTGCCTCAAATAACAGAGGGACTACTAATACCAGTGTTTGTGAGGAAGATTGAGTAATTGCTTCCAGAAAGCGGCCGCGCACATAAGGATGAATCAAACTCTCTACCCAGTTGCGTTCGTCTTCACGATTAAAAATAATTTCGCCTAGCTTTTGGCGGTTGAGATTGCCATCTGGTAGTAAAATTTGTTGCCCATAACGTTGAGCGATCGCACCAAGAATAGGCGAATCTAAAGATACTGCCTCTCTAGCATAAATATCTGCATCCAAAATCGGCAGATTATAAGTGCTAGCTAAATAATTTGTGACAGTGGTTTTGCCTGTAGCAATACCTCCAGTTAAGCCGATTATGCGTTTTGTCATTTGTTATTGGGCATGGGGCATTGGGCAAGCAGGAAGTGTGGGAGGTGTGGGAGGTGTGGGAGGTGTGGGAGGATGGGGAGGTAGGGAGATGGGGAGGTAGGGGGGTGGGGAGGTAGGGGGAGGTGGGGAGGTAGGGAGGTGGGGAGATAGGGAGGTGGGGAGGTAGGGGGAGGGAGGGGAGTAAAGGAAGCAAGCAAACGATTATTATTCTTCCTCATCCCCCCATCTCCCCTTCTCCCCATCTCCCCCTCTCCCCATCTTCCCCTCTTCCCCCCTCCCCCCCCCCCCCCCCTCCCCCCCCCCCCCCCTCCCTCCCCACCTCCCTACCTCCGCACCTCCCTACCTCCCCGTCCTCCCACACCTCCCATTAAAAGAAATCAGCCACGGAAGGAGAACTAGCTGCAAATATTTGCGTAGCTGCTGAAATAGC